>DATCFT010000024.1:0-27308 GCA_036509335.1 Hanamia sp.
AATGTAAATCCTATCCAATGGCTTACATACGTGTTTGAAAATATCAACGACCATAAGATAAATGCGATAGAGGAACTGCTACCGCAAAATTATACCGCATTATTGAATAAGTAATGAAGGGGTTAGTGGAGAGGATACATAGTTCCAACAATAAATTCCTCCTCCATCATCCTTAACAAAACCAAATGCAGTAATAAGGTTATTAATTATTGAAGATGAATTGCCTCTCCACCATATAGGTATATAACCTGTGCTATCAATAATGCAATTTTGAATTAAATTATTTGAACCTTGTAAAAGGATAGCTGTTAATTCAGTTTGGTCATCTTGTTTTTTACCCATTCCTGCAACTGTTCCTGTATTTTTTATCGTATCCTCACTTATAAGAATGTGATTAGTGATAGAATCTTTTAGTGTTGCGCCTACCCCTCCGATTGAAATGGCGTTATTGTTTGTTTGATTAAAAAAAGATTTTGATATTTGAAGATAAGATGAAGTTCCAGCATAAACTGCATCCATTCCTGAAAAATTAAATTGGCAATTTTGTATTGCAATATTGTTTGATTTATCAATAATAATTGCGTTTGTATTAGACCCTGTAAACTTAATATTATCAAAACTTACATTGCTTTTTCCACTAATTAAAATTAAGGTATCAACTGTACTCACCTGAACATTATTTGGTGAAATTGTACTATAAATACTTATTTTATTTGTGGATTTATTATAGTACCATTCACCAGTCGTATCTAATGTTCTAATATCATTTTGTATAAAAAATCCAAAACCGTTTGTAGGAGAATAATTTGAACCTTTTGAATAATCAAGCGTACCGCCAGATTGAGAAGTTATATTGCTTCTGTCTATTATAAAATGATTTTTTCTTACTACAATACCTGCTCCTGTCCAATCAGGAGTACCTGTTAGGCTACTACTTGTTATTGAATTATTTCCGTTGTGAGATTGATACGTTAAATAACCACTATTCGGCCACCTTCCCATCGCAGTATTCGCTCCATTTATCACCACCATATTACACGTTGCCAATGTAGATACCGCATCTGTACTCTCCCAAATATTGTTACCTAAATTTATCCATTTAGTTACATTTGTAAAACCGGTAATTACCGGTTTTTCTCCAATACCATAGGCACTAAAAGTTATGGGATTTCCAGCCATTCCAGAATTACTTATAGTAATACTTCCATAAAAAGTATCACCTCTGTTAAATAATACATTATCTCCTGGCTTCAGGTTTTTAAATGAATTTAATTTATTCAACGTCTGCCACGGAGATGATGGATCCATTCCGGAATTGGCATCATTGCCAGTATTAGAGAGATAATAATTAGTAGCCTTCGCAGAAAAAATAAATAAAATAAATGACAGTAAGAAAAAGATTTTTATAGATATTTTGAGTAGCATTGGATCTGCCAGGATTAGTGTTTTAAAATAATACACTCTGGTTTCATAGGTTATGAAATAATTCTATCAAGATATGCGTTATTAGCACCTCTTTAGCTTTTTTGAAACGCTTGGGCATACAGTTTTATTTGAACACCGGAAGTTTTTCTTTTGCCAAAGAACAAATATCTTGTAAATGCTAATAAAAATTAAAGATAATTGTAAAATCGAAATAAAGAGAATGCGCTTTGTCATTTTACAATTGGGAACTAAAATACGAATTCCATTTATTCCTTCCTTTACTGTAAAGAGCTTGGTTGAAGTGACATCAGTAAAAATAAACCGGACGATTATAATTCTTTAATAAGCATGGGGTTATCACATGGCCATTTTTTAGCGGATCAACGGTATGGGGTAAACGCATATAATCAAATTGAACAACCTGATGTAGCATACTTGTCTAATGGTACGAATCATCCTGATATTTGCCCGGGTGATTTTGAACTTCATTTAATTCATGGGGTTATTATATAACTATTTTGGATATTTATCAGGCAATGAAAAATTGTACAAAAGCTTCTGTAACAATTCCAATAAGCAGTGCTATTAACCAACATTTAAATTATTTAGATTCAGTTTACTTTCCAGGCTGAATATATGAGCCGTCAATTCCTAATTATGAATTGACTCATGACTATTGTTTTACTGTGTATTAAAAAGCAATTGATGAACTACGCGATTGATTTCAGTAATGCAGGACAAGGTTGGTATCAAACGTTTGTGTTTGCAGAATTGGTGGAGATTTTAAGTCATCCAAACGATCAATATAATGCTTTTTGCATTTGCAGTTGTTGATGAAATTTAATAGCAATGTACCTCACAGCAACCTTTATTAGTGGCTGGCTTAGTGTACGTTCACAAAAGAAAGGATATTATTATTTCATAGGAGCTGGTATATAATACAGTAAAACAATAAATATTGAAGATTTTTATTTTGACCTTCAACCTTCAACAAACTACGAACTTTGAACTACATGATTTACTTTTAATTTTAAAACGAATGATATTTTATGAGAATACTGATTGATATGGATGATGTAATTGCTGATGCTGTTGAGCGTTTTAGCGAATGGTATGAGCGCGATTTTGGAGTTCGCTATACCAAAGAAGACCTGAAAGGAACCAAGCTTCATGTAATCGTTCCCGAAGAAAATAAAAAAGTAGTAAAACAATATTCTTTTCATCCGGACTTTTTTAAAGATCTCCCTGTTATTCCAAACAGCATTGAAATGGTGAAAGAATTGAATAACCGCTTTGAAGTGTATATCGCTTCAGCAGCAATGGAATTTCCTTTTTCTTTGCCTCATAAAAATAATTGGCTTGATCAACATTTTCCTTTTATTTCATGGAAACGAAGGATCTTTTGCGGGGATAAAAGTGTTTTGAAAGGAGATGTTCTCATTGATGACCACGATTTTAATTTATCTGTTTTTGACGGAAGACGTATCATGTTTTCTTCTTCACACAATTTGAATGAAACAAAATATGAAAGATTAGATAACTGGCTGGATGCGGAAAAGTTATTTGATCTGAAATAAAAAACCGGCTGTTTTTTTAGTCATTGTGGTTAAAAATGGTTGATAAAAAAACTACTGATGACTTCCTGATTTTAATTATTTTTTAGGCACCATTTTTTTGTAAAATATTAATCGCAAAGCCGGATTGTATTTGAATTTTCTGTGCTGAATTGTATTTTATTTACTTTGGAGGCATTGTTGTAATAAAGAATTAATATGCCATACGAAGTTTGAAAAGCATCCCAGTGCACATCTTTTATTTGAGGGTCGCCCAGCCATTTAAATAAGCCATTTCGTGGCGCACCCATAAGCGGAATGCTGAGCGTGCCTTTAAAAGCCGGGCCTATTTCTATGTAATGTCGGTTGGTATAAAAATATATGTCTTTATCTTTATAAAACACGCCGCCACCGCATTTGGAAGAATCTCCTTCTTTTTCAATACCGGTAAAGCAGGGCAAATGAAGTTTAATTTGTCCCATAGTTGCATTGGGAAATATATCTTTGTTTACGGAACCTGCAAGTATATCAATGTGGAAGTCGGGGCATTTGACCGTGGTTTTTAATTGCCCTTGTACATCTGCTAAAATTGCCATTGAAAAAAGAAATAATATAGTCGGTTTCATATCTTTAGCTGTATTTGCTGTTAGCCGCTTAACTGTGGCTTCCTTAATATAGCAAAATCCTTGCTAAACTTTTAATCGGTTAGTGGATTGTTAAAAAATTATCTGTGTTACAGTAAAGCAACAATTATTAATAATTCTAATTTTTATTAAAACATAACAGTTAAACCTAAACGAAGAAATACTTATTTAAGAAATGAGCTGTAGGTTTTTTCTATTGTGTACGCACCACCTCCTTAAAATCATTTGTAATGGTGGCAAACATAATACCGGTGGTATCTACTGTGTTGGAATGCATATAAACATAAAACTTACAATCGTAAAGCTTTTTATTCACCTCAGGATAATACACCAATTCTTTTATAGTAAAAGAAATACCTGGTTTAAGATTTTTTTGGAGATAATCATCCATGGTTTCAACAAGCTTATCATGAAGTTCTTTTCCTGATAATACTTTTGGCTTACATCCGATGCCGAGAAACAATAATAATATAAAAGTGAAAAAATATTTCATTCTTTTTTTTATAAAAATAATGTTTCTTTTTTAAAAACAAGTGTATTCAATTTATTGAAGTGCATTTCAAAATGTCGCTCTGGATTCAAGGTTGCCAACCTTGGAGATGGGTGCTCTCAAGCTAAAACGAACTTATTGAAGGTTGGCAACCTTGCGACAAATTAAAATGCACCCATTTATTGATTTTATGAAGTGATGGAATCTTTTAATGAATGGTTGTGAAATCATTTATTTTTGTTTGGATAATGATAAGTTTTAAAATTATTATTTTATCATCTTAATCGAAATAATTTATTGTAATGAGAAAAATACTTTCAGTATTATTTGTAATGTGCATTTCGGGATTTTCTCCCAAAGCACAAATTCCAAAAGCTACATTGGCAATTTATAATGTAAAACATTTTGGTGCTACCGGCAATGGAGTTGCTTTGGATACAAAGTCCATCAATAAAGCCATAGAAGATGCGGCCAGTGCGGGAGTCGGAACAGTTTATTTTCCTGCCGGAAATTACCTGAGTGGCTCTATTCATTTGAAAAGTAATATTACTCTTTATCTTGATGCAGGAGCAACCATTATAGCAGCACCCCCGGAAGACCAGGATGAATACGATCTTCCTGAAAATAAGGTAAATAATAAGTATGAAGATTTTGGGCACCGGCATTGGCACAACAGCCTGATATGGGGAGAGAATCTGCATGACATTTCTATCATCGGTTCGGGAATGATTTGGGGAAAAGGCCTTGTAAGAGACAATAATGGCGAAGATGATAAGCGTCCCAATAAATCCATCAGTCTTTATTTGTGCAGAAATGTGATCATTCGCGACATTTCTATGTTGCATGCGGGATGGTTTGCCATACTTGCCACAGGCGTAGATAATCTTACCATTGATAATGTAAAAATGGATACCAACCGTGATGGAATGGATATTGATTGCTGCCATAATGTAAGGATCTCAAATTGTAGTGTTAATTCGCCGCATGATGATGGGATATGCCTGAAAAGCAGCTACGGTCTTGGTTTTGCGCGTTCAACAGAAAATGTAACGATCACCAATTGCCAGGTCAGCGGTTTTGATGAAGGAAGTTTTTTGGATGGAACTTTTAAGCGAACCAATCAAAACCCGACCGGCCGTATCAAAATGGGTACTGAATCGAATGGAGGTTTTAAGAATATTACTATTTCAAATTGTGTTTTCAACTACTGTCATGGCATCGCTTTGGAAACAGTAGATGGAGCAATGCTTGAGGATGTTACGATCAATAACATTACCATGCGGGATATTATGAGTGCGCCGATTTTTTTGCGGCTTGGTGCACGGATGCGGGGTCCGCAGGGAACTCCCGTAGGTGCCTTACGGCGAATTATTATCAGTAATATAGTAGCATACAATGTAGATTCGAAAGCGGGTGCCATTATCAGTGGAATTCCGGGCCATGATATTGAAGATGTATCTCTTCATGATATCAATGTTTATTTTAAAGGCGGCGGTACAATAGAACAGGCTGCACGGGAAGTGCCTGATATGGAAAAAGATTACCCTGAACCGGACAGTTTTGGAACGATGCCGTCTTATGGTTTTTTTATTAGGAATGTGAACGGTATTCAACTTCAAAATATCAATTTACATCTTCTGGCCGACGATCAGCGTCCATGTTTTGTAATGGATAGTGTAAAAAATGCTGACTTTCGGTTCGTAAACACGCCTGCCCGAAAAGATATTCCGGATTTGTCTTTATCGAATATTGAAAATGTAAAAATATTTCAGTCATTTAACAGGAGAGATACTACTTTAAAGAATGTGGTGAAATTAAAATTGTAAGAAATTTTATCGCAGATAAATTATCTGTCTTTCGCAAATTGGTATTTTAAATATCTAAGTATTTTTTGTTTTGATTTATAGATGATACAGATAGTTGCTGTTTGGATATGAGCGCTCCTATTCTTTTAATATCTTATTTACAAGCTTCAGGTGTTTTTGTAAACGACTACCGGTATTGAATCTTTTTGCTACAATGAAACGATAATTTCCGGTATTAAAAATATAGATTCTTTCTTTGTCAGTTCCTTTAAAAGGAAGATAGCCTGAAACCCAGTTGGCGCTTACATTCCACGTTCTGCCGTTATACCCTGCCGATACCCGAAAACGGGTGGAGGGATTAATAGAAAAGCGGCTTCCGTTATTAAGCGTTGCATGATCATTAACAAGAATGAAATTGAGATTGCCGGTAAGTGAGCCGGTAAAATAAATATGTTGAAGTAATACTTCCGTATAAGCATATCCGACGCCAGGCCCTATGCTGAAATAATTGATCTTATTGATATTGTTATCTGTATTATTATTTGCTATTGAACGGGGTATGAGGTTACTGTCGGATTTTACAATCCCGTAAAATGTCTCGGCTCCCGCTAAAAAAGTACCCGCAGATTTTTTCTGCCATTCATTCTGAACAAAAGCTGCCCTGTAAGAAAAACGGGTATAGTTGAAAACGTGATAAAGTGAAATGCCAAACAATGAAACTCTGATATCACCGCGGTAATAATAATCTTTTCCAGGTTCGGCTGCTAAACCTTCAGGATAGAGGTGGTAGCCTTTATACAATTGCCCATATAGATCGGTTATCCATTTCGGAGAATAAATGTGAGTCTGGAGATCCAGGTATTTGGTCTTCCCTTTTGCCGAATCCTTATTTAAAAATCCAAAACCATAGCCCAGCTTTAGAGATAAATTGTTATACGTGATGCCTGCTCCCAAATCAAAAGAAGTATTGGGATGATAACTAATATTTTTTGCAGCAGCGTTTTTTAAAGTGAATGCGGTATATTTTTGAGAAGTGTATAAGCGGACGGTTATACTTCCCGGAAAGAAAACATAATAACTGGTATCATTTTCCCGTGGCGACTGGGCCTGCGTATTAATGGAATTTATTAATAGAAGAAAAAAACAAAGGAAGAAAATTTTTGGTTTTTTATTTATACCAGCCATAGAAAAGTTTCTTTTGAAATTTAATATCACGTTATTTATGAAACTGTGGCAAGTATAAAGCCAGTTTTTGCAAAGAACCAAGTTTGATACTGCAAATTTTTTACAAAAGCAAATTTGGCAACTTTCCAAAAGCCTAAGTTCAAATTCTGAATAAATGTTTGTTTACTGTTCGATAAACTTTTGGAAAGTTTTATTGGAAGTGTTTTTTACAAAAGCGGGTTTGGTAACTTTCCAAAAGTTCTAATCCTCAATAAAAGTTTGTTTACTGTTCAGTAAACTTTTGGAAAGTTTTATTGGAAGTGTTTTTTACAAAAAAGGGTTTGGCAACTTTCCAAAGTCAGGCAACTTCACAATCAGAAATTAAGAGTTGCTGCATCAATTTCAAAATCAAACCTTCCTTTCGTGATAAGAATGCTGTCGCCGATGTTGCCATCAAACAATCCGGAAAATGAAAGATTGGTTATTGAACCCGATGTGTTGTCATACTTTATGCTTACAAAATAAATGTTAGAGGTACCTGATAAAGTATCAAAGTAATTATGGTAAGAACGTAACACAACAGCATTTGTGTTGGATGAAAATCTCTGGCCATTCAATGCAAAAAAATCAGTCTTTGTAAAAGATTTCGGTACTGGCATTAACAATGAGATGGTTGAGATGGTAGGATAAGGCTGATTATTAGACGTATTGTCATTTATTTCAAATTGCCATGAAAGACAAAGAGTATCGAAAGAGTTGCCGGTTCCAATTAACTCAAGGCTCGGCGCAGAATTTGCGCCTCCAATTCCTAATGTTCCGGGATCAAATGGATTGATATAAGGTACATTATTAATGTAGGCGGTTGCAATATTAAATCCGTGAGAAGTCAGAAGGCTCAAACCCGGATCGTCCGGATCGGGGAAAAAATTTCTCTTCACACAAGATGATAAATAAAGCGCCAGGGCACACACAATGATTTTGAATAATATAGTTTTCATTTTCTTTTATTATAATAAAAATTATAGCCAAAAGTTAATTGCAAAGGCGCTACAAACCTGAATGATAATGGATAATTGCCTGTCCCCTCTAACGGAGGCGACTGAACATGTAGCATCAGTTTCATGTCTTGTTTTGTTTTATGAAAATTATATATAGCCGCAATAGATGTTACAATTCCACCTCTGTTCATATTGATATCCGGATTTAATATTTCATAATTCTCTTTATCAAAGTTTTTGTAGTTTACTTTAAAATTTTGAGTACTGATGCCGAAAGGTAACAGGTTTAAATAAAAACTATTGTTTCTTTTATTGGTATATAAATGAATTCTAAATCCAATACTCACACTAAAAATGTAGGGACGGATAGTCTCCTGCAAAGTTACTTCCTTTGGCAATGACGGGTTTAAAGTATAAGATTGACCTGTACTTTTAGTTGAAAAAGGAAAATCATAATCGAACTCTACAAAGAATGCAGATCTTTCTCTTGACGATGGTTTCCATTGCAATGAAAAAGGAATATGATAAAACGAATGATGAGCATTATTTAAATCTGATGAAATGCCTGTGGAAAGAGATAAAGACGATTGCGCATTTGTGGCAAAAGAGAATAAAATAAAAATACTAAAGGCAAGCAGGAATGGCTTCATAATTTTCATATATAAAATTCTGATAGAAAAAAAATTGCTTTGGTATAAAAGTAATGACAACAAAAGTTTCAGAAACGCTGCATTTAGTAGTTACATGAATTTGTTAATTGGATAATTGGTTGAATAGAATTCTTTGATAATTGTTTGTTTGCTGTCCAAAGGACTCCTTTTGGAGATAGCTGGTAGCTCATTGCTGATAGCTGATAACTGACGGCTGACACACCTCACACCTCCCTCACTTCCACCAAACCATTCCCGACATTCAGTTTATATTTAACTCCAATCTTCAGCGCATAATTTTCTTTTTCATGACTTACCGGGAATCCAAAACAAACCGGGTAATTATATTCTTTCACTAAATCTTTAATCGCTTCTTCTACTGTTTTCCCAAAAGGAATAGTGGTATCTTTCATATCCGAAAATCTCCCAATAATTAATCCTTTTAAATCATCCAGTTTTCCACTTCTTTTTAATTGGTACATCATTCTGTCAACACCATAAATGTATTCGCCTATTTCTTCAATGAAGAGAATTTTATTTTTTGTATTAATATCAGATCGGGTTCCGATCACATTTACCAAAAGAGATAAATTCCCTCCCACCAAAATGCCCTTTGCTTTTCCTTGCTGATCTAAAATATTTCCATTTGTTTTATAATCGGCTTTTTTCCCAAGCAAAGCTTCGTGCAGGCTTTGGATATATTCATTTTTAAATTCTCCATCGTTAAAAGCCGCGGCCATAGGCGCGTGCAAAGAAACAATTTTAAAATTCGAAAATAAATGACAATGCAAAATCGTGATATCGCTGAATCCAATGATCCATTTTGGATGATGTTTAAATTTTGAAAAATCTAATTTATCAATGATCCTTCCCATTCCATATCCGCCTCTTGCACATAAAATGGCATTAATGTTTTTATTATCCATCATCTGCTGAAGATCATTCAATCTTTCTTCATCTGTACCTGAAAAATAATGAAAATGATGACCGGGTGTTTTTCCAACTTTTACTTTAAATCCCCATTCAGTAAGGGTTTCAATACAGGTTTGGTATTTTTCGGCAGGCATATATCCTGAAGGGCACACAATGCCAATGGTATCTCCCGGTTTTAAATATGGCGGTATTATAGTCATTTCCTAACTCTTTTTTAATCAAATTATTTTAAAAAATATTTTGGAGCGTTTCCCTCTCCTTCGGAGAGGGCCGCCTGAATGACGAAGTCGGGCAGGGGTTGGGGTGAGGCTTTATCCAACACATTCTAACACTGTCCCCTCTGCTGTAACACTCAACTTATGCCTCATTCCACACTTCAACGCATAATTTTCTTTTACATGCCCTACGGGAAAATCAAAGCAAACAGGATATTGATATTCTTTTACTTTTTCCATTACCATTTCATAAAGATTTAATCCAAATACTTCCCCCGGATCGTCTGGTTTCATCCTGAATTCGCCGATGATCAATCCTTTCAACCTGTCTAATCTTTTACTTCGTTTTAAATTCCAAAGCATCCCGTCAATTTTATAAGGATATTCATCTACATCTTCTATAAATAATATTTTTCCTTCAGTATGTAAATCGGAAATACTTCCGTCAAGCATTTGAATAATAGATAAATTTCCGCCAACCAAAGGGCCAATCGCGTCACCATAACGGTTACACTCATTTAGCCCTGTTAGATATTTCATTTTTTCTCCTACGAGGCATTGCCTTATGGAATCAATAGAATCAATTTGTGTTTGCTCCGCTAACGAAAAATCATCAGGAAAACTATTGCACATTTTTGAGTGCAACGTAGCAATCCCAAAGTTGTGATTGATGTGGCAATGAAATACAGTAGCATCACTAAAACCAATGATCCACTTGGGGTTTTTTTCAAATTTGGTAAAATCAATTTTATCAATGATCCTTATCGCTCCATAGCCACCTCTGCCGAGCATAATGGCTTTTATTTCAGGATCGTCCAACATTTTTTGAAGACCATCAGCCCTTTCATCATCAGTGCCGGCAAAAGTAAAATCCACGGCGCCAACTGTATCATCAGTACAAACTTTAAATCCCCATTCATTCATTTTGTTGATTGCTGATTGAGTTTCTTCGGCACTTATATGCCCCGATGGACAAGTGATTCCGATGAGATCTCCCTTTTTTAAATAAGGAGGGATTTTTTTTGAAGTGGAATTTCTTTCAGGATATTTTTGTTTTGCAAAAACAGTAGCGGCAGATACTAAAGGAACAACTGTCGAAAGAAAATCTTTTCTGTTCATAAAATAATCCTTCATTTTACATTTCAAAACCCATACCTGCTTTAAGCGCTTTTTTATATTTACTTAAATCAAGCTTGTAATAAAAAGGAGCTTTATGAGCCACTCCTTTTTTTGTCTCTTTTAATTTTTTTAAGATCCCCGTAGCCATCATTTTTCTTTGAAAATTTCTTCTGTCTAATTTTCGATCTAATATGGTTTCATACAATTTTTGCAACTCCGGCATCGTGAATTTTAAAGGTAATAAATTATAACCTACAGGCTGAAAATTAAGTTGCAATTGCAAATTCTCCAAAGCCTTTTTGAATATTTCCTGGTGGTCAAGGATCATCTCCGGAATCTCATGAATATTAAACCATTCGCAGCCATCAGAAAAAAGATCAGATACCGGTTGCACTTTTGTAAAGTCAACCAGGGCGCTGTATCCCACTGAAATGAATCTTTCAAACATCCAGCTTTTGGTGGTGCTTGTACCAATATTTTTTAAAAATCCCTGGTTAATTTTTTTGGTAGATCGCGCCGGATCACCGAATGTATAAAATTGCTGAAGATAAATTTTTTCCAACCCTGTTCTTTCATGTAATATGCGCTTTGCTGCCTCATCAAGGTATTCCTCTTTCAAAACAAAACCACCTGGTAATGCCCATTTACCTGCATACTTCGCTTTAAGCAATAAAACTTTTAATTCATTTTCGTGAAAACCAAAAATGACACAGTCAATAGAAATATGACGGAGATATAACTCATGGCCTTTTAAGAAATGCGCTTTTAATTCTTTTTCAAATTTCATTGTATTCATAAAGGTGAATTATTTCCATGAAATATTAATTAAAATATATCAATTCCCAAAAATAATTTACATTGCGTCTTAATAACGCAACAAAATTTAAATTGTATAAAATGAAAAAACTTCTTTCTTTACTGATTATGATCCTGGCTGCTTATATGGTAAAGGGCCAGGAAAATTCTTTAACAAAAGCCAAGCAAATTGTTAGTAAAATGACGCTTCAGCAAAAGGCTGAATTAGTGGTTGGTAATGGTTTTCACATGCCTGGCATGAAATCACAAGGCCCTGTTATCGGCCACACAGAAGATAAAGTTCCCGGCGCGGCAGGTACTACGCATGCATTTCCAACTTTGAATGTTCCTTCGATTGTCCTGTCTGATGGGCCGGCCGGTGTAAGAATAAACCCTTTTAGAAATGGCGATAGCTCCAGAAGTTATTTTGCCACAGCATGGCCTGTAGCTACTTTGCTGGCTTCTACCTGGGACACTTCTATGGTAAAAAAGATGGGAGTTGCTTTTGGCAGTGAAATCCGTGATTACGGGATTGATATTATTTTGGCTCCCGCAATGAATATTCAACGTAATCCATTGGGTGGAAGAAACTTTGAATATTATTCTGAAGATCCTGTTGTGGCAGGTAACATGGCCGCCGCCATCGTGAATGGTATTCAATCAATGGGTGTGGGTACTTCCATCAAACATTTTGTAGCAAACAACCAGGAAACGGACCGCAATACAGTAAATACAATTGTAAGTGAAAGAGCGCTTCGCGAAATTTATTTGAAAGGTTTTGAAATTGCAGTAAAAAAATCGCAACCCTGGACCGTAATGAGTTCATATAATAAAGTAAATGGAACTTATACTTCTGAGGAATACGATCTGTTGACCACTATCCTGCGAAAAGAATGGGGATTCAAAGGGATGGTAATGACCGACTGGTTTGGAGGTCATGATCCGGTAGCTCAAATGAAGGCTGGCAATGATTTACTGATGCCGGGAACACCAAAACAAACCGAGGCGATAATGGATGCCGTAAAAGACGGGTCACTTAAAGAAACAGTATTGAATGAAAATTGTGAAAGGATCCTGGAAACTATTTTCAAATCTCCGGCTTATAAAAATTATAAATTTTCTGACAAGCCCGATTTAAAAAAGGATGCACAGATTTCAAGAAAAGTGGCAGAGGACGGAATGATATTGTTAAAGAACAATGAACAAGCGCTTCCTTTCATCAAAAACATCCACAATGTTGCTTTATTTGGTACAAATGGATATCAGATGATAGCTGGTGGTACCGGTAGTGGCAGTGTGAATAAAGCGTTTACTATTTCTCTTGATCAGGGTCTGGAAAACGCAGGCTATAATGTAGATGCAGATTTAAAAAATGTTTATACCAATTATATCAATGATGAAAGAGCAAAGCACCCTAAACAAACTATGATGCAGCAATTTATGCATCCTACACCGCCAATGGGTGAATATGCAGCAGATGAAGACCTTATAAATAAAGAAGCTTCTAAAACAGATGTGGCCGTAATTTCTATTGGCAGAGACGCTGGCGAAGGAAGAGACAGAAAACTGGAAGATGATTATAATTTATCAGATACCGAGCGGGCACTCATTAAAAATGTGTCGGATATATATCATTCCCAAAATAAAAAAGTAATTGTGGTTTTAAATATTGGCGGTGTAATAGAAGTAGCAAGCTGGAGAGATAACCCTGATGCCATATTGCTTGCATGGCAGCCTGGTCTTGAGGGAGGAAATGCCATTACAGATTTATTAAGTGGCAAAGTAAATCCTTCAGGTAAACTCGCTGTTACTTTCCCGGTTAAATATGAAGATGTGCCATCAACAAAAGGTTTTCCTGGAAAAGAATTCCCTGACCAGGCAATCGCAGGGAATTTTGGAATGAAACAAATTCCTGCAGAGGTTACTTATGATGATGGAATCTATGTAGGCTACAGGTATTTCAATACGTTCGATGTAAAACCTGCTTATGAATTTGGATATGGATTAAGCTATACCAATTTTACTTATAGTAATTTAAAATTAGATAGTAAAGTTTTTAATAAAAAAATGGTGGCTACTGTTACTATTAAAAATACAGGAAGTGTTGCCGGAAAGGAAGTAGTTGAATTATACCTCAGTGCACCTTCAAAAGAATTAAAAAAACCTTCTGAAGAACTGAAAGCATTTGCAAAAACCAATTTGCTGAAACCAGGCGAATCCCAAAAGATCACTTTTGTAATTGATGCAAAAGATCTCTCGTCATTTAATACAGAATCAGCTTCATGGATTGCAGAAGCGGGAACTTACACTGTAAAAATTGGCGCTTCGTCAACAGATATTAAGCAAAGTGAAGATTTTGAATTAAAGAATGATTTGATCGTGGAAAAAGATGAAAATGTTTTAACGCCACAGGTAACGATCCCTGCTTTTTCAAAATAAGATTATATTTCTATGTTAAGCTATAACTGGTTTTCCGGTTGATAATTTCACCAACCGGAGGCCGGTTTTGTTTTGTATATAATATTTCTTTTTTGAAATTTAATTGTCTAAATTTGAATAAAAGAATTATGAAAACCAATTTACAACTTACAGCAGTTTTTGAAGAAGCAGAAGAAGGAGGATATGTAGCTTTTTTTGAAGAGCTGCCAGGTATAAATACCCAGGGTGAAACTCTTGCAGAGGCAAAAATAAATTTACTTGACGCTTTAGATTTAGTGATGGAAACTCAACGCATGCTTAGCGAAAAAAGCATTGGGAAAAGAAATGTGATTAAAGAATCCCTGGTTTTCGCTTCATGAAAACAAAAAATTTTATAAAATTTCTTAATCTTCATAATTGTTTATTACTACGTGGAGGATCGAATCATTCTGTTTTTAAAAATCAAAAAAATAATAAAATATCCTCCGTACCACGGCATAAGGAAGTAAAGAATAATCTTGTAAGAAAGATTTGACGCGACCTTGAAATTCCTTCTCCTCAAAATTTTCAATGATTAAAATCTTACATTATTAGTAAGTCAACTTTTGGGCAATGCAGCCCTTTGCGGTATTTTTGCAAATACTTTTCAAAAATAATATGAAAGAATTTAAAAGATATTTACTTACAGCCGCGTTGCCTTATGCGAATGGCCCTGTACACATAGGACATCTCGCCGGCTGTTATTTGCCTGCTGATATTTATGCCCGTTATTTAAGAGCTAAAAAACTGGATGTGAAATTTGTGTCCGGAACCGATGAACATGGCGTTCCTATTACCATCCGTGCGATGAAGGAAAATGTAACACCAAAGGAAATAGTGGATAAATACCACGCTATCATTAAAGACAGTTTTGAAGAGATGGGTATTTCTTTCGATATTTTTTCCAGGACCTCCAACGAAATTCATCATAAAACATCACAGGATTTCTTTTTGAATTTGTATAATAAAGGATTGTTTGAAGAAAGAGAATCGGAACAATTTTTTGATGAAGAGAAGCAAATGTTCCTGGCAGACAGATATATTGTGGGTACGTGCCCGGTTTGCGGGCATCCTAATGCTTATGGAGATCAATGCGAAAATTGCGGCACCTCTTTAAGCCCTGACCAATTAATTAATCCACGAAGTGTTTTGAGCAATGCTGTGCCTGTAAAAAAGAAAACGAAACATTGGTATTTTCCATTACAGGATTATGAAAATTTCTTACGGCAATGGATACTCGAAGACCATAAAGAATGGAAAAACAATGTGTATGGCCAATGTAAAAGTTGGCTGGATAAGGGCCTGCAGCCACGGGCGATGACACGCGACAGCAATTGGGGTGTGAAAGTTCCTTTGCCCGATGCAGAAGGAAAAGTGCTGTACGTTTGGTTTGATGCGCCGATAGGTTATATATCTGCAACAAAAGAGTTGACGAATATGTGGAGTGATTACTGGTGTAAAGAAGACACCAAACTCGTCCATTTTATTGGTAAAGATAATATAGTCTTTCACTGCATTATTTTTCCTGCAATGCTTGAGGCGCACGGTGGTTTTGTGTTGCCCGAAAATGTTCCTGCGAATGAATTTTTAAATATCGAAGGCCAGAAAGTTTCTACGAGCCGCAACTGGGCCGTGTGGGTTGATGAATATTTAAAAGATTTTCCCGGCCAGCAGGATGTGCTGCGTTATGTGCTTTGTGCAAATGCGCCTGAAACAAAAGATAATGATTTTACCTGGAAAGATTTTCAGGATAGAAACAACAGTGAACTCGTTTCTATTTTCGGAAATTTTGTAAACCGCACTTTTGTGTTGATGCATAAATTATGCAAAGGGAAAGTTCCGCCATTGCACGCATCCCTTCTTGATGATGCGGATAAACAGATGATTGAGGAATTTAAACTTACAAAAAGTAAAATTGAAAGTCTATTAGACCAATATAAATTTCGCGAAGCATTGTATGAAGTAATTGACCTGGCGAGAAAAGGAAATAAATACATGCAGGATAAACAGCCGTGGATAGTAGCGAAACAAACTACAGACGACGGACAACTGACAACCGATGCACAAAACCAGGTGGACAACTGCCTTCATATTTGTTTACAATTATGCGCTAACCTTGCAATTTTCATAAATCCTTTTTTACCTTTTACTGCGAAGAAAATGATTCACATGATGAAGGTGCTTGAAAGAATGCTGGAATGGGAAAATGGCGGGAAGTTAAAATTGCTGAGTGTTGGTTATTCTTTGAGAGCGCCTGAGTTATTATTTAGAAAAATTGAAGATGTGGAAATACAGACGCAGATCGCAAAACTTAATAAGGGATTGGCAGAAGCTACCCGAAGCCAGCATCCCGCAGTTGGTAAAATACCATTGTCTAATTCTAAAAATGAAAATAATAAAGTGGAAGAAAATAAACCGGAAGCATCAAATCTGAAACCCGTAATAACTATTGAAGATTTTGCAAAAATTGATCTCAAAGTCGGAACTATTTTGTCAGCAGAGAAAGTAGAAAAAGCGGATAAATTATTAAAGCTCGAAATTGATCTTGGTTTTGAAAAGAGGATCATTCTTTCCGGCATTGCCCAACATTTTTCTCCGGAGGAAATAACCGGAAAACAAGTAGTTGTTGTGGCGAACCTTGCCCCACGAAAAATGCGCGGAATAGAAAGCAATGGTATGATTTTAATGGCAGAAGATAAAGAAGGGAAATTGCATTTTGTGAAACCTGAAAATGTGATTGGGAATGGAAGTGGGGTGAGATAATTTTTGTTATGTGTATCTGTATAGGCAGAATGTAAATCTTCAATTTTTATTGCTTTACTATCAAAGCTTTCAAAAATATTATAGCAGAATCTAAAAACCTAATATCATGAAATATTTTTTTGTATTGATATTTACTTTTTCAGCTATGATTTCCAGAGCTCAGGATAACATTCAACAGTATCTAAAATTACATCATTATTCATTTACTCTTGATCAAGGATTCGACGATTCAACAGCAATCATTTTAAAACAAAAATTTGAAGACTACAAATTGATTCTGCTTGGTGAGGGAGGTTCACACTTTCTTCAATTTTATGAACCATTACGATTTTTTTGGATCAAATTTTTAAGTTAAAATTTAGGATTGACTAATTTCTTTATGGAATTTGGCCATTCATCTGATTTGTTGTGTAATCAATATTTGCAAACCGGAGATACATCATATTTACCAAAAGCAAGGTTTACAGTTAATAAAACCTTTTGGAAACATCTTTATGCATATAATAAGAAACAATCTGAAAATAGAAAAATAAAATCTTTCGGAATTGATTTTGAAAGAACCATAGTTATTGTAAAGCATTAAAATTACTTCTTCCCAATACCGAACAGCCACAAAAAATAAAGGCTATTGTTGAACTTATCAAAAGCGCAAATGATACCTTAAATGACTATAATTATATTGAGGCATTAAACTTAAAAATAAAAGAAGCTATCAACAATAATCCCCGAGAGTTTCAACAATATTTTGGAAACAAATTTAATGACGTTAAACAAATTATATTTAATAACGGTTCTTGTAATGATGTATTTAAAAACAGGAACAAACACATGGCAGCTAACTTTCTGGAAATTGACAATAAAGATGATGACAAAATATACTATGGCCAACTTGGAATGGCACATATGATTTTGAATTATAAAAACACTGCTTCATACATAAATGCTAACTCAAAATTTAAAAATAAAGTCTGCGTAATTAATACTTATTGTTATAATTGTACAACACCAGAAGAGCAGGTTTCAAATTGGCAATTTCACAAAATTGAGAAAGGTATTTTAAAATACTTTTTGCCATATTGTAATTCCGATTTTACGTTATTTGACTTATCTGAAAAATCAGAAGCAGCCAACAAGTACAGAAGTTTTGGTCAATTTTTAATAATTGCAAAAAATCAAAATTGAGAGGAGATGCACAATGGGATTAAATGTATTGGTTTGGGAATCCTTGTACGTATTTATTATTCTTTAAAAATAAAATGTAGAATCAGCAATATTTGTCTGTTTACTGTGAAAGTTTCAACTTTCTGCTAAAATGATTTGTTCCTTCTGCTAATTGTTTTGTTGAAAGTTTTTAGGTTATAATTGAATGAATATTCCGAAAGGTTTTCCAGCTCTGTAAGAGCGATATATTAGTAGCATAGAATAGAATGGAAAGAAAATTAAATAATAGCTCCATAGGAGCGGTATGTTAGTTAGAAGTCCAACCCAAATGTTATCCCCAAACAAATTTACAATCCTAAAAAAATACCTTAATTTAGTTTCTTAAATAGTTGTTTAACTAACTAATTTTATATGATGCACAAAAGAAATATTCATAAAGTAACCGTTCTTGGCAGTGGTGTTATGGGCAGCCGTATTGCATGCCATTTTGCAGGAATTGGATTACAGGTTTTATTGCTTGATATGCCTACGCCTGAAAGTAAAGATGTTAAGACTAAAAATAAAATTGTAAATGATGCATTGGCAGCCGCCATCAAATCATCTCCATCGCCGGTATTTACAAAGGATGTTGTAAAGAATATTACTACGGGTAATTTCGAAGACAATATGAAAGACATTGCTTCCAGCGATTGGATTATAGAGGTTGTTGTAGAAAGGCTGGATATTAAAAAGCAAATTTTTGAACAGGTAGAAAAATCCCGCAAGCCTGGTACGCTCATTACTTCCAACACATCCGGGATTCCTATTCATCTGATGGCAGAAGGAAGAAGTGATGATTTTAAAAAGCATTTTTGCGGAACCCACTTTTTTAATCCGCCGAGGTATTTAAGATTATTGGAAATAATTCCTACTGAATTTACGGATAAGGATGTAATAGATTTTTTGATGCATTACGGGGATTTGTTTTTGGGTAAAACAACTGTGTTGTGCAAAGACACTCCTGCGTTTATAGCCAACAGGGTAGGAGTTTTCAGCATCATGTCCATCTTCCATATCATGGACAAATTAGATTTAAATATTGATGAAATAGAAACACTCACTGGTCCAATTATTGGCAGGCCAAAATCGGCAACTTTCCGTACTGCTGATGTGGTAGGAATTGATACTATGGTAAAAGTGGCAATAGGTGTAAAAGAAAATTGCCCTGATAACGAAGCGAAAGAAATTTTTACTATTCCTGCATGGTTGCAGAAAATGGTTGACAACAAATGGCTCGGTGATAAAACGGGCCAGGGATTTTTTAAAAAGACAAAAGGCGCAGATGGACAAAAAGAAATTCTCACTCTCAATTTAAAGACATTTGAGTACGGACCCAGGCAAAAACCAAAATTTGCTACCATTGAAACTGCCAAACCCATTGAGGATCTTAAACAACGAATCAAAATCTTATCAGCCGGAAAAGATAAAGCAGGAGAATTTTACAGACAATTTCATTATAATCTTTTTTCCTACATCTCACATCGTATTCCGGAAATAAGCGATGAGCTCTATCCCCTGGATGATGCTATGAAAGCAGGTTTCGGCTGGGAAATCGGTGCTTTTGAAACCTGGGATGTATTGGGAGTAAAGGAAACAATTGAAGCGATGAAAAACGCTGGTTTCAATGTTGCTTCATGGGTAAATGATTTTATTACGGGAGGAAATACTTCGTTTTACAAAGTAGAAAATGGAAAGCGTCTATGCTATGACGTTAGCACTAAAAAATATTTGCCTCTTCCCGGTGGTGATTCATTTATTATTCTAAGTGATCTCAAAGAAAAGACAGTTTGGAAAAACAGCGCCTGCAATCTTTATGACCTGGGTGATGGTGTGGTGGGATTGCAATGGAATACTAAAATGGGAAGCATAGGAAGCGAAGTGATAGAAGCATTGAATAAATCTGTAGCAATTGCAGAAGAAAAATATAAAGGATTGGTGATAGCCAACGAGGGGGCACAATTCAGCGCCGGCGCTAATATAGGAATGATATTTATGTTAGCCGCCGAACAAGAATATGATGAGCTAGATATGGCGATACGAATGTTTCAAAACACTACTATGCGAATGCGTTATTCTTCGATACCTGTAGTAGTTTCGCCGCATGGACTTGCGTTGGGCGGAGGCTGTGAATTAAGTCTTCATGCCGATAAAGTACAGGCAGCAGCAGAAACTTATATTGGTTTAGTTGAATTAGGTGTTGGTCTTATTCCCGGCGGTGGAGGCACAAAAGAATTTGCGCTTCGTGCTTCTGATGCGATTCAACATAATGAGCCGGAAACGATTCCTTTGCAAAACAGGTTTATCACTATCGGCACCGCGAAAGTTTCTACTTCAGCTTTTGAAGCATACGAATTGGGAATATTACGGAGGGGCATAGACGAAATTAGTATGAATCAATCGAGAAGAATTGCAGACGCCAAACAAAGTGTAATTGATATATTTGATCGCGGTTATAGCATGCCTGCTCAAAGAACGGATATAAAAGTATTGGGACGTTCCGGTCTTGGAATGTTGTATGCCGGTATCAATGGTATGTTTAAAGCAAATTATATTAGTGAATATGATGTATTTGTTGCAAAAAAACTGGCTTACGTAATGTGTGGTGGTGACCTCAGTGAGCCCACATTAGTAAACGAACAATATTTATTGAATCTTGAACGCGAAGCCTTTTTAAGTCTTTGCGGCGAAAAGAAAACACTGGAAAGATTGCAGAGTGTATTGAAAACAGGGAGACCTGTGAGGAATTAATTTACTCCTTTTACTTTCATTTTTAAGATAAAAATATTTTGTGAAGCAGTAATAAAAAGAAAGTTTTTTTCTTTACCCCAAAAAGTAATATTCCCGGTCCACTTTGCTTTTATGTCAATATGCTCTATCTCTTTCCCGTCGCTATTATAAACCGTAACTCCGTTTCCGGTGAGATATAAATTACCTTCATTATCCAATGTCATTCCATCTGAACCGTGAGAAACAAACAACTTCTCATCTTTGAGAGTTCCATCTTTGGATATCGAATATCTATAGGTCTTGTCGCCTTCAATATCGGCAACATACAAAAACTTTCCGTCAGGAGTTCCTATTATTCCGTTAGGTTTTTTCAGGGTATTGATAACTACAACAGGATCATTTTTCGATTTGAGATAATATACCTTTTGTCCATCGAGATCAGAAGATTTTCTTTTCCAATAATCACGTTGATAATAAGGGTCAGTAAAGTAAATTTTTTCATCAGGTGTTACATAAACATCATTGGGGCCATTCAGGCGTTTGCCTTTATAATTTTTTACCAGCACTGTTACTTTTCCTTTCGGATCAATGGACCATAACTGGTCATGCTCATCAGCGCAGGATATAAGGTTATTATTATCGAAATACATCCCATTAGAACGACCCGCGTTTTCCATAAACACAGACAGTTTTCCTTCTGTATCATACTTCCATATCCTGTTATTCGGCTGATCGGTAAAAAATACATCTCCTTCTTTATTAGTCGCGGGCCCTTCAGTAAAACTAAACCGGTTTGATATTAATTGAAGTGTAGCGCCATCTGCTATAACCGGGCTTACTTTCGGAGTATCGTTTTCTTTGGTTTGCGCCTGGCAGTTTGTTATTGCAAATAAAAATACCAGGGTTATTAATTTTCTCATTTTTGTAAAGTTGATTTGTATTGAATTGAAATAAATCATCACTTTATTCATTTCCAAAAATAACGGAATATCTCAATTTTGGCATTTTAAAAAGAATTAGCGGCAGTGAAAGTGCCGGCGCATTTCGCGCGGCCATAGGAGATTCAATTCAGATTTCATTCCAATTTTTTTCATAATTAAAATTTTTCAAAGAAAAAAAATTAAATCTTTATTAAACATTTGTTTAGTTTTAAACAAGTGTTTAACTTTGCGCCCTCATTAGAAATGACTAAAAAGGAAACAATAATAAATTCTGCGATCAAACTATTTATCACCAATGGTTTTGAGGGCTCTTCTGTAAGAGAAATAGCTGCAGATGCCAAAGTAAATGTGGCTATGATTAATTATTATTTTGTTTCCAAAGAGAAATTGTTTGAAAGTGCAGTTGAATATAAATCTTCTTTTTTAAAGGGCATATTTGAAGAACTTATTACCAATACAACGCTTACGCCAATTGAAAAAATGGATATTGTCATTGATGAAACAATTGAAAGAAAATTTTCCAATTCTTTGTTTCACCACTTGCTTCACCGTGAATTAACACTTGAACACCGTCCGCAATTGCGGGATGCGATCAGTGAAATACTTCTGAAAAATATGTCATCAGTTAAAACCATTATTAAAAACGGCATAAAAGATGGAGTATTTAATCCGGTTGATGTTGAATTAACACTTGCCACTTTACTTGGGACAATTCATTATTTACTTACTTCTGATACTATGTGCAGAAAGATTTTGGGTAAGAAAGAAGGATTTAGCCCTTTTCAAAATAAACAATTAAAGAAGCGATTAGGCGAACACACTAAATTATTAATGCGTTCCTATTTATTAAAAAAGAAATAAAAAAATATTAAAAAGATGAGCAGGAGTTTAGTAAAAGTTGCAATCAGGACATTTTCATTTTTATCTGTAGTATTTATTTTTTTAGCATTGAATACGATTTCTCTGTCTGTAAAATCGCAGGATGTAAGATCAATTTCTTTGCAGGAAACAATTGATCTCAGTTTAAAGAACAGTCACATTCTCAAAGCATCATCAGCAAGGAGTGAACAGGCAGCTGATGAAGTAAAGCAAGTCCTGAATAATCGTCTTCCCAATGCAAGTGTTTCGGGCTCTTATTTATATATGGCCAATCCAGATCTTTCCATAAAAACAAAAGCCTTAGGCGGAGGTTCGGATACTTCAGGAAATAAAACTGCAATACCTCATATAAACCAGGCGATGTATGGAATTCTTAATGTTTCACTTCCCATTTATGCCGGTGGAAAAATTAAATATGGAATAGAATCTGCGAAATATTTGCAGCAGGCTACTTTGCTTGATGCCGAAAATGACAAGGAAGCAGTGATTATTAATACCATTAATGCTTATGTCAATTTATATAAAGCCGCAGTAACAGTGGATGTGGTGAAAGAAAATGTGATGCAATCGAAGCATCAGGATTCTGTTTTTTCAAGATTGGAACAAAACGGGCTGATGGCGAGAAATGATCTTTTAAAATCTGAACTGCAGACTTCCAACATTGAGTTATCTCTTTTAGATGCCCAAAGTAATTTGAAAGTGGCCAATGTAAATATGGATCTGATGATAGGCCTTCCGGAAACTACTATTTTAAAAACAGATTCAACAGGTTTTGATAAAAATCTTACAGTAAAAACAATAGACGATTATGAGCAGCTTGCATTGCAAAACAGGAAAGATATCCAGGCTTTATCTTTCAGAAAAAAAGCGGCTATCACAGGAATATCTGTTGCCAAATCTGACCTATACCCTTCGCTGGCTTTGACCGGAGGATATATTGCTGCCGACATTCCGCATTTGCTATCCATTACCAATGCAGCAAACATTGGCGTAGGCTTTAAATATAACATTGCTTCGCTTTGGGATTCCAAAGCCAAAATTGCCCAGGCAAAATCGCGTGTTACAGAAATAGAGGCGAATGAAGCCCAGCTTAGTGATGGTGTCAGGCTGCAGGTAAACCAGGATTTTGAAAACTTTTTATTAAGTCAAAGGAAAACGGAAGTCTATAAAAAAGCAGTGGCACAGGCAGAAGAAAATTACAG
Source organism: Hanamia sp. (assembly GCA_036509335.1). GTDB lineage: Bacteria > Bacteroidota > Bacteroidia > Chitinophagales > Chitinophagaceae > Ginsengibacter. The sequence continues at coordinate 23,961 of DATCFT010000024.1, forward strand.
GATCACTAAAAATAAATACGACAATGCATTGGTAAATACTACAGATCTTCTGGAAGCGAATGTATCGTTGCTTCAATCACAAATAAACCTGGCAGTATCTAAAGCAGATGTATTATTAGCCTATAGCAAACTATTGGAAACTACAGGCACCTTAACGGACAATCAATAATTAATAAAGCGGTAAAACTAAATTTTTATGGAATCAGAAAAAGAAGAAATCCCTTCAAAAAAAAGTATGGAAAACAATAACGAAAAATCGGCTCCTGAACCAAAAAAGCGCAGCAAAGTATTTTTGATAATACTGATATTGATGATAGTGCTCGGCGGGTGGTTTGGAATTACGAAATACATTTATGCACAGCATCACGAAGATACAGATGATGCACAGATAGAAGCAGATATCATTCCGATAATTCCCCGCGTTTCGGGTTATGTAAAAGAAATCAGGGTAAGGGACAACCAGCAGGTACACAAAGGCGATACCCTGATCATAATTGATGACCGCGATTTAAAAATAAATTTACAACAGGCTGAAGCAGCCCTGTCCACAGCAAAAAGTAATGTAGATGCCAGCCGTGCCAATACCGCAGCTGCGCGTACAGGGATCACTACTTCCCGCGAAGGAGTATCTACTATAGATGCGCAAATAGAAGCTGCACAGGTAAAGTTGACACGGGCCACACAGGATTATAACCGTTATGCAAACCTTATCACGGATCATTCTATTACTGAACAACAATTTGAGCAGGCACAGGCAGCTAAAGATTTAGCACAAAAAGAATTACAGATTCTTCAGCAACAAAAGAATCAAGCCAGTTCTCAAACCGGAGTGGTTTCTTCTCAATCCAGAGCTACAGCACAAACAATAGAGGTAGCCCAATCAATGGTAAAACAAAGAGAAGTAGAAGTGGAAGATGCACAATTGAAACTGTCTTATTCTATTATTACTGCGCCTGAAGATGGAAGAGTATCCAGAGTAAATGTGCAGGAAGGGCAATTGTTGCAGGCCGGGCAATCTACATTCGATATTGTAAGAAGTAAAAAAATATGGGTAGTAGCCAATTTCAAAGAAACACAAATCCGAAAAATGATGGTAGGGCAAAAAGTAATTATAAATGCCGATGCTTTTCCAAAGCATGATTTTGAAGCAACGCTATCTTCATTTTCTCCGGCTACCGGCGCCAAATTTTCTTTATTGCCACCTGATAATGCGAGCGGCAACTTCGTAAAAGTAGTTCAACGCCTTCCTGTTAAAATTGAATTTAATGATCCTTCAGATACCCTGCTTACAAGGCTGAGCCCCGGAATGAATGTAAATGTAGATGTACATCTTAATTAAAAGAGTGATTTAAAAAACAGACAGGAAGATACATGCAACAACAAAATCTTTTGGTAGAATATGGTGCAAGGCGTGTAATTGTTACAATTACAGCCGTGATAGCGGCATTGCTGGAAATAGTAGATACTACTATAGTGAACGTGGCTCTTACTGATATGAAAGGCAACCTGGGCGCTACACTTACAGAAATCGGCTGGGTAGTTACCGCTTATGCTATCGGTAATGTAATTGTAGTTCCGATGACAAGTTGGCTATCCCAACAATTTGGGCGCCGTAATTATTTTGCCGCCTCCATTATGATATTTACTTTTTTCTCTTTCTTATGCGGGAATGCTACAGGAATATGGGAATTAGTTTTTTTTCGTTTCTGCCAGGGGCTGGGAGGGGGTGCATTATTGGTAACTTCACAAACCATTATTACAGAAAGTTATCCCATAGAAAAGCGTGGAATGGCACAGGCGATATATGGACTTGGCGTTATTATTGGTCCTACTTTAGGTCCTCCATTTGGCGGCTATATTGTTGACAATTTTAGCTGGCCTTATATTTTTTATATTAATATTCCCATAGGTGTTATTGCCACTTTATTAACCTTGCAATTTGTAAAAAGTCCAAAGTTCCAGGAAAAAACTTCACGAAAAAATATAGATACACTGGGAATTATTTTGCTGGCAGTAGCTGTGGGTTCGCTTCAATATGTTTTGGAAAAAGGACATGACGATGATTGGTTCAATAACAATATTATAACCTTGTTATCTGTGGTTGCTGTCCTTGGAATTTTCTTTTTCTTTTGGCGTGAGCTAACTTATAAAAATCCTATTGTTCAACTGCGCGTACTCAAGAATGGAAACCTGCGCATTGGGACAGTACTGTCTTTTATTTTAGGTTTTGGATTGTACGGTTCTACCTTTATTATTCCTTTATATACACAATCTTCATTGGGCTGGACTGCAGAAGATGCCGGGCTTTTATTTATTCCCTCGGGAATAGCTACCGCATGCATGATGCCCATAATAGGTAAACTTTTGGAACGAGGTATCAAACAACAATACCTTGTTGCCGCCGGCCTGATCATATTTTTTCTTTATAGCCTATGGGCTTATAACATTCTTACTCCTGATACGCCGGCAGAATCCTTTTGGTGGCTCCTGATGTTCAGAGGATTTGGGCTAAGCATGTTGTTTATTCCCATTACCACCTTAGCTCTTTCCACATTACATGGACGGGAAATAGGCGAAGGCGCTGCTTTTACGGGTATGATGCGGCAATTGGGCGGCTCTTTTGGCGTAGCCGTAATAACCACCTATCTCGCAACCAAAAATATGGTTCACAGAGTGGATCTCATAAGTAAACTGAATGTAACTGATCCTGCAGTACAAAACAGGATATCTATGATGCAGCGGGGCTTTATTAGCAAAGGAATGACCCCGGATATAGCGTTGAAAAGTGCTTACCAATCATTGGATTTTTCTGTAACCAAACAGGCAATGGTACTGTCTTACATGGATGTATTTCTATACATAGGAATTATCTTTTTGATTTGTGTGCCATTTGTTTTATTGATAAAAGGCAGTAAAGAGAAAAAAGCAAATATTTCAAGCGCGATGCATTAAATGAGAAAGGGTTTGTTTACAAAAATAATTTCAAAATATTCAGCTATTCCTTTTTGTAGTAGAATTGGTTTCTATTGAAGTTTGCAGAGCATTAAAAGTTACTTTCCAAATTTGCAATTATAGCAGAATAACGAGCAGATTTTTTTTCATATAGTTCCTGGAATGCAAGACCTGCAAGCGGTCTTGAAATGCACTCATTTCCATACATCTATTTTAAAGTTGTTTTATAGAAAATTTTTAACCAACATAAAATCATAGGATTAGGTAGATTAAGCGCAAATCTTTTATGGAATTAAATTTAGAAGGATATGATTTTCAAATGAATTGCCACTTGCTTTAGCATGTGGACAATATTAATAAGAATTGAAAGGCTTTAGCCAAATTCTTATAAGAGTT
>DATCFT010000025.1:0-161040 GCA_036509335.1 Hanamia sp.
TCTATCTTTCCTGTTTTCGGATTATAATACCATTCATTAGCGGTATCTAAAGTTCTTATATCATTCTGAATGAATAATCCAAAACCGTCTGTTGGACTAGCGAGTGCAGGATCCGTATATGTAAGTTGGCCACCCGACTGACCAGTGATAGTACCTATTTCTAATGTATAGCGGTTTTTCTTTGTAACTACACTTGCCCCTGTCCAGTTAGGAGATCCTGTTAAAGAGCTACATATAATAGAAGTACTTCCGCTATAAGATTGATAAGTCAAATACCCCGTATTTGGATATCTTCCCATACCAGTGTTCACTCCATTCACAGATACCATGTTACAATATGACAAAGAGGAAATAGCACTGGCACTCCCCCAAATATTGCCCCCCAAATTGGTCCAGGAAGTAACATTTGTAAAACCAGTAATTATTGGTTTTGCACCCGACCCATAAGCGCCAAAAGTGATTGGATTTCCGGATGCGCCTGAATTGGAAACAGTAATGCTTCCATAAAATGTATTTCCGCTATTAAAAAGGATATTATCTCCCGGCGAAAATTTATTAAAGGAATTTACTTTATTTAATGTTTGCCACGGAGATGAAGCACTGGTTCCGGAATTATTATCATTTCCCGAATTAGAAACATAATAAGTTGTTGCTTCTGCGGAAAAACTAAAAATAATAAAAGATAAAAGGAAAAATGGTTTGGTAAAGGTTTTTCTTAGCATGTTGGATTTGCTTTTAATGGATTATACAAAAAAGGATTATAGGGGGCTATCCTGCTCTCAGATTTTTCAAGAATCATCGGAATGGATGCTTTTAAAAATAGATTCAATTATTTGAGAACCTATTCCCAGTAAAATATTTTATTAAAAAGTTTAAAATAATCAGTTCTAAAAAAGTTTTGAAATTGGCATTTTGTTTGTTACAAATTTGTTCACTATATCAACAAAAAATTATTTCCCTATAAAGGCAAATTCTATGCCATAATGCAATCTGTGTCCAATAAATTCCCCGCAATTCCCCAATTTTCACATTAAATTTAACACTTAATATTATACATTTATTATCAACATACAACAAATATAATTATTAGAATATGTTAACAATTAACATAGGAATTTGTTAATTAAAAAATCCCATTCCGTGGATGTCAAGTAAAAAATACTTCTACCAATATAAAACATATACAAATAATTTATTGTTCTTGATAAAAAATGTTGATGGTTGTATATAATATTCTAAGAAAAACTGCTGGAATTAAATTCCGCTTGTATTTTTTGCTTTTATTTGTATTGTTTAAAAAAACAAAATCATCATTATTTAATTATTTACTGAATTCCTAATTTCTAAACAATGTCCATCACTATCAATTTTTCAGACACACTTGAAAAAATTCCTGTCGAAATTTTCGAAACCCCTCAACAGGGTTCAGAATTTGTTGCACAAATGATATCTCTTTTGATACGTGAAAAAAATGCACAGGGGAAGAAAGCAGTAATAGGCCTTGCGACTGGTTCAACACCAAAATCATTATATGCTGAATTGGTGAGAATGCATAATGAAGAAGGATTGAGCTTTAAAGATGTGATCACTTTTAATCTCGATCAGTATTATCCAATGGAGGCCGACGCACTTAACAGCTACCATTATTTTATGCGCAAATATTTATTTGAACAAACAGACATTGATCCACAAAATTATTTTCTGCCCAACGGAATGATCCCAAAAGATAAAATCAAAGAACATTGCGCTGATTATGAAAAAAAAATCGAAGAAGCAGGTGGAATAGATCTGCAGATATTAGGTATTGGTATCAATGGACATATCGGATTTAATGAACCAGGATCTCCAATGTATTCAAAAACGAGATTGATCGCATTAGACAATTCTACAAGGATCGCCAATTCGCAGGAATTCGGAAATATGTCTGAGGTACCACGTATGGCTATTAGCATGGGTATCAGCACTATTATGAAATCGAGCCGAATCATTTTATTGGCCTGGGGGAAAACTAAAGCCCCTGTAATTCAAAAAGCGGTAGAAGGCAAGCCCACAGAAGAAATTCCCGCATCACTTTTGCAACATCATGATAATTGCACTTTTGTATTAGATGAATTTGCAGCTTCCGAATTAACAAGATTCAAATCTCCCTGGCTTACCGGCGAATGTGAATGGAGCCCAAAAATTATTAAAAGAGCCGTTATCAATATGGCCATGCAATTAAACAAACCCGTATTAAGTCTCACTGACCACGATTATAATGAATATGGATTAAGCGACCTGCTCGTTGAAAAGGGAAATGCCTATGAAATAAATCTTGAAGTTTATTATATGCTTCGCGATTCTATAACCGGATGGCCCGGAGGAAAACCCAATTCCACTATGCCTAACCATCCTGAAAGAAGCTTCCCATATCCAAAAAGAGTAATTATTTTTTCACCGCATCCAGATGATGATATTATTAGTATGGGAGGAACTTTCATGCGGCTGCACGATCAGGGACATGATGTGAATCTTGCCTATCAAACCAGCGGAAACATTGCAGTTACTGATGAATTTGTAACGAGATTCCTTGATTTTGCCGTAGGCTTCGAAAAAATATTTCATATAGATGATACCATCAGTAAAAAAGTTTTTGAAACTTCTTCCAAATTTCTGAAGAATAAAAAAACTACCGAACAAGACAGTCCTGAAATAAGGGAAATAAAAGGTTTAATTCGCCGCTGCGAAGCGCGTGCTACCTGCAAGTATGTAGGACTGAATGATAACCAGATCCATTTTATGAACCTGCCTTTTTATGAAACAGGAACTATCGAAAAAAATCCTATGGGCAAAGAAGATATAGATATAACAGTTAAGCTTATGCGAAAAATAAAACCGCAGCAAATTTTTTGTGCCGGCGATCTTGCCGATCCACATGGTACTCATAAAGTTTGTCTTGACATCATTCTTGCGTCTCTTGATGAAATTAAAAAAGGAAAAGACAATGAATGGCTTAACGATTGTTACATCTGGCTTTACAAAGGCGCCTGGGAAGAATGGGATATCAGCGAAATTGAAATGGCTGTGCCTATGAGTCCTGAGCAGGTTAGGAAAAAACGGTATGGCATTTTTATACATCAATCGCAGAAAGATTCTGTTCCCTTCCAGGGAAGCGATGAAAGGGAATTTTGGCAAAGAGCCGAAGAAAGAAATGCTAATACCGCTGAAATGTACGCCAGCCTGGGGCTAACAAAATATGCAGCCATGGAAGCTTTTGTCAGATTAAAAATGTGATCTGAAAAAAGCAGAATTAGAATTCTTGGTATTTATGAGTTTACTGAAAATCGAATGCGATAGATAAAATAAATCGCCTGCGTAGTTATAAAAAATTGGAAATGCCCACGCTTAGCAAAATAAATAATATCTATAAACAGGCTTTTTATTTACAAGGCTTTCAGTAAATAATAATTCTTCTTTCCTTTTTGTATCAATAAATATTTACCATTCAAAAGACTATCAACATTTATTTTTTCATCAACAGAATTTATTTTTTCTTTATTGATAAGTATTCCGCCACCGGCAAGCATTTTTTTTGCTTCTCCTTTACTGGGCAAGATATTTGTTTCAGTTAATAAAGTAATCAGGTCCAAATCTCTTAATTTGTCTTTTTCTATCTCCACGGTTGGTACACCTTCCATCACCTGCAACAATTGTTCTTCGTTTAGTTCTCTCAGCGTTTGTGCAGTATCGTTACTAAATAAAACAGAAGATACTTTTACCGCAAATTCATAATTGCTTTTTGAATGAACAAAACAGGTAATCTCTTCAGCTAATTTTTTCTGAAGTATGCGCTGGTGCTCATTTCCTTTATGTTGCTGAACAAGATCATTAATTTCCTTTTCAGATAAAAAAGTAAATACTTTCAAAAATCTTTCTGCATCGGCATCGGCAGTATTCAACCAAAATTGATAAAAAGTATAAGACGACGTTTTTTCAGCATCTAACCAGATATTCCCTTTTTCACTTTTGCCAAATTTACTTCCGTCAGATTTGGTTAATAAAGGACAAGTAAATGCAAATGCTTCACCGCCGGCTTTTCTTCTTATCAATTCGGTCCCGGTTACGATATTTCCCCATTGATCGCTGCCTCCAAATTGAAGTTTACAATTTTTATTTTTATAAAGCCAATAAAAATCATAACCCTGTACGAGCTGGTAAGTAAATTCTGTAAAGCTCATTCCGTTCTCGCCTTCAAGGCGTTTTTTTACACTATCTTTTGCCATCATGTAATTAACGGAAATATGCTTTCCTACATCACGGATAAAATCGAGAAAAGAAATATGGCTGAACCAATCGTAATTGTTCACCATTTCAGCAGCATTGGATTTATCAGAATTAAAATCAAGAAACTTTGATAATTGTTGCTTTACTGCGGCTACATTTTTATCCAAAATCTCTTTGCTCAATAAATTTCTCTCTTCATTTTTTCCGGAAGGATCTCCTACCATACCTGTAGCGCCTCCAACCAATGCTATTGGCTTGTGTCCGTATTTTTGCAAATGCACCAAAACAATAATCGGAATCAGGCTGCCGATGTGAAGGCTGTCGGCAGTAGGATCGAAGCCAACATAAGCTGAGGTGAGTTCTTTTAAAAGTTGCTCTTCTGTGCCGGGAATTATGTCCTGAATAAGGCCGCGCCATTTTAATTCTGCTATTACATTTTCCATAATATTATTTAAAAAATAAGTTGCAAAAATAAACAACAGATTCTCATCATTGATTTTTGTCCCTTTTATTTATGACAATAATGTTACAAATTTCAAAAAATACCTCTTTGATTTACCCTAAAAAAAATAATAGTCTGTTTAAAAGCGAAATTAGCAGTTGACACAATAGTTGTTCGTGAACACTAATAACGCCGATATACTTAAAAAATAATTTCAAAAAAAATCATTTGCAATTTCCTATAAGTTTTACTTAATTTTATCACGGATTGAATCGTGGAAATACAATATAGGTATAGTAATATTCGTTTTATTTTGCCGGAAATACCCACTGAATCTTTCAAACAACAGAACACCACCTTATGAGAATTCCCTTATTTTTCAAATTAATAATACTGTTATTAATGCCTTCTATTGGATTTTCTCAATTTCTGAAATACTCAAACGAATTTTTAAATATAGGTGCAGGAGCACGAGGGCTGGGTATGGGATCCTCGCAAGCAGCTTCTGTATCTGATGGTACTGCCGGATACTGGAACCCTGCAGCGCTTGTAGGAGTACAAAATAATCCCTCTGTAAATATAATGCATGCAAGTTATTTTGATAATATTGGTATATATGATTTTGCCAGCGTGGCCATTCCTGTGGATGATAATAAAAGAGTGCTGGGATTAACCGCTTTGCGTTTTGCAGTAGATGATATTCCAAATACACTTTTCCTGGTAGAGCCTGATGGAAGCATCAATTATGGAAACATCACTACTTTTTCTTCTGCAGATTATGCGTTCCTTTTTTCTTTTGCCCAAAAAATAAAAGATGATGACGATTTCAAAACCAGTTTTGGCGCTAATGCAAAAATCATTTATAGAAAAGTGGGGCAATTTGCCACTGCATGGGGGTTCGGTTTTGATGCTGCTTTTAAATTGCAAAAAGACAGGTGGAGCCTCGGGATTGTGGCTAAAGACGTTACGACCACATTTAATGCCTGGTCATTTCATTTTACACAAGAAGAACAGCAAGTACTGTATCTAACTGAAAATGAAATACCAGTGAAATCTACTGAACTTACTGCCCCTCACCTTACGGTGGGCACCTCTTATAATTTCAGATTAGGCTCCTCGGTAAATCTACTTACAGAAGCAGACTTTGATCTTACATTTGATGGAGAAAGAAATACCGTTATTGGTGGCAACACAGTGAGTGTGGACCCGCACGCAGGCATAGAAGCTTCTATAAAAAAAGTATTTTTTGTACGTGCAGGGATTTCAAATTTTCAAAGAGCTTTAGCTGATGGCGACACCACTAATCAAAAAAAAGTATGGATCTATCAGCCAAGCCTTGGTGCTGGTTTCAAAATAAATAATGTAAGTATAGATTACGCGTTTACCAATCTTGCCAACCAATCGAATCCTTTATACACAAATGTTTTTTCGTTAAAAATTGATTTGGTAAAAAATAAAAAAGTTAGTAAAAAGTAATATTCCATTATGAAAAAATTATTAGTCATATTTTTTACTTTTCTTTCAGCAATAGCTAATGCTCAAACCTATTCCAATAGTTGGATTGATTACAGCAAGACCTATTATAAATTCAAAGTAGGTGTCAGCGGACTTTACCATATTACCCAATCTACACTTAACAGTTTAGGACTCGGAAATATTCCTGCTGAGCAATTTCAACTTTGGAGAAACGGACAAGAAGTTACTTTATACACCAGCACACCTACAGGACCTTTGCCCGCAGGAGGATATATAGAATTCTGGGGGGAAATGAATGATGGAAAGCCGGATACCAAATTATACAGAGTAGCGGATTATCAACTATCTGACCATTATAGTTTACAAACAGATACAGCGTCCTTTTTTTTAACTGTAAATCCAACGGGAAATAATTTAAGATATGTTAATGATTCCAACAATGTAGCTGGCACTACATTGACTCCGGAACCTTATTTTATGAATGTAAAGGCAAATTATTTAAGAGACCAGCTTAACCCCGGATATTATGCTTACGTAGGTAGCTATGTTTATTCCTCTTCTTATGATATTGGCGAAGGATGGACAAGTTTTGATATTTCACCCGGACGGGGATATTCGGCTGGTTTCACTAATATCAATCTTTATAGAAATGGTCCCAACGCAACTTTAAAATTTGCAGTAACGGGTAATGCTATCAATGCCAGAAACATTCAAGTAAGTATCTACAATACGGTAGTTGATTATGAATCAATGCCTTATCTTACTTATTTAAAAAAAACAATCTCTAATATTCCTCTCAGTGCCTTTCTGGATCTAAGTAATTTACAGATCACATTTGCAGACTCTTCCGCAGTTGCATTAGATAGGTATGATCTTGTTTTTGATGAAATAACTTATCCAAGTACTTTTAATTTTAATAATCAACCCGAATTCTATTTTCAATTACCTGCTACTAACATTGGTAATTACCTGGTGATTGATAATTTTAATTATGGAAGTACTCCCCCTGTTTTATTTGATATCACTTCTCAAAAAAGATACTTGGGAGATATAAGCACTCCGGGCCAGGTAAAATTCGTATTGCCGCCGTCTGCTATTGCACTCAGAAAATTCCGGCTTTCCAGTGAAGACCCTTCTTATGTACAAAATGTTTCTTCATTTGTACAAAGAAATTTTGTGAATTATGCAGTTTCTTCTAACCAGGGAAATTATCTTATCATCAGCAATCCTATACTTTATACAAGCGCTACAGGAGATAATAACGTTGATCTTTATAGACAATACAGAAGCTCTGCCGCCGGCGGAAGTTTTAATGCAAAAGTGATTGACATTAACGAATTGGAAGATCAGTTTGCTTATGGGATCAAAAAACATCCTTCGTCCATTAAAGATTTTATTCAATATGCAGTACAAACTTTTTCTGTAGCTCCGAAATATGTTTTTCTAATTGGAAAGGGAGTTGAATATGATGAATACACAGTCAATCAAACGAGCCAGTATGCAGATAAATTGAATTTGGTACCCACCTTTGGCGCTCCGGCATCCGATGTTTTATTATCGTCGCCTTATGGAAGTATTGTACCCAGTGTTCCTATCGGCAGGCTTTCTGTCATTTCCGGAGATGAGGTAGGAAATTACCTTCAGAAAATAAAAGAATATGAACTGGCAGAGGCTTCTACCACACAAACCATAGCCAATAAATTGTGGATGAAAAAAGTGGTCAATGTTGTGGGGGGTGCTGATAGTTCGGATAATGCACTCTTTGGCTACTATATGAACGGATACAAAGGCATTATTGAAGATACTCTTTTTGGAGCAAATGTAGAAACATTTACAAAAGCGTCAAGCGCACCAATACAGCTATATTCGGGACAAAGGATCACTCAACTATTTAATAGTGGAATAAGTATTCTTGGATATTTTGGACACTCCTCTGCTACGGTTTTAGCTTTCAATTTAAGTGATCCTACAGACTATAATAACGCGGGCTTGTATCCTATGTTTCTGGTAAGCGGATGTACAGCTGGTAATAATTATATATACGACACACTAAGGGTTACACAAAACAGTTTATCTATTTCCGAGAATTTTGTTTTAGCCAAAGAGAGGGGAAGTATAGGCTTTCTGGCAGATACCCATCTGGGTATTCCACCTTATCTCAATAACTATGATATGCAGATGTATCAACAGATAAGTAGTATTAACTATGGAAAATCGATTGGTAACGACATGCAAAACACCATAAGTAACCTGGGAGGGGCTAATCCATCTATAGATTTTTTCACAAGAATACACCTGGAAGAACTGGCGCTTCATGGAGATCCTGCACTTACAATAAACCCGCAGGCAAAACCTGATTATGTGATGGAAAGCCAGAATGTATTCATTAACCCGCAATTTATTTCTGTGTCGGCGAACAGCTTTGCAGTAAAAGCCATCACATATAATATAGGCAGGGCCATTAATGATTCTATCACTTTTCAAGTATCGCGAACTTATCCAAATGGCAGTACAGCTATTATTTTAAGAAAAAGAATATTAGCGCCGTATTATTCCGATTCCCTCAATATTAATGTGCCCATTATTTCCACAAGAGATGTAGGGCTCAATAAAATAACTGTAACAATAGACGCAGACAACGAAGTAGCAGAAATGTCGGAAACCAATAATAGCACCACTGTACAATTTTATATTTATCAGGATGAGGCTACTCCGAGCTTTCCGGGAAACTATGCCATAATTAATATAGCCAATCAAAAACTGTACGCATCTACTTCTAATCCACTGAGCGCACCAGGTACTTACGTAATGGAAATTGACACTACTGCATTATTTAATTCTTCGCTTATGGTTACCCGAACCCTCACCCAGGGAGGTGGCGTTATGGAATTTGATCCTGGATTTTCTTATACTAATAACACAGTTTATTATTGGAGAGTAGCAGTAAAACCTGTTTCAGGTCTGCCTGCCGATTATCATTGGAACAACTCTTCATTTATTTATTTGGCGGGCGGCTCTGAAGGTATTAACCAATCACACTATTATCAACAATTAGCATCTGATACTCTGAATATTAAGCTTGACAGTGCAACAAGGTTGTGGAAATTTTCAACAGTACTAAATTATCTTGAATTAAGAAATACCGTCTTTCCTACTGGCGGGGCCACGGCTTCCGACTGCTACGCCGGAGTTAATAACTATAATTTTTCTACAGGTATTTGTAATCCTACAAATAATATCATATTCAATGTAGTAGATCCGTTAACCCTGCAACCATGGATCAATACAAGCCCAGGTCTTAGTGGAAGTTATCCTGCATGCGGTCCCTCGAGGGCGGCAAATTTTGCTTTTAATACAACTGCACAAAGCGACAGGTTATCTGCAATGCGGTTTCTGGATTCTATCCCGGATAATTATATTGTGATGGTAAGAAACATAACAGGGCCTGATTCAACCAGTGATATTTTTGCAAATACCTGGGAAGCGGATACATCGGCTTTTGGCCCGGGCAATTCACTTTATCACAGGTTAAAAAATGATGGTTTTGTTTTAATAGATTCTTTCAATCGCCCCCGCGCATTTAGTTTTATTTTCCAAAAAAATAATCCCGACTTTACTCCTGTTTTTCAATTCACCAAAGGAATTTCAGATCAGGTAGATCTTAAAACAAATTTCGTAACCCCAGACACGCTTGGTTATATTACTTCTCCAAAATTTGGGCCAGCCTCTTCCTGGCAAGAAATGCACTGGAGAGGAACCAGTCTCGAAAATAATTCTGCTGACAATCCTTCCGTACAAATTATTGGGGTAGATACTTCGGGCAATAGTACTCCTCTTTTTAATTTGAATAAAACGCAACAGGATGTAGATATTTCATCAGTAAGCGCTTCTAAATATCCTTATATACAATTGAAAATGCGGAATGTAGATAGTGTCACCCTTACACCTTACCAACTTACTTATTGGAGATTAAACTATCAAATGCCTCCCGAAGGCGCCATTTCGCCCAATATTTATTTTTCATCAAAAGATACTTTACAGGATGGCGATACATTACACTTTGGAATCTGTTTCAAAAATATCAGTATTCATGCTTTTGATAGTTTGACAGTGGAATTACTTATTATTGACAATAACAATGTTACTCACGTCATTTCTATCCCAAAGCAAAAACCTCTGATCTCGGGCGATACCCTTACTATTAAATATGATATAATTACTAAAAATTATCCTGGCCAAAACACAATTTATGTAGATTTTAATCCTAACTATGCTCAGCCTGAACAATATCTTTTTAATAATTTCTTATATACTAATTTTTATGTAAAATCGGATAAATACAATCCATTATTGGATGTTACTTTTGATGGGGTACATATTTTAAATAAAGATATTGTTTCTGCCCGTCCGCATATAGTGGTGAAATTAAAAGATGAAAATATGTCCCTGGCATTAAATGATACTTCTTTATTAAATGTGCAAATCAGGAATCCGGATGGATCTTTAAGAACTTATCATTTTGATAATGACACGATGAAATTTACTCCCGCTAATTTAGCTTCTGGTCAAAACACGGCCACTATTGACCTTACGCCAGTATTTACGGGAGACGATGATGACTATGAACTTATTGTCTCAGGTAAAGATGTTTCAGGCAATCCCGCAGGAACTTTGAATTATCAAATTGATTTTAGGGTAATCAGCAAAGCCATGATTTCGAATATGATGAATTACCCGAATCCTTTTACCACTTCTACGGCTTTTGTATTTACTATAACCGGCTCAGTGGTTCCGCAGAACATACGGATCCAGATATTAACTATAACGGGAAAAATAATCAGGGAAATTACCGAAAGCGAATTGGGGCCATTGCATATAGGAAGGAATATTACCGATTTCAAATGGGATGGAACTGATATGTTTGGCCAAAAAGTAGCTAATGGAGTTTATTTATACAGAGTACTTACTAATTTGAATGGGAAATCATTGGGTAAGTTTACTGATAGCGGTGATAATACTGATCAATATTTCACGAAAGGCTATGGCAAAATGTATTTTATGCGATGATATTCTTTAATTGATTTTTTTAGACAAAGCAGCTATCAAATAGCGGCTTTGTTATTTTACAAAATACAAATCTTCAAAAAAAGTTAGTTTGCTATTTCAGGTTGTAAACTTCTGGAAAGTTTTTTCAGGAGGCTTTATTTATACTTCACGCCGCATAGGAATGTGTAATAGTATTCTCAAAGAATTGGAAGTTTAGAGTTAAAAGTTTTTGCAGTTGTTTTTTGTGGTTGCTATTTATATTTTGAAAGAAGGTATTGATTGCCTGATGAAACAAGGCAGGAGAATCATAATACTGTGCGTTTAAGATTTCCTTCTTTGTAAATTTCCATACTCTTTCTATGATGTTAACCCACATTGCAGCAAAAACAACGATTTTCATCTTTTTTGAGCTACTTTTTTAATGTTTAAATTCTACAACCCTTACTGGTAAACGGTTTTGTTTTTAAGGTGGGCTTGTAGTACACAGGGGGGTGTTCGTAAACTGACATCGGTTTATAGCTTTGTGGCCAATGTATTTAAAGGCTTCATTCAGACACAACCCCTCTATCAAGGATATCGCTGCTTACTACCGCTTAGTAGAAAGCTATCGAAATGAATATGATAGGGTTTGTCATAAAACACTTTTAAACATTGGATTTTGGCCGGATGCTACCCGGATACAAAAAGATAAAGTAGTGGATTATCTCAATTCCAGGTATAAGAACGAATTAGCACTTTTTGAAGAGTCCGACACTCAGGTAATACAATGGGTCAATCGTTTTTGGAATGAGATGATAGAAAACAAAACCATCGACCGCAAAACGATGGAACAAAAGCACAGACTCGTAAAAGCAGATACCATAAAGCATAAGGAGGCAAGAGAAATAGGTACAGAGTGGATTTGTGCCAATACATGGAACCAGCTAAAACTTACTGAACTATTTGAGGGACTTAATTGGCAACGGGAAAAAATCCAACTGGCAATGACTCAGGTTATTAGCAGAGCCGTATATCCTGGCTCCGAGCTTGCCACCAGCAAGTGGATAAAAGACAATTCTGCTGTATGCGATATCACTGGTTATAATAAAGATAAAATTACCAAAGATAAACTTTACCAAAGTGCTTTAGATTTATACGAGTATAAAGAAACCATCGAAAAATATTTATCTACCAAAACCAATGAACTCTTTGATTTGCAAGATAGGATAATGCTGTACGATCTTACCAATACCTATTTTGAAGGCAGTAAAAGAAATAGCCGGCTGGCTAAATACGGCAGAAGCAAAGAGAAGCGTAGCGATGCAAAATTGGTAGTGCTGGCAATGGTTATAAACATAGAAGGCTTCATAAAATATTCAGCCATACACGAAGGCAATTATTCCGACACATCAGATATCAACACACTGCTTGAAAAGCTATCCGGCAACACCAGCACCGTAAAGCCAATAGTGGTAATGGATGCAGGAATAGCTACAGAAAAAAATCTGGACACCTTAACCCGAAAGGGTTATAAATATGTAGTAGTAAGCAGAAAAAAAATAAAAGATTACCAACCTGTAAAGCAAGGGAAAGAAACTTATTTACTTACCAAATCAAAAAAAGTAATACGGCTAACAGTAATACAAAGTGAAAAATATACCGATAGTTTTTTAAAGGTAGAAAGCCCGGCCAAGGGCATGAAAGAGCAAGGCATTAAAAACAGATTAGAGCAGGGCTTCGAGGAAAAACTTCATCTGATAAAACAAAGTTTAGCCAAACCAAGAGGCGTAAAAAAAGTAGCTAAAGTGCAACAGAGAATAGGTAGGGCAAAACAAAAATATCCGTCTGTTCATCATCTCTATATTATTCATCTTGACATTGACACGGCCACTCAAACGGTAAAGAATTTACACTGGCAAAAGGATATGATAAAAGCAGAAGAAGCCAACAACAAACTGGGAGTTTATTTTTTAAGAACCAATTTAGATGGCCCGGATGAAGCCTTAGAATGGATGATATATAATACCATCAGAGAGATAGAATCTACGTTTAGGTTGCTGAAAACAGATTTAGACCTGCGGCCCATCTATCATAAAAATGACACCTCGTCAATGGCGCATTTACACTTAGGATTACTAGCTTATTGGATTGTCAACACCATAAGGCACCAGCTTAAGCAATCTGGAATAAATGATGACTGGAAAGAAATAAACCGAAAAGCATCCACACAAAAATCTGTATCAACAACAGCTCAAAACAGTTACGACAAAATCATACAAATAAAAAGATGTACTGAGCCTTCAGAAGACCTCAAAAAAATCCACGATGCCCTAAAAAATCAAAAGCCCAAACCTTTTAAGCAAATTAAATTTGTAGTACACAAACCGCCACCCAAAAAATCTGAAACCTCCGACATTGCTCAATTTAGGTCCGGTTAGCTGCAATGTGGGTTAAGATTGGGGGAATAAGGCGGTAAAAAGAGTAGATGAATACCCAGAGATTTGGCCCAGGTGGTTACAAAAAAGCAATGCTGGTACCTGGCGTTATCCAACACAATTGCAATGGGTTTATCAGGATATTTTTGCTTCAGTTGTTTTAGGAATTCCACAATAGTAGTGGCATCAATATAGGCGGTATTGGTCATCGTGGTTATTTCCTTGGTAATGGCATTTACCGCCCTCAATACATTGATGCGATTGCGACCGGCAGCAGCCTTTATAAATACCCTGGCAATACACCACAAACAGCAAAGGAATGGCTGTAATATAAATCCGATAGCTATCGGATGAGCAGCATCCATAAAAAGCAGATGCACTTCTTCTCTCTGTGCTGCTTCTATAGCTGGTTTCAGCGTTTTGTTTACCCAGTTGGTTTGTTCCGTTGTATTTACTTTTGCCGGGATGTGCCCTGTTTTCAAAAAGCGGAACTGATGGCGCTTCATAAAAGCCCTCGCCCGGGTATTACTTCTGTCAATACCTGTAAGTTCCTTAATTTTCAATCTTGCTTCATCAATGCTTCGGGGCGGGTGGCTGATAAATAATTCTTTGATGTCAACGGCTTGGTTTTCTAATAAACTTCGATTGCTATGATGATCTGTTTTGCATAATCCATCAAAGCCTTCCTGTTTGTAAATAGCAATCCACTTACTCAGGCTATTAGGGTGGGATCCCGTAATATGGCAAATCTCTTCGTTAGGAAAATTAGTGATTGCCTTAATATAAACGCTGTGTAATCTTTTTTGCACAATAGGGCAAGGATAATAATACCTTTCGTAATTTAGCCGTGCTAATTCTTCGGAATCAAGCATTAATTTTGTAAGCATCTTTATGAAGTCGTTTTCCAAAGGTGCTTACTTTTTTTTCATTCTACATCTCACATTTTCAAACGGCGCGAAGTATAAACGGTTTCCAAAAGACTTTATGTTTCAACTTACTAAAGAGGAATGGGAAGGTTTAAGGTTTCAATTTGAAACCTTAGAAAAAACTGACCATCCTTTGAGGTTGCAAATTGAAACCTCAAACAGGGGCGGAACAAGATATTTGCCTTATGCTTTTACGGAGCAAGGCGTTGCCATGTTAAGCGGTGTATTAAATAGCGACCGGGCCATAAATATGAACATAGCCATAATGAGAGCCTTTGTTGAAGTAAGAAGGGTATTACTAATGCAAAATAATTTGAAAGAACAAATGAAAGAATTGAAAGAACGGATTGGCGGCCATGATGCTCAACTAAACCAGATTTATGATGCTTTAGAAAACCTCTTAGATGAAAAAGCAGCGCAAAGAAAATGGGATGAAAGAACGAGGATAGGATTTAAAAAATAAGATAGAATAATTTAATTTATCCAAATAAAAAAGGATAAACTGAAGAAAATCAGTTTTTGCCGCAGATCATTCATCAACAACATCTTACGGTTATTATCTGATATATTGGTAATATCAACTTTTCTTTTTAAACGCTTCTGCGACTAAAGCTATTAATTCTAAAAATAAATTATCAGCAAAAAACCTGTTACTTTGGGTAAGATATTTTTTCAATACTGATTAGATTAATAAATATAAAATTATTGAGGAAACATATAATACCATTATTGATTTTAATGGGAATTTTATTGGTCGCCTATCTACCGCTTTCAAGTTTTCATTTTGCAATGAAAAACGATGCATTCAGCGATAATTTTCCTCAAAAATATTTTTTCTCAGCAAGCCTTCATTCAGGATATTTTCCTCTTTGGAATCCATATTTAAATTTTGGATTCCCTGCTTATGCAGACCCGGGATTTGCCTTTTGGAATCCAATTACCTGGGTCTGGGGTGGCGTTATCGGATATTCCTCATTTAGTCTTACAGCCGAAGTGTTGTTCTACCTGTTTATTTCAGGGATCACTATGTATTACCTGATGAAATATTTTAAATTTTCTGTGGTAATAGCGATTTTGGTTTCAGCTATGTATATGTGCAGTGGGTTTTTTTACGGATCCCTTCAATACATAAACTTTATAACGGAAGCCGCTTTCCTTCCTTTATTGCTTATGAGCTTTTTGAAATTGCAAAAAGATCCCAATTTCAAAAATTCCTTTTTAACAGCGATATCTTTTTATATGATTGCATCCGGAGGCCATCCTGCGATTCCGATTGCGACTCTGTATTTTTTAATTGTTATTTTTATTTTACTTATCCTCTTCAATATTTATCCAGGTAATATTAAAAAAAGAATCTTCTACTCATTAATAGGCTCCCTTCTTTTCATACTCTTTTTTCTTCCTGCTATCTATAGCTATATAACTGTTTTACCACATTATTTAATCCCAAAATCAGGACCTGGTAATAAATCCGCAACATTTTCATTTTCTTCCTTTATATCACTGATCTTTCCGTTTTCAACAGCCGGGTCTTCTGAAATATTTAAAAATGATGTGGCTATGCGAAATATCTATTTTTCAATTGCAGGATTTGTAAGTGTTTTCATTGGATTAAAATTCCGGATTAAATGGGTATATCTCTTTTTAATTTCCGGATTCTTTATGTCGCTGCTTTCATATGGAGGAATTATAAAAGCTACGATTTATAATCATTTACCGTTAATTTCTTTCATTCGCTCCAATGGTGAATTCAGGGTTTTTACCTTGCTTTCCTTTTGCATTTCAGCAGGATTTGGATTGGATAAAATTTATAAAAATGATAATTTTTTACCAACGTATAAATTGATTCTAAAAATCATTCTGGCAGCATCAGTTGCTGTTATTATCTATTCATTCATTTCAGAAAATGTATCATTAGTAGCAAAAAATATTCAGGCCGGTTCAACAACAGATGAACTTAAAAGTTTAATCAGCAATGCTCCATTTTCATTCTATTTATTGATAAGCGGATTGATTACCCTTTTCTTTGCAATTGCATTATTAATGTTGAAAAAAAAAGGATCAATTTGGTTTCCATTGCTGATAATTGCTGATCTCATTATTAATGCAATAATATTTTTGCCGATCACAGGAGTTGGAAAAGTTACCCTATCTGAAATTCAATCAATTTATAATGAAAATCCAAAAGGCTTTCCAATTCCATCTCTAAAGCCATTGAATGAAATAAAGAATTATGAAGAAAAAACAGCAGGCCTTGTAGGCAATAAAAGTTTTTATGATAAACAGATCGGAATAAAAGAATACACGGGATATCCTTCTTATTTGAAAACTACAGATATTTATTTAAAAAGTATTTTAAAATTAAAAGTTGAAGAACATCCTTTTCTTTTTTTATTATCAGATCTTGACCATCCTGAAAAAACCGAAAAAATAAGGGTAACCTCTTTTTCACCTTCTCAAATAAAGATTGAAGTAAATGCACAATACCCTGATTCGTTAATTTTTTTGCAGAATTATTACCCCTATTGGAATGCAACCGTTAATGGACGAATCGTTCCGGTAAAAAAAGAATTGATCTCTTTTATGTCAATTCCAATAAAAGAAGGAATAAATAGCGTGGTGTTTTTTTACAAAGATCCCTACTTAATTTACATCATTGCTTTTGCAATTATTTCTTTTCTGATTTGTCTCTTTTTTTTAGTCCCACGGAAGAGGATGGATCAAAATATTTGAAGAGAAAGCTGGTGACCATATAACTGAGGGTGTACGAAGAGTTGAAATAACAAAGCCCTTCAAAACACATTATTTGAAAGGCTTTTAAATTTTACTTTGTTGTCCCATGAGGATTCGAACCTCGACATACAGAATCAAAATCTGTTGTACTACCCTTATACTATGGGACAAAGGGCTGCAAAAATAATGTTACAAGTAAAATATACCAAATGATTTTTAAGACTTGTCAGAAATGAGTTTTGTTGTCAAAGTTTATTATATGTTCACTGTTTGTTTATTATACTTTACGCTGGATAAATTTGTGCAACAAATTTCAATCCGTGGAAATTCGTGTAATTTGTGGCAAAAGACATTTGAGCTGAAAGCTTAATAAAAACCATTGCACATTTTCATGCGGCGTGCAGTATAAGAGAGTTTAATAACTTTCCAAAAGTTAACTATGAACTAACTTCGCACACAATGAAAAAAAATATTTACGATGTAATCATCATTGGCGGCGGCCCTATTGGTTTGGCATGTGGCATCCAGGCCAAAAAAGCAGGTTTACAATACCTCATTATCGAAAAAGGAGTATTGGTAAATTCATTATACAATTATCCGGTAAACATGACCTTTTTCAGCACAAGCGAGCGCCTTGAAATTGGAAATGTTCCTTTTGTAAGCAATAATAACAAACCCACAAGAAACGAATCATTAGAATATTACCGCAGAATTGTTACTTCATTTAACCTCAATATTCATTTATTTGAAAAAGTAACAGGAGTAAAAAAATCCGGTAAAATCTTTAAAATAAATACATCAAAATCATCGTACGAAACTTTAAATATTATTGTGGCTACCGGTTTTTACGACATTCCTTTTCTCCTGAATGTAAAAGGTGAAGATCTACCCAAAGTAAAACACTATTATGATGATCCGCACTTTTATGCTTTTCAAAATGTGTTGGTGGTGGGTGCAGCAAACTCCGCTATTGACGCTGCATTAGAAACCTGGCGCAAAGGCGCTAATGTAACCATGGTGATCCGTGGTGATACAATAAGCGACCGTGTAAAATATTGGGTAAAACCAGATATTGAAAACCGGATCAAAGAAGGCTCTATCAAAGCTTATTTTCATTCGGTAATAAAAGAAATAAGAGAGCACGAAGTAGATATTTCTACTCCGGAAGGAATTGTTACCGTTACAAATGATTGGGTAATCGCAATGACGGGATATCAGCCTAATCTTGAATTCCTGCGCCAATTGGGAATCCGGACATCAGATGACGAAGTATGCAAGCCCACTTATAATGAAATGAATTATGAAACCAATGTAAAGGGAATCTATCTTGCCGGCGTGATTTGTGGTGGCATGAATACTCATTTACTCTTTATAGAAAACTCAAGAGAACATGCCAAAAAAATTATAAAGGATATTGTAAAAAAAACCGGCAAATCTGATTAATATTAATTCATCTTTCTTTTCTCTCTTTCAATTATCTTATAATACTTTTTCTCATTGATTGCATAACTAAAATGGGTAGCAAAAAACCCGGTTAGTAAAGAAATAATAATTAAAATATAAATAAAGTTAGGGCCTCCGGTTTGCCAAAATGAAGTAAATAATTTTGTAAGAAAAAAAATAACAAGAAAAGAAACTATGGTCCACGCCATTGTAAATAATAAATAATATTTCCATCTTGGTCCGCTTTTCTGGTCCCGCCAGTGATCTATAAATTGTCTTTCTGTATTTGTGAGCATTTTTTTAAAATAACTGGATTATTTTTAATGAATGAATAGATTATTCAGCCATCATTTCCTTTACAATTTTTATGATATCTTCTACATTTGGTTTACTGAAATAATCGCCATCGCTTCCATAAGAAGGACGGTGATTGGAAGCCGTAAGGGTGCGTGGCGATACATCAAGCCAGCGATAGCCACCTTGTTCCTCCATCACTTTATTAAACATAAAAGCCGAAGCGCCTCCCGGAACATCTTCATCTATAAATAAAATACGATTGGTTTTCTTTAAAGATTCAAGAATAGAATGATGAACATCAAATGGTAAGAGAGTTTGAACATCTATTACTTCGCAGCTAATATTTATTTTATCAAGAAATTGCGTGGCTTCCTCGATAATGCGCAGTATAGATCCGTAAGTGACAATTGTAACATCTTTCCCTTCTTTTACAATCTCAGGTATTCCTAACGGTACCCTGTATTCGATTAAATTAGAAGGCACTTTTTCTTTTATCCGGTATCCATTCAGGCATTCGATAACCAATGCAGGATCGTTACTTTCCAGCAATGTATTATACATTCCTGCAGCCTGGGTCATATTTCTTGGCACGCATACATACATTCCTCTCAGTGAATTTATAATCATTCCCATAGGAGAACCGCTATGCCATATTCCTTCGAGCCGGTGTCCGCGTGTGCGAACAATTAAAGGAACGCTTTGTTGCCCGGCAGTACGAAAGTGAGTGGTGCAAACATCATCGCTTAAAGTCTCAAGTGCAAAAAGCAAATAATCAAGATATTGAATTTCTGCAATGGGCCGCAAACCACGCAAAGCCAGCCCTATCCCCTGCCCCATAATTGTAAGTTCCCTGATACCGGTATCAAAAATTCTTTCTTTCCCATATTTTTCCTGAAGGCCGCTGAATCCCTGGTTTACATCGCCAATATGTCCCAGATCCTCACCGAATGCGATTACTTTTTTATTATGTGCAAATAATTCATCAAAATACCTGTTCAATATGCCAAACCCATTTATCATTTCTGCATCATGAGAATATTGTACAGCAACTGAATTTACTTTTAAAGCCGATTTCGGCCCTTCGTTATACAGCTTACTATTGAACAATTTATTATTTTCCTGGATTAATTTTTCATAATAATCTTTTATTTCATTTATGGAATCTCCTGAAGAAGAAAGATTGATCACAGACGCCAAAGCTTTCATTACATCTCTTCGTAACGGTTCATGCAATGACAATAATTCCTTTACCAGGCTGTCAACTTCACTGTTTTTGTTGGTTGAAACATATTTTTGCAAAAGACCAATCGTTTCATTTACCTGTTTCTTTATTGGGGTTAGGTATTTTTCCCAGGCATTTTGGCGGCATTGTTTTACAAATAATTTAGCAGCGTTCTCAATATCGCTAAGTTCATTATCATCAGCCAGCGAATTGGCTATAATCCAGTCGCGCATTTGTTTTTTACCATCCCATTCCCGTTCCCATGCAAGCCTTGCTGCGCTTTTATAACGCTCATGGCTACCCGAAGTAGAATGTCCTTGTGGCTGCGTTAATTCCTCTACATGAAATAATGCCGGCGTATGGGTTTCCCTGATATTTTTAATTGCGCCCTCCAAAATCTCACACATTCCTGCATAATCCCATCCTTTTAATTTATAAATATTGATTCCATTGGTACCTTCTTCTTTCTGCAACCCACCCATAGCCTCAGAAATAGACGATTTGGTGGTTTGGTATTTTTTGGGAACCGAAATACCATATCCATCATCCCATACAAAAACCGCAAGAGGGATCTGTAATACCCCGGCAGCATTCATGGCTTCCCAAAATTGTCCTTCTGAAGTAGCAGAATCCCCAATTGTACAAAAGCAAATTTCATTTCCATTATCACTTAAGTTGGCAAACTCATGTAATGCATCCACTTCTCTAAAAACTTTAGATGCAAAAGCCAGGCCCAGCGCCCTTGGCATTTGTGACGAAGTAGGCGCCATATCCGAAGAAATATTTTTTTTATGAGCCAGGTCAAGCCAGTTCCCATCTTCATCTACAAAGGATGTTGCAAAATGCGAATTCATCTGCCTTCCGGCGCTGAAAGGTTCATTTTTTATATCAGGATCAGAATAAAGTTGCGCAAAGAATTGTTCTATTGTTGCCATTCCGCTGGCAAACATCCACGTTTGGTCCCTGTAATACCCGGCACGAAAATCTCCCGGCTGGAAAAATTTTGCCATAGCTACCTGGGGAACTTCTTTTCCATCTCCAAAAATTCCAAACTTTGCCTTTCCGGTGAGTACTTCTTTCCTGCTTAATAAACTCGTTTCACGGCTCTCACACACCAGTTTGTAATCTTTTAAAACTTCCTGCCTGAATTTTTCGAAAGAAAGATTTTCTAAAAGGTTTTCTTCGCTGATTTGATTGGTTTCCATATTAGGCAAAAATATTAATAATGATTGATGAATGTTAAAAAACTCAAAAGGCTTTCACAATTTGCAACCATATACTGCGTTTTATTATCTTTGATATCACTAAATTATAAACATGAAAAAATTATTTACCTTTCTTTTTTGTATTTCATTTTCCTTATTTGCTGCTGCCCAATCGAGCGTTACTAAAGTAAGCAAAAAGACTAATAATGCCTTAAGTAATTCTTCAGTTTCGGAAACTAATGCAACTGTAGCCCCCACAGAAAACCTTAGTTTAAAAGAAACTGAATATGATTTTGGGAAAATACCACAAGGGAAACCGGTAACTCACAATTTTGAATTTACCAATACCGGAGATATTCCTTTGGCACTGGATAATGTAAGAGCAAGTTGTGGATGCACTACGCCCGAATGGAGCAGAGATACAGTAGCAGTAGGCGCTTCGGCTATTATTAAAGTAGGTTATAATGCCGCCAACGAAGGACCTTTTACAAAACTGGTTACTGTTATATACAATGGAAATCAAAGTAAACAAATAATTATAAAAGGAGAAGTTTGGAAAACTCCTGTAACTTCGGCCCCTGTTAATACTTCTTTAAACGAGCTAAAAAACGAACAATAAAACCTTAAACACAAACAAATCATGAAAAAATTACTATTAGCGGCTCTTGTTTTTACTTCAACCTCATTATTTGCACAAAAAAAAGCAGATGATATTGCGAAGCTGAATGTTGAAACGTATGATTTTGGTAAAATAAAACAGAATGTACCCGCTACTGCAACTATTACAGTTACTAACATTGGCACAGATCCATTATTAATTGAGCAGGCTACACCATCTTGCGGCTGCACTGTTTCTGATTACACAAAAACACCTATTGCCCCTGGTAAAACCGGAACTATAAAAGCTACCTATAATGCCGCGGCTCTTGGCCACATTGATAAGACCCTCACTGTGAAATTTGCCGGCGCAGATGATGTAAAATTCGTAAAGCTTACCGGTGAAGTACTAACTGCGACAGCTTTTGATGCGTTAAAAAATAATAAAGAAAGCGCAAACAAATAAAATAAAAACAAAATCTAAAAAATCTAAAAAATAATTTTTATTAAAAGTGAGGCCCTTTGCAAATGTGAAGGGCTTTTTTTATTGGGCTAATGTGATATTTAAAAGAAATAAAATAAGTAAACAGAAATCTTCAGAATTTGTTCTTTTACTGCGTTGCCATTTTCTTATTCCTCCTGTGAAAGGAAACTGAGAATACAGAATATTTGTGCGTTTGCTGTAAGCTATTATAAGTTCCACAACTTTATTTGATGGCAGCTATGGCTGATGCATAATAAGGCTCCTGGCCTATTTCAGGCACTTGTTGCTCATATACTATTTTACCTTCAGGATTTACTACAATAACTGCACGGCTCAGTAAACCTCTCATTGCCCATCAGCCATTTGTACTCCGTAACTTTTCCCAAAATCATTTCTGAAATCAGAAAGCATTACAACATTTTTAATTCCTTCAGCGCCGCAAAATGCTTTTTGTGCAAAAGGCAGGTCTTTAGAAATACAAAGCACCGTAGTATTTTTTAAACTTGCTGCATCTTCATTAAATTTTCTTACTGATTTTGCACATACACCAGTGTTCACACTGGGAAAAATATTCATTACAATATATTTTCCTTTAAAGTCTGATAACGTTATTTCATTAAGTTCCGTACCTGTTAAAGTGAAGTTTTTAATTTGAGTACCTACTGCGGGTAATTTCCATACCGTATGAATTGGATTCCCTCCTAATGTAATCGTAGTGCCGGTTGTGTTTTCCATTTGTGATTTTTTATTTACTGATTTTGCATAATTATCGGATGTTTTACTTTGCGCTGAGCCACTGGTTGTAACTAATATTCCAACAAGCGCTATGAATCAAAATTTTATTTGTAATGCAATTTCATTTTTCTTTATAAATTTCATAGCTAATTATTAAAAAATGAAATCAAATTTACTAAAATGCAACTACAATTTCTTTTCTTTAACAAATATCCCGCTCGTATCCCTATCGCAACAACTCAGAATGGCGGACTTATTTAGGTACCTAATAATTAAGGCTGCATACTAATAGATAAATATGCGGATCATGACAAGTAATAGAAATCCCTTCAGAATTTAAGTAAATTCAATTTTAGGATTAAGTATTTAGTTCGCAAATGCAAGACTAATAAAAGTTCCAATATAGGGCAGTAGCCTCGTAGAGGCGAAATGTTAGTAGCAATTTGTTTGACATTTATGCTGCAAGCTCCGTAGGAGCAATATGTAACATGCCGCTCCTACAGAGCTACCAGAAGAAATTAAATGCTTTGGCTACTACTAACATATCGCCCCGATGGGGCTTGTTGATGAAACACCGCTAATACTACATTTGCGAACTAAATACTTAATCCTATTCAATTTTATAAAAAATAAGTTGTACCGGAAGAAATTCTTTTAAAGCCCCGGATAGAGGTAAATTCAGCTTTATGAAGGTGTATTTCCCTGCACTTTATTAGCAGCATACTTTTGTAATATCCCAGGAAGTGCTCCTGCAATTGCACCTGTAATTGACGGTGGTAATCCAAATTTAGTAGCAAGGCTATTTACTAATCCGCCTTCAATAGCGCTTGTAAATGTGCCCCCGGACGCGATACTACTTTCTACTTTAGAGAGTATGCCTTCTAATCCTCCACCTTCTGCTGCAGGTGCAGGCTGGCTATTTAAACTATTGGCTAAATGAGTAGCGATTTCATTGTGCACTGCATCCGCCTGGCCAGCAGGAATAGCTGAAGATATCGCAGGATTATTGTCCAGATGCTCTTTTACTAAATTCAAAATTTCGTCAAACATATTTATCAGGTTTTTAAAATGAAAAATAAAAGTAGTGATTTTTTTTAGTTTTCGCCTCCAATAAAATGAACATGATTTACAATAAAATGACAAATACCGTTGATTTTCATTTGCAGATACCCTTATCGAAAAAGTTGAATAATGATAATTTCTTTTAACGGGCATAGGCTCCCCTAATTACTATTATTCGCTACTAAACAAAACACAGAATGTTGGAAATCTTAAACATTCAGTACATCTTCAGCATAAGGCAACTCGTTTTTCCCAACCCTTTTTTCGTTTGATATAAATGGATTGCGCCATGCAGTATAGCAAGCCAGCAAATCCATTAGTATTAACAGCGAAAGTCCTTTTGAAAGACTGGCTTTTTCAGCGATAAAGCCAATAACAGAAGGACCGGTAAGAAATCCGATCAGGCCGCCGGTAGTTACCATCGCGTAACCTTCTACTGTGCTCAAACCAGGAATATTAGCGGATGCTCTGAATAGAACAGGAACAATACAACAGCATCCTAAACCAACCATGATATACCCCGTTATGGCTACTATTACAAGAGTTGATGTTACTACAACTAAAAACCCGGAGGCCGCCAAAAGGGTTCCGGCAACTACTACATTTTTACTTCCCAGTTTTTTTATCAACATATCGCCATTTAATCTTCCTAAAGTCATCGCCACTGAAAAGCCTGCATACCCCAGGCTTATCAATGCTTTGGGAGCAAATAATATTTCTTTAAAATAAATAGCGCTCCAGTCGGCCACGCAACCCTCTGCCATAAAACTAACCATACAAATAAATGAAATGCCCAGAATAGAAGAAGAAGGTAATTTAAAACGCGACCTGGAATGGATGATATCTGTATTTGCTAACAAATGCTTTTTATTTAAAAAAATTACGACGATAAGAAAAGTAGCTACTATTAAAATTTGCACGCCCGAAGGTATATGGACCAAAAATAATAAAGCGGCAATCCCTGCGCTCAAAGCACCTCCCAGGCTATACATACCATGACACGTACTCAACAACAACTTATTGTATTTTTTCTCCATCAGGTTTGCTGTGGCATTAGCAGATACTCCATTTAAAAAGCTAATGGTACCGAAGCAATACAGGCTGATCCAGAACATGAGCCTGTTTACGGAATTAATTTGCAGTACCATGATGCAACACAAAATGAGATAACCCGAAAACATCCATTTGCCCACCGAAACTTTGCTGAAAACCCTCGTGGAAAACAGCATACCCGTAACAGCTCCCAATGGCGAAAGCAATAAGGATAAGCCCAGGCTTCCATCTGTAAAACCAAGCCTGGATTTTATTCCTGGTATAGAAGCTACCCAAATTCCAAATAGAAGGCTGGAGACAGAAAACAAAAACCCTACAGCAAAGAGAGGTTTGTTTTTGATAAAAGAATAAAAGTTCTTTATCATGAAAAATTAATAATAGAGATTTTAAAATTACAATATCCCGTTGTTGATTTACTGTAACCCTTACTTTATTGAAAATTAATCACCCACCATGCAATTACAAAATGGATTCGTTAAGAAATTATTTTATTCAAACAGTAAACAAACTTTTATTAAGGATTCCAAATTAGTATTGATAACAGAAATCGGTTAAGTATTGAAAATTGATTTTACGAAAAGAAAAACCTGCTAAATGCTCTTTAGCTCATTCAACAATTCCTGTAATACTTTTTTGGCATCGCCAAAAAGCATAGAAGTTTTGGGTTGATAAAACAGCTCATTTTCAATTCCGGCATATCCTGGTTTCATACTTCTTTTATTTACTATGACAGTTTTGGCTAATTCCACTTCCAGTATCGGCATTCCATATATGGGAGAGGAAGGATCGTTTTTTGCAGCCGGATTTACTACATCATTGGCGCCTAAAATCAGCACCACATCTGTAGATTTAAATTCTTCATTGGCATCATCCATCTCCAGCAATTTTTCATAACTCACATCAGCTTCGGCAAGTAAAACATTCATGTGCCCGGGCATACGACCCGCTACCGGATGAATGGCATATTTTACATCAACACCTTTTTCTTCCAATGCTTTTTCTAATTCATGGCAAGTATGCTGAGCCTGCGCCACTGCTAATCCATAACCGGGAACTATCATTACTTTTTTTGAGTATGCCATCAACATTGCTGCATCACTTAAAGAAATTTCTTTGATATTTTCGTGCTCACTTTTTGTTCCGGAAGCTTTATGTGCATCCCCGCCAAAGGAACCTATTAAGACATTCATCAGACTTCTGTTCATGGCACGACACATGAGTATAGTTAGCAAAGTTCCTGCAGCACCCACCAGAATTCCGCCGGTAAGCATTGCTTTATTATCATACAAAAACCCATCGCAAGCTACCGCTACACCTGTAAATGAGTTCAATAATGAAATTACCACCGGCATATCTGCGCCGCCAATTGGCAATACAAAAAACAGGCCGTACAAAAGTGCCAGGCCTACCGTGATAAAGAAAGGAATATTTACATTATGTGTGCTTGAAAAATAAGTAAATATCGCGGTTGCCAAAACCAAAAGCAAAATAATAATATTAAAAAGATGCTGTCCTTTAAAGGAATAATCTTTTATTTTTCCACTCAGTTTGCCCAGGGCGATCATGCTCCCAATAAATGAAACACTTCCAATAATAGTGCCTGCAATAATTGCAAGATAATGCCCGGAGTGAACCACATCAGAGAACAATGTAGCATCCATCATACGATGTTCGCGATATAAATAATCAAATTCAACTATTGAAATTAATGCAGCACACGCGCCTCCCATTCCGTTGAAGAAGCTCACCAGTTCTGGCATTGCGGTCATCTTCACTTTTTTGGCTATGAGTACCCCGATAATAAATCCAATGATAATCCCAGAAAAAATCCATTCATAATTTCCTAGTCCTTTGCCATTGTATTTGTACAAAAAAATGGTTCCTGCTATGGCAATGATCATACCTCCGGCTGCAATTAAATTTCCTCTTCTCGCAGTTGAAGGTTTCGATAACATTTTCAATCCAATAATATATGTTACTGAAGCTATGAGATAACAAATTGATAAAATGCTGGTGCCCATTTATTTGGTTAATTCGTTTATTGGTTTATTTGTTGGTTTACTGTTCCTTCTATATTTTTTATTACTCATTTCTTATTTATTATTTTCACTCTTCTTCTCCTCTTTAGGATTTCGGGATTTAAACATTTCCAACATTCTATCCGTCACTACAAACCCTCCCACTACATTTAGAGTACCGAGAACCACTGCTAAAAATCCAAGCACGAGGGCGACATAATTTCCGGGCTCAGCTTTTCCCATTACTATGATAGCGCCGATAATTACTACTCCGTGAATCGCATTAGCGCCGCTCATAAGTGGCGTGTGCAATACACTTGGCACTCTTCCAATTATTTCAATTCCTAAAAATATCATGAGGATCACGATGTAAATCATCTGGATATTTTGATTTAAAAATTCAATTGTTTCTTTCATAATTGTTTAATTAACTAATTAAAGTTCCCTTCACTAAATCATCGTCCATATTCAAA
The DNA here is from genome assembly GCA_036509335.1 of Hanamia sp. Taxonomy (GTDB): domain Bacteria; phylum Bacteroidota; class Bacteroidia; order Chitinophagales; family Chitinophagaceae; genus Ginsengibacter. Next base: position 27,890 of record DATCFT010000025.1, read on the forward strand.
TTTAATTTCCCTTCTTTATCAATTATTAATTGTAAAAAGTTACAAATATTTTTCCCATACATTTTGCTCGCATCATAGGGCATCGTGTCAGGAAGATTTGAATTTCCAACAATGGTTACACCATTATAATTTATAGTTTCATTATTTTTTGTAACACTTGTATTACCTCCCGTAGAAGCAGCAATATCCACAATTACCGATCCGTTTTTCATTGCTTTTATCATTTCTTCAGAAATTAAAACCGGGGCTTTCTTTCCAAAAATTTGTGCTGTAGTAATGATGATATCAGATTTTGCCACGCTTGCGGCAATCTTTTCTTTTTGTTTTTGCAAAAATTCTGCGGACTGTTCTACCGCATAGCCACCGGCTTTACTTGCATCTGCGGCGCCTTCTACTTCTATGAATTTTGCACCGAGACTCATCACTTCCTCTTTCACTGCCGGGCGGGTATCAAAAACTTCTACAACTGCGCCTAATCTTCTTGCAGTAGCAATAGCCTGTAACCCTGCGACACCGGCTCCCAATATTAAAACTTTTGCAGGAGGAATACTTCCGGCGGCTGTCATAAACATGGGGAAATATTTTGGAAATAAATTCGCGGCAACCAATACTGCTTTATATCCTGCGATATTTGCCTGGCTGCTCAGCACATCCATACTTTGCGCCCTGGTAGTTCGGGGAAGCATATCAATACTGAAAACGGTAACTTTCTTTTCAGTGAATTTTTTTACAGAATCAGTATGATATAAAGGCTGATAAAATCCTAAAATTATTTTTGATTGGAGCACATCAATTTCAGTTTCTGCAGGAAGATGAATGGATAAAATAACATCCGATTTATTTAAAACTTCATTTCTTGAAACCACTGATGCGCCTGCTTCCGCATACTTTTCGTCAGATGCAAAAGACTTTTCTCCTGCATTGCTTTCAATATAAACGTCAACATTAAGTTTTTTTAAAATTGTAATATGCTCAGGTAAAAGTGAGACTCTGGTTTCGGGTAACGGTTCTTTTAAAACACCAACGATCATAGCTTGAAAATATGCTCCTAAGATATTGAAAATTTAAAATCTAATGGTAAAATGTTGTTTTACTTTAAAATCATTACTAAAAAAAACAATGCCAATAAAAAAAAGATCAATGGTTAATGTTACTGAATCATCCTGCTGTATTAGGTTCCAGGCTTCTTCCATTTCTTTGCTCCAGTGAATGTCATCAAAAATAAAAATAGATTGCGAATTTGATTTTTTTAAAAAAATATCAAAATATTCCAGTGTTGCTTTTTTTCTATGATTGCCATCAATAAAAAGGAGATCCAAATTTTCTATTTTTTCCTGCCCGACTGGGCCAGCCAGGCGGCCTTCGTTTGCTGAAAGTGTTTTTTCAAAATTTCCTTCAATCAGTTGAATATTTTTTAAACCGCATTTTTCAAAATTATTCAATGCTGTTTTGGCAATATTTTTTGCACCTTCAAAAGTAAAAACTTTGGAGTCCGGATTGGAAGAAGCAAGATAGCACGTGGTTATTCCGAATGAAGTTCCTAATTCAACAATATTTTTGGCTTGATAATATTTCGCAATCCTGAAAAGCAATTGTGCATATTTTTTCTTTTTTAACGATGAAGCGGCAATGTCTTTCACTATCCTGTTTTTAAAAGGGATCACAGCAGATCCGGCACCAAAATCTTCCACTTCTATTATCGTATTATTATGAAAAAGTATTTTTCGCAGGGCTTCTATTTTTTTATAACAATCATAATTTTTTTTATCATTCAAAACATGAATAATAAAATCAAAAACAAAAGGTGAATGCACGCCATGGCCTTTACCATTTTGTGCTTTGATATAATAATTAAAATATTTTTTTGCTAACTGAAAAGCAGAGTACATCCGTCGAATTTAAGCTTTATCAATCTTTTCCCAAACTTCAAAAGTATATGGATAATTATTTTTTTTATCCGCAGGAAATGATTCTGATTTTATTTGTTTCCATCTGGAAGTATCAATTTCAGGATACGAGGTATCGCCTTCAACTACAGTATGTACGCGGGTTAGATAAATTCTGTCAACTAACGATAAGGTTTGTTTAAAAATTTCTCCGCCACCAATTATAAAGATTTCTTTTGCACCGCTTTCTTTTGCTTTTTCAATAGCTTCATCAATCCCATTCGCTACAAAAACATTATCAGGTTGCCAGTCTGTTTTCTTCGTAACTACAATATTTATCCTGCCGGGCAAATCCTTTTTCATTGACTCATAAGTATTTCTTCCCATGATCACGGGCATTCCCCAGGTAGTATTTTTAAAATATTTAAAATCATTAACAAGCCGCCAGGGCAAGCCATTTTTTATTCCGATAATGTTATTTTCTGAAGCAGCAACTATATGTGATATCATATTAATTCTATTAAATTTTTACTACACAAATTTTAGGTACGAATTGTACCAATTAACTTTCCTAACTCAAATCCTTTCCATTAAACGAACAAATAAACAAGAATCCTGTTTAACCAATTAACCTTTCTAAACTGCAACCGGCGCTTTAATTGGGGGATGACTTTGATAATCTTTCAAGTGAAAATCTTCAAACTTAAAATCAAAAATATCGTTTACATCTTTGTTTAATTTCATTTGCGGGAGTGGAAAAGGTTTTCTCGTTAGCTGAAGTTTAGCTTGTTCAAAATGATTTTTGTATAAATGCACATCACCAAAAGAATGAACAAAGTCTCCCAAATCCATATCACATACCTGGGCAATCATCATAGTAAGTAATGCATAAGAGGCAATATTAAATGGCACTCCCAAAAAAACATCAGCACTTCTTTGATATAATTGACAGGAAAGTTTCCTTCGTTCTCCACCCTCGGGGGAGTTAGAGGGGGCTGTATAAAACTGAAACAAGCAATGGCAAGGCATCAGTTTCATATCTGGCAAATCTGCCACGTTCCATGCACTGATAATTAATCTACGGCTATCTGGATTTGTTTTTAATTGTTGAATCAATTCAGAAACCTGGTCAACAGTTTTTCCATTAGCGCCATCCCAACTCCGCCATTGTTTTCCATACACAGGACCGAGATTGCCATTTTCATCGGCCCATTCATCCCATATTCTCACTCCATTTTTCTGTAAATATTCTACATTGGTATCGCCTTTTAAAAACCACAACAATTCATAAATAATACTTTTTAAATGGAGTTTTTTAGTAGTAACCAAAGGGAAACCATCCTCTAAATTAAAACGCATCTGGTATCCAAAGAGGCTGCGGGTTCCGGTGCCGGTACGATCATTTTTATCTACACCGTTTTCAAATATTTTTTCTAAAAGTTGGAGATATTGCTGCATAGGCGCAAGTTAAGAAGAATGAGCTAATGTGCTGATGTGCTAATTAGCCAATTATTTAATTAACTGATTTAATAATTATCCGTATTGGCTCATCGGCTAATCGGCTAATCGGCTAATTGGCTAATTAACTATATTTGCACAACTTTAAAAAAAAATTCATGTCAGTATTAGTTAATAAAAATTCTAAGATATTAGTACAGGGATTTACCGGCACCGAAGGCACTTTTCACGCTACTCAAATGATAGAATACGGAACAAATGTAGTAGGTGGTGTTACCCCTAACAAAGGAGGGACCAGGCATCTTGATAAACCTGTTTTTAATACTGTAGAAGAAGCGGTAAAAGCAACTGACGCTGATGTGAGTATTATTTTTGTACCGCCTGCTTTTGCCGCCGATGCGATCATGGAAGCTGCCGATGCAGGAATTGCTTTGATCGTTTGCATTACAGAAGGAATTCCTGTTCAGGATATGGTAAAAGTGAAAAATTATTTATTAGATACAAACTCAAGATTGATAGGCCCCAATTGTCCGGGAGTTATTACAGCTGATGAATGTAAAGTAGGAATTATGCCGGGTTTCATTTTCAAAAAAGGCAAAATCGGAATCGTTTCAAAATCAGGAACGCTTACTTACGAAGCTGCAGACCAGGTAGCCAAAGCAGGCCTGGGAATTTCTACAGCGATAGGAATTGGCGGCGACCCGATTATTGGAACTACTACCAAAGAAGCAGTGGAGCTTTTTATGAATGACTCCGAAACGGATGGCATCGTTATGATTGGAGAAATTGGTGGAGGCATGGAAGCAGAAGCCGCCCGATGGATCAAAAAAAATAACCGCAAACCCGTAGTTGGTTTTATAGCCGGGCAAACTGCCCCTGCCGGAAGAAGAATGGGACATGCCGGCGCTATTGTTGGAGGATCTGAAGATACCGCTGCTGCCAAAATGAAAATCCTTGCCGAATGCGGCGTTCATGTAGTAGCCAGCCCTGCAGATATCGGGAAGACAATGGCTGAAGTGATGAAAAAATAATTTTCTTTCTTAATAGAAGATCCAAGAAAATAGGAATCCTGAATATTTCTTTGTTTACTGTTCAAAGTCTATCAAAGACTTATCCGGCATGAAATAATTTTTAATAAACCAGTGTTTAATCTCCCTTTGATTGTGGAGAGGAGGTCTTGTGGAATTTTTTATTTAAATGGGTTTTTAATAATATCAGTTGAATAAATACCATTGCCATAGCTATTACTATAATATTTATAGTGAGGTAAGAAAATTGGAACCGGGGGAAAATACTTAAAGCTTTTTCAAAATTAAAAACATTAAAATGAGAATTGGATGGAGGCCCATTTTGAGTAGGGTCATTTATAATAATCCATGTAATTAAAGCGCCAATACAACCAGAAATTATAAACCACGCGCCTTTGGAAATAACCGGTTTATAAGAAATAGTTTTTCTCTTATTTTCTGCGAGAGCCTCTGACATTACTTTTGAGGTAAAATCGGATGAAGGGCTTTCCAAAGAAAAATCCTTCATCATATTTTCTACCAGCATATCCAAATTTTTATCTTCCCTGTTTTTCATATTGATTTAGTATTTCAGGTTCAAGTTGCTCTTTTAAAATAGAAGCTAATTTTTTTCTGCTTCTGAAGAGTTTTATTTTCAAGTGGTTTTCATTAATGCCGATAATTTGAGAAATCTCCTTTAAGGAATTTTCTCTAAAATAATAAAGTGTCAATAAAAAACTGTCTTCGGCAGGTAATAAATTGATGCAGTTTTGAATGGTCTGTTTGCGCTCCCCGTCTTCTATAGAATTCAATACGTTGGCCAATGATATTATTTCATGTTCAGTAAATTCTGTAATCGCTACCACCGGCGGCTGTCTTTTTTTAATTTTTAAACGATCTAAACAGGTGTTGTAAGTTACCTTGTAAAGCCATGTCGAAAACTTTGATTCCCCATTGAATTTATGTAATGATCTATAAATTTTAATAAAAGTATCCTGCGAAACTTCCTCCGCTTCTTCCCGGTTTTGAAGCATCTTCAACGACAAGGTAAAAACGAAATTCTTATAACGCTCAACCAATTTCGAAAAAGCATTCGCATCTCCGTCAATTATTAAATTGATATAATGTTGATCGTTTAATTTGTCCATCTGATAATAAATTAGACGATAATTGACCGAAACCGGTTACAACAATTTTAAAACTATTTTCAGGAAAAGTGTAACCATCTTTAAAAAAGTACCGTCATACACCTTGAACAAATTAAAAATAACCAATTAAAATATCAATTATGGAAGTTATAATTCCTATCAGCCTTTTTCTTGCCGTATTCGGAATCATTTACGTATTTCTTTCAACACGCAATAAAGAACGTTTAGCCTTAATAGAAAAGGGAGCCGATGCAGGGATCTTTATGAAAGGAAAACAAAGTAATTCTTCAATAGGGAAGATTATTATTTTAAATTTGTCCTTGCTCTTAATGGGCATTGGTGTTGGTGTCTTTATCGCTTTAATTTTATCTACTTATACCTCTTTACAAGATAATACCATCTATCCTGCCACCATTTTCACAATGGCCGGCCTTGGATTGTTCATCGGATTTTATATGACTAAAAAATTAGAGAAAGAATAATTTTTTCTTTTGGGCGTAAGCATGATATTGAATGGTTCTGCAAGGTGAATATGAAAACAACATATTCGTTTTGACTCTATCTCAATTTACTTTTTTCCTGGTTGCTTTTGCCCGTTTATCAAATTCGAGTGCAAGTGATATCCAGTAGTCAAAATCTTTTTTGATTTTATGGCATCCTGGCTAATGTATCCGTATCCTTTGTATTCTCTGCCTTTCATTTGCATGGTCATGAAACCCTTTTTCTTTACAAATTTTTCCTGTAATGTAGGGTCAAAGCGGCACATCATTTCTTCTCCGGTTACATTACACACATTTTGCCGTTAACCATAAACGTTACTCCACGAAACATTCTTTTATCCTCTACTTTTGGAAGTGTTGAAGTGCTTCACGAATTCTGCCTGCAAGTTTTTGGTCGTAAGCCATTTAATGTCAATTTATTTTTCTATTAAACGATGGTTAAATTCTTCATGAACTTTTAGAAGTTGTTTAAAAATAGAATTTACGTTCACCATTGACATTTTTGAAAAGTAAAATAATATGGCTTTTGTCGGAAAAAGAAACAAGAAAGGTATTAAATCTGTCTTTTTTGCTGCAATACGAAATCTTGTTTGCTCCCGGCGAGAAGCATTGGCATGGAGCTACGCCATCCACAGCTATGACGCATATCGCCATCCAGGAAAACCTGGACGGAAAGGTAGTTGAATGAATGGAAAAAGTAACTGATGATCAATATCAAAAATGATCGCAAACAACAACCCGTTATAAACATTCTGAGACAAAGGCATTACAGTAAACAAACAAAATAGGCTAATTTCTATTTTACCATGAAACTATTAAAAGTAATTTTGCAGGTATATTTAGTCCAAACTATAATTATCAAACGCAGTCTTGTGCAGAAGGGACCACGCATTCTCAAAGTAAAAAATATCAATGCTTGCCTTTTTAAAAAATAGGTTAAGAAAATCCATTTGTAAATAAATTCAGAATAATTATAGACTGGAAATGTAAATTGCATACAATGAAAAGAAAATGTTGACATTATAAAAAATATATACTATGCAAAATTTTATAAAAGAATTAAAAATTTCGGAATTGAATAAGGGTGTTTCTACAGGAACAAAGTGGATATCTGCCTCCGGAGAAAAAATAAGATCCTCCTCTCCTGTTGATGGCAAACTGATAGCTACCATCAATGCATGTGATAAAAGAAGTTTCGACCATGTTGTGGAAACAGCACAAATTGCATTCCTCGAATGGCGCACGTGGCCTGCACCAAAGCGGGGTGAGATCGTCAGGCAAATAGGAAATGAACTCAGAAAAAATAAAGAGAACCTTGGGAAATTAGTAAGTTATGAAATGGGCAAAAGCCTGCAGGAAGGTATGGGCGAAGTACAGGAGATGATTGATATATCAGATTTTGCACTTGGTCTTTCGAGACAGTTGTATGGACTTACCATGCATAGCGAAAGGGCCGGCCACAGAATGTATGAGCAATATCATCCGTTGGGAATTGTAGGAATCATTTCCGCTTTTAATTTTCCAGTAGCCGTATGGAGTTGGAATAGCCTGATAGCATTGGTTTGTGGTGATGTTTGTATTTGGAAACCTTCAGAAAAAACACCACTGTGCGGAGTAGCCTGTCAACATATTATTTCAAAAGTTTTTAAAGAAAATAATGTTCCGGAAGGAGTATGTAATTTGATAACCGGTGCCCGCGAAGCTGGCGAATGGATTTGTAACGAACCAAAAATTGCTTTGGTTTCGGCTACAGGATCTACAAGGATGGGAAAAGCAGTAAGTACCGCTGTGGGCGCCAGGCTCGGCAAAAGTTTGCTCGAACTCGGTGGCAACAATGCCATCATTATTTCAAAAGAAGCAGACCTGGAAATAGCCCTGGTAGGCAGTTTGTTTGGCGCCGTAGGCACGGCAGGGCAACGTTGTACTACTACACGCCGGCTAATTATTCACGAAACTGTGTATGATAATTTCAAAAAGAAATTGGTAACCGCCTACAAGCAATTGAAAATCGGTGATCCATTAAAAGAGGAAAACCACGTAGGGCCATTGATAGATAAAGATGCTGTAAAAGTTTATCTAAATGCATTAGAAGAAATAAAACAACAGGGTGGTAAAATGGCGATACCAGGTGGAACTCTGTCTGGAAAGGAATTTGAGAGCGGGTGTTATGTAAAACCTTGCATTGCCGAAGTTACCAACGATATGGAAATTGTTCAGCACGAAACGTTCGCGCCTATTTTGTATTTAATAAAATATAAAGACATCAAAGAAGCTATAGATCTTCAAAATAATGTACCACAGGGATTATCAAGTTCCATCTTTACATTAAACTTAAGAGAAGCAGAAACTTTTTTATCTTATGCAGGAAGCGATTGCGGAATAGCGAATGTGAATATCGGCACTTCAGGCGCCGAGATTGGTGGTGCATTTGGCGGCGAAAAAGAAACCGGTGGCGGCAGGGAAAGTGGAAGCGATGCCTGGAAAGCATACATGCGCAGACAAACCAATACAATCAATTATTCTGATACACTTCCATTGGCACAGGGAATAAAATTTACTGTTTGAATATTATTATAAAATCCGTTTCATTTTCGGAAATTCATTTTTTATAATCATTGCAATCGTTCTATTGATAGGGATGGACGCAGACGGTAAACCAATAAATAATTGAAATTTCAATTTTTATTTTTATTTCTATTTCTCTTCAGAGGGAGATCATAAGACCGGAGAAATTGTTTTCATAGAATTATCTTCGCATAAATATGAAAGGAAAGCAAAGATTCTTTACAATTTTTACTTTAGGATTGCTTTCTGCTATGGGTGCTTTTTCTATAGATATGTATTTGCCGGGTTTCCCGGATATTGCTAAAGACCTCCATACTACTGTCGCGCACATCACACTTTCTATTACCAGTTTTTTTATTGGCATCTCTATCGGCCAAATGATCTATGGTCCGTTGCTTGATAAATACGGAAGAAAGAAACCTTTGTATATTGGGCTGGTAGTGTATTTGCTCACATCCATCGCCTGTGCTTACGCGCCCACCGCCAATGCATTAATTGGAATTAGATTTTTACAGGCATTGGGTTCGTGTGCAGGAATGGTCGCATCAAGAGCATTGGTAAGAGATATTTTTCCGGTAGAAGAAAATGCAAAAATATTTTCTTTGCTGATGTTGGTGCTTGCGTTATCACCAATAGTAGCGCCTACTTTGGGCGGCTATATGACTTCTTTATTTGGCTGGCAATCTATTTTTTTTATTCTTGCATCTATCGCAGGGCTAACACTTTTATTAGTTTATTTTAAATTGCCTGAAGGCAGAAAACCAGAGACTTCTCTTTCATTACTTCCGCGCCCAATCATTAACGGGTTTTTAGAAGTAGCTAAAGTACCGCAATTTTACACTTATGCATTTGCGGGTGCTATTGCATCATCCGGTTTATATGCATACATCGCCGGTTCTCCATTTGTATTTATGGAATTGTACCATGTATCTGATAAACAGTATGGGTGGATATTTGCATTCATTGCGATGGGGCTTATTACTGCCAGCCAGGTGAACAATCTTCTGTTAAGAAAATATACCAGTGAGCAAATTATCAAAGTAACATTATTCTGTCAGACTTTGACAGGAATTGCTTTGGTTATTGGAACGTGGTTTCATTTGTTAGGATTGTATTCTACCATATTTCTGATTTTGATTTTTTTGAGTACACAGGGATTTGCTTTTCCTAATTCATCAGCACTCTGCCTTGCTCCATTCAGTAAAAATGCCGGAACGGCTTCTGCATTAATGGGCGCTTTACAACTCGGTATTGGCGCGGTTTCTACAGCGTTGGTAAGCATTTTGGCTAATGGCACTCCTATGCCAATGGCTGCTGTAATGTGTGGATGCGCGGTAGGTAGCTTTATAGTTTTGCTGATTGGACAAAGAGTTATTGCCTCCCAAAACGTCGGGATAGAGAATATTAAAAAAGATAACAGGATCTGACTAATTTAAGAACCGGAGGCCGCAATACTCTGCTCATACCTGAAAATATTCTCCGGATCATATTTGCTTTTTACTTTTTGCAAACGACTATAATTTTCTCCATAATATGCGCTTTCCCAATTTTTTAAATTCATATCAGGATAGTTTCTATACTGCTGTTTGATTCCGTTGTCATAAAATATTTGCTGCACTTCTTCAAATGCTTTTACCATTTTATCTGTCTGTAATGCCTGTCCCCAGTAGGTTTGTAATTCTGATAAGTAATTTTGTCCTCGATGCGAATAGGAAGAAGCTTTTCCAAATTCAGGATCATCAATTTTTCCACCAAGCGTGTTTACCTGGTAGATCATATCTGACGTATTACCTACTTTTTCTAAAACAGTTTCAATACAATTTTTAATGTCATCAAAATTTTTGTAAAGGCCTGCTGAAGCATTTTTAAAATAGATAGGATTCTTTTCACCATAAAAAACTTTCACTGCCTGCGGTAATGGAGTTTGTTTTCCTGTGGTGGCTTTATCAACCAGGGAAGATAATTTATTAATTATTTTTTGAGCTTCTGTATTTTGTTTTTCACAATTGGTAAGAAGAATATAAAGTGACTTCCCATTGAGCACAAACGCTGAAAAGCATGATGGCGGCAATGTTGAAGTGATTGAGAACCATTCTTCCAAAACATCTTTAGCCCGTTGTACATTCACGTTTTTTATTTTGAACCGATAGCTTTGTAAAAAATCCGGCGCATCATTTAAAGAAAATTTCATGGAAGTAATAACGCCGAAGTTGCCGTTGCCCCCGCCTTTGCATGCCCACAAAAGCTCCGGGTCGTCTTTTGAATTAACAATATTTCCTTTGCTATCTATCATTGTTATTTCCTGTAAGCTATCGCATGTTAACCCGTATTTTCTGCTAAATAAGCCATATCCCCCTCCAAGCGCTAATCCACCAATTCCTACATTCCCGCACGACCCGGCGGGTATTATTTTATTTTTCGGAAGAATAGCATCATACAATTGGTAAAGTCTGCATCCCGGCTCAACAATAATGGTATTATCATTTCCCCAACTTACTCTATTCATTGATGAAAGGTCAATTACCAATCCATCATTGTTGCAGGAAAATCCTTCGAATGAATGGCCCCCGCTTTTAATACTAATGGGCAATTTATTTTGAATACCATAAGCCACAGCCTGCGAAGTTTCTTCTGTTGAAGTGCATAGTGCTATTGCTGCAGGATATTTATCAATTCGTTTATTAAATCCTTTTCTTAAAATATCGTATTGGGCATCGCCTTTTTTGTACAATTTAAAAGTAGGTTCAATTATTTTCTCAGGAGGTTTTGTAACAATAGAATCCTTTTTGACGCTGTCTTTCTTTACTTCGGTTGTTGCAACTGAATTATTATTTCCCAATCCACAGGAATTGAGATATATACCGGCTCCGCTCATTAAAGAGATCTTGATAAATTCATTTCGTTTTATTTTTTTTGGAAAAGGCATGAAGCAATTCAATTATAATAACACTAATAAACCAATAAACTAATTAACTAATTAACCAATTAACCAATAAACTATTCCTCTCTCGTAAAATTCAAATCCTGGAAATCAAAACTAAAATCTGTCAGTGGAGAAATGGGTTTCATTTTTATTGCATTTGGTTTTCCATTATAATCCAAATCAAACATTACATACGCATCAGCATCCATGCTTCTGTCGTTCCATTTTACAATAAATGTATTTCCTTTATAAGCAAACATTTCACCACACAGGCGCGGAGAATTTTTTGAATCAAACCAGGGTTTTCCGTTTTTTTCAGAAATTACTACGTCGCCAAACCATGGATCGGTATAGGTTCCTTCATACATACTGATATCTGTTGTTGATTTATTTTTTTGTTGTTCTGCATTAATATCAGCCCAAACCTTATCAGTTATTTTTTTTGCTTCAGCTTCGCGCTTTACAACAAAATCTTGATATTCTTGTACTCTGTCTTTTCCTTTTATTCCATAATAACTGTCTTTAATAGTATTGGTAATAGCAGTGAAAGCCGCGCCGGACTGTTGATTGGTGAAAACGATGATCCCCAATTTCAATTCGGGTATCAACGTTACCTGCGTTACTATTCCTGCCAGGCCACCCGTATGCGTAGGTACCTTATATCCCATTTCATCACTCAAAAACCAACCCAATCCATACGAAGCAAAATGAGTATTGTAAGTTGTCTCGCCATGCACCGGAATAATAGTTTGCGGCGTCCACATTTCTGCATGTGTTTTTTCAGTTAATAACTGATTTTTTAATCCTTCACCATATTTACCATTATTCATTTGCATAATGATCCATTTGCTCATATCATGTACGCTGCTGTAAATGCCACCGCACGCATCAGCAACATATTTCCAATCGCGGCGGATAACCTGCACTTTTCCATTTACAGGTGCATGTGGATCTATTACATTATTCTTATCCTTTAAAAGATCATAATTAGGCGCACTCTCTGTCATCTGCAAAGGATCCATTATTTTAGTTTGAATAAAATCCTCCCACTTCATTCCCGAAACTCTTGAAACCACTTCCCCCGCTACGATATACAACAAATTATCATAATCATATTTTGTTCTGAAATCAGAAACTTGCTTTAAATAGCGCAGGTTATGAATGATATCTTTTAGAGTAAATGTGCTGCTGTCAGGCCAAATCATCAGGTCACCCGCGCCCAGGCCTAGTCCGCTCCTGTGAGTGAGTAAATCTCGAATAGTAAAATCTTCAGTAACATAAGGAGCATATAATTTGAACTCAGGAATAATATCTGTAACTCTGTCGTCCCATTTTAATTTTCCTTCATCTACCAGTATTCCCAGGGCCGCTACAGTAAAGGCTTTACTGTTAGAAGCAATGCCAAAGCGGGTGTGTTCATTCATCTTTTGCATCGTGTTCAGTGAAATAACTCCATATCCTTTCTCATGAATAATTTTCCCATCTTTTACCACTGCTACGGCTATGCCCGGCACATCGAATGTTTTCAAAGTTCTTTCAACTAATGCATCTATTTGTGGGGATGTAATGGGTTGTGCATAAATCGAAAAAGTAAAAACGAACAGAATAAACGTAAACAGGAAGATCTTGAAATTTTTCATTGTTTATTTTTTTATTTTTAGAATGAATAAGAAATGTATGCCTGGAAATAGTTTATAAAAATAAGTTCTTCAATCCTAAAATGAACTATGATTTTTTTTGGAGTTCTTAATGAGGTAGAGTAAACAAACAAATAATGCGGATTCCTATTTTTCCCATTTGTTGAGCTTGAAAACATAAAAAATCCGGCGCAGGAAAACTCACGCCGGAAAAACAAAACATAAATTCTTATAAAATTATCCTTTCCAGATATTATCGTCCGGTGTATAATCCATAAAAATACCACCATCTACTTCAACTGATTTAATAATTTTCTTTGATGAGATTTTAAACAATTGTTCTTTTTGATTTTTTTCCCAGATAGCCGGTGTTTCATGCAGCATTGCTATTTGTCCATCTGCATATATGATTTTTATATCAAACGGAATGGCAAAGCCTCCAACGTTTTTTACCTTTACGGTATAAAAATCTTTTTCTCTTTGAACCGTATCAATTTTTAAATCAATATAATTATTTGTAAAAAACCAATTATTAAAAAACCAATTTAAATTTTGTCCGGAGCCTGTACTCATCGCATTAAAATAATCCCATGGAATCGGATGTTTTCCATGCCATTCATCTATATAATGATGAAGCGCTTTTTTGAAAGTAACATCACCAAGCATATCTTTTAATGCGAGATAACTTAAGGATGCTTTGCCATAAGAATTATTGCCATAGCCCGCACCGCTTACCTGCGTTGACATAGTGATGATTGGCTGATCCTCTTCTGCAGAGGGATCGTGAATATAACGGCTAATGCGAAACCTTTTATAAACAGAATCTTCATACGATTTTCCGTTTTCTTCCACACCTATCAGGTATTCAAAAGTAGTGGCCCAACCCTCATCCATATACGCATATCTTGTTTCATTGGTTCCCATATAAAAAGGGAAATAAGAATGTGCTATTTCATGATCCTGTACCATTTGAGCAAACTTGAAATCCTTTGTGGTAGCGTCATTTACCATCATAGGGTATTCCATATCCGCATGACCCTGGAAAGCAGTCATTTTTGGAAATGGATAAGAAACTCCGGGCCATTTTGTAGAAAAATATTGCAAAGAATTCTGTGCCCATTTTACTGAACGATGAAAATCCTTTGCGGTATCATTATAAGCAGCCTGGATGCTCGCCCTGCGATTATCTTTTGAGTCAACCAGGGCGCTGGAAGCATCCCAAACATAATTTTTACTAACAGCATAGCAAACATCTGTAATGTGATCAGCAGAAAATTTCCAGGTGTTCCAATCGTTTTGAAGTGTTACTTTATGTTGTTGCATTTCATTGAAATCGGCAATATGAATTACATCATTAGAAGTATAGGAATCTTTCAAACGCTTTGCTATATCAGGTTGTAATACTTCATCTGCATTTAAAAGATCACCGGTAGCCCACACTACATAATCTTTGGGAACTTTTATAGATAATTGGTAATCATTAAAATCATTATAAAATTCCTGTCGAAGAGTGTGTGGCAAAAAATCCCATCCATTGTAATCATCATAAACTGAAACACGTGGATAACTGTAGGCAACATAAAAAGTGGTGCTATCTACCTGTCCTTCGCGGCCATCCTGTTTTGATAATGGATAATTCCATGCAATATTTAATTGGGCGGATGAATGAGGTAGCAAGGGTTGTTTTAACCTAACCGCAGCTACGGTTCCCCAATTTTTACTGTCAATATCATAGTTTTCGCCGTTTATGGAGAATGAAGTAATATCCAGCCCGGTTGTAAAAAAATTATCACTTACCTCGCTACCCCTTGGTGATTCCGGTTTGTGTACATTATTTACAAAACGAATAGCCAGAATTTTCAAGGTATCAGGACTATTGTTGGAATAAACAATCTGCTCAACGCCTGATACGACCTTGGTTTCAGGAGTTACTGTTTCTTCAATATTATATTTCCCTCCATTTTGCCAATAATTTATACCCGGGCTTCCATCTAAGGTCCTGGTACCGTTTTTAACCGCAAGTTGAACGTTACGCGGCATATACAACTCCTGCGCACTTAGAAAATTTACTCCGGTAAAAAAAAATAATGTCGACAATAAAATAAACCTTTTCATAAAATCTTTTTCTGTTTTTTGAAGAATAAAAGTATGAAAGCAAAATTGAAAAAAAGGAAATATTTTATGAATGGCTCATGTTTAAAGGTGATTCTTTTCCGGCAACGCTATTTCTTTTTCGACGGGACTTTATCTCCTTCCTCTCTTGCCTCTGATAATCCAATGGCTACTGCCTGTTTGGGATTGGTAACTTTTTTGCCACTACCGCCGCTTTTTAATTTGCCTTCATGCATTTCATGCATTGTTTTTTCCACTTTTTTTTGGGATGCTTTTGAATACTTTGCCATAATTTAAAGTTTTAATAATGAAAGAATAATGAAATCGCACTAAATATTATGCCGGATTTTCTTAAAATTCAATTTACTGGTAAATTTTTTATATGTTAACAGGGCCAATAATCCCAAATGCAGCAGCAAACGAACAAATAAACGGTATTTTCACTCAACAACTACTAAACTTATCAATGAATCGGTTTTTTCAAATGGCTATCGGGCTCTAAAGAAAAAGGTAACGCCTCACTTTTGATGCAGCCATTTACTTCATATCAATTTCTTTGATCTCTTTTTCATATATTGCGGACTATTGAATCTTTTTCAACAAAATATTTCATTACAAAAATGATTAAAGAAATCTTTTGAAAATCTGGATAAGGATCGTAACGAGAATGCTAAAAACAATCATCGTTGCTAACGGAAAATAAAAGCGAAAATTTCCTTTTTCAATTCTTATATCTCCCGGAAGCCTGCCTATCCATTTAAAATAATCATGAAAAAAATAAATGATAATACCGGCCAACACAATGATCAATCCAACGATCAAAATATATTTTCCGGTTTGCTGATCCATTTAAAAATTCATTTTTTTATTTTTTCAATATGACCCGAAAATGAAATTGGATCCCTGTTGGTGTTTACCACATTCAGATTAGCATTACCATTATCAAAAATATTAAAATACAATTGCTGTACCGATGAATAGTCATTAGGCTTTATGAGGACATCCCACTGATTTGTATTCTTAGGATTTACATTGTAGGAGAAATTGGTAGAAGTAAATTGAATGCCTTCTTTCGATAGATCCATTGGAGCCTGGGAAGCCTGTCCGAAAAAAGGTAGAAAACAGGTAAGGCTATCTTTTTTAACCACCACATCATAGCTGGAGGTAAGAAATCTGGTACTCCCACGTAAAGGAGTTACTCTGTCTGCTACAAACACAAACTGTGATGAATTGACCATATCCTTTATATCATCGAAACTTAATTTTACCGCCTTTTTTGAAGAAGAACATTGTGAAAATACAAAGGAAAGTAAAAATGCAACCAACAGATATGGAACGAATCGATAAATCTTTATCTTTTTCATAATCTTTTTTATGAAATGTGCCGCAAATATTGCACCCGAAATTATGATCAAATTGTGAAATTTTTAAAAGTGTTATTTAATCGAGGAAAACTATTTTTTTCTTTGCCATAATTAGAAATTAAACCAGTGGAAATACATTGATCCATAAATAATAGTAAAATAAATTAAAATCTTTATTATTTATTCCTTTACTGTTCCATGGCAATAATTCATTCATATAGCCGTTTTTGTTTCAAAAAATACAATCATCAAAAATTCATTTTAATTAGTGTGCAAGTTTTATACTTGCATGGAAATACCTTTTATTTATTCACCAAACTAACAATCATCAAATGAAAAAATTTGCATCCTTATTAGCGGTAATCACCTCTGTCATTTTATTTTCTTCCTGCAGCAAAGATCAAAATCCTCAGCCTGCTAATAATGCCAATAAATTAAAGAGTTATACAGAAGTAGTTAATTCTACTTCGATTGGCAATTCTACCACTACTTTCACTTTTGGATATGATAATAGTGACAGAATCATAAGCATTACAACATCACTATCTTCTGGTGATAAATTTTTGTTTACTTATCCTTCGGCCAATACGTTTTCTATGGATATTTATGTTTCAGGTTCTGTGTCTATACATGAAGATTTTTTTCTTAACAGCAACTCTCTTATGGATAGTACTTACCAGTATAACGATACACAGGATACTACTACCGAAAAATATTTTTATAATTCAGGCAACCAGTTAATAAAAATGAATGAATACGATTATTATGCTCCAAATTCTGTATTATCAAATGTTACCAATTATACTTATGATACTAATGGGAATGTGGTAAAATCTACAGACAGTAATAATGAGGTAGATACCTACGATTACTATTCTGACCTGGTCAATATCATGCCTATGATCATTCCGGGACAAATCAGTACCAAAAAAATGAACCTGCTGAAAACGCATACAGTCACTTCTAATGGTTATCCGGTTGGAAGTGCTATTTCCACTTATACATTTGACAGCAGCAACAGGATAAGTACAATCATACAAACTGCTGATGAAGGAACCGTAGATACAAAAACCTTTACGTATTTTTAAATGAAATAAATATTTTTTGAAACCCAATTTGAAAAAGGCCAGAAATTGGCCTTTTTTTATTTCACAAAGAGAATGAAATTCTGATGTTATTATACTACACAAGGATAAAATTATTTAATTTTTAAAGAAAAATAATTCACTGTTTTGTTCTTTTCGCAGCACATTTTATTTCTTTCCGGTTTCTTCTCCCAGGTAAATGATCTCAAGCTTTTTATTATCGCAGCTATTGAGTATTTCCAGGAAATCTTTCTTTTTAGAAATGTCTTTTGTCAATAATAGTTCCGTGTTTAAAATGATGATCTTTATCTTCTCTTCGTTTATCCAATCCAGATCAGCAAGTACTTCTTCCAATGCATCCAAATTATTTCCAAAATAGCCGGGAAGCGAAAGTTGTATTTTCAATGTAGCATAACATTGATCAATGGATTGGCAGCAACTACCATCTATAAATACATAACGTATATTATTTTCTACATAAAAACCCTTATGAATTTTTAAAATCGCACTCATACTTATTTTATTTGGGTAAAAGATTGATAATGATCATTGGTGTACCACGCGCGTCCATCGCTTCCGGTTAATATCCTTTCCGTTCCCCGGTTTTGTCCCTGCACTTTTGGGTTCACATCCCATTCCTGGTATTGAATGGGATTGCCGTTTTCATCTTCCTGCGGAACTATTTTTTCCCTGTTTGAAAAAACCCTGCCACCCACGTATCCATCCATGGGGCTATGATTGGCACGTATATATTTTAGTACATCATAAACTTTCTGCGGTATTACCGTGCCATTTGTATTATCATTAGAATTAACGTTCCCTGAATTGTCTTTCTCCGGATTCTGACTTTGCGTTGAAGTGGAATTGACATTTGTATTGGAAAGGTGGTTTGTTTCAAATACCTGTTTTCCGATATACAACCCGATAACCAATCCAACAATGATTCCCAAAATTAATTGAGTGTAATTCTTTTGCATCTTTCAAAGATAGTATTACCTGCGAATACTTTATTTAAATACAATTGCATTTAAAAATGGCAATTAAGTTTACTTATCTATTAGCAATTACATTTTAGAAAATAAACAGAAATCTCCCTTTTTTCTTTGTTTACTGATAAATGATCTTTTCATAAAACATTTTCAACATTATTGTTCCAAAAATTATTGGCACAAATATTATATGACTATTTTTCTCTTTTGTTCAAAAGCAAATGTTATCTTTTCAAAAAACTAAGAAGAAATTAAAATTCATGATTCACAAATAAAAAAATGCTACCAAACAAAACGATTAAAGAACCTGAGGAGCAGAAACCTCAGAAAAGCCAGCAACTTATATTAAAGCATACTGAAGAAGCTGCTTTAACCCAATTGAACCGTACGCCATTGGGATTAATGTTGTCAGGCCTTTCTGCAGGGCTTGATATTGGATTTTCGGTTTTGATGATGGCAGTTGTTCTAGTCTTGTTTCACGGAGTTTTTCCCGCTCCGGTCGTACAATTTTTGGTGGCCAATATGTACTCTTTGGGATTTATGTTTGTGGTATTAGGAAGATCAGAATTATTTACCGAACATACCACCCTGGCAATATTACCTGTGTTGCAGGGATTAACTCCTGTAAAAAAATTATTACGTCTTTGGATAATTGTTTATTTCAGCAATATTGTTGGTGGATTAATATTCGCGCTAATACTTTCATATCTTGCTAATAACGTTCACCTCCTTCAAAGTTGGTCATTGGCAAAGATTAGCAATGATCTCAGCGCGCACTCCTGGATGGCTTTATTGATAAGCGCAGCCTTGGCTGGCTGGTTAATGGGATTGCTGGCGTGGCTTGTGGCCGCCGCGAGAGAAACCATAAGCCAGATCATAATTATCTGGATCATCACTACCTGCATCGGCCTCGCGGGGCTTGCTCACTCTATTGTAGGAAATATTGAAGTGTCTGCAGGTTTGTTTAATGGAAATATTTCATTTATTCAATACATCAATTTTTTAGTTCCCGTAACCCTGGGAAATATAATCGGAGGCGTGTTTTTTGTAGGAATATTAAAATTCAGCCACACTTCCCTAAGCGGAAAAGAAGAAGTAATTGACCTGGAAGACCATACCGAAAGAAAGTAACAGTAAACGAGCTTTTAAACGATAAAAACTACTTTTGCATTCATGAAAAAGAAAAAATACTCTCTGGAAAAAATACTCTTCAATTTAAAAATAGATGCGCTCAATGAAATGCAGATGGCTGCGCTGAAAGCCGGTAAAAATAAGGAAGATATAATTCTGCTTTCGGCCACCGGGTCAGGAAAGACACTGGCATTTCTGTTACCCATACTCGAAAATATAGAAGAGGGAAATAAAAATACCCAGGCGCTCATTGTAGTTCCTTCGCGAGAACTGGCCACTCAGATAGAAAAAGTTTTTAAAACAATGGGCACGGATAATAAGATCACGGCTGCTTACGGCGGTCATAAAAGAGAGATTGAAGAAAACAATCTGATACAGCCACCAGCACTGATTGTAGGAACTCCTGGAAGATTGGGTGATCATATACGGCGGGGAAATATTACCGCAGACTCTATCAAAACATTGGTTTTGGATGAATTTGATAAATCGCTGGAATCGGGTTTTCTTGAAGAAATAAAATTCATTATTGAATCACTGAAAAATGTTGAGAAAAAAATTCTTACTTCCGCAACCGATGCAGTGGAAATACCTGGTTTTATTGATCTGAAAAACCCTGCAAGAATTAATTTTATAAAGCCCGGCGATGAAACAGAAGGCCTTGCCATAAAATCAGTTGCTTCACCCGATAAAGATAAATCCGAAACACTTTTTAAACTGATGTGTTATCTTGGCAACCGCTCTGCCATTGTATTTTGCAATCACCGAGAAGCAGTAGAGCGCACAAGCCACCTCCTTTCTGAAAAAGGAATTTATAATGAATTTTATCATGGCGGCATGGAGCAACAACAAAGAGACAGCGCCTTATCCAAATTCAGAAACGGTACTACCAGCGTACTCGTTACTACCGACCTTGCTTCGCGCGGCCTGGATATTGCCAACATCCGCTACATTATTCATTATCATTTACCACATACCGAAGATGCATTTACCCACCGCAACGGGCGCACGGCAAGAATGGAAGCCAGCGGCACCGCCATTCTTATATTAAGCGAAGAAGAAAAATTGCCGGGATACATTAATGAAGAAGTTGAAAAGATTATACTTCCTGAAGAAGATATTGTACCCGAAAAACCAAAGTGGGCCACACTTTTTATTGCCGCAGGTAAAAAAGATAAAGTAAATAAAGTGGACATCGTAGGTTTTCTTACCAATAAAGGACAATTAAAAAAAGAAGATATTGGTTTAATAGATGTAAAAGATTTTTTCTCTTTTGTAGCCATAAGAAAAGTAAAAATGAATCACCTTCTTCATTTAATAAAAGATCAAAAGATAAAGAATAAAAAAGTGAAGATGGAGGTGGCTAAATAAATTCAATCAAGCGATAAAAAAATAAAAGCAAAATGAATAACAATTACCTGGAAAGTGTAAAAAAACAATTTGAGCAATACAAAATGCTTGGAGAGAAAACATTTGCCCAGCTAACTGACGACAAACTTTTTTGGCAATACAATGAAGACAGTAACAGCATTGCCACCATTGTGAAACACCTTTGGGGAAACATGCTTTCGCGCTGGACCGATTTTTTAACAACTGACGGAGAAAAAGATTGGAGAAAAAGAGATGCAGAATTTGAAAATGATCTTAACAGCAGGCAGCAACTTCTTGACAAATGGAATGAAGGCTGGGACTGTCTATTTAAAGCAATCAATTCATTAACACCAAACGATCTCGACAAAATAATTTTTATCCGGAGCCAGCCACTCAATGTAACAGAAGCCATCAACAGGCAACTTACACACTCCGCTTATCATGTTGGGCAAATTGTATTCCTCGGTAAAATGCTTGCTGAAAATAGGTGGGTTTCTTTGTCAATACCGAGGGCAAAATAACTCTTATTGACGTTATATCACACTGTTTACAGGTAAGAAATATTAAATTTTCCAGCTTATTAATGACCTCTTCCTTTAAAAATAACCGTTATCCTTCAGAGTGTCCTTTTCTATGAGGACACAATTACTTTAGGTGATTGCGGTACGTTTTCTTTCTCGGCGCTTTTGCCCTTGTTGTCTCGCGCCATACGGGAAAATACTGATAAATTCCTATCGAACAGAAATTTTAATAGCAGTTTTGTATAAGATCTGTGCGATGCTAAACCATCATAGTAATCACCCGCTACTTTATGCAGCGCAGGCAAATGATTCCATGGTACAGATGGGAAATCATGATGCTCGTTATGGAAACCTACATTAAGATTTACCACATTCAAAGGACCATAGTAGCTCTTGGTTTCCTGTAATCCATCCGTAAGAAAATGTTCCTGCACCCACCGGGCGCCCAGGGGATGCAGGCCCACAGAAAAAAAGAAACTGGCTAACTGAAAAACAAATCCCTTCCATCCAAAAAAATAAACAATGCAAAAAACGTATACCAATTGAATGAGCCAGTTGAGTGCCATTTCTTTATCAAATAGTTTTATTTCTTTGTTCATACGGCCCAGGCGGCTTGCCTGTACCAGCGGATAAAAGAGAAGCCACAATGCTTTTTTAAAAGTAGAATTTCCAACAAGATTCGCTTCGCGCTTACCAGGCATATCGGCATCAAGCGCTTCAATACCCTGGAAAGCATGGTGCTTTAAATGGTATTTTTTAAATGAAACTGAACTTGCAAATACAAGCGGAAGGTTAGCCACCAAACTTGCAAAAGCATTGAGTTTCCTTTTTTTAAAAACAAGATTGTGCGAACACTCATGCACACAAACAAATAAAGTGTGATCAGCAAAAGCGCCTACAAAATAAGCAGTCATTAGTACCAGCCACCAGGGTGAATCCCTTAGAAAAAAAGCGAGTGTAGTTTGCAACACGACACAAAAAAGGATAACCAGGAAAGTATATGGGTTTCTACCAATTAATTTTCTTATTTCGGGATACTTATTTATTAATTGCTTTGTACGCAATTTATGTGGCTCGCATTGATCAGACCAACAAAAATCCATTTTTTCCTTCATCCTGCTTTGGTTTTAAAAAGTTCTTTTATAAAATATTACTATGGCCTTTTGCTTTCGGGCGATTGCATATTGAAATCTAAAAAATAACTTTTGGGGAAGAATTTTTTGTTCAAATGCTCAAAAGCTTTTAAGGATAGCCAACAAGGTAAGAAAGGATTTGTAATTTTTAATAATAATTAGCTTTTATTATAAAATATTTTCTTATAATAATGCGGCTTAGTTTTTTATCATATCAGTTCAGGGGTTACCAAATGTAGGATAACTATCACTTGATTAAACTCTCTTTTTATTTTTTATAAATAAGCAGGATGAATCAAAATTATCATATTCATTGCGTTTAGTTAGAATAATTGTGTTGCATAAGATTAAAAGTAAAAACCTAACCCTGTGGACAATTTAAGAACTGAATAGAAATTAAAGAGAAATATCAAATATTTCTTTGTTTACTGAATATAATTACATACAGGCACATGAAAATAGATTCATCACTTAATTCTTGCTAAAGGAATAGTAAACAAACAAATAACCTGAATTTATCATTTCCTAATGATTAATTTTAAATACCTGTAACTGGATAGCATAAACGAAAATTGAATTAAGGTTTTTACCAGTTTACAAACCTGCTGAAGGGAGAAAAACCACGGGAATGAATATCCCGGCGAAAAAATATTTAGAAAGAGTCTTTCCCGCATGGGCGATCGTATTTCTACGACAATCAACCGTATATTCAGTATATCATTAATTAAGTATTTAGTCTCTTGTGCAGGAACGGTGCTGCTCTATCTTTGTACCAGAAGTTGATTGATGTTCAACAAACATTAATCCCAATCCAAATCCACTGAAAAAGCCCGAATCCAACTATCCAATAAAAAATCATTAAAGTCTGGTATCAGTCAACTTCTTTTTTTCTTTATCCAATACCTGTAAATAATCAACATATCCTTAGAAGACCATTGCGCCTTATCCAATATCAGATTAAAAAACGCAGCGCCTCGAAGTTCAAAAATTTTACATAAAAAAACCTGCAGATAAATGCAGGCTTTTTTTTTATATTATGCGTTCATTCTAATTTCGACAAAACACCCCATCCTGAGCATCCATCCCATCCAGGGCCTGCAGTATAGCCGGTATCAGAAGAGGTAGTTTTATTATTACCTTCCGTTATATCCCTGCACAATCCCTGAACAGAGTAGAGTTGCGGTTGTATAAACCCGGAAGATTTTTTATACTGTTCGGTAAAAAGGGCTATGAGGCCTGCCATTAAAGGAGCCACAGCGCTGGTACCGCCAATCACAAGTTGCTCTCCATCTACGATTACATTATAACCGGTATTGGGATCGGCATTGGCGGCTACATCGGGTACACCTCGGCCCTTAAATTTTGTATCAATTTCCAAAGGTACATTTGCATTCGCCTGGTAGTCTGTTAACGGAAAGTAAGTACTTACTCCCCCACCCGATGCGGAATCATCAGAATCATTCCATACTGTTTCAGAAGATATTTTATTATTGCTTACCTCAAGGTGCGTGCCGCCGCATGCCAGCGCATAAGGGCTGGAACAGGGAAAATCAACATGCACTTTACCATCAGTTTCTCCATCTCTTGAACCACTGTCACCGGAAGCAACACAGATGCTCACTCCTAATGCAGCGGCAGTTTTGAAGGCTTCGTTAAAATTGTCTAATGCCTGTGTTGTCCAGTTCATTTCTGCAGACCCCCAACTGATGGATATTACCGAAGGTTGATTACCTGTATCGTGAATGGCTGTAGTAATGGCATCTAAAAATCCCTGGTCGGTATTGGGAGCAAAATAAACAGCAACAGTTGCACCGTTTGCCACGGCGGCCCCCACCTCGATATCAAGCATTACTTCTCCATCCGCACTATCGGCAGTAGAAGGGCTATTCTTTCCGCCGTCAACAGATATGGCTTTTACTACAGGCGCCTCCATGCCAAGGCCTTTAAAATAAGAAGTAATATCATCTGTACGAAAACCACCGCCAAGTTCAACGATCCCGATACACTCCCCTTTACCGGTAAATTCCGTAGGGAACCCATATATCTTAGCGAGTACATCTGCAGTAAAGGATTGCGGCGATTGTGCATGAGAAATAATTTTTCCATCTTTTTTAGCTACCTGGAACATAGGCCTGGCTACAGGACGGCTATCCATTCCAAAAACTCCGGTAATAATTTGAGTCAGTGAACCGGGAATTTGTATTTCGGCTTTAAGCGCCATGAAATTATTGACAGATTGTAAACTTGTATTGAATGCTTTTTCAAAATCACCGGCCGTACCTCTCAAAATAATACTTCTTCTTGCGAGGCTTACCTCTACAGTGGATAGCCTGTTAGCATGTGCGAAAGCCTCCACTTTGTCTGCATCTTGCTTTGAGGATGCATAATTTTTTAAATAAACCTTACGTGAGATTCTTTTTCCCTCTATGATCCTGGGAGGTAATTTTTTATTACGCCTAAGTATTACCGTTACATCAATTATTGAATTTCTGTCGGGTTCGCTTATTATAGCATTGGAATTTATTGGTAAAGGAAAATAACTTCCTGTTAATTTAATATAGGATTGCTCAGTCATGAGGAATGTTTATCTTATTTTCCGCAAAAATGCTGCCATCAAAATGGAAATGGTTTGAAAAGAGAATATTTATACTCTTCTTCTCATTCATTGGATTATTTTAAAATCAGTCATAAACATAATGTGTATCAAAACCATGACACAGACTGTATCAAAAGCGGACAGTTTTATTTTTTAATAAAATTTAAAGAGTTGAAAATGAATAGGTAAAGAAGTGGCTCAATTATTTATGGTTAGCCATTAGTTCGAAGTTTGTAGTTTCTTTTGTGTCTTGTCCTGATATAAGTGTCCGAAGAACTCGTTTTGTGGAGAAAGTTGATTGCTAGCGGCTGACTGCTGACGGCTCCTGGCTGATAGCTGAAACCTGAATTTAATAATAATAAAAAAATGAAAAAAATGAAAAAGTATCTAATGCTGCTAACAATGGCTGTTATTTCATTAGCAGTAAACGCGCAAACCCAATCTGATAAACAACCGTATTTAACCAAATCATTTTCCGGCGAAACGATCAATAGCATAGTGGCCAATACCAGTGGTGGAAACATTAGTGTGTCTGGTGTCAATCCGTCTGAATCGCGTGTAGAAGTTTTTATTTGGCAGAATGGAAACAGGATGAATCAATTATCGCAGGATGAACTCAAAACAAAAATTGCTGAAGATTACAACCTGGATATTTCTGTTA
The DNA here is from genome assembly GCA_036509335.1 of Hanamia sp. Taxonomy (GTDB): domain Bacteria; phylum Bacteroidota; class Bacteroidia; order Chitinophagales; family Chitinophagaceae; genus Ginsengibacter. Next base: position 53,974 of record DATCFT010000025.1, read on the forward strand.
ATAATGGTAAATTAACAGCTTCGGCTACAGCAAAACACAAAATCACCAATTGGAAAAAATCGTTAAGTTTTCCCTTTAAAATATTTGTTCCTGAAAATGTATCCACCCAATTAGAAACCAGCGGCGGAAACATAGCACTTACAGATATTTCAGGAGACCAGGATTTTACTACAAGTGGCGGCAATCTTGACCTGAACGCTTTAAGCGGAAATATTAAAGGCCGCACTTCAGGTGGAAATATTTACTTTCAAAACTGCAAAAATGATCTTGACCTTTCTACCAGCGGAGGTAACATCCAGGCACAAAATTCTTCAGGGCATATTAAGCTTTCTACTTCCGGCGGCGATATAAAGTTAGATAACCTGTCAGGTAATATAAATGCCGGAACAAGCGGCGGAAATATTGAAGGAAAAACTATTGAAGGCGATCTGCTGGCACATACTTCGGGAGGAAATGTTTCTTTACTGGCGCTTAACTGCAGCCTCAAAGCATCTACCAGCGGCGGAAATATTGATGTACAAATAAATAAACCAGGCAAATATATTTCTATACATAATTCTGCCGGAAAAGTGAGTTTGAGGATTCCAAAAAATATAGGAATGGATCTGAAATTAAATGCTATGAAAATTTCTACAGACAATCTTGAAAATTTTAATGGCACCAATTCAAAAGAAGAAATAAATGGAACTGTAAATGGAGGTGGAATACCAGTAACAGTGGATGCAGACGGCGGAAAAATAGATGTTGTGTTTGATTAAATTTAATTAGCAAATGCCAAAATGTGAACATGAAGAAAATGTGATAATATGCTGATTATAGCTAATGAAGAAAGAGAAATCTTGAATATTTTGTTGGTTTACTGTACAAAGTTTTTAAGCAGCCCTGAAAGGGCGTAGTATCATAACATAGGGCAGTGCCCTATGAAAAAAAAGCAAATGATAAAAAATTATTTCAAAACCGCGTGGAGAAATCTTCAACTTAATAAAATATATGCAGCCATCAATATAGGTGGTATTGCCATTGCCCTTGCTGCATTCTGGCTAATTGCATTATATGTAGGTGATGAATTTAGTTACGACAAATCATTTACCAATGCAGACCGTATTTGTCGTGTAGCTGAGCACGCAAACTGGCAGGGAGGCAGTATGAATATTGCCCTTACTTCTCCCCCATTTGCAACCGCTTTTAAAAATAATTTTCCGGAAGTAGAAGATGCAGTAAGGATTGACAATGAAGGAGGAGGTATAATTAATTATGGTGATAAAACAATTAAGCAAGATGACATTTGCTTTGCAGGAAATTCATTCTTTAAATTATTTGATTATCACTTTTTATATGGTGCTGCAAACACTGCGTTAATACAACCTCAATCAATTGTTATTACTGAAAGCCTTGCTAAAAAGCTTTTTGGAAATCCGGCGACAGCAATTAATAAGACCATACTTTTTGGAAGTGATCATTATCCAAATAAAGTAACAGGCGTAATAAAAGATATGCCGCAAAACTCTCACCTTCAATTCAGTGGCATTCGTTCATCAGACGATGAATTTAAAAACGAAGACTGGCAAAACGCATATCTCTATACTTACCTTCTTTTAAAAAAAGGGACTAACATCAATTCATTTGAAAAAAAACTAGGCCCCCTTGAAAAAGATATTAGTAAAGAAACGCATTATACCAGTTTTCAAATAGAACTGCAACCACTTACTTCGATCCATCTTCATTCCAATTTGGATTATGAATTAAGCAATAATGGAAGCATCAGCCGGGTGTATATGTTTATGGTTATAGGATTTCTCGTATTGCTGATTGCATTAATCAATTATATGAATCTTTCCACAGCCCGCGCTGCGATGCGTGTGAAGGAGATTGGCATCAGGAAAGTTATCGGTTCAGGAAAAAAACATTTGATTGGATTATTTATTTCAGAAGCATTGCTGGTAACAGCAATAGCTGCAATAATCGGATGCGTTTTGGTGAAATTAGCGCTGCCTTTCTTTAACCAGCTTGCCGGGAAGGATTTGGGCCTGTGGCGTTTTGGTAAAATAAATACCATCGGATTGATCATTCTATTTACCTTAGTAACGGGCATCGTTAGTGGCAGTTATCCTGCATTATTTCTATCACGCTTTAAAATGATTCCTTCTCTTAAAGGCCAGTTGGGAAATATGCATGCAAGTGTAGTATTCCGCAAATCCCTCGTAGTATTTCAGTTTGTGGTTGCTGTTTGTCTAATAAGTGGCTCTTACATTATTTATAGGCAAATGCAGTATGTGTCGCAGAAAGACCTGGGATTTAATAAAGAACAAGTACTTTCATTTCATATTGATGACATGAAAGTACGCAGCGAAATACCGTCGCTTAAAAATGCGTTGCTACAAAGCCCGTTGATTGAAGGGGCTGCTATTGCGGGTAATCCCATTGGTAATAATGACCTTGGTGAAAACGGCTTCTTTTTTGAAAAAAATGGTGAAATGGAAACTACATCTCAATCAGCAAATAAGTTATATGTAGATGAAGACTTTTTAAAAACAGCCGGGATCCATCTATTGCAGGGAAGGAATTTTTCAAAGGAAATGCCTACAGACAAAGATGATGCTGTTATCATTAATGAAACATTGATGAAAAAACTTGGATATAAAAATGCCATAGGTAAAAAAATGAAATACAACGTTAGGAATGACAGCATGACCAATCGTGTGATCGTTGGAGTTATAAAAGATTTTCATGCTTATTCATTACAACATAAGATTGAGCCAATGGTATTGCTGATGCCACCAAATGATAAAGAGCAGGATAATCTTTATGTAAAGATCGCTAAGGGCAAAGCTGCGGCAGGTATTGCTTTCTTAAAAAAAACTTATACAAAATTTGATCCCAATAATACTGCAGACTTCCATTTCCTTGACGAAAATTTCAATAAACAATATTCCGGGGAACAAAAGCAGGAAAAATTATCGTTGGCTTTTACTGTTCTCGCTTTCATCATTGCCTGTCTTGGATTATTAGGCCTTGTAATTTTTATTACAGCACAACGCAGAAAAGAAATTGGAGTGAGGAAAGTGCTTGGTGCTTCTGTAACATCCGTCACCATATTATTGAGCAAGGATTTTGGAAAACTTGTATTCATCGCTACTATAATCGCCATTCCCATAGCGTGGTTTGTAATGAACAAGTGGCTGCAGGATTTCGCATACCGGATAGAATTAAAGTGGTGGATGTTCTTGTTATCGGGTTGCATTGCTATTTTAATTGCCTTATTAACCGTGAGCATACAGGCGTTAAAAGCAGCAATAGCCAATCCGGTGAAAAACCTGAGAAGTGAGTAGGATCTCGCCTCGGCGAGATCGAACAGTGCCACGGCACGTTCAGGTGAATGGTGAAACAGGAATCGTAAGTATTTGTTTGTTTACCGTAAACCATCGGTTATGCTTAAACGAAAATATGCAAATAAAAAAATTCAACCTATTCTCAAATACTTTACAACAACTTTTCACAGCCTGCGATTAAATAAATTAAATTCACTCATCAATCGTTAATATCCCGGCAACGATCTTCACTTCAATAACAATACGCTCATCGGAAGAAAAATAATAGTTAATAAAAATCCTTACCTGCATATTTGCTATCATGAATAATTTGCGGCGCAACAGTTATTTAGCATGCAATGAAGTGCTGCTTTTTGGAGTTCATGCTAAAGAAAATGAAAGTGTTATAATACCAGGCAGGAAATAAGTTTGCGGGTGGTTCTTTCACAATTTATTACTTTCGTTGTGTATAAATAAATCACCTCTGATGAAAAAAATATCCTTCACACTTGTAACATTATTATTTTCTCTTTTTTATTTTTCTGCCAACGCTTATTTAAGGATCCCCGATATTTTTTCTGATAATATGCTGTTGCAGCAGCAAACAACTGTTCACTTTTATGGATGGTCAGATCCCGGTCAAAAAATAAGTATAGTTGCCAGTTGGAATGGTGATACTTTGAAAACATCCACTTTGTCGGATGCTGTGTGGACTGTTGATCTGAAAACACCAAAAGCCGGAGGGCCCTACCAGATCACAGTTGTAGGAGATAGCACGATCACCATTCAAAATGTTTTGATAGGTGAAGTTTGGATTTGCACAGGACAATCGAATATGGAATTTAGCGCCGACTGGCATTTTAATAATTACCAGGAAGAGATTAACAATGCGAATCATCCCGAGATTCGTTTTTTTCACATTCAAAAGATATCGGCCTCCTATCCTCAACAGGAAGTGCGGGGCAAATGGGAAGTTTGCACCCCGGCAACGATGCATTCATTTAGCGCCGCGGGTTACTTTTTTGGAAGAACCGTTAACGAAAATATTCATCAACCAGTAGGATTGATAGAATCATGCTGGAGTGGTTCGCCTGTAGAATGCTGGACGCCGGAAGAAGTTTTTAAAAACAATATCCCTTTGGCTGTTTCAGCCGCAAAACTCACCCCGGTTCCGTGGTGCCCGGTGAGGACTTCAGTTAGTTATAATGCGATGATAGCGCCTATTATCAATTTCCCAATTGCAGGGGCTATTTGGTACCAGGGAGAAACAAACACTACAAATCCATCCACTTATCAAGAAACTTTCAGTGATATGATACATGTGTGGCGAGAATTATGGAAAAAAGATTTTCCATTTTATTTTGTTCAGATCGCACCTTATAATTATGGAAAAGGATTTAGTGGTGCCCAGATGAGGGAGGCGCAATTGCAGACCTACCGGAATGTCCCAAACACAGGTGTGGTAATAATTACAGATATCACTGGCGATACGAACAATATTCATCCAAAAGATAAATTAGATGTAGGGAAGCGCCTTGCCGATTGGGCACTCGCTAAAACTTATGGCAAAGAAAACATTCAATATTCAGGGCCGCTTTACCGCTCAATAGAGTTGAAAGGAAACAAGGCGATCATTCATTTTGATTTTGCCAGGGATGGTTTGATGAAAAAAGGAGAGCAACTTACTGATTTTCTTATTTCTGGTGAAGATCATCAATTTGTTCCGGCCACTGCAAAAATTCAGGATAGTACCGTAATTGTATATAGCGCCCAGGTACCACATCCTGTTGCTGTTCGCATGGGCTTTACCAACACGGCCACTCCCAATTTATTTAATAAAGCCGGATTACCCGCATCGCCTTTCAGGACTGATGACTGGGAATTGAAATAAAGAGATATTTTCTTACAGACGCCATGCATGACTCCTCTGCGTGAATAATTTTTTCATACCTTTATTTTTCTTTACCGGACCACTTCTCTCTATAATTCCATCTAAAAAACTGGTATGAAATTTCTAATTTCCCTTCTTCTGGTTTCTTTGCACAATGTTTGTTGCTGCCAAACTTCAACTGTCGGAATGTTTCAAAGCGCAGATATTGGTCAGCCAAAAAATGAAGGCTCAGCCAGCTACGACGAAGCCACACAGACGTATGACATGAAAGGTGCGGGCTATAATATCTGGTTTAACCGCGACGAATTTCATTATTTGTACAAAAAGATAAGTGGCGATTTTATTCTTACTGCCAGCTTTGAATTTGAAGGTGATAAAGGAAATGAACATAGGAAGATCGGCTGGATGGTTCGTGAATCTCTGGATGATGCATCAGCAAGTTATAATGCAGTTACTCATGGGAACGGACTTACTGTTTTGCAATGGAGGCCTTTAAGAGACGCTTATATGAGAGATCCTGAAGGTGAAATATTCTATCCTAAAAAAGTAGTTTTTCAAACCATTCAACTCGAAAGGATTGGAAATAAAATAACAATGAGAGTGGCCAACCGGGGCGAACCTCTGCAGGAAGTTGGCGCTACCATAATGATGGAAAATCCCGATTCTGTTTATGCAGGATTATTTATTTCATCGCATGATTCAGATAAAATTGAAGAAGCAAAAGTTTGGAATGTGAGAATAGACAAGCCGGTAAAAAATAAATATCAACCCAACCCGAATGTAAAGGAAAATGTTTTTAATGGCGTGTTAGGTTCGCGGATGGAAACGATGAATGTATTCACCGGAGTAAGAAAAGTAATTCATGAATCTGCCGGAAGATTTGAAGCTCCTAACTGGATGCCTGATGGAAAAAGTCTTTTGTTTAATGAAAATGGTTCAATCTATACCATTCCCGCTGATGGTGGCACACCAGAAAAATTAAATACAGGAACATTAAACGAAATAAATAATGATCATGGTATTTCATTTAATCATAAAATGCTTGCGATCAGTTGTCAAAGCCCCGATTTACCAGGAGGAGAATCTGCTGTATATGTTCTTCCACTGTCCGGAGGCACTCCAAAATTAGTAACACACGAGACACCTTCTTACGGGCATGGATGGGCGCCCAATGGAAAAGAAGTAGTCATTGTTGCCAAAAGAAATGGAAGCAAAGTTTTTAATCTTTACAAAGTGAATGTAGATAACGGGGCAGAAACTGCATTGACCAATAATACTGAAGGACACGCGGATGGACCGGAATATTCGCCTGATGGAAAATATATTTATTACAATGCCAATCCAACAGGAACCATGCAGATATGGAGAATGAAACCTGATGGAACCGGAAGGGAACAACTTACTTATGACGAGCGGCATAACTGGTTTCCGCATATTTCTCCGGACGGCAAATGGATCGTTTATATTTCTTTCTCAAAAGACATTGATCCGATGGCGCATCCGTCTTATAAAAGAGTAACCTTGAATTTAATGCCCGCATCCGGAGGCGCACCAAGAGTAATTGCCTACCTATATGGAGGACAGGGAACGATCAATGTGAACTCATGGTCACCCGATAGCAAACATATTTCTTTTGTTAGTAATTCTGAATAAGTGAAACATGACAAACATAAACGATAAACCATTTTTCGCTCCGCAACTTTTGTTTAATAATGGAGTTAAGGATATTTCATTTTATGCAAAAGCATTTGGTGCAACAGAGAATCTTTGTTTCAGGAATGATGATGGCAGCATTCATGTTGCTGAACTCTCCATTAATGGAACTATATTTCATTTGCATGAAGTAACCAAACCCTATTTTTTCTCTCCTGAAAAATATAATGGAACTACTACTATTATCGGCTTATTCGTTCCGGATGTAGATGTTGTAATGAACACTGCAATTAAGGCGGGCGCAATTGAAATAAATGCGGCAAAAGATTATGAATATGGTTATCGCCAGGGAGAAATAAAAGATCCGTTTGGGCATCACTGGTTAATACAGAAAAAAATTTGATAATCTACATAGATGAACAAACAAACTGCATTACAAAAAGCATTTGATTTCTTTTTAACGAAGATCATTATAGGTATTGGTGTAATTGGAGTATTGGTTTTTTTAACAGAATGGTTAGGTAGGTTATTACTCGGCAAAACAAATTTAACTGACGATATAAAAAATATAATTGTAGCAATTGCAGATTCAGTTATAGCTGTATCAGGATATATTCTTCTTTTTAGAGTATATGAAAAAAGACAAATTAAAGAATTGAGTGCATCATCATTTGGTAAGAATGCGGCTATTGGTTGCGTATCAGGTCTTTTATTACAATCGCTTTTTATTTTAGTTATTTATACGTTCGGCATTTATTCGGTTGTTCATGTAAATCCTGCTTCAATACTTATAACCTCTTTCGCTTTTGCATTAACAGCTGGATTTGTAGCGGAAATTTTAATAATAGGCGTACTATTTCGTTTATTGGAACAACAAACAGGAACTGCTATTGCGGTGACTATTTTTATAATACTGTTTGCCGTATTACATATAAACATTAAAGGAGCAACATTTGTATCTGTTGGTGCAACAGCAATGCAGGCAGGTTTTATGCTTCCATCTGCTTATGTGTTTAGCCGCAGTTTATGGCTTCCCATATTTTTACATTTTAGTTGGGACTTTGCAGAACCAGGAATTTTTGGTGGAATAAATCCAGGCAGTTCCATTACACAAGGTTTGTTTACAAGTAAAATTACGGGCACTCAGTTAATAACCGGCTGTCAAACCGGGCCACAAGATTCTATTCAGTCGCTAATACTTTGTTTGCTTACAGGAGTTATATTTTTACTATTGGCAAAACGGAAAGACAATTTGATAAAACCGAATTGGCAAACAACTACCCCCGCTATCCGTAGTATCTCAAAATAAAAAAGTGCTGCTGTCCATAAGTTTTCAACTACAAAAAAGTAAAATGTAATTTTCGTATAATCATTCCTGTTATAATACATTAGCGGTCGGTACGCCTGGCGTCAGACCGCGGATTTACTTTAACTTCTTAACTCGCGGTCTGACATAAGGTGCCGACCGATAACATCATTCTTCATTCACCAAAACAATTTTACCAATGTGACTGCCGCTTTCCATTAATTCATGGGCTTTATTGGCGTCCTGAAGTGGGAAAGTTTGGTAAATAATCGGTTTGAATTTCCCCGATTCTATCAGTGGCCACACATGAGTTTCCACTTCTTTTGCCAATGATGTTTTAAAAGAAATTTCCCTGCTTCTGAGAGTGCTCCCGGTAATGGTGAGCCTTTTTTGCATGATATCCATGATATTCAATTCCACCAGGTTTCCTTTCATTGAATTGATAAATACCAGGCGGCCATCGGGACGCAATAAGCGAATATTTTTTGGCATATAATCACCGCCTATCATATCCAGTATCACGTCTATTCCCTCTTTCTGCAAAGCCGTTTCAAAATCTTCTTCTTTGTAATTAATGCAGGCATCGGCGCCTAATGGTATACAGGCATTGCATTTTTCCTGCGTGCCGGCTGTAGCAAAAACAACCGAACCAAAGGCCTTCGCCAACTGGATAGCAGTAATCCCAATACCACTGCTGCCACCATGAACAAGGAAATGTTCGCCGGATCTCAATAAACCTCTTTGAAATACATTATGCCATACTGTAAAAACAGTTTCGGGTAATGAAGCTCCTTCCACATAACTCAAATTTTCAAGGAGGGGAAGGCACTGACCGGCATCAACTGTTGCAAAATCAGCATAGCCTCCGCCCGCAAGCAACGCAACAACCTTATCCCCTTTTGTCCACCTCTTTACCTCACTGCCGCATTCTTCAATAATACCCGCAATTTCCAGACCGGGGATATCCACAGGCGCTCCCGGAGGTGCAGGATAATTTCCTTTTCGTTGGGAAATATCAGGACGATTCACTCCGGCTGCTTTTATCCTTATTAGCACTTCATTTTTGCCCGGAACCGGAACAGGCCTGTCTTCCATTTTAAGAACGCCGGGGTTACCAGGCTTTGTTATTACTATTGCTTTCATGGCTATTATTGAATTGCACACGTGCAGGTTAAAATTAATTTTTTGATGAGAAGCCACTAAAACTTTCAAAATGTGGCTGGTAAGTTTGCGTATTCACGGTAGCGCTTAATTCATTTAGTAAAGTATATAAACCAAAATTAGTTCTGTTTACATAAATAAAATGCTTGACCCCTCGTGGTTGTTTGAACTCAGGCATTTTACCAATTTTTTCACCCCAGGCATAAAGTTTTTCAAAAAATTCCGGCTTACTGAAATCGAAAGTTTTACTCACATTAGGAAGTGCAAAAAGTGAGATCATCTCTTTATAGGCCTTGTAGTAAAATTCAATTTGTTTTTTATCATCATTGGGCAGAATCATTTCAAGCTCCCTGAAACCTTTGATGGTAGCAGCTTTGTCTGGCATTAAATCAGGAAAGATCAATCCAAAAAAAGGATTGTAAAAATCTTCCGGCAATTCTTTGATACAGCCGAAATCTATTACCGCCAGTTTTTCATCCGGAGTAATTAAGAAATTTCCAGGATGCGGATCTGCATGAACGGCTCTCAATTCATGCTGCTGAAAATTATAAAAATCCCACAGCGCCTGCCCGATTTTATTTTTTAATTCCTGTGATGGATCCGTGGTTAAAAATTCTTTCAGGTGAAACCCTTCCATCCAATCCATCGTAATGATTTTAGAAGAAGAAAGCCGGGGATAGTAAGATGGAAAAACTACATTTTTTAATTTACTGCAGGCTTTTGAAAATTTGATGGAACGACGCACCTCCAAATCATAATCCGTTTCTTCGAGTAATCGTTCTTCCACTTCTTTTATATAAATGTTTAATTCCTTTTCATTCATACCGATCAGTCTGAAGGCGATAGGTTTTACCAATTTAAGATCAGAAGAAATGCTATCAGCAACACCAGGGTATTGTACTTTTACAGCCAATTTTTTACCATTTAATGTTGCCTCATGAACCTGCCCGATAGAAGCCGCCTGGATAGAATTCAGATTAAAAGTATCAAAAATTTTACCCGGCGGTTTCCCAAAACTTTTTGTAAATGTTTTTACGATCAGAGGTCCGGAAAGTGGCGGTGCATTGTACTGCGATTGAGAAAATTTATTAACATACGCTTTGGGAAGAATGTTTTTGTCCATGCTTAGCATCTGTGCAATTTTCAGCGCAGATCCTTTAAGTTCACTTAATGAATTGTAAATATCCGTCGCGTTGTCTTCATTCAATTCCTCGCGTAATTCCTCGCGTGAAAGATCCGGATTAAATAATTTTTTAGAATAATGCTTTACGTAATTGCCACCAATCTGAAAACCTGTTTTTACAAATTTCGCAGAACGTGCCACCTTCGTGGTTGGAATGGATTCCTGGGTTTTCATAATAAATTTATATTCCCATTCTTTCTTTAAACTTTCCGTTTCGGGTTAAAAATTTACCGTACTCAAAAAGATTATCAATCGGTGATCTTTGGAATAGATCAAAAGTAACATTGATACCTTTTTCTATTGCTTCGTCTGATTTTTCAAAATCTTTGCTGTCGTCATCCATCCAAAAATTGATGATAAAAGCAAACTGAACCCACAATGCATCTTTATATCTTTTGCTAAAAAATTTCCGGTCAGATAATTCGCCACTGTCTAGTCCTTCATTAATAAGATCTTCAGCAAAACTTTCAAATACCGTTTTGGTTCCGGATAAAACAGAAGGGGTTGCGAACCTGGTTGAATGCTTTTTTAATGTATAAATAATAAAGCTGCGTTTCGTTTTTAATAATTCCAGGTAACTGTAAAAAAAAGAAAGCATTTTTTCCCGGGAAGTGTATTTTGGCCATACTTCCTGCTCTTTTATTTTAATGATGGTTGCTAAAGTAAGATCTTCCCAAACCGCTTTTTCAATCGCCGCAAACGAACCATAGAATTTATAAAAGGCTGCTTCCGAAATTTTAAGTTTTTTTGCAAAATTGTAAACAGATTTCGGCTGCTCACCATTGGTAAGTACATAATCAATATAACTGCTTTTGATTTGTTCTGCGTTTGCCATAGTTTATTTTTTTAAGGTAAAGGACGATTGAAAAAAAATTATCATTTTATTTTTCTGCCATAAAGGTAAAACAATTGAAGATTGAATCATTGGAAGTTTGATGTAAAAAAGCCGGATATTATAATGCTTTAACAAAAACAGTACAAAAGAGAATTTTGGAATAATGGTTAGATAACTTGCGCTGGTTCTTCTTCTCTCAAACTATCACATAATTCATTTATAAGATTATCTTTTTGAGTATGAAAAAGATTTAACTTTAGTATTTATATATCTTATGCCTGATGATGAATTTTTATTAAACGAATTTAAGAAGCTTCTTGAAAAAAAGTCTGATGAAAATATTATAGACTTTGATGATCGTTTTATTCACAAGTTTGATTTACAGGTTCACAGGTTTGAAGATGTGCTGATAAATACGAACAGAACTATTCCTCCAAACAGGTGGTCGTATCATCGCATTGGCCTTATAAAAAAAGGATCAGGTGAATTCACGACGGGCATTTATAAATTCAAGGCAATAAAAAATACATTGGCTGTTATTCCGGCCCGTGTAATTACCTCAAGTAAAAACTGGACATTGGATATGGAAGGATATATTGCGATATTCAATATGGATTTCTTTGTGCAAAATAATTTTCCACATAAGTATATTGAAAACAAAAAAATATTAAGATCGTCTGTTCAGCCTTATGTTCAACTTAGTGACAGCGAAGCGAAAGAAATTGCAGATATTTTTGAAACCATACTTGAAGAAAAAAAACGGGAAGACAATTATAACAACGAATTGATTGCATTAAAAATTATTGAACTCCTGATCCTGAGTGAACGGTTATTTGACAAGAAATTAAATTTAAAAACAAATGTGCCTTCCATAAATATTATTAAAAGATTTCTTGATTTGCTGGAAGCTAATTTTTCAAAAGAACGATCTGTAAAATTCTATGCCGCAAAATTAGCGATGCATCCTAATTCTTTTAACGCACTCATTAAAAAACATACAGGGCTTACTGCTAAAGAATCTATTCAGAACAGGGTTCTTATTGAAACCAAATATTTACTTCATTCAACAAATCTGTCTATAAAAGAAATTTCAAACCAGGTAGGTTTTAACGATCCAAACTATTTTACTTCTTTCTTTACCAAATCTGAAAACATATCTCCCGGAAATTACAGAGCGTCCTTTATTTGAAAATCAAAGATGTTCATTTATTAAATGAAGGATTTTTAATTTTTCATGCGCTACCTTTGCATTCTCAAAAAAAACTTCCCAGAGTTAATACGATAATGTGCAGCAGGGGAAAGGCATTTCAAACATGACCGATAAAACCATTTCACCCGAAAAACCAGTAATAGCCAAAAATCAGCATGCGGCCAATGATTTCAATGACAATTATCATGCATTGTTCGAACAGGCCACTGATGCCATCATGGTAACAGATTTTAAAGGAAATCTCATAGATGTTAATTCCAGTCTCTCTACCATGTTTGGCTATACTAAAGAAGAATTGCTGCAATTAAATGTAACTACATTGCTCGATCCTGAAAGCATAAAGATAAAGCCAATTCAATATGATCTGTTGGCTGCCGGTGAAAACGTTTTGAATGAAAGGAAAATGATACATAAAAACGGGCAGGTTATTTATGTGGAATCGAATGCAAAAAAAATTATTGATAATCGGATAATGGTAATTGCACGTGATATTACCGAAAGAAAAAAAGTGGAAGATGTATTACAAAAATCAGAAGCGAACCTTCATACTATTTTTAATACTACTGATACTATCTATGTTTTAATGGACCAGAATTTTCGAATTATTTCATATAACAAGGGTGCAGTAGCATTTGCAAAAAAAGAACTGAGACACGGCATCAAAATAAGCGAGTACTTTATTGATTATTTTCCATCAGATACGCAACACACTCTGCTATGCTATATGAAAGAAGTGCTGAAAGGAAAACATTTAAAACATGAAGTGTGTTATCCACAACCCAATAATTTATTTAATTGGTATCATATAAAAATGTTTCCCATCTCAAATGGTGATAACAATGTTTATGGTTTGATGATGGCGGCATCCAATATCACTGAAAAGATTTTACTTGAGCAAAAACTTGGGGACGAAAGAAAGAAAAGGCAACAGGAAATTGCAGACGCAATAATTACCGCTGCGGAAAATCAGCGACATGAAATAGGGATTGAGTTACACGATAATGTGATCCATCTGCTGGCCTCTGCCACTCTTTATATAAAAATGGCAATAAAAACAGAAACAAAAGAACACCACCCTAATATGGATGAGGCTGAAAAACTTATTGGCCACGCTATTAAAGAAATCCGTAGCCTGTCTCATTCCCTGATAACGCCTTTCATCGAAGCAAAGAGGCTTTCAGAGGCCCTTGATCATCTTACAGAAACCATATCGGAAAGCAGTAAATTAGTTATCGAAAAAGAAATCAAAATTTTTGATGAAGATGACATCCCTGACAAACTTAAACTGACCATATATCGTATTGTACAGGAACAATTTGGAAATATCATTAAACATGCCCATGCCCATAAAATTATTTTAAAACTGATCCGTGATACAGAAAATATTTTCCTTTCTATTAAAGATGATGGTATAGGATTCGATACTTCCTTAAAAGCAAAAGGAATTGGTTTAATAAATATCAGAACCAGGTCTTCTTTATTTAATGGCGAAGTGAATATTATTTCCTCTCCCGGAAATGGTTGTGAATTAATAGTAAGTTTTCCTCACAAGAAATAGGAATATTGTTTTTTTGTTGCTTTACTGTACAAAGGTTTCTCTCCAGAAAAAAAATTCTTTGCCACATGCAATGTTTCAAAAACCTTAAATTGCCAGGCAAGATAAGATCGTTCGAATAAATATAGCTAACAACAAATATGGCTTCGCCGTTTTAGTATTTCCACATATTGTTATCTGTTCCTTTCGGAGCGTGTTCCGTTATGTGTTTCGCCATCATCCTTAGTAATTCACTTGTTTTCACGGGTTGCCATCCATGCCCTTTCATAGGCCGTCCATATTCGAAGGTGCCCTCATAATGCGGATCTGTAGTGTGTTTCAGAAAATCCTGGAATTGATATACAGCAAGATTCAGATAAAAATTATCCGCGTCTCCAACATAAACATGTAATTTATCTATTAGTTTAGGACCCAGTTCAGACCAGTGATTAGCAAGATAATACCGGAGATCATATCCATGATCACGAGCATAGTTTACCGCATTGCTATCTATTTTGCCTGTCAGTTTATCCCAAAATTGTTCAGGATAACCATCATTCCCGATAGGCCCGAATACTGCATCAAAGACATTTAATTGTTCTCCCGAACGCCCTAAGCTTCCTAATACCGCTTCAAGTTGGCTCATATCTTTTTCTGTTCTTACCGGCTGCCCTTCATTGTCGCACATGGAATAGCGGAGCGAACTTTGCCAGATGCTATTGGCATTAAATGGCATTGTAAATGCGTTGGTATAAAAAGCATTCGTATCTTTTGTAAGATCCACCAACTGAAAGTGCCTGAAATCAAGTGGATCAGGATAAAGAGACCAGGTGCCACCAAAGAAATCCGGATGATATATCTGCAAAGCCATTGATTCCCATCCACCGGTAGAGCCGCCTGTGAGTACGCGGGCGTAAGGCTTTTGTATGATCCTGTATTTATTTTCAATATATGGGATCAGTTCTTTCATAATGGCATCACCATAAGGGCCAACGTTGGCAGAATTAACTGCGTAGGAATCGTCATAAAAAGGTGTAGGGTGTTGAAAGGTGACGATGATCATCCGTGGAAAATGATCAGAATTATACTCTTTCTGAAATTCATAACCGCCTTCCAGGTTATAACTTTCCATAATTGCTTTAAATGCAGGGGGAATTTCACGCTTTTCCGTTGTAAACCCCTCAGGAGCGCCAAGGCTGAAATGTCCTTGCTCATATACTACAGGATAATGAACGCTTGTGTGAGTATCATACCCATCAGGAAGCAGGATAGTTGCTCCGAGATACATATCATGACCCCAAAAAGCGGAAAGAATCGAACTTTTAATTTTGATGTGTTTTACCTGTTTGGTATCGGCCGGAAGGTGAATAGCTGGCAGCATGCTATCCAACTTTATAGAAAAGGATTGTTCTACAGATGGGTCGTAATGAATTTTTTGAACACTGCTGATAAGGTTCCCGGGCGAGACGTTAAATCGTTGCCCTTCCCATTGATCCTGGTGCGCCCATATTGTATGCCCATCGGCGCGGTGAAATTGTGTGTAAACATTCATCACCCCCTGTACGTAATAATCTCCCTCCGGCAAATCACGAATATTATCTAAAGGATAACCCAATGTTGAAGTATCTATTACGACCTGCGCATCGAGTTCAAGTTGATCAACATCTTTCCCCCAAAATGGAATACTTCTCATATAGGAACCAGCTTCAAAACGTGGCTCAGGGCTTTTATCTTTGCTTATCATCAGAAAAACCCTGCCGGTTATTGGTTTTTGATCCGCCGCTTTTGCAAATGAAATTGCGAAGCTATGATTCACTATTTTTTGTGAATTCTGCGCAAAAGTAAAAAGAGGAAGCACTGCTAAAAAAAAGAAAGAACAAAAGTGAAAATGAATTGGTCGCAAAAGTTTCATCGCAAAAGTATTTAGTTTTTTTACCAGGAGAAAGACAGAAACAAATATAGCGAATAGGATGAATCCTGAGGTATTTAAATTTTATTTTGAGCTTTTTTACAATGTATCTTTATATTGAATTATGATAAATTTTAAGAGACTCGACCACGTTCAAATTTGCATCCCAAAAGGAAAAGAAAATGAAGCAAGACATTTCTATACCGAAATCATCGGATTAACTGAAATTTCTAAACCTGAATCGTTAATTAGTAATGGTGGGCTTTGGTATCAGGTAGCGGATATACAATTTCACATTGGGACTGAGAATGAAATTAATAAATCTAAAAGGCATCCTGCATTTGAAATATCAAACTTTGAAGAGGCAAGACAATACTTAACCCTTCATGGAGTAACTGTAAAAGACGAAATACCAATTCCAGGGCAAAAACGTTTTTCATTTATTGATCCGTTTGACAACAGAATAGAACTTTTACAAAAAATATAATTTGAAAGTTCGTGTTTATGCTAAACACTTCTTCTAAATATAGGTTGGCGAAAGACACAGATGAAATCCTATGCTTAATAAAATTTCCAATTTAATATCTGAGAAGTTGTCTTCAAAATTTGTGTAAACCAAATGCTTATAATAATTTACAGAAAAATAAGAATCAGTATTATTTATTGTTTTACTGCCCAAAATATCATGGTGGTTGTTCGGTACGTTTATAACTTATCATTTACTTAAAGATTTTAATTATTTTTATTGTTTGTAACCTATGACCAGGTTGCCCGGGTACTTACATTAATTTGAAAATAGATTATTATGAAATTACAATTTCGGGACTTAATTAAAAAGGCATATTCCGCTTTCAATGCAAGAGACATTGACGAAGTACTCTTATTGCTGGATCCCGAAGTACATTGGGCAAATGGCTGGGAAGGTGGTTATGTAAAAGGGCACGATGAAGTAAGAAATTATTGGACAAGACAGTGGAAAGAATTGGACCCAAATGTAGAGCCGGTTAGTATAAAGAAAACAAAGGAAGGACTAATAGAAGTTGAAGTACATCAAATAGCAAAGAACCTGTATGGGAACGTCTTGTTTGACGGAATGGTAAAACACATTTATACAATTAAAAATGGATTAATAAAAAATATGGAAATAGAAAAACCGTAATTTTATTCTTTGCTCATATAAGTTTCCGAATATCAATTTATACCTGTAATCCGGGAAACCTGTTACTTTACTTTTTCTACCAGCAATCTTTCGCAGGCTACATTACTTAAAACTTCTGCGGATCTTTTGCCATAACTTACCACAATGGATTTATCGAAAGGTTCTATTAATTTGATTTTTATTTTTACCCCTAAATGCATTTCCCGGGTATTCAAAAATTTCAGAAATTCAGATGAGGTATTGATTACAGCAGCGAGCTTCACCGTTTCGCCAGCCTGGCAGTCGCTTAATTTGTTATAATCTTTCCAAACTACTTTTCCATTCGCATCGGGTATCGGTGAGCCATGTGGATCTACTTTGGGATAGTCGAGCATTTCATCCATTTTCTCAAAAAAAACCGGCGATTGTATATGCTCTATTTGTTCAGCAATATCATGCACATCTTCCCAGCCCATTTTCATTTTTTCTACCAGAAACATTTCGGTGAGCCGGTGTTTTCTTATGATAAGGCCTGCTTCTTTTTTTCCCTTTTCCGTCAACCGCAACGGCTTATAGCTTTCATAATGCACTAATTTTTTTTCTGCCAATCTTTTCATCATACTGGTTACGGTTGGCATTTTTATCCCAAGACTCTTAGACAATTCAGCCACATTTACTTCACCTGTTTTACTGGCAATGTTAAACAATGCTTTAAGATAATTTTCTTCTGTTAATGAATTATTCATTTATCTTTTATTGTTTTTGAATGGGTTCAATAATCTGTCTCCTCTTTCTGGAGCAAAATTAATATAATAATTGTTTTAATAAACAAAAAAATTAACACAATAAAAAAATTTTGTTAGATTAATCTAACTTTATACTTTTGCAATAAATAAATTTTGTGGCACACGGCTATCCGAAACATTCCGGTGCAAAATTAAAAGCATCATGAGTATCATAAAGAAATCTGATTCATATTCTTTAAGCGAAGTACATTCTTCAGTACTAACTCAAAAAAAAGGCTGGCGGCAGATAATGGCCTTTATCGGCCCGGCTTATTTGGTGAGCGTTGGATATATGGATCCGGGTAATTGGGCCACAGATATTGCCGGAGGTTCAGCATTTGGTTATAAATTGATTTGGATACTCATGATGTCAAATTTGATTGCAATCCTTTTGCAAACACTGAGTGCCAGGTTAGGAATTGTGAGAGGACTTGACCTTGCACAGGCTTCTAAAAATGCGTATCCAAAATGGGCCAATATTCCTTTATACATTCTTGCAGAGATAGCCATTGCAGCGTGCGACCTGGCCGAAATTGTGGGTATGGCCATCGGACTTAATTTATTATTCGGACTCCCATTGATCTGGGGAATTTGTGTTACGGCTTTGGATACTTTGTTATTGCTGCTTCTGCTCAATCGTGGAATGCGTGCTTTAGAAGCTTTTATTATATCCCTGGTATTAATCATTGGCGTTTCTTTTTTATTGGAAATGTTTATTGTGGGACCTGTATATAGTGATGTGCTTAAAGGTTTTGTACCTGGAAAACTCAATGGAGAAGCTTTATATATCGCTATTGGAATAATCGGCGCAACGGTGATGCCCCATAATTTGTATTTGCATTCTTCTTTGGTACAAACACGGAAATTTGACAGAACTTTTAAAGGGATGAAAAAGGCCATAAGGTTTAATTTCCTCGATACAACCATAGCACTCAATCTTGCTTTTTTTGTTAATGCCGCTATTTTAATTTTAGCCGCTGCAGCGTTTTATGTAAACGGATATTTTAATATCGCTGAAATACAGGATGCCTCTGTATTGCTGGAAAAATTATTTGGGAAAGCTGCGCCTCTTATTTTTGCCATTGCTTTGATCGCTGCCGGACAAAGTTCTACCGTCACCGGAACCCTTGCCGGGCAAATAGTAATGGAAGGTCATTTGAATATCAGGATACAGCCATGGCTAAGAAGGTTGATAACCAGGTTGATTGCCATTATTCCGGCATTGATTACTATTATTTATTTTGGATCAGAAGCCTTGGGAAAACTCCTTGTCCTAAGCCAGGTAGTATTAAGTCTTCAGTTGGGCTATGCAGTTATTCCACTTATCCATTTCACTTCCGACAAAAAAACGATGAAAGAATTCACCATCAAAACCTGGGTGAAAATTTTAGCATGGTTAAGCGCCGCTATCATTGTTTATTTGAATATACAATTGGTAGTGCAGCAGATTCACGATTGGATAACAGAATCAGGAGGAAATAAAATCCTTGTTTATTCTATAGTATTGCCAATTTCTATTGGCTGTCTATGCCTGTTGCTGTATGTTTTTGTGCATCCGTTTTTGTCAAAAATTACAAAAGAAAGAAAACAGCTTCCCCATGGGGCTGCTGAGCTAATTACAGAAGGAGTAATAAAATACACACACATTGGCATAGCGATAGATTTTTCGGGAAAAGATGAAAAAATTATTCAGAATGCAATTATGCTTGGAGGTAAAGAAGCCAATTATACTTTCATACATGTGGTAGAAAGTGCCGCTGCCCGCTATTTTGGTAAGAATGCCTTAGATCATGAAACTCAGTTGGACAATAATAACCTGGTCACATACCAGGGAAGACTGGAACAAATGAATTATAAAGCCACCACAATGATAGGCTTTGGAAATCCCGCTTCGGAGTTGGCCAAAATAATAAAGGAACAAAATATTGATCTCCTCGTAATGGGCGCCCATGGTCATAGAGGACTTAAAGATCTCATTTTTGGAAGTACAGTAGAGGCATTAAGACATAAAATTAAAATTCCTGTATTAGTGGTTAACTAAAATATTTTATTACAATAAATATTTTATAGTAATAAAGTTATCCAGGTTTCCATTATTTAAAAACCTTACTATTTGTTCGTTTACTGCAAAGAAAATAGCAAATTCACATTAGGATCCACTATTATTTTTCCAGGCTCGTCGTCCAGTAAAACCACTTTTTTCGTTGTTTTATCTTTTATATCAAACTTCTTTATGATCGTTTTACTGCCATATTCCAAACCAATTTCCAATGGAAATTCAAAAAATTTATTTTGTATTTGTTCAATTTCAATTGACAGCGTTTTTTTTATTTTATTATAATTCCATGAAACATTTAAAACCGGTAGCCCTGCAGAAAGAAGCCATTGATTAAAAAATATTTTTAAATTCTGTCCGCTCACTTTTTCAAAAACCTTTTCCAGATCTGCTGTGTTGGCGTTGCCGCCATAATAAGTTTTATAGTAGGTACGGATTCCTTTCCAGAACAAGCTATCGCCCAATTTTCTTCTGAGCATATGAAGTACCCAGGCTCCTTTCTGATAACTATTGTTGTTTAACAAACTCATCAAATGTTTACTTTCAGTAGTATCCACTACCGGTGTTGTATGTTTCTTATCAAAGCGGATTACCTCATTTCTTTGCTCTTCTAAAATATTTTTTAAAGAGTCTGCACCATATTTATTTTTCAGGTACAGATCCGTCATATAAGTAGCAAAGCCTTCGCTGAGCCACAAATGAGGCCAATCCTGTTCGGTAACATTATCGCCAAACCATTGGTGCGCTATTTCATGAGCCATCAGGCTTTCAAGGTCTTTGGTATTAACGGAATTTTCAAAATAAAAAATACAACTTGCATTTTCCATTCCACCGAAAATAGTTTTTGATTGCACATTGGCCAGTTTCTCAAAAGCATAAGGGCCAATGTGAGAAATGTACCATTGCAAAATATTCTTTGCGATAGCATACCGTGCAAATCCGCTGTCCCTGTCTTGCGGATAAACCCAACTGGAAACAGGAATGCAATCTACTTTGGCAAAATTATTTACTGCAAAATCAGTAACGCCAATCACCATTACTTTTGTAGGTAACGGAGATTCTTCTTTCCAATGGGTAAATTTAAGATGATTCGAAAGATTGGTTTCTTCTACCAGTTTTCCATTAGATACCACCTGGTAATGATCCGGTGCAGTAATTAAAAAATCAACAGTCGCTTTGTCAGAAAGATGATCATTGCACGGAATCCAGTTGTGTGCACGGTTTGGCCAGTTGTCTGCAAAAAAAGAACGATGCCCATATTTAGTATTGCTGATGATTAGCCCATCTGCCGGGGTACCTTCGTAACTTATAGTGTATCTGTTTACCTGTTTCGTTTGAACTCTATCATTAATAATAAGGTGCTGCGAATCTTGTGAAAAATTAAGGGTAACTCCATTTTTTGTTACTGATGTCACAGTCATTCCTTTGCCGTCATTATTTTTATTTACCAAATCAAATATTACTTCACTTTCATCTTTTGTAAAACCCGTTGTGATTTCTGCTTCACCTTTTATAATATTATTGCTGTCATTAAGCGCAATGGTAAAACTGTAATGTTTTACATCAAGTCCATTGGTGGGCATTTGTGCAAAAAGTACAGACGAACATGCCAGGGTGATAAATGTTGATAAGAATTTTTTGAGAAAATTACTTTTATAGTCAATTATCTTCATGGGAAAAATTTTATGAAAAGTACAAATAGAAAAGGAATTGAAAATTATTTTTATTAATTAATGGCTCATTCATCCAAATTTAAAAAGATCCGAACTTTTTTAACATGGTTAAAAACCAAAATCCTCTTTATTTCTTGCTTTGCTGAAATCACAAAAAGAAACGTACTTCTTTAAATTCTAAAAGTTAAATTTGATTTCCTATTTTTATTCATCAAAATAAGAATGTTATTTATGAAAATTTTTATCCTTTTCATTTCACTTTCCATTTTTTTATTTATGAAGCCAAAACTAAAAATTGATTTGCTGGCGTATAATACCACTGTCTATACGGTTGATAGTAATTTCTCAAAAGCAGAAGCCATAGCCGTTGACAAAGGAAAAATTATTGCTGTTGGAAACACAAAAGACCTGCAGGACCGATATGATGCAAAAGAAAATATAAATGCAAAAGGAAAATATATTTTTCCCGGATTGATGGATGCGCATTCGCACTTTGTGGATTATGGGCTTGGATTAAACCAGGCTGATCTTGTTGGAACTACAAGCTGGGAGGATGTAATAGAAAGGGTAAAAAAATTCGCGGCAGAAAATAAGGAAGGATGGATCACTGGAAATGGTTGGGATCAAAATGACTGGACAGCAAAAAACTTTCCCAATAATGAAAAATTAAATGAACTGTTTCCCGACAGGCCGGCTATATTATCAAGAATAGATGGGCATGCAGCGATTGCCAACGATAAAGCTTTAGAAATAGCCAATGTAAAAGACGGCGATAAATTAGAAGGTGGTTTAGTAGAAGTTGTAAATGGAAAATTAACCGGTATTTTAATTGATAATGCGACAAGCCTCGTTTACGCGAAAGTACCGGTGGCTACTCCTGCACAATTAACAGATGCCTTATTAAATGCGCAAAAAAATTGTTTTGCTGCAGGATTAACTACAGTTTCTGATTGTGGCCTTGATTATTCGATTGCTTTACTGATAGATTCTCTTCAAAAAAGTGGTCAGTTAAAAATGCGTATGTACGTAATGCTCTCTGATTCTAAACGGGATTACGATTTCATTTTTAAAAATGGAAAAATAAAAACAGACCGGCTTAATGTGCGCGCTATGAAATTATTTTCAGATGGAGCATTAGGATCAAGAGGCGCGTGTTTACTGCAACCTTATTCTGATAAACCTGGATGGAGCGGGTTTTTATTAAAATCGCCCGAACATTTTGATTCTGCCGCTAAAATTATTTCTGAACATGGATTGCAGATGTGTACTCATGCAATTGGGGATTCTGCAAACAGAACTATGTTGAAAATTTATGCAAAATATTTAAAAGGGAAAAATGATCAGCGCTGGCGCATAGAGCATGCGCAGCTTGTGAATAAAAACGATTTTCATTATTTTGGTGATTATAATATTATTCCATCTGTACAACCCACTCATGCTACTTCTGATATGTATTGGGCCGGCGACCGCCTCGGAAAAGAAAAATTAAAATATGCGTATGCCAATAAAGAACTAATGAATGAAAACGGGTGGATACCGCTTAGTACCGATTTTCCGGTTGAAGATATTTCTCCCATTAAAACCTTTTATGCAGCAGTTTTTCGTCAGGATGCAAAAGAGTGGCCTACGGGAGGTTTCGAGATGGAAAATGCGCTCACACGCGAAGAAACAATTCGCGGAATGACTATCTGGGCAGCGAAAGCCAATTTTGAAGAGCATGAAAAAGGAAGTCTTGAAAAAGGAAAATTTGCAGACTTTGTTCTATTGGACACGGATCTGATGAATGCCCCCGAAAAGGAAGTGCTGAATACAAAAGTGTTGATGACTTTTGTGAGTGGGGAAAAAGTGTTTGAGCGGAAATAGGAATCCGAATTAATTGCCTGCCTAACGGTAGGTAGGTTTGTTTACTGTAAGTTGAATTGTTGCATTATCAAATTGTTGTACAGAAAATCTATTTATTTGTTCATTTACTGACTTTCTTATTCTTTATTTATTATTTTTTATTTTTCATTTCTATTTATTTCTTTTCAATCAAAAAAACAGAAGGAACAGGTCGTTGGATTCCTTTACCGGAAGGAGTATTCGTTTCTTTTCCATTGATGAGCATGCACGAACTTCCTCCGCCATCAAGGTTCAATGCTTCTACGCAACCAACATCTTTTAATATTTGTGCCAATTGAATTAGTGTAAGTCCCGCAGCAGTTCTGCTTCTTCCTTCGCAAACTAAAATAACTAATTTATTGTCTCTTGTATAACCAATCGCTGTTCTTGGTTCATGATTAAATTCCTGACTGCCTGCAAACTTTCTCTCTTTATTATTGGAAATCTTTATTTCACCATTCTGTAATAAAACCGGCCCTCCACCAATGGCTGTCTGCATTTTCCATTTTTTAAAAGACGAAGAAGATATAAAATGTTTTCCCGAATAATCACCGCTTACAATTGAAGTCATTTTTTTTACATAATCCCATGATGGATTATTAATAGAATCATGAATAAAATTTACGGGAAGTTGTGAAGCATATAAAAAATTTTTAGAAGAATCTGAATAAATCCATGCTATATCAGCATTTCTTTTTTTTGAAATGCCCAGCGTTCCAAAAAAAGAATGAAAATAAGTAAGGGTATCTTTTCCTCTGCCTGCAATCGTTTCTTCATTGTAGCTCACTATTTTTCCGTCTTTTAAAACCACATTTAAATTTTGATTGGTCGCAAAAGAAAAAAAAGAGCAATTGACTACCAGCAACGGTTGGTTATTTTTTTGATAGAACTGGGAAGGCGTAATCCTTCTACGATACGTTGTATCTGTCGTGAATTTTAAATTTTTATCTTTTAAATCAGCAATGGCATAATACATCACATTGGGTTTACCATCCAATGAATCTGTTGATTTAAAAACATGCATTGAAGATGGTAGCTGTTGATACAATGAATCAAGATTGATCCATTTTACTTGTGCATTAGCAGCCGGGAAAAAATAATTCAGGATTATAAATAAAATGATTTTTGTCACCAGGTATTTATTAAAAAATTTAAAGTAAATAAAAAAATACCTCTTTGCAATTATGTTTATTTATAGTGACTTTAGAAACCTGGTTAGTTATGCTTCAATTAATAGGATAACATTAATTGTTTTTTACGGCAGCCAACGCTTTTAATTCATTAGCCCTTTTCCATGCTTCTCTTCCTAATCCGGCATGTACATGCCTGTCGCTATGGTAAGAGGAACGAACAAGCGGGCCGCTTTCTACATAATCCAAACCCATTTGGTATCCAATTTCACGAAACTCAGCAAATTCGGAGGGATGCACATAACGCTGTATTGGAAGGTGTTTGGGAGTAGGTTGCAGATATTGTCCGATAGTAATTACATCTACTTTACTGTCTTTGAGATCCTGCATGGTCTGTATCACTTCCTCTTTGGTTTCACCAAGACCGAGCATGATACCGCTCTTTGTTCTCATTCCTCCTTTTTTAAGGAAACGAAGAGTTTCCATACTTCGCCAATACTTCGCCTGTATTCTAACCTTTCGGGTTAAACGCTCTACTGTTTCTATATTATGACTTACTACATCAGGAGCAGCATCAATGATGCGTTGAATATTTTCTTCTTCCGCTTTAAAATCGGGAATCAAAGTTTCCAAAGTAGTTTGAGGATTTAATTCTCTTACTTCTTTAATAGTATGGTACCAAATAATAGAACCGCCATCTTTCAATTCATCACGGTCAACAGAAGTAATTACAGCATGTTTTACTTTCATTAAATGTATTGCTTCAGCTACCCGTTTCGGTTCCTGCCAATCAGCAGGTAAAGGCTTTCCGGTAGCAACCGCACAAAATCCACAACTTCTTGTACATATATTTCCAAGTATCATAAAGGTTGCAGTACCCTCGCCCCAACATTCGCCCATATTTGGACAATTACCGCTTTCGCAAATGGTATGAAGTTTATGAGTATCTACAATATTTCTTACGTGCTTGTATTCCTCTCCTATCGGCAATTTTACCCTAAGCCAGGTTGGTTTCCGCGGTTTAATAATCTCTTCCGCTATAATTTCTTCGCTCATTATTTTTGAATATTTTTTTAGTAAAATCTTAAAAAGCAAACTGCTATTTTCTTTTACCAAATATGATGGCAACATAGCCACCAAAAAAGAATTGCTTTTCCGGATTGTAAACCATCTGCGGAATCTTTTTATCGTAATACTCAGCAGTTACACCAACTTCTATTGCCGAAATAATTTCATTAAAAGTTCCGTAATCAAAACGCACTGCAGCCTTAGCATATAGGCCCGGAGTAACAGTAAGTTCATTCCACCCTTTACTCAAACCGGGACCACCTAATATGTTTCCGGATAAAAAAAGAGCGCTATCGGGAGAATTATATTTTACATACTCTATTGAATTCCCATTTTGCACCTGTAAATAATATGGCCTCAAAATGGCAGCAGTTATACCCCCACCGTAGTTTGCAGTAACTGCTACTCCATTTTTATTTGATTTATTGCCAAGTAAAATTTGCTGTTGCACTCCTAGCTTTACCAGGTAAAAAAAGTTCTCTTTTCCATATATATATGGAGCTGAATTAGAGAAATAACTGGTTTGTTTATCCTCTTTGACATCTTTTCGCTCACTGATTTCTAATTGATACAAAATTGATTTTCTTACAGAGCTGGCCCGACCCAGTTCAAAGAATACGCCATAACCATCCGTTGTCAATTTTGCTCCAAAGGCAAAACTCTTTTTATAGGTTATCACTCCCTCTTCATCTTGTTTTGCCATATCATTAATATGCTGTTTTTTTGCCTCCTGGCGCTCTTTTCGGCTATCCTGTGCATTTGAATGAATGGATACCTGGGCCATTATTAAAAGGAAAAATATTTTTCGCATCTGATGTAATTAATATTAACTGTAAATTTATACAAAAATAATACAATGACTGCATCAATAATATATAAAGGAAATTTGCGCTGCGAAGCCGAACACCTTCAAAGTAAATCCTCTATCGAAACGGACGCACCTACTGATAATCATGGAAAATGTGAGAGATTTTCGCCAACAGATCTATTATGTGTATCTCTTGCAACCTGCATGCTTACTACAATGGGAATAAAAGCGGCTGACCTGGATGTTGATATCACCGATTCCAAAGCAAATGTTACCAAATATATGGCAAGTGACCCGAGAAGGGTTGCTAAAATAGAGGTGTCTGTTTCTTTGCCTGAAAATATAAATGAAAAAGAAAGGTTAATTTTAGAAAAGACCGGAAATAATTGTCCAGTGGCAAAAAGCGTACATCCCGATATTGAATTGGTATTAAGTTATGTATGGAACAATTAATCAAACAATTGTTTAATTATCACGGATCATATTTTTAACCAAAAGGGCAATACTTTATGTAAAGAATTTTATAAAAAAATTCCTTTCAAAAAGAAACTAATATTTTGAGAAAAAATATTCCTAAAAAAGTTTAAGGGGCCTCTACCGTTTTATTTCTTGCTAAATCTGCCTCATCAGGTGTAGATTTTAAGTCGCGGTCCAGAGAATACAAGCTTTCTCCGGAAGCTTTTTCACCCCCTGCAATTTTAATTTTATCAAGCATGCTCATTACTAATGTTTCTTCTTCTGTTTGCTCCTTTACAAACCATTGCATAAAATTCCAGGTAGCCCAATCTCCTTCATCAAAACTCATTTTTACAATCTTATAAATTGCTTCGGTGTTGTCTACTTCCTGTTCAAAAGTTTTTTTGAAACAATCAAAAACATTTACAGGATTAGGCCCGGGGGCAGGTATAGCTTCCACTTTTACAGTTCCTCCCCTTTCTAATATATATTCTAAAAATTTCATCATGTGATTTCGCTCTTCATTAGCATGACGAAACAGGAAATTTGAAATTCCCTGGTAGCTGTTAGAATCTGCCCAACTTGCATAGGATAAATAAATTTGGGAGGCATGTGCTTCCTTGGTCATCTGGCTATTAAGTGCCTTACAAATAGTACTGCTTAATCGGTTTGTATTCATTTTAATCAAATTTAAAAAAAAATTAAGGCGCCTAAAAATTAAGCGTTAAAAAGTAAACCTCACAAAAAAGGCTCCAATTTATGATAATTGAAAAGAATGATACTTTTAACTCCATATCAAGGTTTGCTTATGGGGTTAATCAAAAAAAATAAAAGAAAAAAGTGGATAAAATTTCCCACTGAAATAATTGATCAGGATTTGATCACTGAAAAAAGCATATTAAAGATTAATGGCACAAAAAACTAACATAGCCAATATTTCTAAAAGAGTAACTAATAAAATTCCCCTTATGGCTATTTTTTCTTCTTCCTGTTTTGTCATTTCTAATGAGTTTATTTTGTGTAAAGTTGTACAAAAATAAAACTAAAAAGTTTAAAACAAAAGAAAAATAGAAATAGGTCCGGTTTGACTCGTGCCCTAATGATTTTCAGACACCATTTACTGGCCACAGGACTCTCGATTGTTACAAAACTGAGTTTGCCATTTTTTCAGATATCCCAATAAATTCACGGGTTATATCTTCAATCGTTTTATCGCAATTATAAAAACTGATCATTTTTCTGATCACACCTTCTACCAATGCGTCGGGGCAACTGGCTCCACTTGTAATTAGGATCCTTAACGGTTTTTTATCGGATAAATAGGAAAGAGTAGTAGTTTCTTTCTTTTCATGAATCTTATAATGCCTGATCTCTTTAGAAGAAATAATTTCTTCCTGGGAACGTATAAAATAAGTGGGCAATTTTACTTCGCATAATTCTACAAGATGCGAAGTATTGGAGCTATTATATCCTCCTAAAACAATTGCCAGGTCAGCGGGTGTATCTAATAAAGCATATACCGCGCCCTGGTTGTCATTAGTAGCATAACAAAGCGTGTCTCTTGTATCGGCAAACCTTTCCTCGATATTGGAATCTGACAAATTGTATTTCTTCATCATCGTTGCTTTCAAAAATTCTGCTATTGCCTGAGTGTCGCTTGCGAGCATAGTAGTCTGATTGACTACACCAATTCTTTGGAGATCAGATTCCACTTTGAAGCCTTCAGAAAATTGGCCACCAAATTCAGTATAAAATTTTTCCGGATTATTTGTTCCCAAAATATAGGTGGCCAGCTTCATCGCTTCTTTCATATCTTTTACCACAACGGTAGGAGAATGAACAGCGCTGTGGCTAAAGGTTGCGCGTGTTTCTTCGTGCTGGGGTTTTCCATGTAAAATTACTGTATAATTATTTTTGGCAATTGCTTCAGCTCTATTCCATACTTTCTCTACAAAGGGGCAGGTAGTATTATATTGTTCAATTTCAACACCCGCTTCTAAAAGTTTCTTTTCAATTTGCAAAGTAGTTCCAAAGGCCGGGACCACTACAATATCTCCTTCAGAAAGCTCATCAAAAGGTATAAGTGTGTTGCCATTGGTATCCATCAGAAATTTTACGCCCCGGCTTCTGAGGTCATCATTTACATGCGGATTGTGAATCATCTCGCTCAATAAATAAATCTTTTTATCTGGATTTTCTTCTACGGTTTTAAAAGAAATTTCAATCGCATTTTCCACACCATAGCAAAATCCGAAATGGCGTGCAAGATATATTTGCACTTCACCAAAATCCAATAAACTCGGCGTATAATCTTTCTTTAATTTATCATCCAGCTTACGGCGGTTCTTTATCGCCGTGATCAAAGAGCTGCGATATATAACCGGAACATTAAATTTTTTCATAGTTTCATTTCTTCGTCAAAGTTACAAAGTAGATAATAAGCAAAAGCCGGAAAGAATAATAATGATTAATTTTAGCTTTTTACTAAATGAAATATTTTAATTCAATAAAAAAATTATGTCGGATAAAAAGATCAATAAAGTGCATCCATATTGGAGCTATTCCACCAATATTTATGAAGTAAATCTAAGACAATATACGCCAGAGGGCACTTTCGCTGCATTTTCTAAACATCTCCCCAGGTTAAAAGATATGGGAGTACAGATTTTATGGTTCATGCCAATAACTCCCATCAGCAAAAAAGACAGGCTGGGGAGCCTCGGCAGTTATTACGCAATAGAAAACTATACAGATACCAATCCCGAATTTGGAAGCCTTGAGGATTTTAAAACCCTCGTAAATGAAGCACATGAAATGAGTTTCAAAATAATCATTGACTTTGTTGCTGATCATACCGGTAACGATCACCCCTGGCTTACTGAACATCCGGAATTTTATGTAGAGGATGAAAATAATGACGTGCTTCATCCTCATGGCTGGACTGATGTGTCGCAATTAAATTATAATGTACCTGAAGTATGGAAATACATGATAGATGTATTAAGATTTTGGATAGAAGAATGTGATATAGATGGATATCGTTGCGATATGGCTCATCTCGTACCCCTTGATTTCTGGATTCAGGCAAAGAAAAAAATTTCAAAGATCAAAGACAATCTTTTTTGGCTGGGAGAATGTGAGGATCCTGAATATCACCAGGTATTCGATGCTACCTATACCTGGAGATGGATGCACGCATCAGAAGAATTTTATCACCAAAGGATGAACCTTCAAAGTTTAATCACTGTGCTGTATAAATCAGTAACGGAATTTCCATGCAGCGCTTTCAGGGTTTACTTTACGTCAAACCATGATGAAAATAGCTGGAATGGAACTGAATATGAAAAGTATGGTGATGCGGCCCTATTATTCGCAGTGTTTTCCTGCACCTGGAATGGAATTCCTATGATCTATTCAGGCCAGGAATTGCCTAATAAAAAGCGATTGAAATTTTTTGATAAAGATCAGATTGATTGGAATGGAAATTTTGAATTACATACTTTTTATAAAACTTTATTAACCCTTAAATCCAACAATAAATCACTTCGCGCGGGAGATCCTAATGTATTCACTCAAATCATTTCTCATCCCGATGACCACAGGGTCTTTGCTTATCTCCGTAAACGAAAAAACAACCAGGTATTGGTAATTTTAAATTGCTGTACCGATGGTATCAATTTCGATGTGAAAAATGTAAAGGGTGTTTTTCGTAATGTATTTGGTGGTGATGATATTAATTTTGAAAAGACAAGCCAGGTGTATTTGAATGCTTGGGGATATTTGGTTTTCGAAAGAATTTCTATGTTGTCGTAAAAGTCCGGAATTAAAGTTTAATAATATTCCGGGGAGCTTATATTTAGGTAAAATAATATTTAAAAATCAGCCACAGCTTCTTCTCCATACATCTGCTTTTTATATTTCAAAGATGGTGAAGAGATAAAATTTCCTAAACCAAGACTCACCCACTTTTTATCTACTGATGCAATAGTTTTATCATCGGCAATAATAATGTTTGGCCAGTCGCGGTAAAAATCATCGAACTGCTTTGTTTTTAAAGTACCATCAAAGCCAATACAGGCAACATACTGATTCAAATTCTTCGATAAATGTTTCTTTACTGTAAAATGATCCCGTTTAGGATCGAGATTGTTACAAAACCGCCAGAGAGCAATAGCCAGGTCGTTTGCGTCAACCGTATGCTCCACATATAAGATCATTTTTATCCCTTCAACAAACTCCAACCTGCAAATTGATTCGTGTAATTCCTTCACATGATCCTTTTTGTTTTTTTCAAGAGAGATCAGCAAACAAGGAATCTCTTTTTCGATCAAAGAAAAATTAATAATTTTTATTTCAGGAAATAATTTAAATAATTCATCTGCAGATTCCGATGAGAAATGGGGAGGCATAGACGAAAAATGATCATCTTTTTCTTCGTCAAATTTGAAACTTCCATCAATACACATCTTTCCCCCAAAACCCATTTTACTACAACTATGATCTAATACATCCATCGGTCCCTGCGAAAAATAAATATCTGTTGATGGATTCAAATTCTTAAAAACATCTTTTGCCAAACCGGCATAGTCAGTAATAT
Source organism: Hanamia sp. (assembly GCA_036509335.1). Lineage (GTDB taxonomy): Bacteria > Bacteroidota > Bacteroidia > Chitinophagales > Chitinophagaceae > Ginsengibacter. Next base: position 85,556 of record DATCFT010000025.1, read on the forward strand.
CGAAAGTTCCCTTCATCTCTTTATTGCCGGAGGGAAGTTCTATGGAGAATGAGTCAGGAGAGGCAGTAATGACCAATATTTTATTGAACATCATCTGCCCGGCGCCCCACATTGCATTCATTACTTTTTGCCCCTGCCCTGCGTAATCCTTTTGAATTTTAGCTATTACCAGATTATGAAATACACCTTCCACCGGCATTTCCATATCAATAATTTCAGGTACCAGGGTCATCTTTATTGGGACCAAAAAAATCCGTTCGGTTGCTTTCCCCAGCCATGCATCTTCCTGGGGCGGAATACCCACTATTGTTGCCGGATACACTGCATTTTTTTTATGTGTAATAGCAGTGATATGAAATTTGGGATACCAATCGGGCAAGGAATAATACCCGGTATGATCTCCAAATGGACCTTCCCAAATCATTTCATCATTGGGATCTACATAACCTTCTATTATAAAATCAGCATCTGCAGGCACTTCTACTTCAGGTTGGGAAATACATTTTACCAACTCTACTTTTTTCTTTCTTAAAAACCCAGCAAGCATATATTCATCAACATTTTCAGGTAAAGGCGCCGTGGCCGCATAAGCATAGACAGGGTCGCCTCCAAGAGCAACAGCAACCGGCATTATTTTTCCTAACTTCTTATATTCGTTAAAATGTTTTGCCGAAACCTTATGTTTGTGCCAATGCATGCCTGTAAGTTTTGGGCCAAACACCTGCATGCGATACATGCCTACATTTCGGGAATGATTATTAGGATCTTTAGTATGGATGATTGGTAGAGTTACAAATGGGCCGCCATCTTTTGGCCAACATGTTATCACAGGAAGCTTGGTAATATCAGGATCCTTCATGATTATCTCCTGGCATTCGCCCCTTCCACTAATTACTTTGGGCATCCAACTTGCAAACTGACCAAGTTTTGGCAAGAGTTTTAATTTGTCTAAAATATTTTCTTTGGGAGAAGAAAGAAGATGAAATAAATTTTCAATTTGTTTGGCTACATCATTCAAATTGTTTACCCCAAGAGCCACGCACATTCTTTTATTACTTCCATAAGCATTCATCAAAACCGGAAAACTATATCCTGTGTTTTCAAAAAGTAATGCCTTACCGCCATCCTTACTTTTACTGATTCTATCAGTTATTTCAGCAATTTCCAAATGAGGGCTTACAAATTCTTTTATACGAATAAGTTCATTTTCTTTTTCAAGAATATCCATAAATTCCTGTAAATTTTTGTAAGCCATATCAAAGGCAAAGATACAAGATGCCGGATATGAAAAAGATTCCGGAATTTATGACTGCAGGAACTTGATGTTGATTTTATTTCAATAATCTAAACACCATTTTCAAAGTTACAAGACACTACCCGGGCATCTGTATTCAGTATATTTACCCAACCCCCCGCTGCCAAGCCTGAATGAAAGCGTAAGGCCTGTAAAATAGTAAGAATCTTTGTATTTCGGATCGCCGCGTTTAGATCCTGCTGCAGGATATTGCAATATTCCATTTTTAATTTCATCACCTCTATAGGCCAATTCAACAGCTTTTGCCCCCCTGTTTGCGAGCAAAGCACTTTCATCAACATAGGTTGTACTTACATCATCAAGATAATCGGTAAATAATTTTCTATATCCAATCTCGAAACCAACATTTACATTGTCGCTAAGTGATAATTTAACTCCGGCCCCAAAAGGGATAGCCATCTGAGTGAGATTATAATTGTTTCTTCCAGGTATAAATCCTTCTCCTTCGGTACTTAAAGGTTTTAAAAAGTATTTTTTGCCGGTGCTATCGAAAGTATATGGGTCAAAATGATACACTGCTACGCCTGCAAATAGATAGGGAGTCAGGGAATGCTTCTCTACCGGAGCGGTGATGTAATATTCAAGGCCAATATTTACTTCAGTAATAGCTGAAGAAAAATTGAGATTTCTGTGCTTATTTCTTCCATATTTATCATTTCCGGAGACCTTCCCTAAAGTGATGCCGGTTCTGATAGAAAAATGGGTGGCAATATCGTAGGAAACTCCCACTCCTCCCCCGGGATGTGCCTGGTTAAAAGTTATAGCTTTGTCCTGAAGATCTCCCTGGTAATTGGAAACTCCGGCAAAAAGATTTAAATGGAAGTTTTGCGCATTAGCGTTCGTTACAAAAATCATCAGGATTACTGATAAGGTTAGTGTTTTCATAAGGTGGCTTTATTGGTGTTTTAAATTTAAGATTTAATTACTAAAACCTTTTTGATCCGAATTGCATCGGATTTAATACTTTTATTTTTTTAAAAAATCAATATATTTTTCTAAGAATACTCTTTTTAAAAAATTATAATACATTTTTTGGACAAGCCCATTCTGAATGACGCCCTGAGCCAGAGTGATCACCGGATCCTAACCTGAATGACAAAGTAAGCCCTGTAAAATAATACATATCCTTCCCTTTAGGGCTTCCTCTTTTAGAACCGGCTGCAGGATAAGTCTGTACACCGTTTTTAAGTTCATTGCCCCTGTAGGCCAATTCTACTGCCGTAGCGCCACGATTAGCCAGTAAAAGAGATTCATCAACATAATTAGTACTTACATCATCAAGGTAATCGGTAAACAATTTCCTAAATCCTACTTCCAATCCAACATTAATATCATCACTCAAATTTAATTTTACTCCCGCACCATATGGAATAGCCATTTGAGTAAGGTTATAGTTTTTTACACCTGGCAGAAAACCTTCCCCCTCAGTACTTAAAGGTTTCAAATAATATTTTTTACCTGTGGTATCATATGTATAAGGATCAAAATGAAATACAGCAATACCGGCAAACACATAAGGGGTAAGTGAATGCTGAAGTAATGGTGTAATAAAATACTGCAATTCAAGATTCCCTTCGGTAATGTTAGAAGTAAAATTCAAATTCCTTGCTTTATTTTTTCCATATTTATCATTGGCAGAAACTCTTCCAAGAGTAAGGCCCGTTCTTAGTGAGAAATGCTCATTAAGATCATAAGATAATCCTACACCACCTGCGAAATGTGCCTGGTTAAATGGAAATCCATTATTCTGTAAATCACCGCGATAATTAGACGTACCTGCAAAAAAATCTAAATGAAAATTTTGTGCATTCACTGTATAGAAAAAGAGAAAGAAACCAAATGAAAGAAATATAATTTTCATGATTACTATTTAGGATTTCTAAGGCAAATGTATTTAGGCCAAAAATAATACCATTAGAAAAGAAGAAGAAATCCTCCTTCTACTTTATAATATATTTCACTTTTTTAATTTGATTTTTAAGGAAATCAGCTTTAATACTTACCAAAATCTTATATTACAACGCTAAATTGCAAATAAAATTTCTTAGAAACACAATTTGTTCAACAAGTTTAGGTACACAGGCATAATTGTACCTACAAAGGTTGATAATTTGTGTGAAAAAGTATATTAAAAATAGTGCAATTAAACTTCTAAGCACTTTATCTGAGATAATTCAAATCTCTTTAAAAGCTATTTTTTAATTATATCAAAACAATATTTAACTATGATTGTAAAATAAATTAAGATAGAAGTTATTCATAGATTTGGTTTATTTTTTCAAAAACCGGAGATGAATTTATAGATCCATTCAAACTGGATAAGGTAGAATTAAACTCCGGAACTAATTTGCGCAAAATGAATGGAATTATATCATTATTGTGCTCGTAAGCAGCATGATGCAGCTCAAGGATCAGTGAATCAAATTCAAGATTCATGTTAGGTGATTTCTTAGCTCTTAATATTCTTGGATGGTAGGTTTCAGCAAACTCCTCAGAGTCTTTGAACAATTCCTCATACATTTTTTCGCCAGGACGCAACCCTGTAGTGATAATGGAGATATCTGTGGGTTTGAAACCAGCCAACTGTATCATCCTTTTAGCAAGATCCATTATTTTTACGGGATTTCCCATATCAAATAATAAAATATCGCCGGATTCGCCTATTTTTCCAGCTTCCAAAACTAACTTGGAAGCTTCAGGAATTGTCATGAAATATCTTGTGATATCGGGGTGGGTAATTGTAACAGGGCCTCCTGAGTTGATTTGTTTCTTAAAAGTAGAAACTACACTTCCGGTGGAGCCAAGTACATTTCCAAAACGTGTAGTTATAAACTCAGTTTTAGAATCCGGCCTATCACTCAAAGATTGTATATAAATCTCAGATATCCTTTTAGTAGCGCCCATAACATTAGTGGGATTCACCGCCTTATCGGTTGAAACCATTACAAACTTTTTAACTTTATAAGCAAAAGCAAGATCTGCAATAGCTTTTGTACCAAAAACATTTGTGAGAACTGCTTCGCTGGTAAAAGTCTCCATTAACGGAACATGCTTATAAGCCGCAGCATGAAAAACAAAATCCGGCTTATGATAAGAAAATATTTTTTTGAGTTTTGCTCCATCTCTGATGGAAGCAATTTCAATTTTCAAAAGATGTTGCTGATCCTTTCTTTTCAGTTCATATTCAAGGTCAAATAGCCCTGATTCGGATTGATCTAACAGAATCAGTTTCTTAAATTTGAATTTCGATAGCTGCCTGCATATCTCACTACCTATAGAACCTGCTGCGCCTGTTACCATTATAGTAGCATTTTGATAGGTATTCTGGATCATATCAAAAGGTAAACTGATCTCATCTCTTTCCAGGAGATCTTCAATATTCAGGTCTTTTACCTGCTTCTTTTCAAAAAGACCACCGCGCCATTGGCTGGCGTGCGGAATAACGCTGATTTTTATATTCAAAGAAGCGCATAGGTCTGATATGGCAATTTTTTTATCAACTGATAACTTATCAATTGCAATATATAAATGAGTTATTTGTTTTTGTTTGAAAAGGTTTACCAGGAGAGAACCTGAAGCATCATAAATAGGTAATCCAGCTAAATTTTTTCCAATTTTTGAACTGCTATCTTCAATGAAACCAACGACAACCATATTGTTTTTCAGATCCTGCTCTAATACCTGCTTCGTAACCTGTCCCATTTCCCCGGCTCCATAAATAATTGCCCTGGTAATATTGCCTGATTTAGATTGGGAAGCTTTAGAATATATTTCTTTGACGAGGAGCCTGAACATGACCAGTATAAAAATTACGCTGAATAAATTAATGATCAATAAGGGGATTGGAAGATATCCTGTGACAATTGATTTGGTATCAATAAAATAAATAGCCAGCCAAAGAACAAATTGTAAGGAAGCAAATTTAATTATGCGAATAATATCATTAATCTCTGAATACCTGATAATTCCACGATATAATGGGAAAAATAATACACATAAACAATACACGACCACATTAATATAAACTGCAGGAAGAAATTTGATTACTCCCGGAAGATCTACTAATAAATGTCGTATTAATAAAAATGAAAATAAAAATGAAATGGTGATGAGCGTCAGGTCGCAACAAAATATTATCCAACGTGGCGCATATTTGTTTTTAAAAAATCGTTCGAGCATAAAGGACTTATTGGGGTCTAATCTTTAAGATCAATTCAGTCTCTCAGACGGATAAGGGTTATAAAACGAAAATTTGATACTCTAATTGTTTTTTGTTTTTAATCTTCAAAATCAAAACAAAATCAATAAACGTACCAGAAAACTTTTAAGTTATTAAAGTCAATAAAAGATTAATTTAAAAATTTTTGCAAAGATAATTTATTTGACTAATTATTATAGAATTTGACTAATTATTATAGAAAAGTTTAATCTGGTCTGCCAGAAAACTTCTTTTTAGGTTCAGAGACAAAGATGAATCTTTGAAGGATATATAAAAAAAAGCCCCATCATAGGATATTTTCCTATTGACAGGGCTCAGTAAAATTCCTTACGCTATTAAAATTATCTCTTAAACATACTGCGAATAAATTTTAAAACTCTTTTTAATTCTTCATTACTTAAATTACTTCCGGATGGAAGACATAAACCGTTCCTAAATAAATCCTCAGCTACTCCGTTTCCATAATATGGATATTCCTTAAAAATCGGTTGAAGATGCATTGGCTTCCAAAGAGGTCTGGACTCTATATTTTCGTTCTCAAGCCCAATGCGAATATCCTCGCGTGTGATCCCGTCATTTTTGACAGGATCAACTAAAATAGTGGTAAGCCAGCGATTGCTAAAAAATCCTTCCGGCTCGTTCAATAAAGAAATACCGGGCAAATCCATTAATTTATTTTGATAAAAAGAAAAATTTGATCTTCGTTGTTTAATTCTTTGTGGTAATACTTCCATTTGCCCTCGTCCAATCCCCGCGCTAATGTTACTAAGACGATAATTATACCCGATTTGGGAATGCTGATAATGCGGTGCGGGATCACGGGCCTGGGTAGCAAGAAAAGTAGCCTCGTTTATATACTTTTCATTTTTTGAAACCAATGCACCGCCTCCTGAAGTGGTAATTATTTTATTACCGTTAAAAGACAATATCCCCATATCTCCAAAAGTGCCGCATTTTTGCTCATTAATAGAAGATCCCAATGCTTCAGCAGCATCTTCTATAACTGGTATATCATATTTTTCAGCTATCGCGATAATGGCATTCATCTTTGCAGGCATCCCATATAGATGTACAGGAATAATTGCTTTTGGCTTCTTGCCTTTGGTTATGCGTTCTATTATTGCCTTTTCCAAAATGTCAGGGTCCATATTCCATGTATCTTTTTCGCTATCAATGAAAACCGGAATACCCCCCAAATAACGAATGGGATTGGCAGACGCAGAAAATGTCATACTTTGACAAATCACTTCATCTCCGGGTTGCACATTTAATAAAATAAGCGCAAGGTGTAACGCTGCTGTACCTGAACTGAGAGCAGCCACATGAGTATCTTCTTCTAAAAAAGATACCAGGTCTCTTTCAAAGCCATCCACGTTAGGCCCAAGCGGGGCTACCCAGTTGGAATCAAATGCCTGTTTTACAAATTTTTGTTCGCTTTCTCCAATATGAGGAAGAGAAAGCCATATTTTAGAATTCATTTTAAACACTAAGTTTTTTATTCTCCATAATCAAAAGATTATCCTTGACGGCGGAATCTTTAAAATTTTCACGTATCAAATTTTCTTTTAATTCAGGAATAAATTGAAGCATGTCCTTGCTTCTTTTTTTCACATACCTCAATGGGTTTCCGATATATATTCCCCAAGGCTTAAGGCTCTTTCGCACAAATGAAAATGCTCCTACTACTGTTCCTTCGCCTATAGTAACTCCAGGCAAAACAACACTTAGCGCCCCAACTGTAGTGTAATCCTCAAAGATGACAGGTTTGTTGGTAACATTCCTATGTTCTTCCTGAATTAGCTTTGCACCAAGTAGTGAATGTCCTGAATAATCATCATTACTTGAGAAAACAGCAACCTTTGAGCTAAGTCCGCAAAAGTTGCCAATTTTTATTTTTGCATCGCCAATAAGTGAAACATAACAGGTAATGTGAACAAAATCCCCCAATTCAATTCCTCCGTTTCCTGCCGAAAAAATACAAAAATCATCAATCCGTATATGGCTGCCCATTGATATTTTTGAAGGGTTATAAAAAGAAGCTTTCTCAGAAATGTAGACATGTTCTCCTACATGGGCAAAACCCATATTGCTAATCTGTTTCCTGGTTAAAAATGCCATGCGTATGAATTAATTTTGATATGAAGTAGTTTAAAAATTAGATGCAAAATAATGTTATTAATAATGGAATATGATAAATTATTATTGAGTTTTTGATGTTTTGTTCATTTGTGGTTCGGTTTGATTATTCTACCAGGATTACCAACGGCCTTTGCATGATCCGGCACATCTTTTATGATTACAGTACCGGCACCTATTTTCGCCCATTTCCCAATTTTAATCCCTGGTATAATTACAGCTCCTGCACCAATATGAGTCCCTTCTCCCACACTTACACCACCACATAGAGTAGTATTGGGTGAAAGATGTACATAATCGTCCAGAATACAATCGTGATCTACAGAAGCATTTGTATTCACGATTACATGCTTCCCAATATTAACATCAGGGTTTATAGTTACTCCCGGCATTATTACTGTTCCGTTGCCCAGCTCAACTCTTTTAGAAATATTAGCACTTTTATCTACAACGAATCCATAATTCAATAAATTATCTTTTGCTATTTTTTTTCTTGTTTCGTTATCACCTACTCCAATTAACCAACTTGTTTTAGAAAATTGCAAAAAAGACTTTTCATTTGTTACTTTGTATTCAAAAAGTAAATTTTTTTCGGGATCATCATCAAATAAACCCTTAATATCAATGCCTAATCTTTCTAATATTTCAATAATTACCTTGGAATGTCCACTAGCCCCATATATGCAAAATGTCTTTTTCATTAAATTTTATTCCCAATAAATTTTTCCATAGTAACTGAATTTGCAGAACTGATGCCTTCCGGTTTAAAAACTTTTTTTATGGTCAGAAAAAATATCCTGGCATCCAGAAAAAAGGATTCATGTTCTACATACCAAATATCATATTCAAATTTTTGTTCCCAGCTTATTGCATTTCTCCCATTTACCTGTGCCCATCCGGTAATACCAGGCTTTACTTCATGCCTTCTATTTTGAAAATCGTTGTACAAAGGCAAATATTCAATCAACAAAGGCCTCGGACCCATTATACTCATATCACCTTTTAGTACATTCAATAACTGGGGGATTTCATCCAATGAAGTTTTCCTAATCAATTTTCCGGTTGCTGTTAATCTTTCTGAATCAGGTAAAAGGTTTCCCTTAAGATCCTTTTTATCATTCATAGTTTTAAACTTAATTAGCCGGAAGATCTTTTCATTTTTACCCGGCCGCAATTGGGTAAAAAAAGGTTTCCCCTCATTGGCAATAAATAGCAAAATTATAATTAAAATAAACAATGGAGACAGAATAATAAAAATGGTGAGTGAAATAATAAAATCTAAAAAAGGCTTAAAAAAATTCCTGTAAAACATGTAAAGGTAAAATTATGATTCGTTTCTTACAGTAAAAGAACAAATAAAAAGGATTTGTATTCCGCCGTGATCGGTGTCCTCACAGACCATTTTTAGCAGGATAAAAAATCATATAATCATTTCTATACAGATTGCTACAGTAAAAGAACAAATAAAAAGGATTTGTATTTTATAGTTTGAAATAAAATTAGTTCAATATATGAATTTAATATATTCCGATCAGTTTTGTATCACTACCTTATCCCTTATCTCTTGTATGTACTTCTTCGCAAGGGTGCCCCTGTCAAAATTACTTTTCGCATATCGGTACCCGTTATCACCTTCCTTTTGTAATCGCACTTCGTCATTTAGGTACATCCTGATCTTACTATTATATTCATCAATATTTTCCGGCACCACATAAATTCCACATTGCGCGTTTTCTACAAGGTCGCGTGACACTCCGTCAATAGCCATCAGCACAGGTTTTTTACAACTCATATAATCAAAGGTTTTATTAGAATATACAGTTTTGAAAGCCTCGGCTTTTTTTAAGACAGATGCACCCATCTCAGATGCGAGGATGTATTTGAACACTTCTTTTTTGGGAACCGAATCTATAAAACGAACATTCGTTAATTTCCATTCAAGAGCTTTGTTCTTTAATTTTTCCTTTTCCATTCCTTGACCAATTAATAAAAACAAAACATTGGTATCTTCCAATTTTTTTGCTGCTTCTAAAATCTGTTGCAAATGATTGGCAACTCCATGAGCACCTACATAGGTTATTACAAATTTTTCATTCAAATTCATTTCCTTTCGAAATTTTTCTCTATCAAAATTTTTTAATAATTCTTCAGACAAACTAAAGTCAGACGCATTGGGAATCATAATAAGTTTTTCTTCAGAAACCTGCTTTACATTTTTCAATGTATTATAAAAGGCCGGGGTAAGTACATTGATCAGCTTTGCTTTTTTATAAATAAATCTTTCAAACCAAAATGCCATTTTAATGATCCACTTATTCGTCAGCACTCCTGTATCAATTGCTGACTCGGGCCAAAGATCCCGAACTTCAAACACAAATGGAATCCTTTTAAACCTTGAAATAAGATATCCGCTGAATCCTACAAATAACGGGGGGGAAGTAACTATAACCACATCAAATTTCCGTTTTGCTTTAAATAACCCTGCCCACATTGCAGAAAACATAAAAGAAAAATATCCCCAAAGTCTTCCTGCAAAACTTTTATTATAAGATTCAGAAACATGGCATCGCCACACAGTAACATTGCCTTGTTTTTTTTGAACAAAATATTTTCTTTTATATTCCTGCCTTTTTTCAGATCCGTTTGCATGGATCATTCCAGCGAGAACTATTACTTCATTCCCTTCTTCTGTCCACATCTTCGTCATTTCATTCCATCTTGATCCGCCGGAATCATCTTCTTCTAAAAAATATTGGTGTATGAGTAATATTTTCATAGTTTAATTTAGGCCGGTACCAAAGGTCAGACCGGTTCTCCGTCAATCCCATTTTTATTTATTCATCTGCTGTTCGACCTCCGGTGCTGACAGCTATTTCAAATTCAGTGATAATCTTTTCATCCACAGTTTGAAAAATAATCATCTCGCAAGGATCTTTTTTTCCATACAAATCCGAAACAAATCCTTCAGCAATCTGCTCTTTAATTGCTTCATTATTTCCATTATTACTTTTCCATTTTATTGGAAAATGCTGCAAAGGTAAGTGCCACAGTTGTTTCATGGAAACATTAGATGGTTTATTGATAATGGTATCTTTTATAGTCCATTCAGGCTTCCCCTTTATTTTTATTATTTCTCTTATATGTAAAATATTTTTTGAAACTTGTTTAAATGCGTAAACAGACCCTTTGAAATGATAAGTATCTTCTGTATCTTCAATGATAGCATCTTTTCTCTGGCTCCAGTTATACCATATAAATCTTGTCCCCTTTTTCATTTGGTCGTAATCGTCAAGCATTACCGTATTATGAGAAGCAGTCCCCATAAAATACCGTAAAGTATCTTCATCAGTGTTATATTTATAGCTTCCCGCATCTGCTAAAATATTCTGTCCTTTAAAGAAAATATCTACATGCAGATTATCAGCCTGTGATGGACGGTCTTTATGATTTCCGCATCTTATAAAAGTAAGCGAATCTGTTTCTCTGAAAATACAATATCCTCCTTTATCAAAGGAGCGAATTCCATATATTGGTTTCCAGATTTTATTTGTTTGATTATGCAAACCATACCAGTAAATATCTTCTGATTCCTTTTGAAAAGAAAGATGAATCCCCAAAGCATTTGCCAAAGCGTCTAAGCATGGCCGGTAGTCCCTGTATTTGGAATCATTTAATCTAAAAAATAAAGCACCGTCATTGGCTCCATAGTTTGGCAAATAGCCGTTCTCATCTACCATACAGGTTCTTAAAAATTCCATGGATTTTTTTGCCCTGTCATAGACTACCTGTGAATATGATTCATTATTTTTTTTTGCCAAAACAATGGCCCATGTCAGCAATTGAACTACTACACGATGATAGTTCATAGAAAACTGAAGAAAGGTTCCGTCATCATAGACCTGGTAAGCTATCTCTTCTTCAAACCAGGCTTTGCCTTTTTGCTTCCAATTTTTTGCTTCGGGAAATTGAGGATACAACAACCCGATCAAATACAAAGTCAGAGTTTCTGTAATTGCATGATTGTTGCGAACGGCAATTCTGGAAAAATCAATATTCTGATAAACATGATCCATTTGCCAATAAATGGCAAATTGTATTTTATTGAAAACATCCTCAGTAAGAAAAGAAGAATTGCGATAATAGTACAATGCAAATGTCCAGTTCAGTACACGCAAAGATGTTTCCTGGCTGCAACGGTAATTTGGCCCACAATTAATTGGATTTGCATTGATCCATGAAATAATTTCCGAAAAAACAAACTCAGCACAATCTTCATCAAAATGATAATCATAACGAATGACATCATACAAAAAAGAAAATCTTGATTTTTCCCAAACATATTTTATGTCGCCTGCTTCTTTTGAATAATCTGCTATCTGCGTCCAGTGTTTGTTGATATCATATTTATAACCTGTATCAGGGTTAGTGAGCCAGTCATAATGGGTACCAATATTAAATTCAATGCTGTTAAAAAATAAAAAAATTCCTTCTTTTAATTTTTGAAACCTCTCTCTGATTTCAGAAGTTGGATTTTTTGGAAATGATAATGATTCCCGGTTTTTGAAAAAGAAATTTATGTCTTGATTTTCCCATTCTTCTAAACTGACATATTTTTTGAATACAGGATTAATTGGAAATTTTTTCTTTAAGATTCCTGTTCTTCTCAACAATTCATGCTTTATACGAAACGTTGTATAACGCCAACCCATATTCTTCAGAAGATTCAATCCGTTTTTTATTCTTTCAATCATTTATCCAATCTCCTTTGTCGAACTTTTAAATTCCATTTTCTTAAAACACACCGTCAGCAAACAAATAAATATTTAAGAATTCTATTTTCCCTCCGCCCCGGTTCGTGTCCTCACGAACCACATTGTAGTTTCTTTATATTCAAACCATTCATATCGTTCAAGCCGCGGAAGAGAGCGTCCCGACCGGCTTCACCTCCGCCATGGTTTGTGTCCCACGAACCACATTGTATCTTCATATCTTCCGCCAAGGTTTGTGTCTCACGAACCACATTGTATCCTCCGCCATGGTTTGTGTCTCACGAACCACATTGTATCTTCATATTTTCACATTATTCATATCGTTCAGGCCGCGGAAGAAAGCGTCCCGACCGGCTTCACCTCCGCTATGGTTTGTGTCCCACGAACCACATTGTATCTTCATATCTTCCGCCATGGTTTGTGTCTCACGAACCACATTGTAGCATCTTCATATTTTCATATTATTCATATCGTTCAGGCCGCGGAAGAAAGCGTCCCGACCAGATGAACCATCAACATTCAACTTTCAACCCTCAACTACGAACTATGAACTATGAACTATGAACTACAATCTCATTTCTTCCCCTTCACTATCTCATCTACCAATGCATCCATCTTCGTAAGAAAATCTTTGTCCGTTGCTATATTCAGCATTCTTTCATTTCCTGCCACTGTATTTTTTAAATAATCTTTTAATTCATTTACTTTATCGGTATCGGCCGTTTTCGAATTATAAATTTCAAAAAAGTATTCGGATATTTTAAAACCATTTGAAAAAAAAGCAATCCTTTTTCTTTCGTCATCTGTGGTTCCATTCACTTTCTCAGCTTCATCTAAAAACTGCGTAGCTTCTTTTACCTTCAACATTTCTGCGTCATCTAAAGATAGCTGGCCAATATAGTTGAACATGTGGGTAGGAGTAACAGAATGATTATTGAGCCAGGTACTTATTGATTCAACAGTATTAAAATAGTTGTGCATCGGCTTAGAAGCTTTTCCAAATAAATCATTACAAAATTGCGAGCGCAAAGAATCTATATTTATATCTGGGTTCCAATAAATTTTATCCATCTCATATAATTTTGGACCATCTAACGCCCAATTAGGATACGCTTCAATGTGAGCGTATTTAAAATTTAATTTTTCAGATTTTATCTTCTTTAAATATTTAGATAAAATTGTGGTATATATTCTCGGATAAATAAAACCTTTGCCTTCTGCCCAATCGTCATTTCCTATATTTGAAGTTACTTTTGTCCATTTGCTTAAGGCTCCATGGAGTAAGTAAAAACTATCTGCCAGTGCATTACTCAAATGCCAAACTGTAATGGGCAATATAGAAGGGGCTAATTTAAATTTTGGCACATTTCTCACTTGATTATAAACTATATAGGCTATATGCTTTTTGCCGCTAATACCATTTTTCACTAATTCTCCTGGTAATCTTGCAGCTAAGTTGTTCAAGAAGTTTGCATTTGCATCGGTATAACCCTGGACTTGCCCACCCGGTGTTTGGGGATAATCAGAAAGAAACTTCCCCATCTTCCCTTCTTTTGAATATCCGCCTCCATCCATGACTGAGAATGCCATATAATCAACTGTGGGATTAGCTTTAAAGAATTTTACAGCAGCATAAACTGAAGCGTCAACCAAATGTGGTTCGGCAAAATCGGGTTCGAAATCCTGGTCATTAGCAGACTTTGGAAAATTCCTTTTCCCATTAATCAACGGATAAATTTCAGAGTACTTTTTCATGATTGTGCTATCAAAGAATATTCCACTCATCGTATGCTGAAATGAGCCCCAGTTAGTTCTGACTAATCCATTCATCTGAGCCCAATAATTATCCCATTGAAGAATATCGTGTGGATGATTAGGATCACCAGTTCCGGAGAAGCCGGTGCTGGTAATATTCTCTGTAAACGGGCTTCTCTCAATGTCAATAGTTGAAGGTAATGAAATGGTATGTTCCTTTGGAATGGTTGTAAATAGATCTCCGGGCAGGTAAAATCTCACACCGCAATAATGATCTAAAAAATACGAAACTCCCAGGTTCGTACCTATATCATCTGTACCCATTATAATAATAAGGTTGCCTTTCTTTTTAATAATAAATGAATAGGGGGATAAGTCTTTTACATCTTCATTATTACTAAAATGAGTATCCCCTACCGAAATAACTATTTTTCCTACGGTATCCCTGTCGCTTCTTAATTCACTAAATTCTCTCACCACCGAAAAATTTTTATTAGAAATTGCCTCAGTATTGTATATCTTATTAAGCCAGATATATAAATACCTCACGCCAATTGGATAATCTTTTACGCCTACAATTATAGTTCTTGAAGGAGACAGGATAATCTTTTCATTTTTTTTGAATGAGGATAAAAAGAAAATAGAAGCGGCAGCGATAATGGATAATCTAATGGTGATTTTCATTATTAATTTTATTTTTACCAGGTATCACTGGTTATTTATTCCTTTTATTAGAAAATTCATAAGGATGAATAAATTGCATTTACAAATTCCAGGTAAGTATTAAACGCCAAATGGATTGCCAACTCTCTATTTTCATTCTAAAAGCCTTATTATTCTTTATCATCTGCTTAAAAACTCAAACAAAAAAGACCACCCTCTGGGTGGCCTTTAATCACATACCTTTTTAATATTATTCTTTAACAATTTTGATTGTTTGAACATTATCTCCTTGTAATACCTGTACAAAATAGATACCTGGTCTAAGATTGCTGCCTAATTTATATTGTTGGTTAGAATTTCCCTGGGCCTGGTAGCATTTCCTTCCTAACACATCTGTTACAAATATCAAAACCTGGTCAGTACTATTGCCATGAACATCTAAGGTAAAATCAGATGAGGGAGCTGAAGGATTTGGATATGCTTGTATGCTTAATGCGGTATTTAACGCTGTTTTAGAAAGTGGGTTAATCTCCTCCACAGCGTTTCCTACCCGATTCGAATTATTGTCAGTTGTATTACCTCCCATTCTTCCCTGTGTGCAAGCAACTGTTCCATCTGCAATAGTTACCGGTACCGGAGCACTTGAACATCCTTTGGAATCTTTTACAACTACATTATAGGTTCCAGCAACCAGATTTAAAAATCTATAACTATCCTGGTAAGTCGTACCACCATTACTACTATACATATATCCCGG
Organism: Hanamia sp.; assembly: GCA_036509335.1. Classification (GTDB taxonomy): domain Bacteria; phylum Bacteroidota; class Bacteroidia; order Chitinophagales; family Chitinophagaceae; genus Ginsengibacter. Next base: position 101,170 of record DATCFT010000025.1, read on the forward strand.
AACACCACCAGATTGCCATGAAGTTATAAACCCGTCATTACCACCTATACAAGTTACATTTCCAGTATAATTTACAGAAGCTATTGGTGCAGATTCTTGGGAAAGGGTTACACTTTTTAAGATACCACATCCTTTAGTATCTGTTACGGTTACTGTATATGGTGTATTTGGTAGAAGTCCGGTAAATCCAAAAGTTTGTAACGAAGAAACTTCGTGAACACCCGTATTCAATGAATAAGTATAGGGGGGCACACCACCGGAAACAGTTGCTACGATAGAACCATCACTTCCACCTCCACAAGCGCTTACATTCGTATTATAGCCATTGGGAGTAAATACAAGTGGCGCTGCTTGAGTTAAAACTATTGCTGCACTTCCGGTGCAGCCTCTTGAATCTTTTACGGTTACAGTGTGAGTTCCGGCAGATAAACCACTAAATAAAGATAAAGGACTGGCTGCATCCACCGTTTGATATGCACCACCATCAATATTTAATTGGATCGGATGTATTCCATCGTAAACCCCTCCAACCCTATATGCCGTAATTGTCCCGTCATTACCTGCACATCCTGGTTCGGTAATTTGGTATCCAACCGAAGGTGCTGGCCGTGTATCTATTGGCAGATTAACAGAAATGGATCCAATACATCCTTTTGAATCCTTCGCAGTTACAGTATAATTACCTGCAGTTAACCCATTAAATATACCAGATGTTTGATATGCCCCACCATTAATATTATATTGTATTGGATTAATTCCATCATAAACTCCGCCAATTCTAAAAGCGCTTATAGAACCATCATTCCCAGCACAAGTGGGGATATTTTCACTTATCCCTACAGAAACTGGTGGTGCCTGCTTAATGGCAATACCCAAAACAGTAGCAGTGCACGCATTATTATCTTTAACTACTATAGTATAATCACCAACTGGTAAATTTGTAATTGCCGGAGTACTTCCTGAATAACTACCATCTGTCGGGTAACCTGTCCATGTAAAAGTATATGGTGAAGTTCCACCACTGGCCGTTACATTAATTGACCCATCATTTCCCTGGCAACTGGCAAATACCTTGGAATAGCTTATTGTAGGATTACTAATGATGGCAAAAGGAGCAGATACATTAGTGCCAGAATTTGAAGGAATATTGGGTACATCAGAACTAATAGAAACTTTGTATCCTGTACCAAGAGGGAATGATGCAGGAGTAGTTAAATTACTCAATGTAATGACTGCGGAATTCCCTGCACCTGGGGCAGGAGCAGTAGCGGATGTGGAAGAAAACACTGACGTAAATCCTGTGCCTGAACTGTTACTTGCATAAAGCGTATAGTTTGTTGAAGTAGTAAATGTTTGAGCAGGACTAGTTCCATTAGTTACAGTAAAACTAATTGAAACCGTAGAACCGGGGCAAACAGCAGCAGTTGATATTCCTACGTTACTAATCGTTTGAGCAATACCATTTAAACTAAAAAGCGAAATGAGTAAAGTGATAAAGGCTATTGGCCAACCCTTAAATTTCTTATTAGCAGAAATTTCACCTGATATTAAAGAAAACTTTTGAGAGTAAAATTGTTTTTTCATAAGGGGGGTTTTAATTTACAATGAGAATAATGAAGATGATTTAAAAATATATATTTATTTTAGGAAAGAGCTTAAACTACTAAACACCCATCTGAGAAATAAAATTTATGTTTTAAAAAATAATTAACAAATTTATAATTAAATAACTTGCTTTGCAAAAATACTTTCTATATAAACAAATTCAAGTCTAACTCATTCAATTTTCAAATTCAATAAATGCTCTACTATCCTTCTCGCCGTATTCCCATCCCATAATTCAGGAATACTTCCATGCTTCCATTCACCTGAAAATAATTTATCCATGGCAGGCTTTATAGCCCGTGGATTAGTCCCTAATAATTCGTTAGTACCCATTGTGATTGTCTCCGGCCGTTCGGTATTATCTCTTAATGTCATACAGGGAATACCCATTACCGTGGTTTCTTCTGTAATGCCTCCGGAATCGGTAACTACCGCTTTGGCATGCTCTACGAGATAATTAAATTCAAGATAGCCCAATGGTTCAATCGTATGTAATTGGGGATCTGCAACTCCAAGGTGTTCCAATATTTTAGCGGTTCTTGGGTGTACCGGAAATACTAAGGGTAATCCGTGGCTGTTAATAATGATCTCTTGCATCAGATCTTTTAATTTCCCTTCCTCGTCCACATTGGCCGGACGATGCAAGGTCATCACAATATATTTTCCGGTTTCTAATTTCAGGACATCCCAAACCGGGGGTTTTATAAACCGGGAACGGTTTTTCAATAAAGTATCAATCATGGTATTTCCTACAAAAAATATCTGATTATTATTTATTCCAGCGTTTCTCAAATTTTCGTTTGCAGTTTCTGAAGTGGTAAAAAAATAATCTGTAATGGCGTCCGTCACCATTCTGTTTATTTCTTCTGGCATAGTAAGATCGCCCGAACGGATCCCTCCTTCTACATGGGCTACTTTTATGTTGTTCAATTTCTTCGCAGTAATAGAACAAGCCATAGTAGAAGTAACATCGCCTACTACCAAAACCAGGTCGGGCCTCTCTTCCATCAATACTTTTTCATACCGGGTCATGATAGTTGCCGTTTGTTCAGCTTGTGTACCGCTACCCGATTCAAGATTAATGTGTGGATCAGGGATTCCCAGTTCTTCAAAAAAATTACCACTCATTTTCTTATCATAATGCTGGCCGGTATGCACCAAACGATAGCTAATGTCTTTTCCTTCCTTAGCAGCTTTTTCTATTACTTCAATAATGGGAGCAATCTTCATAAAGTTGGGACGTGCCCCGGCTATTAAATCTATTTTCATACTTACTTTTTTATCGTCATTGCAAGGCGCATAAACAAACTTCAAATTATAATTAACTTCATGCGCCGAAGCCTGCCCGAATAGCGCAGCAGGCGGCCAATCTCATCTATTGGAAGAAAGTATTTCTTCACACGTTAATGTTTACACTTTCAACTCATGAGATTGCCGCGTCGCCATCAGCATCTTAGTAATGAATAAAAATTAATGAGGCTCCTCGCAATGACGTTAAGAATGTCATTGCGAGGAGGCACGACGAAGCAATCTCCAATCTACAAATCCACCCATCCCCTCTCCTTCAAACTCTCAATCGCTGCAAAACTCGCCATCGTTGTATTCACCAATTCATCAAAAGGAATCAAAGAGGATCCACCATTTGAAATACTTTCGATCAATAATTTAAACTGGGCATTATGCCCCTTATCCAATTTGGTCTTCAAATGAGAAAATCCTTTAAATCCATAGCCGGTTGTAACCCTGTAATTATCCATCACCAAAGTCCTGTCCTGCGAATAGACTTCTACTCTTTCTTTTGAATAAGCTTTGGATCCATTTGAAAAATAATTGATAACGCCCGTACTTCCATTTTCATATTTCAAAAGCATAGAAGCGTCATCCGTATTTTCTGCAGGATTATTTCCCATCGCATTCATACAAACCGATTTTACTTTACTGCCTGTGAGAAAGCCAATCAAATCTATAAAATGACAAGCCTCTCCAATGATTCTTCCGCCTCCTACTTTCATATCGTGTACCCAAACATTAGTTGGAATATTTCCTGCATTCATAGTAGCTATCACATTCATTGGTGCAGTACCCAGCAATTGTTTCATCTTTTGAATATGCGGAGAAAACCTGCGGTTAAATCCGACAGTTAATGTAGTACTCCCATCATAATTCTTTATTATCTCATTTAATTCTTCTTCGTTAAGCGCCAAAGGTTTTTCTACAAAAACTTGCTTTTTATTTTGCAGACATTCTATTACCATTGATGCATGAAGATTGTGCCTCGTTGTAATCATTACAAGCGATACTTCCGGATCATGAATCACCTGCTTATAATCCGTGGTGCTTTTTGTAATGGAATACTTTTTTGCCAACGATGTTCCTGAAACTCCTTTTGCGCTTGCAATAGAGATTAATGGTGCTTTTGCTTTTTTCAAAGCAGGCAACATGGTCATCGCAGTAAAATTTCCGGCACCAATAATTCCAAAGCCACCTTTTGTACTTTGAAATGATGCTGATGAAATTTGAATCACAGAACTGTTATCGGATTCTTCAGGATAAACTAACAAAGAAGCAATGGAACTTTTATTGCTGATGTTATCATAAATGTTTTTATAATCAGCTAAGGGGACCAATTCGGTAATCAACGATTTCACTTCTAACTTGCCGGTAGAAATGGATTGTAAAATCGTTTCAAAATTTCTTTTCTCCGTCCAGCGCACAAAGGGCAAAGGGTAATCCTGTCCTCTCTGCTCATAATTTTCATCATACCGCCCCGGGCCGTAAGAACAAGAAACCTGGAAACTCAATTCCTTTTCATAAAATTCCGCACGGCTGATATTTAATCCTACTACGCCTACTAAAATTATTCTTCCCCGTTTACGGCTCATTTGCGCAGCCTGTGAAATAATATCATCTCCTTTTGCCGATGCAGTAATGATAACACCATCTGCTCCCACTCCGTGTGTAAGCTCATTCACCAATTTTACGGCATCCGTACCATTTTTTGGATTGATACCTATGATCCCTTTTTTTGCTGCTATTTCTATTTTGTGCGCATCAATATCTATCCCTATTACCCGACAACCATTCGCGATCAATAATTCTGCAGTTAATAAACCAATCAAACCTAAACCGGTTACTACAATAGTTTCCCCAAGCGTAGGATTACATAGCCTTATACCTTGCAAACCAATAGATCCAATTACAGTAAAAGCAGCTTCTTCATCAGAAACATTATCGGGTATATGCGCTACTAAATTCTGTTGTATGTTTACATACTCTGCATGTTGGCCATTAGAAGAAACTCTATCGCCAATTTTAAAATCCGTAACTCCTTCACCTACTTCAATTACTTTTCCAACATTGCAATAACCTAACGGTAATGGTTGTCCCAATTTATTAAAGACTGCTTCCAACGTTGGCACTAACCCATCGGTTTTTATTTTGTCTAAAACCTGTTTTACCCTATCAGGTTGCTGTCGCGCCTTTTGAATTAAATTACTTTTACCGAATTCTACCAACATCCGTTCTGTCCCAAGAGATACAAGGCTTCGCGTGGTTTGTATTAATACACACCCCCTACTCACCTGCGGCGCAGGAATATCTTCTAAGATTGTTTCACCCGTTTTAAAGGATTGGATTATTTGTTTCAATAGATAAATTGTATTTTTAAATAAATATTTTTTGGCTACAAATAGCTGACTCAATGATTCATTGGCTACCCCCTTGCATTGGCTATCTTAATTATAAATGCAATAACAATCATTTTCATCAATTTGTGCAGTTTCAATACCTGAATACATTAACACTTTCTAAAAATTTGTATGGTACTCGTTTTTTAGAGTGGTAATTGTGCAAAGCACCTGTAAAATTCGTTCCGGATTTTATTTTAATACATAAATCCAAACAACCATAAAGGAATTTTATTTTTGAAGCCATATTCAATATCATCCGCCGCAATAAAAGCATTTTTTAAATCTTTTATTTGGCTTGTATTTTTATCTTTCCCACCAATTTCAAAAACATACTTTTCGTTCACCAAAAAATCAGTTTGTTCTATAAAAGTTATTTTATTGTGATACCCTACCTGGTTAGCAAAAAACGTTTCTCTTACATTACCGGTATTCGCGTGTTCCGGTGCCAAGGCATAAATTAAGTTAGTATTTTCTAAAAATATCTTAGAAGGTTTTTGTAATTTACTAATCCCGCCGGCGTTCCTAAACAAATTATTGGTTAATCCAATTTCTTCCAAATAATGGAGGTATAAAAGTAAGGTTCCCCTGTTAATTATCATTTTATCGCTCAATTTACTCACATTTGGAACAAACGGAGCTGATTCAGAAATGACCAATAGCAATTGCTTTATTTTAGTAACATAAGCTAAATCTACACCCCTGAGAAGAGGCAATTCAATTTCAAGCATCATATTAATAACTTCTTCCAAACGCACGAAATACAACTCAGGGAGTTCTTTATAAAAAGGATAATAACCATGGTTCAAATAAGCGGAGAAATATTGTAGGGGTTTTACTTTTATACTAATTTCAGTTGTTAAAGAAATATGGTTTTCTAAAATATCGGTTAAAGAAAGAGGGTCGAAATATATTTTTGATTCTATACTCAGATATTCCCTGTATGACAATCCCTGCATGTGGTAGATTATCGCCCTTCGGCTTAGATCTGCCCTTGCATTTAATATCTCTAATAAAGAAGACCCTGTAAATACCACTTTGAGTTCGGGGAAATCATCATAGATATTTTTAAGTTCCTGCGACCAATTTCTGTACTTATGAACCTCATCCAAAAAAAGATATCGACCACCTCTCTTTACAAAAGTATCTACCAAATCATATAAGGTGTGCTTGCTAAACCATATATTATCCAAACTGGCATATAGTATGGAACTTTCCGGTTCAGCATTAAGGCTTATTTTTATGTATTGTAATAAAAGAGTTGTTTTTCCTACGCCTCTGGCACCTTTAATTCCTATTAGTCTTGCACTCCAATTTATCGTATTCATTATACTTCTTGTAAAATCAGTTGAAGTATAGTTTAATTTTTGCAGATATTTTTCAAATAATTCTTCCATTTTGTTTGTTATCCACTACAAAAATAACAAATATTGTTTATCATAACAAACGATATTAACACATTTCAAGTTATCCCGTTTAGAGGAAGTCTGGTGTATTACAAAAACTGAGCATACCTTCTGAACTGTGATAGTCCAATATTACATCCACTCATTCTAAAGTACCGGATTATCGGCTTCAATATCCACAGTATCTGTATCAGCAACAATTCCCCGTTTTTTTATACTCGCATTAAAAGTCTCTCTATTCCAGAACTTTGTTTTTGCGTTCAATAATAACATAAAGGTGAACCAGGGAAAGAAAAGAAATTGGCCACCTGTTAAATTACTTTCAAAAAAAGGAATGATCATTAAAGGAGCTATCAAAAGAGTATATTTAGAGTAATACCTTATATATCTAACAATAGGTTTAAAAACCATAAAACTGAGAAATAAAAGGAACAGTGGAATCCCAACACCAAACAAAATATCATAGTAAGAATTGTGAAAGTTCCCAAGGTTTGATTTATTTTCTAGTATAGAACTGAAATTAAACATTCCAACTCCTGTTATCCATAAGGTAGGCTCTTTATTAAAATAATCCCTCCCTATTCCCGCAACTATAAATCTTTCTTCTCCAACCTGTTCCTGTTTATTTGATTTTTCTTTTGCAAAGTTCAAGGAAGAATTAGGGTTAGACAACAGGACACTTATAAAGCCTAACATAATCAACACAATAGAAATCTTGTATTTCAAATGCATTGCCTTAAAACTAAAAAAAAAGGGAATCATAGCAACAGCCATAGAAAGCCAGGAAGTTCTATTAGCTGAAGTAAAAAAAAGTAGAATAGCAACAGGCAGGAAGACTCCAAAAAACACCTTGCTTATTTTTGTTAATTTGACATCTTTCCATACAAATAAGATTGATAGTATATAAAGTGTGGCCGACCATCCATAATTATTGGCAGTAAATACCTGGTCATTTTTATTCTGTACATAAATATTCGTATCTGTAATTTTGCCGCCGGAAATAATATAGATAAATAGAGGTATGCTATAAATCACCAATACACCATAATGAAATCCTTTTAAGGTAAGCTGAATACCAAAATTTGCGATGATATAGGTAAGCGAAAGATAAACATAAATAAAAGGTATAAAAAAAGTTAGCGACCGTCCAAAAGAATCAATAGCACTTCCCGTACCTATAGAAACATAAAAAATAAGTACTCCAAATATTACCGGCACAAAACCCGAGTCAAAAATACGACCGGGATTCATTATCCTGTTTGTCGCAATCATGTATGTAAGGGAAAAAAATAAAAAAATATTTTTAAAAATCCTTACGGAACCTGTTGCAGCCCCACCTGTTAGATTGTAGGCAGCATAGGCAAAAATTACAAAGAAGCCATTTAAGAATAATAAACGGGCTACAGGATCTCTGATCAATGCATGTAGTTTCGTTTCTGATTTTTCTATAAACATGCTGCAAGAATTTTCTTAAACTTTGTCACAATTTTTATTGATGAAAAGTTATTCAGGTGTTTGGTAATATCATCTGTTTTATTTTCTATGGAAGTATCCAATGCTTCTGTTAATGCATTTCTTAGTGCAATTGAATTGTTAGGATCTACCAGCCAGGCAAAACGGTCTCCGCCAACTGCTTGGGGAATACCTCCAATATTAGTACTTACTATTTTGCATCCCATTGCCATTGCCTCTATATTAGCAACACCGAAAGCTTCCCGTTTTGAAGGAACACAAAATATTTCTGATTGCTGCATCTTTTCATACACTTTTTCCGGTGGCAGATAATCAAATAACTCATACGGAATATGCGCTTTCTCCAGTATTCCTTTCAGCATTTCATGATGTGGTAAGGCAGGCCCGATAATTGATAAAGAAACTTTTCTGTCAATGTTTTTCAATGCTTCAATTAAAGTATATAAACCACCCAGAACAAAATCCGTTTTTACAAAAAGTATAGAACCAATATTTTTTTTATGCAAAGCCTCCTTTCTGTCATAAGTAATTAAATGATTTTCTATCCCTTTGTGTAAAACTTTAAAAAGTGATGGTTTACAATGATAATGTTGCTGCAATTGATTTTTTAAATAATCTGAATTCACAATAATACATCGCGATAAATGACAGGTTATATATTCAACATAATGGAAAAGTACACGTTTGTTAAAAGTTGCTTTCTTTTTCAACACAGCAAACAAAGAATTGTCTGCATTACTGTAATCATTGATCAGTCCAACTGTCCTTTTAAAAAAGACAGAACTTAATAATCCAATCATAGCATTATTATAAACCAACACATCAAATTCAAATTCTTTCCTGATTTTCATTGCAGCTCTGTGGTATTTCCACATCCTGATAAATTGACCAAAGAATTTGAATGACCCGTGAATATTAAGTTCCAATTTATAAACAGATAGATTTCCTGAAGGGATATCCTCTGTAAGGATTTTGATTTCAAAATCTGCATTTACACTTTCTTCTAAAAGTAAATGGGCAAACTTTGCAGGTCCATTACTTATCTTCTCAAAAGCATTGGTACAGAATAAAACTTTCAATTGAGTTGATGCGCTTTTAAAAGATTTCCTTCCATACTTTCCCAGGTATAAGCATGTTTTAATTCGCTATTAAAGCTGAATGTGTTTTTTGCCGCTTGAAGATTGTTATATAAACTGGAGTAATCAGTAACATTATATTGAAGGAGGATAAAACCAATTCTTTTTTGCTTTACCCAATCACTGATCTTTACTTCGGCATTAATAATAAGCGGCGTTTCTGTTTGTATAGCATCATACACTTTATTGGGCGAAGCATTAATATTATTTTCATTAATCGGCGCATATACGCAAAGTATATAATCAGCTTTTCTTTGCGCCAATTCCAATGCAGATTGTTGAGGGATTACACCTAAAAATTCAATTTTTGTCGGATGCTCTTTTACAAGGTTACGTGTATATTCATCGCTGAACCATCCTGCCATATAAATTTTCAAAGGAAGATTCGTTTTCAATAAGCCTTCTACTATTTCTGTTCCCCTGTTTAATCCCATCCAGCCATTATAAAGAATGCGGAGCTCTCCAGACTTTTCTTTTTCATTTTTAAATTCAATATATTCAGGATAGTTGGGTAATACTATACATTTCGGCTGGATGGATACAGGCATTAAGTTATATCGGTTTTCATCGGTAACTAATATTTTATTTGCGGGCCAGTATAATAATCGTTTTATCCGGTTCATTTTTTCTCCGCTCTTGTTCTCTCTCAAAAAAATAGAATCAAAAAGATCTAATACAGTGTGTTTAAAAAACAGGAACGGGTAAAAAAAAATGTACAATTGTTCATTGATGATATGAATACTTTCTATTTTTTTTGTAAACAAAAGTTTTATAAAAATCAAAACCTGTTTGGCCAATACCGGTACTGAATTCCTTTTGCCTTTTACTAAAATCACTTCTTTGCAAAATGGAGCTACATAGCATTTTGAATGATCGCCTACACCAAAAAAAATAACTTCACAATACTTTTGCAAAGACTTTACTTCTTTATTGATCCTCATATCACTGCCGTCATTAGTGGAGACAAATAATATGGTATCAGATCTATTGGGCATAAATTAATATTGTACAAATGCAGTCTCTATTAATAGGAATGCAAAATATTTTTCAACTTTTTTATATTTCTTAGCTTTTATTATCAATAATTTTAAGCCTCGCCTTATCCTGTTCTTTAAAGGCATTAGATACTTCCAATTTTCTTTCCATTACATCCATATTCTCACCTGCAATTGTTGAACTAAATTCATAAGCTCTCCGCAACATTTTTATATACGCCGACGGATCCATCTGTCTTGTAAGCCGGCGCAGCGCAAGCATATAATCGTCACGATAGACCGTTGGAATAATAATTTTTGATTGCCCTTGCTTTACAAGTTCCGCATTCATCATTACCCTTGCTATTCTTCCATTGCCATCAAGAAAAGGATGCACTTCACTAATCAAAAACATCATGTATGCAGCTTTGGCAAAGGGAGCCGTAAGTGCCTGATAATAATCAAAACCTTTGATTATTGTTCCTTTCACTATTGTGTGGTCAACAAAATGCGTATCGCCTGCCCTGTTGTTTTTGTCTTTAAACTGTCCGGGCTTTTTTGAAACTCTGGCACTCATTAAAATTTGATGCCTATACAAAAGTATTTCCAGCAGATCTTTGGGCTGGTCAGGCGTAATATTCATTTCCTCCTTGTTGCTTACAAGTTTATAGGTCCCCAATATATCATGAGAATCTTCATCGCGATTGGGCATTGGTGTTTCTGTTTCAATTATTTTTTTGGCTTCTTCCAGTTCAAATTCTGTTCCTTCAATGTAGTTGGAAAAATAAGCTTCAAAAAATGCAAAGTTCCTGAATGATTTATTTGTTATATTTTTTTCAGGCAGGTCTTTAAATTGCTTTTGTTTTAGTTCAATAAAAAGTTTTTCAAACAGCGACAACCTACCTGGGTCATAAGGATTACCGAATGCCCTCGCTACAGCAAGAGGCGAGGATAATATCTTGGAAGGCTTTGTATGTAGAAGGGCACTGATGAGTTTGTTCAGCTTTTCAAACTCAGTTTGCATATTCAGTTTTTGAGCTAATGCATTTGCTTTATCTCTCAATTCATTTAATCCGGCTTCCCCCTTTGACCTGATTACTTTTTCCAGATGATCTTCAATTTCCGGAAGGGATAACGTCTTTGACTCAGGGAGCGACTGGCGTGATACCTGCATATTTTCAAGCAATGCTCTTTCCATTTGCGATGTATAAAGCCCTCCCGAAAAAAGGTTATCACCTTCTACCGGCCCATGTCCTTCCATAAAGCGAAGTGTAACTCCAGGCAGGTTTATCCTTTTTGTATAAGAATAAGTGAGAAAAATATGCTTTGCAGAGGTTGGCTTAAACTCCAAAGCAGACCGGTGGCTGAGTAGAGATCCCGGATACAATTTGCCTATGATAGTAAAAAGATTTCTCCTGATAATGGCCTCTGGATTATCAGTAAAATTGGACGAATATATACGGGCAGCAATCTTCCTGACCTTCCCTGCTTTCTCCAATTGGGAAATTTGTTTACTTAATTTGGAACTTCCCGATGAAAAAATCACTTCCTGAAGATGTATCGGTAAAATATTTTCCATTATATCAGTAATAAACAGTCAAACTAACAAATATTTTCCAGTATAAGGTAACTATTAGAAAATATTTTCCAATATAAATCAATTGGAGAAATATTGGGTTTTCCTCTTTTTTAATTGAATTCGAAACATTACGAGTACGTGTCATTTCGAAGAATTTTGGGGATCCTTTCCGAAATTCTTCACAATCTGCTGCTTTAAAGAATGGTTATTTTCAAATCTAATTTCCACTAATATTGACGAAGAACCAAAATGTTTTTTCAAAAGAAACACTAAAGCAACTTTCTTTATTAATTCTTAAATCACTGAAGCCAATAGTTAGATTACGGTTGGAATACTTTGCAATTCAATCAATAAAAATAATTATGGAAAATAGGAATCTTCAATATTTGTCTGTTTGCTGTCCAAAGTATTCTCCATAAGATTTTTCTTATTTAAAACTCATGACAGAGAAAACTCTCTGAATACAAGATATTTTTTTGTCAGATAATTGAAACCTGTGGAAACGATTATTGCCATGCATTTCGACAACATTGGACTCAATTTAAGAACATGCATTGAAAAAATAAAAATAGCATTATTGATAAAAAGGGAAACAAAGAAAATAACAGCAAATAAAATAATTTCTCTTCGCAGGTTGCTCGTTTTTTCAAATACCCAATATCTGCTGAGGCAGTAATTAAAAATGCCTGCAAGCAATAATGAGACATTACTTGATAAAACAGGTTTCAAATAAACTGAATGAATTAATACATAAAATAAAAATAATTCAAGCACCATACTTGATATACCCGAAAAAATATATTTTCCAAGCAGGGTTTTATTCCTCTTAATGTATTCTTTATAATTAAAACTTCTAACCCTCACAGATATTGGTTTCATATTCTTTTACGAGAACGCTCGTTACAATCAATTGGTTTTATTGTGTTTTGAAAGTACCTTTTCAATAATAAACCTGGGTCTTGCTTTTACTTCCTGGTATATCTTACCTAAATATTCTCCAATAATTCCTATACATAATATTTGTACTCCACCTAGAAAATAAATAGGGAGGGTGATTGATGTCCAACCTGGAACTGTACCCAGATAGAAATAGGAGATTAATGAATAAAATGCCAAAATAACACTAACAATAAAAATAAACATCCCGATTAAACTTACGAAATGCAATGGTTTAACACTAAATGACGTGATCCCATCCCACGCAAATGCAACCATCTTCTTTAATGGATATTTTGTTTCTCCATCGGTACGTTCAAGACGATCATAATAAACAAGTGTATTGTTAAAGCCAATAAGTGGAAAAATTCCTCTCAGAAAAAGATTAACTTCTCCAAAAGAAAAAAGATTTTCACACACTCTCCGGCTTGCCAATCTGAAGTCAGCATGATCTTCAATGATATCAGCTCCCATCATTTTCATTAAGCCGTAAAACACTTTAGCTGTTTTTCTTTTGAAATACGAATCTGTTGTTCTCTTTTTTCGCACACCATATACAATTTCAAAACCGTAGGTAAAATTTATTACCATCTGCTCAATTACTGAAATATCATCCTGCAAATCTGCATCAATAGTGATCACACAATCTACATTCTGATAGGTACTGGCTATCCCTCCCAATAAAGCTGCCTGGTGTCCGAAATTTCTTGAGAGTTTTATACCAATCCTGTTTTCATTCATTCCATTTAAATCTTCTATTAATCCCCAGGTTTTATCCGTACTCCCATCATCCACATAAACAATAACACTCTCTCCGGATATTAAGCCGTTAGAAATCATTTTATTTACAAGTTCCCCAATTTTTTTGTCAGTCTTTAATAAAATTTCTTCTTCATTAAAGCATGGCAAAACAATTCCTAATGCAGGCAGTTGATTGTTCATTTAAAAAAATTTAATCTTTTTAATTATCAGTAAAAATTCATTTGCATCAATGTAAAAGAGTAATTTTTATCAGGCTAAGATTTCCTTCAAATTCAAACATTATTCTGCTGCAAAAGTCTTGATCGAAATAAATCTGGAACATGTTTAGCCAAATAAAAGGCTACAAAAAATATCCCTCCAAACATATAAGCAATAATAGGCGGGTAAAATAAACAAAAACTTAAGGTAGTTGAAGATATGGCAAGGATACCCCAAAATTCTTTCTTAAAAACAAAAAATATCAGTACCATAAAACCAATCAATGAAAGAAGATAATTAATATAATATCCCCTGTTGACAATAGTTCCAAATGTAAAAGACTGTAAATAATTTAAAATCCCATTCCGGATAAAAATATAAGGATTGCTTTTTAGAATATAAAAGTCTCTTCCTTTTAATACTTTATTATATTCTTTCAGGTTATTTTCGTCATAATAATTCCCTTTAATGGAATTACTTAACTGTTTCCCTGTAACAGAATAAAAATAATCAGTTCCTTCGTCATCACTTGCAATTTTTATTCCGTAAGGATTAGGATAAGCTCCAAGGCCTATATATGCAGTATGCCAGGGATGATAATTTTTAGAAAACGAAAAATATTTATTATATAAAAAGAAAATTAAAACAAAAGAAACTATTAGTGGTATAAAAAATTTTATCCTCTTCTGAATTAAGATGAATAAAAATATAAGCAGGATAGTAAAGATGACTGTACTTCTTGTTCCGAAAGCGATAACAAGCAATATTGCTATTAAAAACTGGAAAAAAATATTGGGTTTAAAAGAGCTTTTTTCTGAAATGATAATAAACACCAGGCTGGGGATAAAAGCCCAGAAATAATAATAAGGGAACACTACCATTTTAATTACTATGGGGTTTACTCCATAAAAGAAATAAAACAATAACCTGCTATTTTTGGTTAATACCTTTTCCGCAGTATAGATTGTAATTAAAATATGTAAAATTATCTGGCCCAATAATAAAGCGCCAATGGGACCAATGAAGAAAAAAATCTTACTTAACAACCAGGTAATATATACCAGTCCCGTATTGTTAATTGAATAAGGGATTACATCAGGATGAATGCTCTTAAACTTATAAAGATAAATTCCCCATCCGTGAATGTTTTTGAAATCATTAATAAGGGAAGCATCAAAGAACCAGCCTTTTCCTATTTTGATATAATCAATCCCGGAAAAATATTGGAGGCTGTAAACAGGCGATTGCCCCCTGTCTGGAAGAAAAAGAAAACCTATTGCAAAAAATAAGATCAGGAACGAAACAATCCTTACGCGTTTTTTTTCAAAAAGCTTTTTAATTTTTCCCATTTTGCAAGTAATTATAAATTTATGAGTATTAGCTTATGAAATTCTTAAAACACATTTTATTTTCAACATATTAAATGAAAAAAATCCATCAGATTAAAATCCTTTTGCCGTGGATTGCAAAAAATCTATTATCCTTTCCACCGCCTTACCATCCCCATAAGGATTATGCGCTCTTGCCATCCGGTTATATTCCTCTTCATCAGTCAAAAGGCTTTCTATCCCCTGTGTAATTTTATCATAATTGGCGCCCACTAATTTTGCTGTACCCGCATCAATCGCTTCCGGGCGTTCGGTGGTATCGCGCATTACCAACACCGGTTTACCGAGGCCAGGCGCTTCTTCTTGTATGCCGCCGGAATCTGTTAGCAGAAAAAAGGATTTTTTCATCGCAAACACAAAATCAGGGTAACTTAATGGCTTTATCAAATGAACATTAGAAATCCCGTTTAAAACTTTGTTTACTGGTTTCTGTACTTTGGGGTTCAGATGAACGGGATACACTATTTCTACTTCAGGATGTTTTTGTGCGATCTCTTTTAAGGCCCTGCAAATATTAATGAATCCATCACCAAAGTTTTCTCTCCGGTGTCCTGTTACTAGAATGATGCGTGGATGATGTTTTCCAAAAATGTTCCTTACCAATGAATCCGTTACTTCTTCGCTAAAAGAATTCATTTTATCCTTTGCATACAACAAAGAATCAATCACGGTATTTCCGGTTACAATAATTTTTTCTGGCTTGATTCCTTCATTCAACAAATTCTGTTTATTGACTTCGGTTGCAGAAAAATTAAGATCTGCCAGCTTACTTACCAATTCCCTGTTGGCTTCTTCAGGAAAAGGAGATTGTAAATTACCAGTTCTTAATCCTGCCTCTACATGTCCCACTTTTATTCCTGCATAAAAAGCAGCTAAACTTGCAGCCATACAAGTGGTAGTATCTCCATGCGCCAAAATCATATCCGGGTGATATGATTTAAAAAGTTCCTTTAACCCCTTTAATACTTCGCAGGTGATATCCGTAAGATCCTGGCCTGCTTTCATAATATCGAGATCAAAATCAGGTTTTATTTCAAAGAAATCCAGAACCTGGTCAAGCATTTGCCGATGCTGTGCTGTTACGCAAACTTTATGTTCGATCCCTTCAGTTTCTGATAATTTACGGCACAACATCGCCATTTTAATCGCCTCGGGACGGGTACCAAATATTGATAATATTTTCATGAAAAATTAAAAGAGGTTTTCTCGCAGCGTCCGCAAAGAAAATACACGCAAAGAACGCTGCGGGTCTCTTTCACGTTGCGCTCGCTGCGTAATCGTTGTGCTCGTCGCGTGAACCAACTTTGATATTTCCCGCAACGAACGCAAAGAAAATGCACGAAAAGAACGCTGCGGTTTTTTGCCCCATGTAACAGATAGCCAATGCATAAATTTATGAGCAAAAATTTAGTGAGACGATAACAATCTCTCCGCAATTGTAAAATTCTGTTAGTGGTTTTGTGGATATTTTTTGGGCAGTCCGGTTTTAGAAATAGTCTTCCTGGCTTTTTCTACTTTCTCAGGAAAAAGCACAATGTCATCCAACTTATCCAACTTTTTATCAATGATAACGATTGGCACTTTGCTACCTTTCAATTCTTCTATTGTTTTCATATCGCAAATTTAAGTAGTTTTCTGTTGTGCAAGAAACGCGATGTAATCTTTGCCTTTCTCAAATGTTTCCCAATCTTCGCCAACCTGTCCAAAAATATCAAAGTCATCTTTAATTTCTTCGTAGTATTTTGTTATGCCCATCTTATAAAGCCTTGTCCGGGCACTCGTACTGCCTGATGCGTAAATCCATGCCTTTGGATGACGATCGCAAAACGCATATACAGCTCCGACAACTGTGGCAAGAACTTTTTCGCTATCACTATTATTACTTACCACTAAATCATCAATTTCGCCAGACACAGGGTCTTTGTCACCAAAAGCAAGATTATAAACCTGATTCCGGTTAACGAGTGTGAACTGAATACGTTTCCGAATTAATCCTTTTGGCCCTTCACTAATAAATTCGTAACTCAAAAGTTCCTGTCCTGCTTTAAGTTGATATTTGTTAAGATTCATAACTCCGTCTAAGATATTCTTTTTATAAAGTTGGGTCAGTGGAATTTTCTTTGATATGGTTTGCTGCTAAAACAGTTTCATTTTTGATGTTGGTTGTCCGAAGAACTCGATTGGAAGAGATCAGGCGGGGCTTCAAAATGCTTCGGTAAAATCACTCCACTTATATTTATCCAATTCCCTGAAATTATTTTCTCCAATCTCAAGTAATTTAGCGGAAGACATCCCTTTTAAAATTGTAAACGAATCTTCCATTGATTCTTTATATAATAACTCAGTCTGATTTCTTAATCTTTCTGTTAATACGCCCATTGCCGGAGCGATGACCGCTTTTTTAAAACCCATAGCGAGAATAGCAGAGCCTGAATTTTCAATTTGCTTAAAAGGCAGCGTAACAATATCTGCAGCATTAAAATAGATTTGCAATTCGTCATTATCTATGAAACGGTCAATCAGCACTATATTTTCACTAATCATTTCTTTTATTGTATTACGATAACCGGGATCCATAATACTACCTGCAATGATTAAAATAGCATTATCGGAAAAACATTTTTTAAAACAGATGATAAGATCGTCTACTCCTTTATATGGCTTAATAAGCCCGGTATATAGCAGTACCAATTTATCCTCATCAATACTCAATAACTTCCTTGCATCACAACGACCAATTTTATCAGGATAATATCCAACATAAGAACCCTCCGGGATTATTTTGAATTTATTAATATCACACTTCAGCTCACGTGCTGCTGCTTCTATACTTAGCTCAGAAAAAAGACGAATCCATTTCATATTATGTGCAAAGAAATTTCTGCAAAATTTATGAATTCTCAAATATTTAGAATCATGTGGAATGATATTATGAGGCGTCCATACTAACTTACAATTAAAAATATAACGGGCAATATACACTTGGATGATAAAGAACGGCACATTAATTAATGTCATCCATAAACTCCTTCTGTAATAATAAGAAGTTTCCCAATCGAAATGAATATAATCAGGTTTCTGCTTTATTGCTGTTTTTAAAATTCCAAAAAAACGATCATTAATTCCATTTCTTACAAGTAGCCGCTTATCAGTTTGTAATCCCTGCATCATTAAAAACTGATAAGGATTTTCAATTCCCGCAACGGGAAGGCAAGAGATATGGATCTTATTTTTCAAAAACTAATTAAACTAAGTTTATCATAACTATTAACTAATCAATAACCGCCAAAATTAATAACCCATCTGAAAAAATAAGTTTTTAATACATAAACGGTATTTAAAAGCAATTTCAAATATATTTTCTATCCTTAGAGTCTTTAAAATTATCAATAAAAGCATTGTAAATGTTCCTGATTCCTAATTTATTCATTCCGGCTAATACCCCGAAGAAAGCCGGTTTAGAAAAAACATTCCCCATACTGACCCTCGACATAAAAAGGTCACTATTTTCAAAACCTTTCTCTGTGTTTAAAAATGCATACTTATACCCTGCTTTATCCACTAAGTGCATTACCCTTTCATTAACTTCTGCTGATGTTCCATAAGGATAAACCAAAGTATTGCATTGACCCAATTCATTAATAAAATAATTTCTTGAAATAGTTAATTCCTTTTCCAATTCTGAGTCTGATAACAAAAATAATTTGCGATGAGTATTAGTATGAGAAACAATAAAATGGCCTTCACTCCTGAGGTATTTTATATCAGCAAGTGAAATCGGAGAATACCTCAATTGTGAAAACGAATCCCTGTTCAATGTTAAATTGTTCGATAATAAAATTTCATCAAGGTATTCATATACATGGTCCATTTTATTATTTTTTTCAATATGCGCTGTGAGAGCAGCAGCCGTTCTATTCAAAAAATTTTCGTTGATTACCTCACCGGATAAAGATGGCATATCTGAAACAATCAGTTTCTTATTCACCAGGCATTTCAGCATTAAGAAAATGGTATCCCTCCAAATAAATTCAATATTTTTTTGCACTAACCCGTTACATATTGCAAACATTGCAGTGATACCATACTTTTTGAGAATAGGGGCTATAATTTCAATATTATTAAGCATTCCGTCATCAAAACTCAGGTATATTCCTTTTTTATCAGGATCAATTATTTCTAAACCGGGTTGAATGCCAAATTTTTCCAAAAGTGATCTGATTTGGAATTCAAATATTTCTGCGGAAACATCTACATTATTAGTAAAAAACAGGGAAAGCTCTGAGGAGGGTAATACATTGTGATAGGTAATGATTAGTTTATGGATATGTTGTTTGTGGTTGACCAGCAAATTACTAAACCCACTATCGTAAGACAAATTATAAAGTATCTTTTTAAAGTTCTGCATAAATGATTTTGGAAACTCAATTCAATTTACAATGCAAATTTAATTTAGTCAATTACGAAATTGTAATAAAACTAAAAATATTTAATAAAATCTTCATCTAAACCAGGGCCGGTATTTTAAAGTATAATTCAATTCACTTCTTCGTTGCCCTATTATTTTTGCAGAGTACCTCCGAAAATACCATTGCCTGAGCATCTTTAGTTACCATACTATTTTTGACCAGAGGGAAAACACCAAAAATTATTTACATAATCAGTAGTTTTTATGCTTTCATAATTCTGATGCTTTAACACATTAAAGTCATTAATACCAAAAAACTTTAAATCCGAAACAGAATAGAATTTAATTTCATAACCAAGCTCTTTTATAAAGCTGAATATAGTACTTATTGGCATATCATGATGCCTCTGCTCTATTTCAATCAAGATAATAGGTTTGTATTCTCTCAACGTTTTAATAGCTCCTTTTACAACATTAAATTCATGTCCCTCCACATCAATTTTAATTAATTTAATATTTGGAACTGACTTCTCAGCTACGTATTCATCTATTGTCTTACACTGAACATCAATAAGCTCATAGTTTGTTTCGCCAGGTTCTGTAATTTCAATATCCAATTTGCCCCGCGTGTCATAAACAACATCATTAATAACAGGTATTTTAAATTGACTCAAACCTGATTTATTTGAGAAAGCAAGCAATTCTATATTCACCTTTCTGAAAATTTTCCTCAGATTTTTGTAGAGCTTAGGAATCGGTTCAAAAGAATAGACATTTTTTGAGCCTGCACATTGCTCAAATTTAAAAGTGTATTCACCCGCATTTGCACCTATATCAAAAACAATATCTCCTTTGCTGATATAATCACCAACAAGTAACAATTCAGGTTCTATGACTCTGTTATTTTTTAAACTATTTAAATCGGCTTTATTTATTCTTCTAAAAGCCCATCTTTTATAAATGGGGTTAAAAATATATTTAATTATGTTTTTCATAAAATTGAAAATATTAAAAGTTCAGAAGTGCGGATGTTCAAATTAGCTTGTCCTTCCGAAGGTTTTATACTTAAAGAGATCTTGTTGATTAATAATTAACAAAACTCCTGAAATGAAGAAAGGGGAAATTCCTTTCCACTTTTTGATTCATGTCAAAATAAGATTAGTCATTAGTTGATTGCACCATGTTGGTAAAAGCTATAAAAGAGGTCAAGGCGATTATTCAATTACTTTCTATTTTTTCTGAATTAAATAACTCCTCTCTTTCGATAAAAATAATCTATAGAGTTTTAGGAGTTTAATTGTATATTTTGATTTACATTCTAATACAGCAATCCGGTTTTTTATTAGAAGTATCTCTATTCGTATATTTTTTTGAAACTTATATTCAGAAGTTTTATTCAGAAAAAGTAATGCACTTATTCTATTTAGCAATGCTGCTTTTAGGTAGCTGAAAGCAATTGTGCTCATCCCACCCAAATGTTGCCTATAAACACTCATCACATCCTGTGTCCTGAAAATCAAACCCTTCAACGAAATTAACTGGACCAACAAATGATCACCTGACATCGGTGCAAGACTGTTAATACCAACTTCATCTATTGCTGAGATAGCCTGTTTTCTGAATAGAATTGAAGCCGTGGGACAAAAATGAATATTCAATGTATCCTTAGTAGTACAAATTTGTTTTTGATGATCTGAATCAAAAAATAACCTGGAAGAACTATTAATTTCATCCTTAAAAAGGGCATTGTGGCAGGCCATAGCATATTCACCATTTTTTTCTAAAAAATTTACTTGCTTTTGTAATTTTAAAGGATCAGTCCAATAATCATCACCCTCACAAATAGCAATGTATTTCCCATTACTCCGCTTTACTGAATCCATAAAATTTTCAATCATGCCTACATTTACTCCCCTGTTAATATATTTAATAAAGTCCGATTTGGAATGTTCATGCAAAATGCGGCGTATTACTTCATCGGTATTATCAGGAGAACGATCATTAGCAACTATTAATTCAAAATCAAAATCACATTCCTGTATTAATACCCCATTAATAGCTTCTTCAATATATTTCTCATGATTATAAGTAATCATTATCACACTAACTAAAGGTTCATCCGCCATTTTCTATACGAAAAATTCTGGTTTTACTACATTTCTAAAGAAACAAACACTTGAATAGATGAACTTCAATGAATTATTGAATTTATTATTTACCAATTATTTATTACTCCTCATTTAAATTGCGTCCCTTTTAAATTTATAAAAAAAGGCTGTATTGAAACGAGAAGTTTTTTATATAATTCTTTATGGCGAAAAAATAATAACAAAAAGCCTGCAAAAAATCCCACAATTAGTTTTATAAAAATAATTGCAAATATTGAACCGGTTGATTTAAGAAAGTAATTGAGTATAAAAGAAATCCCGATAAATAATATGGTTGAGAAAACAATTGAAATTAAATTTTTGAAATCAATGGTTTTAGCAATGATAATATCTGCTTTTTTTGCCACCCATATGGAAGAAAAAGTCGTCAGAACCGCACTTAAAAAAGTTATAAGTACTAATCCTATCCAGCCCAAAGGAGTGATTATAAAATAAGATAAGATCGCAGTAATTATTTGCGAAATCATCCAAAAATGATAAATACTTTTCCCCCTATCCAAACTAATTGCCACTTTCCTGTAAATATTACCCCACAGCGACTAAAGTAAACCCCATAAAATTAATGACCAAAATCCAATACCCAATGTTTAAAAAATAAATTGAATAAATAAGACCAAACAAAGAATAGACTATCCTTAACCCTGAAAGACCAAATTATTTTTTAAAATATTTTTTTTAAACCTTTGTTTAAAATTTTAGAAAATGAAAAGAGTTTTCGATTTATTGTAGATGGGGTTTTTAGAAATTTGATTCTTCTTTTAACTACAAAAATTGTGAGCCATATATCTTTTTGAAATCTTTTGCCAGAAACTTCATTAAAAATTAATAAATTAGCTACTTTATCCTTTAACCCTCTGATGAGACCCTCTGTGGAAACCTGGCTAATACCTTGTGGATGAATGCGGTAAACACTCATTACATCATCCATCCTAAAAATTAAGCCAGTTAGGGAAATTAATTGAATTAACATTTGATCTCCGGTGTTTCTTCCTTTCGAAAGTTGTTCATTTAAAAAATCCGGTAATTTCCTATACACTATAGAAGCTGTAGGACAAAGATGAACATTGAATGTATCATTTGTTGAAAAGGTATGCTTCTTCTTATTATTAGAATTATAAAATAATCTTGAAGAATTATCAATTTGATTCAAGATAAGCGCATCATGGCAAACCAAAGAATATTCTTTATTCTGTTCTAAAAAATCCACCTGCTTTTGTAATTTCAAAGGATCAGTCCAATAATCATCCCCTTCACACATTGCAACATATTTTCCTTTTGGAGCAGCATATACAATTTTCCCAACATCTCCATTCCCCTTTGAATACTGATTAGTTTCCTGGTAAATATTAAAAAACAATCCAGGATATTTAAGTTCATACTCCTTAATAATTTCTACCGTTCTATCTGTTGAGGCATCATCGTGTACAATAATCTCAAAAGGAAAATTTGTTTGTTGCATTACAAACCCTTCCAGCGCATCTTTAATATAAGCCTGATGATTATAAGTGGTGCAAACAATACTAACTAACGGTGTTTGAATCATGATTTATCTCCCTTTGGAACAGCTATTATTTTTTCTTTATAGCGATAAAATACAACAGAATCATTTCCCACATTTTTATCAATCAACATGCTTGCCTGAATGATATTTCTGTTTCCAATTGTTATTTGAGGAATTACGGTAGATCTGATTCCAAAGAAATTATTATCACCTATGGTAACATGCCCCGCAATTCCTGTAGTTGAAAAAAAGTTCCCATTCCCAATCATACAATCATGACTTATGAAGCTATAAGAAGTAACCATATTAAAACAACCGATTTTTACATTTGAGCCAATAATACAGAAAGGATATATGATATTACCTTCACCAATTTCCATATGCTGAGGCATTATTACGGAATGATGTATGAATGAACCGATCCGTATCTTTTTTTTCTTAAACTCTTCTATTAAAAAATTTCTAAAATTTATATCTGATACTCCTAATATTACTTCCTCGCCGGGTAAAGGAACGTAGGATTCAATGTCGGCAATAACAGGAGCCTTGAATTGATAACTTTTCCAATATTTTTCAATGTTGTGTTCATAGTCAATATATCCGCGGATTTGAATTGTTTCGGTTTCATTAACATGTTTATTATGATCCTCGATATATGAAGTCAATTCCGAGGCTACTGCCCCTGATCCTGCAATAACAACACTCTTCATACTAATTGATTTAGATTTGATTCCTCCAAAATGAACTCTTCATTATGACCGGGAAAAATTTTATCGAACATATGTTGTAGAGAATAGATCAATTTTATGCTTTCATTTAACTGATCCTTATTTCCACCAGGTAATTTAGTAATAGTTTTATCATTTTTTAAAAGAGAATCGCCTGTAAAAAGAAATCTTCCTAAAAGGATACAAATACTTCCTTTTGAGTGTCCTGGCGTTTTATATAACTCAATAATCAAATCATGCCACAACACGGTATGTAGCTCTTCAGTAAAGACTATATCTGCCTTTGAACAATAAACCCCAACCTGGTCATAAAATAACGAAAGATTTTTTTTCGGTTCAACAATGGCATCCGAACATTCGTTGGATGCTACTAACTTACAACCATAAGTACTTCTTAATTGCTCTACACCCCAAATGTGATCAAAATGTTCATGCGTCAGAATTATTAATTCCGGAATGAGACAATTGTCTTTAATATAGTTTTCAATCGGGGTAAGTTCATAGGATCCTGGATCTATAATGATTGCATATCTCTCTCCGATAATATGAATGATATAACAATTTGATTTTATCGGATTATTTTCAATGCGTTTTACGACAATCATAAATTCGCATTTAACCAGTTATGTTTATGGTTCTGCCACCATCTACAGTGATCTGTTGACCGGTTACCCATCTGGATTGATCAGAAAGTAAAAAGCCGACTGCATTCGCGATGTCTGAAGTTTCACCCAGTCCAAGAGGATATTGTGCCTTCATTCTTTCAATAACCTGCGGGTTTTCATATATAGCTTCTGTCATTGAAGTTCTAACCCCACCTGGCAATACAGAGTTTACCCTTACATTTGGCGCCAATTCGACTGCGAGACAACGCATAAATCCATCAAGAGCACTTTTAGACGCAGCATAGGAACTGAATGCTTTTGATCCAAAATTGCTGATATTACTGGATATGAATACTATTCTTGATAAATCCGAACCATTTACGACCTTGTTTGCAAGAACTTTAGATATCAGTATCGCAGAAAACA
Source organism: Hanamia sp. (assembly GCA_036509335.1). Taxonomy (GTDB): domain Bacteria; phylum Bacteroidota; class Bacteroidia; order Chitinophagales; family Chitinophagaceae; genus Ginsengibacter. Next base: position 126,149 of record DATCFT010000025.1, read on the forward strand.
AATTGATGTTCATTGTCTCGTTAAGTATTTTCAGATTCGTCGCTTTTAGTGGTAGCATCTTCATGTATCCTGCCGAATGAACAAAAGCGGAGACAGATATCTTATTGGCTTTAATAAATTCTTTCAAAGAAATTTCAATATTTCCAATATCATTCAAATCATTTTGCCAAATCATTACCACCGATTGATGATTACAGTCTTGCTTTACAGATTCAAGTTTCTGCCTGTCCCTTCCGTGTAAAATGAGATTATATTGTTGAGAAATTTGCACCGAAATTTCCCTTCCTATTCCTGACGACGCTCCGGTTATTAAAACATATTTTTCCATATTGCTCATTGTGCTGTAAAACCACCATCTACACTCATGATGGAGCCTGTAATCCATTTTGCTGCATCAGAAAGTAGAAACGCAATGGAATACGAAATATCTTCGGGTTGCCCCAATCCTAATGGATGTAGTTTAGAAATATTGTTTTTATATTCTTCATTAAATAAAGAGCTACTTTTCTCCAACATATTTGTTTCAACAAAACCGGGAGCAATACAATTCACCCGAATTTTTTTAGGAGCAAGTTCAATTGCCAACGATTTTGTAACACCATGTAAAGCCGCCTTACTCGCTGCGTAAGCAATATTAGCAGCAGAGCCAACGAGGCCATAAACAGAAGAGATAAAAACAATTGATCCTGATTCCCCTGAAAATATTGTTCGATTAGAAAATATTTTTGACAATTCAATAGCAGAATAGGTATTGATATTAAAAATATCGATGCACGACTTTTGAGTAATCGCCTTCAATGGAACCATAGACGGCTTACCAGCAATATGTGCCAATCCATTCAATAGACCTAATTCTTTTACTGCAATTGAAATCTTTTCTTTAAGGGTTGTTGTGTCAGTTAAATCAACAACAATTCCTATTGCTTTAGTAGCGCATTTTGAAATGGTTTCATTAAGTCCGGTTTCGTTTAAATCTATTAATAATAGATCTGCGCCTAATTTTGAAAGTATCCAGCTAGTTGATCTTCCTATACCTGATGCCGCACCGGTAACTAATATTTTTTTCCCGGAAAGTGAATAAGGATTAATTCCTGAATTCATATTTATTACTTAATTATTCTTCAATTTAACAAGGTCAAGATATTACTCCTAAAGGATTAATTATTTTTTTAAATTCAGAATCTATCAACTTATTATATATGTATCTGGCTGCCTGAGGAGCTGTAATTAAACACACAGCACCTTTCTTTACAATATAATCTTTAGGATTCACTATCATGGGCTTCAAAAATGGATAATATGTATTTTTCTTATATTCAGTTTCGTCCAAAATGACATCAAGCATAGAAAAGTCAGAATCCATAAAATAAGCTAAATTAGCAGTGATATCTGAAGCTCCAAATCCATATATTACTCCGCCCCTTTCTTCTGATAATATTTTTTTGCAGATAGAAAGCATATTTTTAAAGGTTTCGTAATAACTTAAAAAATATTTCCTGGTGTAAATATTATCATCTAATAATTGAATACAATTGTTTTTAGGTAAATTAGATTTCGAGGAATAAATAGCGAATAAAAAACCACAACTTGTTTTATATTCTATAGTATAAGAATTCAAAAACAATCCGCTATTTTCAAATAGCCGTGTAAGTGTATGAATTGAAAAATAATTTACATGCTCATGAATTAGGTTGTGAAAGTTCAATTTTTCAATCAGTACTTCCAAACTTGGCACGCAGACTGCAAAATATAAATTGTCACTCAATTGTGAAGTGAAATTTTTTAAAGAACTATCTATTCCAGGAATATGCTCAAATGTCTGATCTGAGATAATCAAATCCGGTAAATCGGATTTGCTATCGGGTAATTTAATATTGTCTGTATAATTTTTGTAACATATAATCCCATCAATATTATTAACCAAATTCTTTGGTATGGAAGGATCAATTCCAATAAAAGTATTTGCATAAAATTCTTTTTTCAGCTCTTTTAATAATGATAAATCAAAGCACCCTATGTCGATTATTCTATTAAAGCGAATATGCCGCAACGGCTCTAATTGTTTTAAAAAGAATTTTATGCGGCCTTGTACTCCCGGATTTTGGGTGAAATATTGATAATCATCATTATATAAATCTTTGGGAGTTAAATCTGATTTTGCCTGAAAATGGTTGCAGATAGGGCAACAAAATAACTGCATATTTCTTGTGCCAAAGTTCGATTCATTATCCTTATTGATTAAATAGACCGTATTCATTGGATAATCAGGTAAAGAGACAACCAATTCTAAAGAATCACTTTTGCATACAGCACATTTATTAATTATTTTATCATTTTTCATATCCCTTTTTTGGTTTTAATGAGGTTAATTAAACCTCCAATAGTACCTGCTTCTTCTAATTCTTTATTTGAAAGTGTTACTCCATAATTTTCATCTGTGGATGCAATAATAGTAAGTGCGGTTAAAGAATCCCAACACTCAAAATCAGCTAATTTATCGTTTTCATTTACACTCTCAACTTCCAATAATTCAGCGAGTTGTTCTTTTATATTTTCCAAGTAATAAATTTTTAAAAATTAATTATTTCGTTGAATTTTAGTTTGCCAATTTTCATTAAAAGAGAAGCCCACGTTAATCCTACTCCAAACCCTGCAAAGCAAATATTTAATTGTTCCGTGAGCAATTTAGACCCTATATTAAAGCCAATATTTGTTGGGATAGAAACTCCGCTCGAATTGCCAAAATTGGCAACAATATTGTTGGGCATTTTCTCATAAGATATTCCGAGCTTATCGGCTAATTTTTGCAACATAAACCGGTTGGGTTGATGGAACATATAATAATCAACATCCTCTTTTTTGCAAGATGCTTTTTCCAATAAATGCTCAATCATAGGCGGTACTTCGCGTTGCACAAAATTAAAAACATCATCACCTTTCATAACGAGATTATCAGGTGACCGGAAATTTCCTGCTTTGTCTTCCTCCATCATAGCAGTCGATGCTGCTGAAGGTGTTCGAAATCCGCCCGCAGGAATCATTATCGATTCGGCACCTGCTCCATCCATCTTAAAAAATCCGTAGATAACATTTTGTTCTTTCGATTTTTTTACTACTGTTACAGAAGCACCATCTCCTATCAGCGGATTGCTGTTCCTGTCGCGCTTTGAAACTTTTCGACTGAGCACATCTGCATTAAGAACTAATACTTTGTTGACTTCATCCTGTTCGAGAAGCAGGAATGCCTGGATAAGTCCAATAATATATCCTGCACACCCCTGGTTGATATCCATACAAATCATATCCTGTTTTAGTCCAAGTTTACCTTGAACCACACTACTCGTCGCGGGCATAAAATAGTCGGGAGATTGAGTAACGAGCACCATTGCGTCTATTTCATCTCTGGTGAGCAAATTCTTATCAAACAAGTGATTGAGTCCATGAATAAGCAGATCCGAAACACATACTCCATCTTCTACAATGCAATGTTTATTATAACCCATTGCCATCTTGAGCTTCAGTGATTTTGCCGGAGAGAAATTGTAATGCTCCATCTCTTCCTCAAATTTCACTTCACGGGCAGGAATGATGGTGAGTATTCCTTCGATCTCTTTATTGTGGAATTTAAGATTCATTGTGAACTCCGTTCTTTTTTAATAAGGCTCTTATTGAATCAATGCTTGAAAAATTATCCGGAATGATATCCAACCCATCAATTGAAATATGATATTCTTTATCAAGGGTAGTAACCAGGGTGACTACATCAAATGAATCCAGCATTCCCTCGTCAATAAAGTTTACGTTTTCTGTAAAGTCAAATTCAGGACGAATTTCTTTTAGGATCGTTGTAATTTTATCTTTCATTTAATGGAATATTATAAGTTAAAACTATGTCTCTAAGCTCCTCAGCGTGGAAACCATAATGCCTGTATCGCTTTATTGCGTTTTCATTCGTTTCGATTACCCAAAATAAAATTCTAATAACGTCTTTATTTTCAATAAAAAATTGATTGATAAGTTTTGACCCAATTTTTAGATCTCTGAAATTTGGATGCACGAACCAGTAACGAAGATAGGCTGTACTACTTGTTTTGTCAAAAATCAGGAATCCTCCGATTTCTTTTCCTGAGCTATAAACCAACATTTGTTTTTTTTCTATCCAGTTTTTCAATTCTTCAATGAGCGGAAGCTGTTCCGTATATTTATCAAAGTATTGTTTAAATAAAGAATCAACTAATAAGACTTCGGAAATATCTGCGAAATCAACACAAGGATCAATTGCTTTTAATGCCGGATAATTTGTACTTGACATCCTCGTAAGAGAAGAGTATAAATTGAAGCCAGTATTGAGTAAAACGGAACAAACATCATTTAGCAAGTCTCCCTTTCCAACCAGATCCGCTACATACTTCTCATCATGATATTTATTTTTGAGAATATCTAATGATTCTGTGAGTTCAGTTAAACCGGACGAAATATAAAATAAACGCTTAAAACCATCATCTGAATAAATGAGGAAATATGTTTCACTCACCATAATCAAGGCAAGTTCGTTTTTTTTTATCCAGATTCCATGCTTGAAAGGCTCAGGAAAAAAGTTCGTCAGGAACGATTTATGATAGTTTTTCACAGACTGTATGGCGACCTGGATCTCATCCATATGCTTAACAACTTTCAGATCAGTCATCATTAACAATTTTGGAAAGCGCCAGCCTGTCAATCTTCCCATTAGTATTTCGAGGCAGCACCTGCATATGACGGTAAGCCGTTGGTATCATGTATTTAGGAAACTCTTTTGAAAGAGCTATGCGAAATTCAGGTACAGGCAATTCAGAAGGTGCTTCATAAATTAAAGCAATTTCCTTTTTACTTTTATTATAAACGACGCACGCGTTATTCACCAATTTCAGTGTATTCACTACCACATGTTCAATTTCACCTAATTCAATACGGTATCCCAGATGCTTAACCAAACTGTCCTTTCTTCCCTTGAACAGAATTTCACCAAAATCATTTTTATAGACAATATCACCCGTGCGATAAATAAGTTCAGGATAATGACTATTTAGTGGGTTTTGGACAAAAGCATCCGATGTTTTTTGAGGGTTATTATAATAACCCATTGCCAATGAACTTCCTCTTACGCAAAGCTCACCTTCTTCTTTTTCACCCGCAGATTGATCATCATCAGTTAAAATCAAAACATCGGTATTCCGGCAAGGGAATCCTATGGGAATCGGTTCATCATCTTGCAATTCTCTTTCAGCAATGTAGTAAGTACAATCCAGCGTTATTTCTATCGGCCCATAAAGATTTACAAATTTGGAACTCTTTAATACTTTACGCCAATAATTAAATTGTTTTGTAGGAAAAACTTCACCGGCAAACCAAACAGTTTTTAAATCCGGTAACTCAATTTTATTGAGTAAATCCATGTTTGCAATATTTACCATGATAGTCGGAACCCAAAAAATAAAACTAACTTTTGTAACCTGAAGTATATTTAAAATAGATGCGGGATACGCGCTTAACTTTTCGGGTATAAGAACAATCGTACTGCCTTTAGACATAAGCATGCACAATTCAAAACTGTAAATATCAAATACAATTGGTGATAATGAACCAATGATTTCATTATCGTTTATTTCAAGCGTTTTAATTGCCCATTCAGTAAAATCGATGAAACTTTTTTGGTTTAGAACCACACCTTTGGGTGTGCCTGTAGATCCGGAAGTATTGATGATGCAATATGGGTCCGTATCAATTATCCGGCGGGAAATAGCGTTTAAGCTTTCTTGGTCAAAGTTTTCATTAAAATCAAACGTGCTAATATTTAGAATATCACCAGACATTACTAAATCGTTCAGGAAACTAATATGCTCATCATCTGTTATTACAAGAACTGGCCCGATCTGTTTTAAAATATTCTCAATGCGGGATTTGGGAGATTTTACATCAATATTCATGTAGGTGTTTCCACTATAGGTAATCCCTATATCAGAAACAACGCTTTTAATACTCTTGGGAAGAAAAACAGCAATAGGTTTATTAGTATAATTCTTTAGGCTAATAATATTACAAGCAAGCATCCTGGCTTTGTTGTTAAGCTCAGAAAATGAAATACTCTGATCTCCATCAATCACGGCACTTCTCCCTTTGTTTCGGTAAACCGTTTGCTCAAAATATTCCAAAAGGTTAGTTTTCATCAGATTACTATTTTTTAGAAATACAATCGATTATAATTTGTTGTTCTTTGTTAGTCAAGGTTGGGTAAATCGGTAAGCAGATCACTTGTTCTGAAACTTGTTCCGCAACCTGTAAATTTTCAGGCTTGGCCGAGCTTAATCCACGGTATGAAGGGAATTGGCTGATGAGGGGATAAAAATAACGGCGACCAAAAATATTATTTGTTTTAAGCTTCTCGTATAATTCATCGCGTGATTCTCCATATATTTTTTCATCAATTAAAATTGGAAAATAGGAATAGGAATGAGTAACACTTTCCATATCGTTCAGGCAATGTATTCCCGGAACATGAGAAAATTCTTTACGATACAATTCCGCAACAGCTTTTCGCTTCGAAATATTTTCATCAATATATTTTAATTGAAGCAATCCATAAGCAGCCTGTAGTTCGTTCATTTTTGCATTGATACCCGGCTCAATTACAGTGGTTTCGTTCGCAAAACCAAAGTTTTTCAGAAAATCAACACGTTTTTTTGTCTTTGCGTCGGGGCACACAATAGCACCACCTTCAATAGTATTAAACACTTTTGTAGCATGAAAACTTAAAATAGACAAATCTCCATAGTTTAATACAGAATTACCTTTAAATCGTACCCCAAAAGCATGGGCAGCATCATAAATAAGTTTAAGTCCATAAGTATCCGCAATTTGCTGAAATCTTTCGAGATTGCATGGATTCCCATATACATGCACAGGCATAATTGCTGTTGTCTGGGACGTGATTGCTGCTTCTACCTTCTCAGGATCCAGGTTGAAAGTGTCTGGCTCAATATCTGCAAAAACGGGCTTAATATTGTTCCACCATAACGAATGTGTAGTTGCCACGAAACTAAAGGGAGTAGTAATTACTTCTCCGGTAATTCGAAGGGTTTGTAAGGCAGTCATAAGAGCCAGTGTACCATTGGTAAATAATGAAATATATTTGACTCCAAGATAAGCAGCAAGTTCTTTCTCAAATTGCTGATGAAAGGTGCCGTTGTTGGTAAGGATTTTATTTTGCCAGATTTTTTCGAGGCTTCTTGTAAATTCTTCCAACGGAGGCAATGCCGGTTCGGTTACATAAATAGGTTTTTCCAGTTTATACATACTTTTTTGATAGGGCTAATAGTTTTCCAATAAAGCCAATTCTCAATATTTAGTCATAAAATTTAATTACTGAAAAGATTTCGTTTCGGAAAACAAATCATTTTTTTAATATAATTCTTTTAAATTCAAACAAGCTTTCTACTTTAAGTAAAGCACAAATACCCCAATAGGCAAGCGCACCCACACTTCCACCAATCAATAATCTGAAAATATCCCTGCTTTTGTGTATTTCAAAATCCAAACCCCAAACGATGGCTCCGGCTATAAATGCCATGATTATTAAAGGCAAAATATCCTTAATTTGTTTCCAGGCATTGTAATTCAAAAACTTGCCCGAGTAATGGGTATTAATAAAAAAAGCTAAAATTGAACTTATCAGTTGTCCCCAGATTAAACCAATAATTCCAAACCTTATAGTAATAACAATCATAACAATCACTAATATTTTTTTAATGACCTCCAATTTCAAGAACAAATCGCTTCGCCCCTTAACATTAAGGATATTCAAATTGTAGGCATGCAAGGGATATAAAATTCCTGTTATACACAAAATCTGAAAGTATGGAACTGCCGGCATCCATTTAGCCGTAAATAAAAACCGGATTAAAGGTTCTGCCAATACGCCCATAATAACCAGTACCGGAGCTATCACAAAAATGACCATTTGCATAATTTGCTTGTAAGCCTTTTTGAGCCTTACATCATCATCATGAATGGAAGCAAAAAGGGGATATGATATTTTATTTAAGGCACCTGAAATATTATTTACCGGTAATTGTGTTAGGGTACTGGCACGGGTATAAAAACCTACATCAGCCGCAATGAAAAATCTGCCAATAATGATTTGGTAAATATTGGAAAAAATGGTATCCAATAATCCTGAAAGCGTTAGCTTATACCCAAATTTAAAATGATAATGAAATTTCTTTTTATCGAAAACAAAAGAAGGCGCCCATCCTGTTCTATACCATAATTGAACACTGCTTAAAAAAGCCTGGCACAAACTCATCCAAACGAGGCTCCATACGCCATATCCCTTATAAGCTAAAAAAATTCCCAACAATCCGGCACCAATCAATGAAGGTATAGCAATGGTCATTTGCAGTTTAAAATTCATTTCTTTGGTAAGTCTTGTCATTTGAACCTGGGAAAAAGCTCTTATTATAAATGACAGGCAATAAACCCTGATTATATAAGTCAAAATGGGTTGTGAAAAGAACCCGGAGATCAGTGGTGCTGTGAAAAACAATAGCCAATAAACTATAACACTGCCGGCCATGTTAAAAAAAAATACGGTGGAATAGTCTCGCTGGTCGGGTTCGGAAGTTCTTATAAGAGATTGAGTTAATCCACTATTCATCAGGGAAGTACCTATTCCCACAAAAACACTGATCATTCCAATAAGCCCAAACTCTTTCGGCAACAAAATCCGGGCTAATACAATAGAAACAAGAAAGCTTATGGCCTGTGTCCCGAACTGTTGTGCAAAAGTCCATGCCATCCCCGAGATAGCAGTTTTTTTTAATGACAATTAAGAAATTTTTTGTTGCTTTTAAGAAAAAAAAATGTCATTAACTGATACCTAAAAGTTGCAGGTTGAGTATCCGGCCATGGAATGTTCCTATAACTCATTAAGCATAATAATTAATTAGATAATCATCTCAATTTTCCGGATATTTTTTAATCCCAAAAAATAAAATCGTGAAGATTGTCATTTTCTAATGTCCCGATGATTTTCCTCACACCTTCACAGGCAGAAACAGAACTAAAATCTTTATATTCATATCCATTAAAAATATTTCTTTTAAATTTCAAAGGCACTTTTTTTTGATACAGAAACATCATCATATAAAAATATTTCCGTGCCAGCCTAACCTGGCCTGGCAGAGTTATTTTATTTTTCAAAAGCATATCTATTTTTGAAAAATAATCTGATGCAGATGTAACATCATAAGTGAAGCCTTTATTCCGGTAATTGGTTTCAGATATCAGAATAATTGGTTTATTGGCCAACGCAAATTCCAATCCAACGGTGGAAGTATTTACCACTCCTATATCAGAAATATCTATAACAGTAAAAGAATTAATATCCATTTCCGGTTCTATAATGGTTACATTCTTTGGTAATCGGTCATGAAATTTTTCTCTGACCAGTTGACCGTACCGTTCCTGTGTACCCAATACTTTTTCTGCAGGATGACATCGTATGAGAATATGAACATTTTCATTTTGATGATAATAATTAATAGTCTGTTCAATGCAATCTAAAGTTGAAGAAAAGGCAATATCACGGGCCACATTAGCTGCATCCCATATCAGATTTGTAAATATGGTAATTATTTTTGCTCCTGGCTTTATATTCAAATTTGCTTTTAATGTTAATAGATCATTTTTTTTTTCGGAAGAATTATATGCATACACGTCTTCTTTTTGTAATTCTCTTTCACCTAAATAGATATCAACTTTTTTTTCTTCATCACCCGATAATTCTCTATCCTTAAATCTTTCCCAGGCATTATTAAAACTCCAATCCGGCGAAGGTTGGTTAAGGTTAAAATTTGCAGTGGATTTTTTTTTGGCCCGATCATAACAAACAAATGGGATATTGCTTTTTTTACAATATTCTACAACGGGCTGCCAGGTGCAATAAATACCATGAGAAAAAAAAATGTATTTATAATTATTTTTTTCATTTAGAGATTTTACTTGTAAATAATTAGCTAAAGATGTTTTAAGAAACTCGCTTCCTCTCAATGTAGCATTATCTCCGAAATTAGTGGATTTATAAAAACGGTACATAACCCCTTTAACAATTTCTCCAAAGTTTATACCATCATACATGAAGGAAAGGATTTTATTAAGATCTTCTTTTACGGGATCAATTATTTTATCTACTTCTTTCGAAAAAGAAATAAATTCATATTTGACATTTGATGCCTTTAAAAAAATTTCTGCATTGTTTACTGACCGGTTCCAGAATGAATCTTTTCCTTGTTGACTAATTCTTTCATTCGTGATTACTTCATTAATGGGTGCACTTTGATCATAAATGTAATAATCAACCGAATAACCATCACTTCTCAAAAGATGATACATCAGAACTTCTAAAGGTGTCAAATACATGTGGCCAATGCCGGCATAAATAAGTATTTTTCCTTTCAATGGTTTAGGATAATCAATATTTTTAAAGAAACCTTTTAAGTATCTCTTTTCAAAATATCCGTGACCGAATTTTCTGAACAGTCTAAATAAAAAATTATTTTTTATTGGTATTATTGATCCCATATTAAAGTCCTTATTAAAAAAATTGTACAAAAAATCTTTTATTCAAACATAGGGATTAACTCGCCTTATTAGTCCCAGGTTATATTTTCCCTGACAACTTTTGCAGGTACACCTGCCGCCATACATTTTTCAGGAATATCTTTGGTCACTACACTACCGCCCCCAATCACAGCACCATTACCAATATGAACCCCTTTAAGAATCTGAACGTTTGCTCCAATCCATACTTTATTCCCAATAATAATGTCACTGGATGAAGTTTGCACGCCTTCAATAGAATGTAAATCGTCATCAATGATTTGGTCTTTCACTTTGTATTCAATTCGATTTGACGTACCATTTGTTGTATCCATTTGGGCCTGGTCGAAATAAATTTAACTAAAGCAATTGCTCCACTAATTTTTTCTTTCTTTGCTTGAATATAAATTTCCTGAGCTAAATTAAAATCCTCAATTGTATCTACAGTCAGCCTGACAACGGAATTTTCAATTTCCGGAGAAATTGTAATATATTTTTGAGAAAAAGATTCTTTATTAGAATAAATAAAATTAGTTACATGCTCCAAAAATATTTTCTCATTTGTCAATTCTCTTACTTTTTTTAAAGCACTAAGACTTACTCCTTCGGCCCAGAATCCATAATGAGTTTTGATAGTTGGAATATTATGGATAGTTGAAAAAGCTAAATACTCCACAGAATTATTTTCAAATTCCTTTAATAAGTCTTTCAAATAATTCATGTCCAGAAAAGGATTATCCGCACATATCCGTATTATTTTTGTTATTTTAAAATATTCTGCAGCTTTTATATATCTTTCCAGAACATTATTTTCATGTCCTCTAAAAACATCAACTTTTAATTTTTCCCCTATAAAAGTCAAACAATCATCCTTCGCATTATTTGTTGTGGCTAAAATAATAGGTATCTCTGGTATGTTAATTTTCAATTTCTTTATAAGAAGTTCTAAAATTCCTCTACCCTCATAAAAAGGCAAAATCATTTTGTTGGGCAATCTTATAGAACCTGTTCGCGCCTGGATAATTATCCCAGTCATAATCAATTCTTTTATTATCAACTGAATCAGCATTTTGCTGATTTAAATTTGGTGCTTTAATTTGCAGACAAGAAATAATTTTATTGTTTTCATTTTTCGTTCAACTTCAAAAATAGCTCCATTGCATTCTGTAACTGGCCTGTTTCATTTAGATATTTTTCAACAAAAGCCCTGAATGCGCCATCACCCCCTTTTACAGGTATTACCCAATGCACCAATTCCTTTATATAATGAGGGGCGTTTTCAGGAACAGCGCTTAATCCTGCAGCTTTTAATAAATGGATATCATTAATATCGTCACCGATATAGGCCACTTCATTAATAGAAATTTTTAATTTTTCACAAAGCTTTGTTGCAACGTCAATTTTATTTTTAACTCCCATAAATAAATAATCAATCTTTAATTTTTCGGCTCTTCGTCTTACAATTTCTGTGTCTTCACCTGTAATGATTGCAATTGGAATATTTAATATATGTAAAAAAAGAACTCCGGCGCTGTCGGCCGTATTAAACTTTTTAAATTCATTACCTGTCTCATCATAATACATTCCACCATCAGTCCAAACACCGTCAATATCAGTAATAAAGAGTTTTATATTCATTGTTGTGATTAAGAATTAATCATTTTTTTAATCAAAAAAATTAATTTCAAGAGTTACATCATTATTGATATTACGATTTGCACTTTTACCTATAATCAAATTCTTTTCCACCCATTTTAATCCGGTTCCCGGGCTTTTCAAAGTCAGCATTTCTTCTGTAACTACCGTTCCCTTTGGAATCGCTATTTTACTTGTAATACTTCTTGCCAGTTTTTCTTTTGATGCCTTAGTGGCCGGATTCACAATTTTCTCTCCATCACCCATTGCCATCTCTGTAGCTTTTATATATTGAATAAGTTTCTTCAATCCGGCCTCTTCCAATGATCCGGGCTGGTCTGTCCCTTTCATTGTCCGGTCAAGAGTAATGTGTTTTTCAATCATAGCTGCTCCCAGTACGGAAGCTGCAGCAGAAATAATAATACCTGAAGTATGATCTGAAAGCCCTACCAGGTAGCCGTATTTTTTTCGCAAAGTATCCATTGCTTTCAGATTTACATTTTCCAGTTTACAGGGATACTCAGAAGTACATTGCATAATAACAACCTTGCCGGGTTTAGCTTGTAATGATTTCAATGCATTATCAATATCATCCAGATCAGCCATTCCTGTGGAAATAATAACCGGCTTATCCAAAGAACTTAATTTCTCAAGCAAAGGAATATTGGTAAGATCGCGGGAAGCTACTTTATAAAATGGACAACCTATTCTTTCTAATAATTCAACAGATAGAATATCGCATGGTGTACAAAAATAGACAATACCTACCGCCATTGCATATTCCTTTAATTCCAGGTGTTGTTCTTCATTCAACTCCAGAAATAATCTGTGCTCTCCATACGTTTTTCCAAAAGAATTAGGATTATCATAAGGTTTATTAAAGGCTTCTTTAGTTAATTCACTTGCAATATCTCTCTTCTGAAATTTCACAGCATTGGCACCACATCTCGCAGCCATATCAATTAATTTCTTTGCATTAACGATATCTCCATTGTGGTTTTGGCCTATCTCCGCAATAATATATACAGGGTATCCATCTCCCACAGGTGTGCCGCAAAAATCAATCATAAGTCCGGATTGGCTATCTGTATGTTGATGCTTATTCACTACTTCGTCAATCCATGAATAAACTTTTGTGAGATTGCTTAAGTTGCCTTTATCAATTCCTAATTGTAAAATCATTTCTTCAATCCTGTTCAAATCCTCAAAAGTATCAATAGTCAGATATTTATCGAGATCATGTCTTAAGCCGGAGAAAACAGCAGGCAATGTTTCTACCTTGAAAGTATTTTTATTTTTTCTAAAAAAAGGAGTTACATGTTCTCTGTCAAATGAATTCAACGTATCACTTTTATATGCGTCTCTCAAAACTCTAACTTTAATAAATTCAGGAACTATATGAGATAAGCCATCTATATGCGTATAATCATTATCATGATCGCGATGGATCTGGTATAATTTGCCGGAAGCCTCTGTGAAATTTAGTGGATTATCAGCTGTAAATCTCACAATGGTATCATTTTCATTCATATCAAGACTGCTTTCGTAATATCTCTCCAAAACATCAGTAGCAGATCCCCTGAACAACTTAATATTATGGCTTTTGGAAACTAATTCTATTGGATTATCTTCCTGAAGACTAGTAGTAGCAACCATTACTTCATCTACAAAGGGCAGATTTTTTACCATAGAAATTACTCTTTCCAATAATGGAATACCAGCAACGTGCATTAAAGACTTCCCCCTTAACCGGGAACTCCCCATGCGTGCCTGTATAATAGCTCTGTTCATTTTTACGAATTTTGTTTGATGTTTATTTCAAAAATTGATAGCATCCCATGGTAATTAAAATCATGTATAATGATCTATTATGAAAAGATAGAATTTATTAATCATGCTATGAGTATCATTAACGGCTTTTACTTTGTATTGCATTGTCGTAAATATCAGATAATCTATTTTTAAAGGCTGCCAATCCGCATAGTCCAACAACCCTGTCCCTTATTCTTGATGGATCATATACTAATTCTCCATTAGCAATTGCTTTAATTGCTTTACCTGCTGATTGGTAATCCTGTAGGTTTACAATCGAACCAATCTCTTTACTATTAATAATATCTTCAGTTCCCCCATGTTTTGTGGCAACTACATACAAACCACCTGCCATTGCTTCCAGAACCGAAACAGGCAAGCCCTCAGCAATACTTGTTAATAAAAAAACATGCATATTTTTAACCCACACTGGTATTTGATCTCTTTCAGCATAATCTATCAAATTGACAAATGTTCGCAATTCATGTTCGGCAATAAAATCGCTAACCATCTTCCTTTCCTCTTCCTTTCCCCAGGTCATTAGACCAATGATGGTAGCCTCAAAATTTATTCCTTGATCTTTGAGCCATTTGAGAGTAAGGAGCAGCGTAAGATTATCTTTAAAAAAAGAAGCCGCTGTAATGGTTAATATCTGAAGTTTTTCATTGGGTTTATATGCCGGTTGTAACAGAAATTTATTTTCATCCACCAAATTCCAAACTACCCGCGGCTTTATTTTTATTCCATAGCTGAGAATTTGCCTGCTCTTATCATAACTTACGGTTAAAACCTGCGACGCCTGCTCAAGAGATTTCTTTACAAGATTTCTTACAGAAGTTTCATATGCCGGTAAAGAGAAAAAATTGTGTTCAGTAATTATATAAGGAATATTAAAATTCCCACTGAGCCAATTTGCAATTATTCCCGCAGGGTTTACAGTATGAGCATGGATAACATCCGGTTTCCAATTATCAGCAATAAATTCCTGCAATATATTTGAGTGAACTTTTAATAAGATCTCATACCCTCTTTTCTTTAAATAATTGGGGCTTTTATAATAAAATAACGGTGGGTTTTTATATAAATATTCATTACCGCAATCTATCTTAATATATTGAATGCTTTTAAATATTTTTTGATAAATAAATTTGAGTAAATTCTTTCTTCTGCTAAGATTTTGCTGCACAACAAACAGAATTCTTACATCGTATTTATCTTGTAATATTTGCGCTTGTTCCTGAAAAAAATAACCAACCTTAGTATCAGGAGTTGGGTACCATGAAGGAATGATCAGGATCTTTTTCATCTTTTTCTTGCAATAATTCCCAATGCCGCTGAAAATGAATAATGTTCGGACTCTTTTTTGAATAAAGTTCTTTGAAGGATGGATAAATACTTTATTGATTTCTTTTTAATTCTTTTAAAAAAACGGTTATTAATTTTTCCTTCAAACCATAATAAATAACCTCCCATATAGCCGGAGAATGTAATTTCAAATCCTTTTGATTCTAAAATTTTCTTCCATTTTTTAATGCGCATTGCATGAAGGTTGTGAAGTTTAAAATTTTTTCTATCAAACAAAAATCTGGGTATAAACTGAAACCACCCTCTAAAATTCGGTACTTCAATAATTACAATACCACCAGGTTTTACTAAGTCTAAATGTTTTATAAAAACTTCTTCCCAATTTTGAAAATGCTCAATGAACCCAAGAGAAAAAACACAATCAAACTTTCTATCCGAATTAAACTTCAGGAAATCTTCATAATAAAACTCTCCTACTTTGTATCCGTTTGATCTAAAAATATTTGGTAATTGATTTACATCTTCAATATAATCCAGTCCATTTATTTCTATTCCTTTTTTTGCGAAAATTGACAAATACCTACCTGGATAACATCCTATTTCGAAACAGTCTTCAATACCTGTAAAATCAACTTTAATACTAATCCATTTTTCAATCAAATTGCCATTATCCAGGTTAATATCAGGTCCGCCTTGCACATTCTTCCAATAATTGACGTCAGTTAGGTACTTCATTGGTTATAATAACTTTAGGAATTACAAGACCATTAACCGGATTCAAATTTGAAATCTGAACAGTGTTAATTTCTAAAACTCCCCTTTCCATAAATTCATATCCCTCTAAGAAATGTTTCTTTAAACCAACATCTATACTTACATTAGAATTTACTATACCGGGATTTATTATTTTTATACTCAATTTTTCTCTTAATCTCAAGGGATCTTTAAATTTGCTTCCCTCAATCGAAAATAGCCGGTTTTGGAATTGATCATAAAATGCCAGGTCAACAAAATACTCTTCTTCAATATTCAAATTGTATATATTAATCTCAACATTTTCATCTATTCCCCATATACTTTCACTATTTTCATAATTTAGTGATAGTTTAATTTTATCACTCTTCTTTTGTTCAGTAAGTTGACTATGATAATACGAAATAATTTCTGTAGTTATCCCTTCTTTGATGATTCTACCATTACTCAAAAGAATACATGAACTGCATAAATCTTTAACCGCAGCCATATTATGACTTACAAATAATACCGTTCTTCCCTCTCCCTTGCTGAGTTCATTCATTTTGCCCATACATTTGTTTTGAAACTCAGCATCACCCACAGCTAATACCTCATCAATAATTAAAATTTCAGGGTCAAGATGCGCAGCTACCGCAAAGGCAAGCCTCACTTTCATTCCGCTACTGTATCGCTTAACGGGAGTATCTATAAATTTACCGACACCACTGAAACTGATAATTTCATCAAACTTCGAGTTAATTTCTTTTTTGGTCATACCAAGTATGGTACCGTTCAGATACACATTTTCCCTGCCTGTAAGCTCGGGATTAAAACCCGTTCCTACCTCCAATAAAGAAGCCACCCTTCCGTAAATTTCAATCCTACCATCAGTAGGCTCAGTAATTCGTGACAAAATTTTTAACAAGGTGCTTTTACCGGCGCCATTCTTACCAATAATCCCCAGTACTTTTCCTTTCTTTACTTCAAAATTGATATCTTTCAATGCCCAAAAAATATCTTCATCATCTCGGTTATTAAAATTTGACAATGATTTTAACTTCTTAAAGTTTCTGAAAGGAGACTTTGCCCAGTAAGCAATTGTAGCGCCCAAAGTATCGTGCCGCTGATCTTTCACACCAATACGGTAGGCTTTAGATATGTCTTCAACTCTTATAGCTGAATCACTCATGATTCTTACATTAATTTTTAGGCAACATCTGCAAAGCGGTTTTCTAATTTTCTGAATACCCTAAGGCCAATTATAAATAAAACACTGGCTCCGACTGCACTCATGCCAATCAAATCCCATGGGATTGCTTTGTTAGAAACTACCGCTGCCCTGAATCCTTCAATAACACCTGTCATGGGGTAAAGACCGTACAGAAGGTAAACGTCTCCACCAAACTTTTTAAGTACCAATGATGCAGGAAACACAACTGGCGCTACATACATCAAAAGCGGCACGGCAAAAGTAATTCCGAACTTCACATCCCTGTATTGAATGGCCAGTGCGCTTAACCAACAACCCAGTCCGGTGGCTGCTATCATCATGATCAGTATCAATAAAGGCAAAATAAATAATTTCGAAGTTGGAAAATAACCGTAGTAAAACATCAATACAATCAACAAAACAAAACTGATAGCAAAATCTGCAAGTTTGGATAATACAGGTGTTAGCGGAATAATGAGCCGTGGGAAATATACTTTCGTAAACATACTGGCATTGGATATCAAACTCGTACCGGAAGCATTTAAGGTATTGGAAAAATAGGTCCAGGGTATTAAGGCAGCATAAGAAAAAATAGGATATGGAATCCCATCAGAAGGAACATCGGCTAACTTGCCAAATACTACCGAAAAAACGATCATGCTAAAAACAGGATTGATCAAAGCCCAGGCAAACCCCAAAACAGACTGTTTGTAAATTACAGTAATATCGCGCAAAACTAAGAAATACAAGAGGTCTTTATGCTCCCAGAATTCTTTGAGACTAAAAGACGCCAATCCTTTCCTTCTTTCTATAATAGTGAGTGGAGTCTGATTCATGGTAATGCCTGACAAAAATTAATTTATTTATTTTTGACCTGTTATCCAAATCATTTTTTGCTCTCCCAAATTAAATTGTATAGAACTAACTTTAATCCCTTTTTTCTCAAGAAATTTAATAATTGACTTTGGAGATACAAAACAACCTGCCCCGCCCCAATGATTATGTTTATATAACCTGGCAATAGGTATGGGCAATCCAAATATCTTTTTCCAATAAAAAATAATGGATTGATTTTCGAAATTATATGTTTTAAACCCAACTGATTTAAAATTGGCTGAATATTGATTAGGTGATCTAAACTGAATTCTGATTAAACCTCCTTTATTAAGAATTCTGGTTAATTCATTTAACGAAAAGTAAAAATCCGACAGATTTTTGATATGTTGAAAAACTGCATAAGAGTAGATTACATCCACGCTATTCGATTCCACTTCAAACTGCTTTTTAGAATCAACTTTGATAAATTCAATATTCGATTTTACAGGAAAATGCTCTTTTGCCAGGTTTAATTGTGTTTCACTAATATCGAGACCAATACATTTGTATCCAAGTAAAGCAGGATTTTTAAGTAATCTTCCCATTCCACACCCAAATTCCAAAACAGTTTTACCTAAGGGTAAGTTTATTATATCGGAAAAAAACATTTTCCAAAGTAATTCGCCCTTTTTATAAAATGCTGCCAGGTCATTTGCATCTATCTCTTTTGTTTTATTTGCAAAAATATCATCCGACATAATAGCAAATAAGGGATTTTCATTTGCCTTTTGCTCCCATGTCATATCATGTTTAAACTCATTTCTTTTTTTCATACCTTAAATTTTAATTTACCATCTTCCCATGTACTTCATCCTTATAATCATCTCTTAATACTTTTAGCATTTCAAAATGATTATTACAGGCAAAAGGAACATTAATAAGTGACGGCATTAATGCAATAATTTCTTTTGCGGAAGTAGGATCTCAAAAGGAAATAGAATATTCAATGCCATTGCTTTCAGCTTATTTTTTTAGCTCAGAGTGCTGGCCAGTACTATATTCAAGAAATTTACTGTGCGTCCCATAAGTTGACCCAAAAGATTTCCAGGCATTAGGATGTGGACCATTATATTGCTCAGGTATAAGTTTTTCTTTATTATTTCTTTTTTGAAACTTAGCCACATCGGCTCCACAATTTTGAGAAAGTTTAATAAGTTCTTTGGCAATCTCAAATTGTCCCATTTGATTACAACCAATTTCTGCAATCACTATTGGTTTTGTGTAATTCATAATTAATTTTAAAGGATTCGGGATTATAAGTCCATAAATATTTATTTACCAAAATTTCCACCAGTGTTTTGATTTTTCAACATCTGAATATCCGTATCCATAAGTATGTCCATACCCATACCTATATCCATATCCATAAGAAGTCCCATAAATATAACCAGGTATTGATTTTACCTTTATTCCATTAAAAACAATATTGAAATTCGGAAGAATTTTTTTCTTATTAATTTCCTCAATTAACATAAGGAATGAACTGTGAGTATAATTTTGTCTAACAATATACAGTGTGGCATCAGCAACACCGGCAAGTATTTTGGCATCTGTAACTGCCCCTATTGGAGGTGAATCAATTATGATATAATCATAATGCATTCTCAAATAATCAAAAAGTTCAGTTAAACGAGGGGTACTGATTAATTCGGAAGGATTAGGAGGAATAGGCCCCGAAGGAATAATGCTAAAATTCGGAATATGTGGGATTTCCTGAACAATTTCATTTCCGGTTGCCTTACCTATTAGAAAAGTACTCAATCCTGGATTTCTTTCAATGTTAAGTTCTTTGCTAATCTTTGGCTTGCGAAGGTCAAATTCCAATAAAACGACTTTACTTCCGGTAAGGCATAAACTAATGGAAGTATTTATTGCTACAAAACTTTTTCCTTCATTAGGTATAG
This sequence comes from Hanamia sp., assembly GCA_036509335.1. Taxonomy (GTDB): domain Bacteria; phylum Bacteroidota; class Bacteroidia; order Chitinophagales; family Chitinophagaceae; genus Ginsengibacter. The sequence continues at coordinate 146,261 of DATCFT010000025.1, forward strand.
AAGAAGTTATCAATATGACTTTACTTTTATTCTTAGAATTAAAGGTAATATAATTTAGATTCGTTCTTAATTCCCTGAATTCTTCAGCAATCAAAGTACGCTTACCTTCTTCTACAACTATTGGTGTATCTTTTCTGTTGGGTTGATATGCGACCTCTGCAATGATAGGAACTTGTGTACGGCTTTCAATTTGTGATTTAAATTTCAATTTAGTGCTGGAAAATTCCTTTAAATAAATAAAGAATGATATCAGAACAAGAGCAATTAGAATATACCAGATATATATTCTTACAGCTTCAGGTTCTACTAATCCGGCCAATTCGGGTTTATCTAAAATACGATAGTTTGCTACTATCCCTGCCGCAGTGATTGCCGCCTCTTCCCTCTTTTGCAAAAGGAAAGTATAAATGCCACTTTTTATTTCCTGCTGACGGCTGATATCTAACATTTGCCTTTCTTTTACAGGTATTTTATTAAAAACCCCATTTAGTTTATCATTATCAGACTGCAGGCTCTGTTTACTTACCTGGATGCCAGACTTGAGATTCTTAATGCTCGCCAGGATACTTGGCTTTAATTTATCAATAGTACCCTGCAGAACGTCAATATTCGGATTCTTGCTTCCGGATGTTTGTTGTAATTTCTGTAACTCAAATTCTGCCTGGAAAAGTTGGTTTAAAAGGTCGGTTAAAACAGGATCAACTAATCCTAAAGTGGCCGGTATCTGATCATTCGAATTATTACGACGTATAACATATTTTTCAATATTATTGAGTACATCCATTTGCATATCCAGGTCGCTTATCTTTGAATCTGTTTGCTGAAGTTGGCCTAATAAAGCAGTTCCTTGTGCACTTATATCAACGATATCATTTTTTGTTTTGTAATCCGAAAGATTTTTTTCTATTTCACCTAAATCACCTGACACCAGTTTTAATCTTTCATCTAAAAATCGTAAAGTATTGGCAGATACCTGGCTTTTGTAATCCACTGTAGTGGTACCATACAATGATAGCAGATTCGTTAGGATTTTTATACCTCTTTCAGGTAATGGGTCATTATAAGTCAGTGCCAGAATGGAAGATTGTTTCGAAATAGGTTCTATATCAAGCGAACCCTGCAATTGATTCACTGTTTGTGGAATGGGTTGAATGCTTACATATAATTCTGCATTTTTTAGCTTGTTAATATTTTCGTGATTGATGTGCCATTTGATTATCCCAAAATCACTTTGAACAAAAGTATCGCAGGGATATAAGACACCATTAAATTTAATTTTATCATTTACTATGTCAACTTCACCGGAAATATTTCGGGTAATAGAATCAGGATTTTGTAATTCAAGTTTAAAAGGCATGTCATCAAAATTCGGAAAGGATTTTATATGCCCTTTATAACCATAGTGCACGTTTAATTGCATTTTTGCTGCAAGTTTGCCCAACAAATCCCTGGAGCCTAATATCTCCATTTCCTTTTCCGTTTCAGTAGACATATTCCTCGTATCCAACTGCACAATATCCACCAGGTTAGCCGTTTTTTGTTGAGAATCATCATTTACGATTACTCTTGCTTTTATCGCATAAATTTTAGTAGCATACCTTAAATAAATTCTACTTCCTAAAAATCCCAATAAAATAGTCAAAATGATCAATGGCCAATAAGGGAATATCCTGAATACCATTCGTTGCAACTGCTGATTTTGATCTAAGGAATCTTCCTGGATATTAAATTCTTTAGCGATATTCTGCATTTTTTCTTTTTGGAATTATAGTTTGGAAAGAGTCAAAATGGCAAGTATCAAGCCGATACCCCCGGCAGCAATACTTATATATTGAGGTGCACCACTTCTTGTAAAAAATTTAGACTTTACAGGCTCTACATACACTACATCATTTGTTTTTAAATAATAATAAGGTGATTTAAAAATATCTTTTGATAATAAGTTGACCCTCCCAAATTCTCTCTTACCATTTACTTCCCGTATTACCAATACATTATTACGTTTACCAAAAATAGTTAAATCATTTGCCATCGCTATAGCTTCCAGGATAGTGGTACGTTCATTGTTCATATCAAATTGCCCCGGATGATTTACTTCCCCTAATACAGAGTATTCATAATTCAAAAATTTTACATTCACTACAGGGTTTTTTGTATAATCTTTCAGCATTTGGGTAAGCGTATCTTGCAATTGAAGCCTGGTCAATCCTTCTGCCTGTATCCGTCCCAGGAAAGGTAATTGTATTTTCCCATCCGCTTCTACCAGATAACCAATACTTTTTGCGTTCCCGGCTGTAGCCGCTCCCGGAATAACGCCGCTGCCAGAATTTAATATAATGAGGTCATCGGGGTTACTTCCTCCTATAGCAATGGAGAGTATATCATTTTTTTGTATAGGAGCTTCAAAATTAGTTCGCGCATTACTTAACTCAGCTTTGCTTGTATCACTAAGATTATTAAGTAATACTATTTCTTTGGAAGACACACAGGAAACCATATAAAATGAAGAAAAAACAATAATGACCAGGCTTAAAAGATTACGATACATATATAATAGATGTGATAAAAATTTGTAAATTTAATACCTAAAAAGGATAATATGCCTGAAGAAAAAAAATTCTGATAATTTAATTTAGTGAAACAGTGTGAAGTTTATGCATGGCTTCGCCTTCCTCACTCACAATTGTAAGAAAATATAATTAGAAGATATTCTTAAAGAACCGTTGAAATAATTTTGAATGTTTAGCTGCTCACTTTTCTCAATTTGGGCGCGAAATTAAACCATTCTTTTTTAAAGAATATAAATGCAAATTTGTAAATCATCATTTTAAAGTAATAAATAAACAAAGTGGATGCTTCTGAAAAATGTCGCTTATTTCAAAAACTGTTCCAGAGTATTTAAATATTTTTAATAAAGTTATTAGTTTAAAATATAAAATGTTTTTTTCATTAATTGATTTTCTCTATTTTTACACCCATTAATCATTATTTACTAATCCCTATTTACTATTTTATTCTAACAAACCCTAACCATGCTATATAGTATCCAAATTAAAAAAGTTGCATTTTTTGCACTGTTCTTTATTTTTTGCCTTTCTTCCTTTGCTCAAACTAAACAACAAGATTACACTGATATCAAACCTTTCTCCGGGAGCAGCCCTTTCAGAAAATTATCTGTTGGTGTGAATGTAGGCGTATTGAACCCTTCCCTGATAATTGGTGGCTCCAACGATTTTTTGAATCCGCAATACACTTTGGGCTTCGGGGCTAATGTTCATTATCAACTCAATCATTACATTGGTTTCCAGGCAGATTACCTGGGCGGTTCATTGAAAGGTAACCAGGATAAAGCATCTGGTAATGGAGGAATACCACAACAACCAAAACAGGTTTCCGCTTTTAAAACTAATTTTCAATATGCAGCAAGTGTAAGCGCTGTATTTACCTTTGGCAATATTAACTGGCTGCATACCAAAAACTACGTTGTTCCTTATGTAAGTGTAGGAGCTGGACACATGAGTTTTAATGTTAAAATCATACCCACAGGCGGCACAGATTATATAACCTATAGCGCCCATCAGCCCATTACTCAGTTCTTTGTGCCAGTGGCCGCCGGTCTGAAGATTGATCTTTCTACCAGGCTAAATTTAGATCTTGGTTACCGGATGCAATTTGTAGATGGTGATAATTTAGATGGTTCGCCCTGGTACAGGACAACACCCGACATTAGCAGCACAGTTCATAAAGACAGGTACGGATATGCTTTCGTAGGATTAGATATTTCACTGGGGAAGAAAAATAAACCCAAAATGATATTTGATAATCCTGCTGCAAGGATAAATAATGCATTACAAAATCAAATTGATACACTAAAAGATAATCAGAAAAAAATCTTTACGGATAGTGACGGTGACGGAGTACCGGATTATCTTGATAAAGAACCTAATACGCCAAAAGGTTGTCCAGTGGACGTTCATGGGGTTTCGCTTGATACGGATGGCGATGGAGTGCCTGATTGCAGGGATAAAGAGTTAATAACACCTACTGAGTGTCAGCCGGTAGATGCAAATGGTGTGGGTAAATGCCCTGAACCTGATTGCTGTAAAGCCATAAGAGATAGTTTATCTACAATGATGGTAAATTCCTGCAATCTTAATTTTCCAAGTATTTCTTTTAAAAGAAACAGATCCAATTTGAGTAATGACGCTAAATCAATGCTGGCAAGTGTAGCCTCTCAGTTAAAAAACAGCGCTTCATGTTCTATCATCATTACCGGATATCCAGCCGCTTCTAAAGCTTCACAGGCAGTTTGTAATAAAAGGAATGAATTGATCAAAAATTACCTGGTTGAAACTGAAGGTATCAGCGCAGATCGTATAGATGTTAATTGCGAAGTATCAGGTGGCGATATTAATACTGTTGATATCAAAGCAAAATAAGTCTCTTATTTAATTTTTTAATATCGAAAGCCTTTCAGAAATGGAAGGCTTTTTTATTTCCTTGATATCGCACAGTAAACATGCTTAGGAAGAGAGAAACAAATTAAAAGGTGCAAAGGTCAAAGATTTGGCCAGGAACAGCGTTTAAAATATTTAACAATTATGCATAAATTCAATTATATCTTTTAAATAAAAATCATCTTTATTTATTCGTTTAATGCAAAATAAAGGAGTATAACGGTTTTGAGTTAACGCAATTATAACCATATCAATAGAGGTCCTGGCCATTTTTATGCACTTAATATCGTATCGGTTTAAAAATATTCGGCATTTGATGTTATTTACTTTCTTTCCAGGAACAAACATCTTAAATACTTTTTTTAAAAAAAAGCGTAGTGTTACGGTATTTTTAGCGTAGCACCACTGAATTTTTAGGACAAGACAAAGTTTTTTCAGTACAAGACACTCCATAGATACTCCCTGGCAAAGGCATGGATAAAGCATGGATAGTGCATGAAAAGAGAAATGACCAATTATGGGATTTTTAGCGATTTATTAAGTAACTCTAAAAATCCATTTCGTTATTAATTAATTTTTAAATATCGTCTATTTTAAACATTTCTTTCTTCGAATCTCATGATTAATTGCCCTTTTAAATTAGATTTGCAAAAATCATACAGGCGGGATACTTATCTGGGAAACATGGAGTCTAAAGTTCACGTCTTGCTTCAGATTTTAAAATGATTCGGGTAGTGGCGCAGCCCGGTAGCGCACACGTCTGGGGGGCGTGGGGTCGCAAGTTCGAATCTTGTCTACCCGACTGACAAGTTTATTAATCAAAGACCGCAGAAATATTTTTGTGGGCTTTGATTAAAATTATAATTTCAATTCCATTACATAATCATTCATAAAATAACCTTCCCCAATATCAATATCCTCTTCACGGATAATTTTAAATCCTTGTCTTTCATAAAATTGTAATGCCTTATTATGGCGGTTTACATTCAGTTGCAAGGAAGTAGCGCCTGCTTTTTTAATTTCTTCAGTAACATAATTGAGCATTTTTTTGCCAATGTTTTTTCCCTGCTGAACAGGAAGTACATAAATTTTATTCAAATGATAAACAGATACATCTTCGTGCGGAGAATAAGAAGCAAAGCCAATGGGAATTTTATTTTCAAAGACAAGAATAAAATGATGCTTTAAAACAGTGTATTGATGCTCAAGAGAAGAAATAGAATAGATCATATTGAGCATATATTTCAACTGCTGTGCCTCTAATATAGAACCATAAGCAGATGGCCAGATTGCATGTGCAAGCTCACGCACAACATTCAGATCATTTATTTCTGCTCTCTTTATTTCTATCATTTATTTGATGGTGATTTTTAATTCAGGGGCAAAGAACTTCCTTCCCTCTTTATCCTTTACCACAATATCAAAAAAATAAAGCTGTTCATCAGGCTGTAACTGGCGCCTTATATTATCAACCCACACTTTGGGCAAAGAAGCTGAATCAAACCTGGCGGAAGTAATGCTAAAATTAACATCTCTCTTTCCCGTTTCATCATTTAATGTATAACTTTTTTGTTTATAAAGAAACTGATACGAATCAATTGCGTAAGAATTATTTTTATCATCCTTAATGTCCAAAGGCAATCCTATCAAGTGTTTGCCCTGATCGGCAGTAACCTGCGCGCCATTTTGAATATCCCCCAAAAAAGTTTTTACAACAGGAGGTTTAAATTTTGGAACTTTAATTATTGTCGTATCGTTCTGGGCATAAGAAATTGAAGCAAAGGCAGAAAATAAAATAAAGAACCCGAAGTATTTTAGTATCATTTTCATTATCATTATTTGATGTCATCACAATGAAGACAGTGTTTGTTCAATCACTTTAATTTTTTCTTCTGCATCTTTTTTCTTTTTCCTTTCCAAATTGATCACTTCAGCTTTTGCGTTCTGAACAAATTTATCATTACTTAATTTCTTATCCACTGCAATTAGGAAAGTTTTAAGATAATCCAAATCTTTTATCAAATTCTCTTTTTGAGAAGTTAAATCTATTTGTTGGCCTATTTGCAAAAGGAAAGTTCTGTTAGATGAAATAATTGAAACTTCAGTTTTTGAATATTCTTCAGCATTAGTTGGATTAAAGTATTTTGTATTAGTTTGTTTTTCTAATATCACCCTCATATCACCATTCTCTGCATAAATTGAATGTGAATAAGCGGTTCCCATAAATTTAATTAGTTCAGTATTTTTTATTTTATACTTTTTTCTAGCATCCCTTAGTGCTGTTATATCTTCTTTTAAAATATTTCCCTTTTGAAGAATTTCTTCATTTAAAGCATTAATTTTTTTAAATAGTTTTATCATCAAATCGTGATCTCTCTCTTTGAGCAAATGATAAATTTCCTCAGTGATAAAAGGCATGAAGGGATGAAGAATCTGTAATAATTCATCGAAAAAATAAACTGCTTTTTCATAAACTTCCTGGTCAATAGTTTTTCCATATTCAGGTTTTATCCATTCTAAAAACCAGCTACAGAAATCATCCCATATTAAAGAGTAAATGGTTTTTAATGCTTCACTCAATCTGAATTGGCTCATTAAAATATCTACTTCATTGTGCACTTCATTCAGGCGGTTTTCAAACCAGGAAATTGCGAACGTGTCATTGCCCATTGCTGATTGCTGATTGCTGATTGCTTTATTCTCTTCCCACATTTTCACCAGCTTCATTGCATTCCACAATTTATTATTGAAATACTTTCCCTGTTCCAAACTACTTTCATCAAACAATAAATCATTTCCTGCGGGAGATGAAATCATAATTCCAAAGCGGACCGCATCCGCGCCATATTCATGAATGAGCGTTAAAAGATCAGGGCTATTTCCCAAACTTTTACTCATTTTTCTTCCCAATTTATCCCGCACCATTCCGGTAAAATACACATCGCTGAAAGGCTTTTCTTTCATGTATTCCATCCCGGCCATAATCATGCGCGCCACCCAAAAGAAAATAATATCCTGCCCTGTTACCAAAACAGAAGTGGGATAATAATAATTGATGTCTTTATTATTTGGCTCTGTAATTCCGTTGAAAACTTCTATCGGCCAAAGCCATGAAGAAAACCAGGTGTCTAGTACGTCTGCGTCCTGCCTTAATTGAGCATTGAATATTGCATATTGATCATTGAATATTTCTTTTGCTTTTTCTTCCGTTTCTGCAACTACAAATCTTCCTTCATCATCATACCATGCCGGAATTTGTTGCCCCCACCAAAGCTGCCGGCTGATACACCAATCTTTCACATTTTCGAGCCAATACTTGTAGGTAGCATTAAATTTCTCGTTCGGATGAATATTGATGCTACCGGATGTAACAGCTTCCAATGCAGGCTTTGCTAGGTCTTTCATTTTTACAAACCATTGTGTAGATATTTTCGGCTCTGCTACCGCGTTAGTCCTCTGGCTGTACCCTAATCTTGTCTGATATTCTTCTTCTTTTATCAGCGATCCGTTTTTTCTTAACTCTTCCACAATTTTTTTACGCGCAACAAAACGATCTTCGCCAATAAAAATTTGAGCCGCTTCACTCAAAGTTCCATCTTCATTTAGTGTATCCACCACAGGAAGATTATATTTCAACCCAATATTAAAATCATTGATGTCGTGTGCCGGAGTAATTTTTAAAATTCCAGTCCCAAAATCTTTATCTACATAGGCATCAAAAATTACAGGTACTTCTTTATTGATCAACGGAACTATTACTTTTTTCCCTTTAAGATGCGTATATCGTTGATCGTTAGGATTGGCACAAACCGAAACATCACCCATAATAGTTTCCGGCCTTTGAGTTGCAATTGTGATAAATTGCCGGTTATCGTTTGTAGGTCGTCGGTCGTCAGTCTTCGGCAGTCTCTCTTCTGCTATCTCATATTTTATATAATACAACTTCCCTGTTACATCTTTGTATTCCACTTCTTCATCGCTCAATGCGGTTTTGGCAACAGGGTCCCAGTTGATCATTCTTGCACCGCGATAGATCAATCCTTTTTTATAGAGATCAACAAAAACTTTGATCACCGCTTTATAATAATGGTCATCCATGGTAAATGAGACCCTGTCCCAATCAACACTACAGCCTAATTTTTCTATCTGGCTGTAAATAATATTTCCATATTTTTCTTTCCATTCAAAAGCATATTTTAAAAATTCATCTCTTGATAAATTATTTTTATCAATTCCTTTTTCACGTTTCAGCATGTCAACGACTTTGGCTTCTGTAGCGATTGAAGCATGATCGCTTCCCGGAACCCAACACGCATTAAATCCACTCATACGGGCTTTTCTTACTAAAATATCCTGAACGGTCTCATTAAGCGTATGTCCCATGTGAAGCACTCCTGTTACGTTGGGCGGCGGTATTACTACAGTAAAAGATGGGCGGTCATCCGGCTCGCTTTTGAAATAATTTTTAGACTTCCAGTGTTTATACCACTTTTCTTCCACTGATCCGGGTATATAATTCTTACTTAATTCCATATTTTAATAAAAAAAATTGATAGCCTGCAAATGTAATACAAACAAGGTTTACTACCTTGCTAACGAAATTAGTATCCAAATTTACTCTCCTTGTTATACGCAATTGTTGATATTGAAACTACCGGTGGTTATGCCGCCGCCAACGGAATTACAGAGATCGCTGTTTTTGTAACTGATGGAATGCAGGTGATTCAGGAGTTTCATACTTTATTGAATCCATATTACACCATACCACATTATGTGGAGGCATTAACAGGAATTACCAATGAAATGGTGGAAAATGAACGCGATTTCAAAAGTATTGCAGATGATCTTTATGAATTATTACACGATAAAGTTTTTGTGGCACATAATGTAAACTTCGATTATTCTTTTGTGAAATATCATTTTCAGCAATCGGGCTACGAACTGAATTGTAAAAAATTATGCACAGTACGCCTGGGCCGGCAAATATTACCCGGATTAAAAGGCTACGGCCTGGGGAAAATATGTAATCATCTTGGAATTAAAATAGAAGAACGTCACAGAGCGAAAGGAGACGCGGAAGCTACTGTAAAACTTTTTCATTATCTGTTGCAATGTGATAATAACGGTCATGTACAAACGATGCTGAAAGCAAAGAGTAAAGAACAATTCTTACCGCCTAATATCCCTGCAGGTGAAATAAAAAAAATACCACATTGCCCCGGAGTATATTATTTCCACGATAAAAAAGGAAAAGTAATTTATGTTGGCAAAGCAGAAGACCTGAGCAAGAGAGTAAACAGTCATTTTTCAAATAATAAAATTAACAGGCAAAAACAAGAATTTTTAAAGAAAATTTATCACATTTCTTACCAGGAAACGGGTACAGAGTTGATGGCTTTTATTTTAGAGAGTATTGAAATTAAAAAATTATGGCCGGAGCAAAATCGCAGCCAGAAAAGATTTGACCAGGTCTTTGGATTGTATTCATTTGAAGATAGTAAGGGATATTTACGATTATGTATAGAAAAAAAGAAAAAGAATTTAAAGACATTATACACTTTCAATTTATTGACTGAAGGGTATTCATTATTAAAAAAGCTGGTAAATGATTTTGAGCTTTGTCCCAAACTTTGTTTTCTTCAATCAGCAAATGTTGAATGCCAATCTTTGTTGGAAAAAAAATGCAAAGGCGCCTGTAAACAAAAAGAAACATCTGAGGAATATAATGAAAGAGTGAAGGAATGTATTCATCATCTCGAAAAAGAATTACCTTCTTTCGCATTGGTAGATGACGGATTGGAGCCAACAGAACAAAGTTGTATTTTAATAGAAAAAGGGAAATTTTATGGAATGGGTTATTTACCTCCTGAAATCAGTATTTATCAAATAGACGAACTAAAAAGTTTCCTGACTCCTTATACTGAAAATGACTATATACGTGGAATGATCTATCAATATGCTGAAAGATTTCCTTATAAAAAGGTAGAATTAACAAACCGAAATGAACATAAGCACCAGGAATCGCACTTTCAGATTATGCAAGCATAATAATTCTACTTTTTGTTTTCGTGAAAATATTTTTAAAAAAAGGTTATCATATTATTTATTTAATCTAATTTTATATTATTAGGAATTGTCCTAAATACTTGACTTCATAGAATTGATATTATACCCCCTCTGTTTTCATTAGGAAAAAATATCCTGCGGATTACTACATTCAATCATTTTTATAAAAAAATTTCAATCATGAAAAAAGTTATCTTTTTAATGGGAATTGCTGCATTTTATTTTATTTCATGCACAAGTACTAAAAAAAATATTAGTACAACATCAACGCAGGATTATTATAAAAATAACTCTTACGCGAACTCATTCCTAAACAATCCGAACCTGATTAGCGGTGATTTAGCTACTGCATATATTCATGAGTTTAGAAAACACACCTATAAAGGTTGGAAGAAGAAAAAGTTACTAAATCCCTGGTCCACCTTTGATCCCAGCCTCTTAAATAAAATAGTTAATGATCCAAATACTGATTCCATATTCTTCTTTTTGGCTGCTTATCTAAAAAATGATAAAGATAAAGATCGAAAGAAACACCCGTTTATTATTTTAGAAGCCACACCGAAACCTCCTTTTGCAGAGAATGGAAAAGGAGATGCTGCACCAGTGGCAGCAGCATCAAGTCCTTTATTTTTCACTCCCATAGGCATATGCCCTCCGCCCAATGCTGGTTGTCGGTTTCCGGGGAGTTAAATCTTTATAAAACTGCTGTATCTTCTTCGAGGCTTTCATCGCCGGCAGCACCAGGTTTATTAATGGCGCGCCACCATTTTTTTAAGGAAAATTTAGTCCTTGCTTCAATCAATTTTTTTGAAGCAAGGAGTCCGATAACATGATGCTCGAGGAAATGTTGAAAAGGAACCAGTATGGCAATTACACCAATTTTTATGATCCACAATTTTAAAGGTTGGCTATGAATCGAATGTGTGAGTAATAAATTATCAATCAGCAATACTATAAATTCAAATAGAGAAATAAAGAAAAAATAACCCATAAATTTTACCGTAAGCCGGGACACCGGGTAGGATCCTACAAAAAGCATGATAAAAAAGATGATAACTATGGCGATAGTTATGCCCATGTATTGTATATTTCGGTTATTGTAATCATGTTGCTGTTGCTGAAGCAACTCCTGTTGATGTTTTTTGTTCTCCCTTTCAACTCCTAATAATGCGATATCTTTTTCTTTTGACAAATCTCTTAAGCTGTCTATATAAACAATAGATTGTTTTGAATATATAAATGCATTTTTAAAATCATTTTGCTTTTCATATAAATCACTTAGTTTACCTGAATAAATAGAAATGGTGTTAGGATCGTTCATCTGTAAACTTATTTCCAAAGCTTTCAAATAATAAGAAGTTGCTTCGGCAAAATTATTTTTTAAACTATAGCATTCTGCTATTTGCTCTAAGTTTATTCTTGATAAATTACGATTAAATTTCTTTGCATATTCAGGTTCAGCCATTCTATAATAAGGTAATGCGGAATCAATATGCCCCGAATAAAAATAAATATTGCCCATGGTTACAAAATAATTTTCAATACCACTGTTTAAATAACTTTGCTTAAGGTCAGGTTCATTTTCCAGGTAACGCAAAGCCTTCTGATCATTTTTTTCTATTACATAATAATAAACCAGCATTAATATTTTGGCATTTAAAAGATTTTTATAATTGTGAAGCGAATCTGCCAATTCAATTGTTTTCTCAATAAAAAATTTTTCATCTGTCAGGCGTGCCAGGTCATAATAATCCAACAATACTCCTTCTCTATTACCAAATTTTTGATTTAGATTGAGGCTCTGGTTTAATTCATCCTTTGCGAGATCATCATCATTTAGTTTTTTGTACATTTCAGAAAGGCAATGATGAATTTTAGATTGTAATGGAACAGAGTTCAATTTAACAGCAATATCGAAGGCATTGTTATAGTTTGTGCATGCAGAAACTGCTTCTCCTTTGTCAAGGTAAGTATCTCCTAGTTCTATGTAGGTCACTGATTTTATAGAATCTGATGTAACATTCTGAAGCGTGGACAGGGCCAAAATTGAATTAGACAATGCTTTATCATATTCGCCTCTTTGTCTTAAAATAGCAGACATGCGTGTATATCCGAGCGCTAAATAATCGTAGTTATTAGTTGATTTGGCATAATCTATTCCTTTTTGCACAAACTGAATTGTTTTATTAAAACTTTCTGAGTTAGCTGAAGGGCCGATATTCAAAATCGCATCACCAAATAATGCCTTTAAAATGAGATTGATATTGTTAGAAAGTTCGGCAACTAATAATTGTTTATTGAGAACACTGTCGCCTAGCGAATCTAATTTATAAATGTAATAGTAATCAGCAAGTTTGCCGAGTGCAACCACATTTTGAGAATCGTTAGTGCTTTTGTTGCACATTTGGCAAAAGCTATCAAGTTGCTTTTTGAATTGGGAGAAACATTCCTTTTGAAATGGGGCAACTAAAAGGATGAATATAATCAGGATTTTTTGCATTGCTAAAAAATCTCCTAATCAAATATACATCTTCAAATTGCGAAAACATCCGGTATACACCTAATTATTTTTAGTTGCGCAGACTTAAGTGACAAGCTTTGATAATTATTTTTGTTTGTCCGGAATTTAAATCCAAATTATTTATTCCTTCCCAAGTTGGCCTGAGTAGAGGTATTACTGTAATTTCTTATGGATTAACTGTGGGGGAAATCAATTGTTTCAATAACTTATTAAATTCATTCCTTGAAATAAATTCGGCGCCCAGGCTTTCGAGATGCGGTGTATAAACCTGGCAGTCTATTAATTCAATCCCTTCTTTTTGTAAAACTCCTGCCCAATTTATAAATGCGAATTTGCTTGCATTGCTTTTATTGGTAAACATACTTTCGCCAAAAAAAACGTTACCAATCATCACTCCATAAAGGCCGCCAACCAATTCATTATTTTGCCATGCTTCAGCGCTGTGAGCAAAGCCTTTCTGAAATAAATCATTGTAGGCCATTTCAATTTCATCACTTATCCATGTTCCTGGTTCTCCGGTTCTTTTCTTCAACCTACAATTTTTTATCACTTCAGAGAAAGCTTTATTAACGCTGAATGTAAAGAGATGTTTATTTAAAACATTCCACATGCTGTGGCTTATTTTTATTTTATCGGGAAAAAGAACAAAGCGTGGATCAGGTGAAAACCACTGAATTATTTCACCCGGATTATACCAGGGAAAAATTCCTTTTTTATATGCGTTCATTAAAGTACCGAAAGAAAGATTGCCGCCTACAGCAAGAAGTCCGTTTACATCTGCCGTATTTACATCCGGAAAATCATAGATGGCTTCTTCGTCCAAAATAGGGAAATTAAAAATTGATGCGGAAAGTAAATTTATCTTTCAGAAAGCTCTTCTACGGTAGCGCCGATGCCGCGTTCTGTAATAGTATCGCACATTGGTTTTAGTATGTCGTAAGAACCCTCTTTCACAGCGTATTTACCTTTGGTATGGATAATCATTGCTGACTGCTCTGCCTGTTCGGGAGTATGCCTACATACATCTATCAATGTATCAATTACCCATTCAAAAGTATTGACCTCATCATTCCAAACTATTAACTGGCAATTATTGCCTTCGTCAATCAACAACTCTGTTTTATCAGCCTTAAGATTAAATGGTTTTGTGGTATTCATATTATAAATTCTCAGTCAAAGTTACAATTTTTAAAAAATAAAAATTACAGTAAATAAAGCTGTTTGCATTTCAAAATGTCGCACAGCTTCCTCCCTCTCACCAACAAGAGAAGGAGATTAAGGGGGTAAGGCTGGTAAGGCCGTGTTGAGCAAATAAAATTGTACAAGGCAATCATGACTAAGAAGCTGTTTAAAATTCTTTTTCTTTTTAATTTAACAATGGAACCATACAAGAAATACAGGCATATAAGAAGGAAATATTGAGCTTGTATGTCTTCAATGCCTTATATGGTTAGTTGTTTTTAAAATTTTAAACAGCTTCTAAGAATAGAAAACTTTTTTAATAAAATTCACTTTTTTTATTCCAGGCAGTAAGTAAGCCAACCAATGCTCACAATTTTTAACTGAGGTTTTAAGTTATATTAACAATAAAAAATTATTGTTGTCCGAGATAAGACAACAGTAATCCAAAAATAATGACAGAAGCCATATAAACACTCAAAATGCAAATTGGATTTGAAAAGGAGGGGGTGCTATTTTTTTTGTTTGTGGCGGCGGTGATATAACTTTTTTTCTTT
>DATCFT010000026.1:0-19753 GCA_036509335.1 Hanamia sp.
AAGTTATATCACCGCCGCCACAAACAAAAAAAATAGCACCCCCTCCTTTTCAAATCCAATTTGCATTTTGAGTGTTTATATGGCTTCTGTCATTATTTTTGGATTACTGTTGTCTTATCTCGGACAACAATAGTTTAAAATATTCATACCATTATCAGTGATCATAATTCTCTATCTGAGCAGTTGCCGTGCAATAGGCGGAATTTTTAAAGCTGGGATCTGGGTAGGAATTATTGGAGTTGTAATTATCATTGCCATTATACTCTGGATAGTGTCTAAAATGAAAAAATAGGTTAAAATAGAAATATTCTGCTTAATAGTTCATTAACATAAGTATATTTAATAATCTTTTATTTAAGGAAGTATAGGAAATATTTGTCGTATTCAGACTTATAAATTTTAATATAGAAACCTCAATAAATGATTTTCTTTTTTGAGCTGATAACCCAAAGAATTGATGATAAAAAAATTTCTAAATAAAATATCCAACAGAACAAGAATTGGTTTTTTTGCTGCACTTTTTCTGCTATTCCTTTCTTATGTCTTCATGTATGTATCTATGCGCAAAGTAGATACACAGGATTTCTGGATCAATCATACCAATGAAATAATACATCGTCTTGATAATATCAAGGGATTTATTAATGAAGCGGAGTCTGCTTCCCGTGGGTATCTTCTTACTAATGATAAAAAAAATTTAGACGATTATGATAAAAGTATCCGGAAAACGGACAGCTCATTCGACATGGTTAGATTATTAACCAGGGACAATAAAGTACAGCAAAAAAACCTGGATACCTTACATTATTTAATTAACCAATATTTTTTATGGATAGAAAATGTAATATCCCAATATGCAGTACATGCACACAAATCTTCGCTTACTTTTTTAGATGGGAATGAAGTTAAGCTCCCGAATAATAATAATATCGTAAACGAAATCAGAAAAATGAAACAGGAGGAAAACAGTCTTTGGATCATAAGGTCAAAGAGAGTTTCAGAATATTCGGGGCTGATCCAGATATTAAATATAGTGTCAATTATAATAGCAGTTTTACTTACCTTTTATTCGCTCCTAGTGTATAATAAAGAAAATAAAGATAAACGTAAAGCTTCAAAAAAAGCTGATGAATACAGGAGACAATTACAAAATCGTGTACAACAGCTTGCAGAGTTAAATACAGAATTAATAGAACTAAGAAGCCAGGAAAAATACGCGGTAACAGGAAGAATAGCGCGTGTGATAGCACATGAAGTAAGAAATCCGTTAACTAATATTAATCTTGCTACAGAACAATTGCATTCAGAAATAGAGAACAATCAAAATACGGATTTGCTATTTACTATGATTGCTCGTAATTCTGAAAGAATCAATCAATTAGTAAGTGATCTTCTCTCTACTACAAGAGTAACAGAACTTAGCTTTTCACAAATATCTATCAATGATATTATAGATGCAAGTCTCCAATTGTCATTAGACAGAATAGAATTGAATCAAATAAAGGTGATAAAAAAATATGATAATGAAATTTGCCCTATTTCAGTAGATGTGGAAAAAATAGAAATCGCTTTTTTGAATATTATTGTAAATGCTATAGAAGCTATGAATAGATATGGTGTTTTGGAAATTATCACTTCTAAAAAAGACAACCGGTGTATTGTAAAAATTTCAGATAATGGAAGAGGGATGTCAAAAGAAGAAGTAAGCAGGTTATTTGAGCCTTATTTTACTACAAAAGAAAAAGGAAACGGTCTTGGCCTTGCTAATTCCCAAAATATAATTCTGGGGCACAAAGGAAGTATCTCAGCGATAAGCGAACCTGAAAAAGGAACTACCTTTACGGTAACTTTTATCCTTCCCTGAAGGATTGCTTTTTTCAATCAGGTTTCTTTTTTCTGATTTTCAATTTTGAAAGTTGCTGAAATTTTTTATAAATCTTTGTTTTTTCAGAATAAGTAGTATCATCACCCATCAACATTCCCCATGGTTTTAAATTCTCAATGTGGTCGCATATTATTTTGATTAATGCAATAGCGGGTACCGATAAAAATAACCCTGAAATACCTGTCAATGCCCCACCAATTATTACACCTAATATTGAGATAAGTGCATTTATCCTTAATCGTGATGATACTATTTTCGGCATTAAAATATTTACATCTAAAATATGAATACCATAAAATATTACTATTATCCATACAATATCACTACTGCTGCTTGAAGTGGTTAACGTTACCAATATAGTAAAAAGCGTGGCCGTGAACATTCCGATATAAGGTATTATATTTAATAGAGCAGAAAGGACTCCAAAGAAAATAGCATACTTTATTCCAAGAATCAAAAGCCCGGTTGAATTGGCAGTTGCCACAATAGCCATTTCTATCAGCAACCCAACCATATAACTTCTTATCATTATTTTGGATTTGCTTATCACACTTTGAACTTCTGTAGCGTTATCCTTTTTAAAAACAATGAATAAAAAATTCCTTATGTGCTGCTGGTAATAAAGTAATAAAAAAGTATAAATAGGTATTAAGATCAGAAGTAAAACTGCTTCGGTTATAGAAAAAAAAGTTGTTTTTATGTAACCGGTTCCGGTTTCCTTTAATTTATCTGTTTGCTCATTTAAATATTGATCTTGTTGAGTAAAAGAGACGTTGAATTTATTTTTTATCCAGTTTTGCATAGCAATAGCATGCTCATTTAAATGTTGTTTTAGAGAAGGTACATCCTTTACAAAACTTGCTATCTGGCTGCTGAGAAAATAAAATATACCTACTACAAATCCAATAGCAAGTAAAATGGCGATGCCAATAGAAAGGACCTTATTTATTTTTTTTGATTCAAGAAAAGTTACAACAGGCAGAAGAAGCACAGTAAGCAAAACAGCAAATGCAAATGGGATAAGAATGTTCTGCGCAATATTGATAAAAAAGCAAATAAAAAATATTACCAGGAACTGGAATCCAAGTTTTACATACAGTGGAGATTGATTATTAATTATCATTCTGTAGAGTTAAACAAGCCAAAAAACCTCATACTTATAAAAATATGAGGTTTTAGAATACCAGGGAAATAAATTACAAACTTTGAATCCAATGAATTATGTCATCTTTTGTTTTTCCGAGCTTTTGTTGAAGCCTGCCTACAAATTCATCATCTTTTCCATCTTCTCTTTCCAGGTCATCATCAGTAAGGTTGGCATGCGCCTGTTTCATTTTCCCTTTTACTTCGTTCCAGTTTCCTTTAAGTTTTAATTTCCAATCTTCCATAATAAAAAAATTAAGTGGTTAAAAAAAATTGATTTGTTGATTTATCAACTTGCTCTTCTTATAACACCAAGAATAATAGCAATTATTGCAATGACTAATAAGATATGGATTAAGCCTCCTGTATAATACCCTCCCAGGAAGGAGATGGCCCATATTATTATCAGAATTACTGCGATTACGTACAATAAATTTCCCATTGTTTATTTGATTTAAGGTTAAGAAAATATATTTTTAAAAGAACCGATTTACAATAAACTAACAAAAAACCACGAATTCTATTTTCCTTATTTATCATGCCCTCCTGATCACTCCCAAAATAATAGATATTACAGCTAATATTAAAAGAATATGAATCAATCCCCCGGCCACATGATAAATTAAAAAGGATACAACCCAAATAATTATCAGGATTACTGCAACGATGTAAAAAAGACTTCTCATTTTTTTAATTTTAAAATTGAAATTGGATAAGAACTTACTAATCTTAATACGCAAAACTTTGCCAAAATATTTTTTCTATTAAAAAAGCCTAATTCATTATTGATATTAAATAAGAAACCCTCTTGTAAATAGCTGTGTTCAATCAATTTGGGGAAATGTCTCTACAAAATGAGCAAAAGTCTCTTGTAATTTTTTTAAATCAGAATATATAATTTTTTACTTCATTGGAAAAATGAAATGAAAAAATCAATAGTTCTTAAGAGCCTTGTTTGAAATAATGTACTTATCTTTTTTAGAAAACCATTTTAAAAAATCTTTAAAAAAATTTCGGCTAAATTTTAGTATTTTACACAATACCAACGATTTTCAAGATGAGCATTAAAAAAGTTTTCGGTTCCATATTTTTATATATTAAACAGGTTTTTAAAGAATTTTCTGCGGATAATATTTTAAAATACAGCGCCTCACTTGCTTATTATACTGTTTTTTCTATTGCACCTTTGTTGGTAATAGTAAGTGCGCTGTTGGGATTTTTTTTTGGTAAAGAAGCCATGCAGGGACAGATTTACCAGCAATTAAATCACCTGGTAGGAAGCCTGGCAGCAATGCAAATACAGGATACCATAAAAAATATTCATCTTAATGCGAACAATTATTTAGCAAGTGTAGTGAGCTTGATAATATTATTCATTGGGGCTACCAGTATTTTTGGAGAGATACAGGATTCATTAAATAAAATCTGGGGACTTCGGATAAAAACAAAAAGAGTATGGTGGAAATTAATCCTTACAAGGCTTTTATCATTTTCACTGATACTAAGTATCGGCGTTATAATGATTGTATCCCTGCTACTGAATGCTTTGGTAAATGCTTTTGGAAAATTAATATCAAATTATCTTGAAAATTACAGCACTTACTTTATACAAATCACCGAGGCGGTGCTATCCTTTTTCATTGCCGGTTTTTTATTCTCGTTGATTTTTAAAATTTTACCCGATGCGAAAATAAAATGGAAAGACGTGCTATTAGGGGGTTTTGTTACGGCGGCGTTTTTCACTATCGGGAAATTAGGGATTGGATTTTACCTGGGAAAAAGTAATTTGTATTCATTGTATGGCGCCGCCGGATCTATTATTATTTTTATGGTATGGGTTTACTACAGTTCCATAATTCTATACCTTGGCGCAGAATTTACTAAAGTACAGGCAAAGCTCTATGGCGGAAATATAATCCCCAACGAATATGCAGAATGGGTAAAATTGGAAGAAAAAACAATTTCATCTCCCCAATTGAAAAACAAAGATTTACATTAACTTTGAACACCCAAATGCTTATTACACAAAATTATGAATAAAAGAATCCTTATTATTGATGATGATTTTGATATGTGCGCTTTACTAAGCCGTTTTCTTGATAAAAAAGGATACGCAACAGAAGTAGCGCATAACGGAGCAAAAGGAATAGCCAAGTTTAATGAGTTCCATTTTGATATAGTGCTTTGCGATTTCAGACTTGGAGATAAAGATGGAAAAGATGTATTATTGAAAATTAAAGAATCCAAACCTAAAACCATCGTAATCATCATCACAGGATATTCCGACATAAAAACCGCTGTAGATGTTATTAAACTTGGCGCTTTTGATTACATCACCAAACCACTTATTCCTGATGAAGTGGTAAATGTAATTGAAAAAGGATTGGCTAATTCAAACTCAGAAACTATTGCAGCACCTCCTAAAAGTTCAACAAATCTTGCTAAAAAAAGACCGTATCAACTTTCATCAAACAATGAATTCCTGATAGGTCAGGATGGAGAAACAGCAAGGATTTACAGACAAATAGAAATAGTTGCTCCTACTAATTACAGCGTTATTTTGTACGGAGAAAGTGGAACAGGAAAAGAAGTAATTGCTAAAACGATTCATGAGGCAAGCAATCGTAAAGGAAGGTCATTCATAGCTATGGATTGTGGCACGCTTTCCAAAGAATTATCAGGAAGCGAACTGTTTGGCCATGTAAAAGGAGCTTTTACGGGAGCTGTTACAGATAAAGAAGGCCATTTTGAATTGGCCAACGGAGGCACCTTATTTTTGGATGAAGTTTCTAATCTGCCCAAAGACGTACAGGCTTCTTTATTACGAGTAATTCAGGAAAGGAAATTTAAAAGAGTGGGCGGAACGAAAGAAATGGAAGTGGATGTAAGAATTATTGTTGCATCTAACGAGAACCTAAGAGAATCCTACCAACGAGGAAAATTCCGGGAAGACCTTTACCACAGGTTTAATGAATTTTCTATCAATCTTCCTGCATTAAGGAACAGAAAAGATGATATCCCTCTTTTTGCTCAATTTTTTCTGGACAAAACCAATGAAGAATTACAAAAAAATATAGATGGATATGAAGAAGATGTAGAAGAAATGTTTTTGAATTATTCCTGGCCGGGCAATTTGAGAGAATTCAGGAATGTAGTCAGGCGTGCCGTTTTACTTACTCCTTCCGGAAAAATAAATTCAAAAGTATTACCCTGGGAAATTACCCAATCACTATTAAAGAATGAAGGTTCTTCCAATGGAAATGCGCTTGCTTCTACCCTATCAACCTACAAAGACGTGGACCTCAAAGACGCTGCAGCGAAAGCTGAATATGAAACAATAATGAATGTTTTAAAAGAAGTCAATTATAATAAAACTAAGGCTGCTGAGATTTTAAAAATTGACCGTAAAACGCTTTATAATAAAATAAAAATTTTTGAGGCGTTGTAATTTTAATACGCTGAAAATTGAAACCGGGAATCCTCAATATTTGTTGTTTTACCGGGTAATCATTTTTTTTAAAATGAAAAAGGAGCAAGAAAAATCCTGCTCCTTCAAATTAATATAAAGTGTAAGTCATAAAATTATTCTTCTTCATCAAATGTCATTGCTTCTTTAGCGGTCATCAGCAATTCATATTCTTCCTTACTACCTACGATCATATTTTCAAAATCTCTCAAACCTGTACCTGCTGGTATTGGATGTCCTGTAATAACATTTTCTTTCAGGCCAAGCATAGTATCTGTTTTTCCCTGGATAGCAGCGGATGATAACACCTTAGTTGTTTCCTGGAATGATGCCGCAGATATCCAGCTTTGAGTTCCCAATGATGCTTTGGTGATACCAAGCAACAAAGGAGAAGAAGTAGCAGGTTTTGCATCCCTGAATTCCACAGGTTTTTTATCAGCTCTGCGAAGAATAGAATTTTCTTCTCTTACTTCACGCAAAGTAACAATTTTGCCCGGACGCATTTTATGGCTATCACCTGATTCAGTAACAACTTTCTTATCGTATATCCAATCATTTTCTGTATTAAAATCAAATCTGTCTTCAGTATCGCCCTCGAGGAATTTAGTATCACCAGCGTCTTCAATAGTTACTTTACGCATCATCTGGCGCACAATAACTTCGATGTGCTTGTCATTAATTTTTACACCCTGTAATCTATATACTTCCTGAATTTCATTTACCACATATTCCTGTACTGCAAATGGTCCTTTAATGGAAAGAATATCAGCAGGAGCTATCTGCCCGTCAGATAAAGCAACTCCGGCTTTAACGAAATCTCCATCCTGTGCGAGTATCTGTCTTGTGAGAGGAACTAAATATTTCTTAATAACGCCATCCCTTGCTTCCACAATAATTTCCCTGTTACCACGCTTGATATTTCCAAAAGAAACTACACCGTCTATCTCAGATACAACAGCAGGGTTGCCTGGGTTCCTTGCTTCAAAGAGCTCGGTTACCCGAGGTAAACCACCGGTGATATCTCTTAATTTACCCAACACACGCGGAATTTTTACAACAACTTGTCCTGCTTTTACTTCTTCAGCTTCTTCCATAGTTATGTGGGAGCCGGCAGGGAGGTTATAGTTCTTAGATTCTTTCCTTCCTTCAATGATCATAGAAGGAATACGTGCTTTATCTTTTGTTTCAATAATCACTTTTTCACGATGGCCTGTTTGTTCGTCTGCTTCATCGCGGTAAGTAACTCCTTCCACAATATTTTCAAATTTTAATAATCCATCAATTTCCGAAACAATTACGTTATTAAATGGATCCCAGGTACAGATAGGTTGTCCTTTAGTTACCTTCTGTCCATCTTTTACATTAAGGGTAGAGCCATAAGGAACGTTGTTATTGATGAGTAAGCGATCATTTTTTACATCCATAATTCTTACTTCGCCCGTACGACCGATTACCACCTTTGTTTTTTCTCCTGCATTATTTATAGCATCTACAGTACGCAATCCATCAAATTGAATAGTACCATCAAACCTGGCAGTGAGGTTAGATTCTACCGAAGCAGATCCAGCAACACCACCGACATGGAAGGTACGTAAGGTAAGCTGTGTTCCAGGTTCACCAATAGATTGCGCTGCAATAATTCCTACCGCATCCCCTTTCTGAGCTGTATAGCCAGAAGCAAGATTTTTACCATAACATTTTACACACACACCACGACGACTTTCGCAGGTAAGCACAGAGCGTATTTCCATAGTTTCCACTCCAGCATCGTTTATAGAATGAGCAATTTCTTCAGTGATCATAGCTCCTGCTTCTACCAACAAATTGTCTGTAACGGGATCATGTACATTATGCAAAGAAGTTCTTCCAAGAATCCTGTCATACAGTGGCTCTATTACATCTTCATTATCTTTTAAAGCTGTTATGGAAATACCTCTAAGGGTACCACAATCTTCTTCATTAATAACCACATCCTGTGCAACGTCAACCAGTCTTCGAGTAAGATAACCGGCATCGGCAGTTTTTAAGGCAGTATCTGCAAGTCCTTTACGGGCGCCATGTGTAGAGATAAAATATTCCAATACATTCAATCCATCTTTAAAATTGGAAAGAATAGGGTTTTCAATAATTTCACTTCCGGTACTTCCTGATTTACGCGGCTTTGCCATCAATCCTCTGATTCCGGCAAGTTGCTTGATCTGCTGTTTGGAACCCCTAGCACCAGAATCGAGCATCATATACACAGAATTAAATCCTTGTTTATCAGCCGCTAATTCCTGTATTAATGTTTCTGTCAAACGTGTATCCACCCTACTCCAGATATCAATGATACCATTGTACCGTTCGTTATTTGTAATTAAACCTGCATTATAGTTGTCCCAAACTTCATCAACTTCGGTAGTAGCATTTTCTATCATGGATTCCTTGGTATCCGGAATAATGAGATCATTTATATTGAATGATAAACCACCTTTGAAGGCCATGCGGAAACCAAGTTGCTTAATATCATCAAGAAACTTTGCAGTAGTAGGAATATTGGTCCATTTGATAATGTCGCCAATTATTTCACGCAAAGATTTTTTAGTAAGTAATGCATTAATAAAACCAACTGTTTTGGGCACATGCTGATTAAATATTACACGGCCAACAGTAGTCTCCAATAATTTATTGGTAAGTGTACCATCACTATTTCTCATGTTCACTCTCACTTTTATTCCAGCATGCAAGTCAACCATGTGTTCATTATAAGCAATAACTACCTCTTCAGGTGAATAGAAAATTTTCCCTTCTCCTCTTACTATTTCTTCTTTGGTTGATTTCTTTCCTTTAGTAATGTAATACAATCCCAAAACCATATCCTGCGAAGGAAGGGTAATAGGAGTGCCATTTTGCGGATTCAGAATATTGTGTGAAGAAAGCATCAGCATCTGGGCTTCCAGGATTGCGGCATTACTCAATGGAACATGCACAGCCATCTGGTCGCCATCGAAATCGGCGTTGAACGCTGTCGTTACCAATGGATGAAGCTGAATTGCTTTTCCTTCAATTAATTTAGGCTGGAATGCCTGGATAGATAACCGGTGCAATGTTGGAGCACGATTCAGCATTATCGGATGTCCTTTCAAAATATTTTCAAGGATGTCCCAAATAATCGCTTCTTTTTTATCAACTAATTTGCGTGCGCTCTTTACTGTTTTTACAATTCCTCTCTCAATTAATTTACGAATTATAAATGGCTTAAATAATTCAGCCGCCATGTCTTTTGGTAAACCACATTCATGCATTTTTAATTCAGGCCCTACCACGATTACAGAACGGCCAGAGTAATCCACACGTTTACCTAAAAGGTTTTGACGGAAACGTCCCTGTTTCCCTTTCAATACATCACTCAATGATTTTAATGCACGTCCACCTTCTGCTTTTACAGCATTCGATTTACGTGAATTATCAAACAATGAGTCTATTGCTTCCTGGAGCATGCGCTTCTCATTTCTGAGGATCACTTCAGGCGCTTTAATTTCCAATAACCTTTTTAAACGATTGTTGCGAATAATAACACGACGATAAAGATCATTCAGATCAGATGAAGCAAAACGGCCGCCATCTAATGGAACCAATGGCCGAAGTTCCGGTGGAATTACGGGAATATATTGCATTACCATCCATTCAGGACGGTTGTTAATTCTTGTATTGGCATCACGAAATCCTTCTACAACGCTAAGGCGTTTTAATGCATCAGCTTTACGCTGCTGTGAAGTTTCGTTAGCCGCAGAATTACGAAGGTCAAAAGACAATTGGTCAAGATCAATTCTCTGCAGCATATCGTGTACTGCTTCCGCTCCCATTTTAGCAATAAATTTATCAGGATCTTCATCAGGCAACATCTGATTGTCTTTTGGAAGTGTATCCAAAATATCCAGGTATTCTTCTTCTGTTAAAAGATCGCTGTAATTCTGTCCTTTATCTGCTCTGATTCCCGATTGTATTACCACATATCTTTCATAATAAACAATGGTTTCTAATTTCTTAGAACTCATTCCAAGAAGATAACCAATCTTATTTGGAAGTGATTTAAAGTACCAGATATGAACCACAGGAACGACCAGTTTGATGTGTCCCATTCTTTCGCGACGTACTTTCTTTTCTGTTACTTCCACTCCACAACGATCGCACACGATTCCTTTATAACGGATACGTTTGTATTTTCCGCATGCGCACTCATAATCCTTAACCGGGCCAAAAATCCTTTCGCAAAACAAACCATCTCTTTCAGGTTTGTAAGTGCGATAATTGATTGTTTCGGGTTTTAAAACTTCACCATAACTTCTTTCTAAAATAGAATCCGGAGAAGTAAGGCCGATGGTAATTTGAGAAAACGTTGGACGCGGACGATTTTCTTTTTTTTGCATATATTTTTAAGCTTTAAACTGTTAGCTTGGGGCTAACAGCAAAATTTTAATTATTTATTTGTTTACTGCTATATTCTGAAATGATTAATTATTCAAATTGCAGATCCAATCCCAACCCTCTTAATTCATGTACCAAAACATTGAATGATTCAGGAACACCAGGTCTTGGAATATTATCGCCCTTGACAATGGCTTCATAAGTTTTTGCTCTTCCGATAATATCATCAGACTTTAGTGTAAGCAATTCCTGGAGGATGTTTGATGCACCATACGCTTCCAATGCCCACACTTCCATTTCACCAAATCTTTGTCCACCGAACTGTGCTTTACCACCAAGAGGTTGTTGAGTAATCAAACTGTATGGCCCGATAGAACGTGCATGCATTTTATCATCAACCATGTGGTGTAATTTAATAATATAGATTACTCCCACGGTAGCTTTCTGGTCAAAACGCTCACCGGTTTCCCCGTCATATAAATAAGTGTGGCCAAATGTCGGTAGTTTTGCCTTTTCAATTTCTTTGGCAATTTCTTCTACAGATGCGCCATCAAAAATAGGAGTTGCATACGTTTTACCTAATTTTTCCCCTGCCCATCCTAAAACGGTTTCATAAATCTGGCCGAGGTTCATCCTGCTTGGTACACCCAATGGGTTAAGAACAATATCAACCGGTGTTCCATCTTCAAGAAATGGCATATCTTCCTGTCTTACTATTTTGGCAACAATTCCTTTATTACCATGGCGACCTGCCATTTTATCTCCCACCTTTAGTTTACGTTTTACTCCAAGATACACTTTCGCTAATTTTAAAACGCCTGCTGGTAATTCATCACCAATTGAGATGTTGAATTTTTCTCTTTTGTACCTTCCTAATTCTTCGTTGTATTTAATATTGTAATTATGCAACAAAGTATTGATATAATCATCTGTTTTTGAATCACTTGTCCATCCTAATGGATTTACATTTTGATAATCAATATTTCCCAGATTCTTTGCTGTGAACTTGGCACCTTTGCCAATAAGCATTTCACCAAAATTATTGCTAACACCTGAAGATGTTTTATCTTTTAATAAAATCAACAACTTGCTAATCAGCAATTCCAATAAATCAGCTTCATTCTTTTCGTGGGTTTTTTCTATCTTTTCTAAAATCGTCTTCTCTTTTACTTTTCCACTTTTATCTTTCTTGGCACGTTGGAATAATTTCTTATCTATTACCACACCTTCGGTACCGCTTGGAGCTTTCAATGAAGCATCTTTTGCATCACCGGCTTTGTCACCAAAAATAGCACGCAATAATTTTTCTTCAGGTGTAGGATCGCTTTCGCCTTTTGGAGTAATTTTTCCAATGATAATATCTCCTTCTTTCACATGCGCTCCTACTCTTATCACACCATTTTGGTCAAGATCTTTGGTAGCTTCTTCACTGATATTTGGAATATCAGGGGTCAACTCTTCTTCTCCCAGTTTGGTATCTCTTACCTCCAGTTCAAATTCATCAATATGAATAGAAGTGAAAAGATCTTCTTTTACTACCTTTTCACTTATCACAATAGCATCTTCAAAATTGTAACCTTTCCAGGGCATAAATGCTACTTTCAGATTGCGTCCTAATGCTAATTCGCCATCTTTAGTTGCGTATCCTTCTGTTAAAAAATCACCTGATTTTACAGACTGGCCTTTCTTCACAGCCGGACGCAGATTGATACAAGTGCTTTGATTGGTTTTAATAAACTTGGTCAGTTTATATACCATCAGATCATTCTCAAAGCTTACAGTTTTTTGTGACTGATTTCTATTGTATCGAACATGAATTTCATTGGCATCTACATATTCTACAACTCCATCACCATCTGCATGAATCTGAATTCTCGCATCACGTGCTGCTTTTCCTTCAAGGCCTGTACCTACTATTGGCGCCTGTGGTAATATAAGTGGAACTGCCTGGCGTTGCATGTTGGAACCCATCAATGCACGGTTGGCATCATCATGTTCCAGAAAAGGAATTAATGAAGCGCTCAAACCAACAATTTGATTGGGAGCCACATCCATATATTCTACTTCACCTTTATCAAGAATAGGGAAATCACCGGTTTCGCGGGATTTCACTTTATCATTAATAAAATTGGAATGTTCATCCAACGGTGCATTTGCTTGTGCAATTTTTGCTGTATCTTCTTCTTCGGCACTAAGGAAAAATACCTTTTTCATATCCACATGGCCATCATGAACTTTACGATAAGGAGTTTCAATGAACCCCATTTCATTTATTTTGGCATGAACGCAAAGCGTAGATATTAACCCGATATTGGGACCTTCCGGAGTTTCAATTGTACAAAGACGGCCATAGTGCGAATAATGTACATCCCTCACTTCAAATCCCGCACGTTCGCGGCTCAAACCTCCGGGCCCGAGCGCGGAGATACGGCGTTTATGGGTGATTTCACTCAATGGATTTGTTTGATCCAGGAATTGTGATAATTGAGATGTTCCAAAGAATGAATTAATAACAGAAGATAAGGTTCTTGCATTAATTAAATCTACCGGAGTAAATACTTCATTATCCCTTACGTTCATCCGCTCGCGGATCGTGCGCGCCATACGTGCAAGGCCCACACCAAATTGAGCATATAATTGTTCTCCTACTGTACGAACACGGCGATTGCTCAAATGATCAATATCATCTATTTCACTTTTGGAATTAGTCAATAAAACCAAATATTTAATGATAGAGATAATATCTTCTTTAGTCAAAACTTTTTTAGTGATTGGATAATTCAACCCGAGCTTTTTATTGATTTTATATCGTCCCACTTCCCCAAGATCATAACGCTTATCACTAAAGAACAATTTATCAATTATGCCTCTTGCGGTTTCATCATCAGGAGCATCAGCGCCGCGCAATTGGCGGTAAATATGTTGAACAGCTTCAATCTCACTATTAGAAGTGTCTTTATTTAAGGTATTATATATAATAGCATAATCTCCGCTCACTTCTTCACGCTGTATAAATACGCTTTTTACATCCAGTTCAAGGATCATTGCGATATTATCTTCATCTAAAATAGTATCCCTTTCAAGCACTATTTCATTTCTTTCAAGACTTACTACTTCTCCGGTATCTTCATCTACAAAATCTTCTACCCATGTACGTAAAACCCTTGCAGCCAGGCGCTTTCCCAGATTTGCGTGCAGTGTTTTTTTATCAGCTTTTACTTCCACAGCCATTCCGAAAAGTTCGAGAATGTCTTTATCAGTTTCATACCCAATTGAACGAAGTAATGTGGTTACAGGGAATTTTTTCTTGCGGTCAATATAGGCATACATTACATTATTAATGTCCGTTGCAAATTCCATCCACGCTCCTTTAAAAGGAATCACGCGGGCAGAATATATTTTGGTTCCGTTTGGATGAGTACTTTGTCCAAAGAAAACGCCTGGTGAACGATGCAATTGAGAAACAACCACACGCTCAGCGCCGTTAATTACAAAAGTTCCACGTGGGGTCATGTAAGGAATATTTCCAAGGAAAACATCTTGAACAATTGTTTGGAAATCCACGTGTTCTTCGTCATTGCAACTAAGGCGTAATTTTGCCTTTAGAGGGACGGCATAAGTAAGGCCTCTTTCAATACATTCTTCGATGGTATATCGCGGAGGATCTACAAAATAATCCAAAAATTCCAGCATGAAAATATTTCGTGTATCATTAATAGGGAAACTTTCCTTAAAAACACGAAACAGCCCTTCAATATTACGTTTGTCGGGGGTGGTTTCTAACTGGAAGAAGTCTTTAAAGGATTGAATTTGTATCCCTAATAGGTCTGGAGTTTCCGCCAAATGTTCAATTTTTCCAAAACTGATTCTTTGTGTCGGAGCTACTTTAGTTGAAGGCATATTTTAATTAAAATATTTTAAAATGAGAGAGCCTTTAAATCAGGCATTCATACCATATTTCCCATTTACCGAAATTTAAAGGAGTGCAAAAGTAAACATTTTTTTGAAATTGGTAATAAGTTTATTAAATCTTATCATTTCATTTAAAAAGGTAGAAACATCAATTTTTTTTAGCTATTATCCTTCAAGTTAAATAAATAATTTTTTTTAGCTTACACTAGGGTATCCGGCATCTTTTTTGTATCCTTTGCCAAGAAGAAGAATTTATTTAGAAATTCATTTTCTGGTATGAATTCATTTTCTATATCGGGAAGATTTTGGTTAATTCATTAAAAATGCTTTCAAAAGAAAAGTAAGAGTTTTCTATGAATTAGTTATGCATTAATTTTGTAACTCTTATATAACATATAAAATAAAATAAAATAGACATGAAAAGATTATTTTTTGTTCCCGCAGTAGCAGCCGTATTTTTCCTGGCTTCCTGTGGAGGAGGTAGTGGATCAAATGAAAACTCAAGTGCAACCCCAACTGATACTTCTACGGCAGCCTCAGCTGACACTTCTACAGCAAGTCAAGCCCCCGGCGCAGATATTCCAGGCATTGATTCTGTGTCCGTAACGGACCATATAAAACTTGAAGGGATGGATGCTATGAAATATGATCGAACTCTTTTTAAAGTAAAAGCCGGCCAAAAAATAACATTGGATCTTAAAAATATAGGCAAACTTCCTGCAGCAGCGATGTCTCACAATGTTGTAATTCTAAAACAGGGAACTGACGTGCAGGCTTTTGGAGAAGCAGCTATTTCTGCAGCCGCCACAGAGCACATCCCCCCGTCAATGAAAAATGATGTTATTGCTCACACCAAATTATTAGGCCCTGGCCAAAGTGATCAAATTACGTTTACACTTCCGGATCCGGGAGTATATGATTTTCTATGCACATTCCCGGGCCACTTTGGTACAATGCACGGGCAAATTGTAGCAGAGCCATAAAATATTAAAAGAATAAATTGTAAAAAAGCGGTCAGAAAAATGGCTGCTTTTTTTATTTTAACTATAATAAGAATCATCAATATTCCTGCCCGAATCCCGCCCGGACGGGGACGTTCAGGCGGGTATTCTTTTACTGTTTAAAAGAACTACCACTAAAAAAATCAGGAAATGATTATATAATTTCTTTCTTTCTAAAAGTTGACCATGGAGTGCATTTGAGAAGCATCATTGGAAAGAAATAAGGATCATCAATATTTGTTCTTTTACTATTTGAAAAAAATCTCTCAGATATTTTAGTAAATTCCTTTTATTAAAAATGAAAAATGAAATTTGGGTTTTCCATTCTTTTATTAATCCGCGGATTCAAAGAAAAAATTTCTTTTTTTCAAAACTCTTAATTTAGGGTAAAGCCCATCGCTATTTTTTAAAACATTATTTTTAAAAATTGATTACTATTTTACTTTCCAGATATTTTTATATTTTGTGAAAACAAATTATTTTATTTTATGAAAAGAGAACTCACTTCATGGTATAGCCCTTCGCTTAATAAAGACATGCCTGTCGCTACTTATGGATATTTTGGATTTGCTCTATTGCTTGTACCCACGGCTGCGGCTGATTATTTAGAATATGAACGTTTCCAATTAATTGATTCGCTCGCCTCTTTTATAGATGAAGGGAAAATAAAGATTTTTTCTATTAATAGTATCAATAATGAAAGTTGGCTCAACAATGAGATGTTGGGCAAACACAAAGCAATCCGGCACAACCAGTTTAATAATTATGTATTTAATGAAGTTATTCCATTTATTAAAAACAGTACCTCGCAGGAAACGCCTATCATCACCTGTGGTGCAAGTTTTGGAGCATTGCACAGCATGAATTTATTTTTAAAAAGGCCCAATATTATTAATGGAGTTATTGCTATGAGCGGTGTTTACGATTTACATGAGTACACCAAAGGCTTTAATGATGACCAGGTTTACTATAACTCCCCCTTGAATTATATGCCTAATCTGACAGACAACTGGTATTTAGAAAATATCCGAAAAAGTCACCATATACATATTCTTTCAGGTAGTGGAGATTATGAAGATCCTGATGCTTCAAGGGCTTTTGCAGGAGTATTATACAATAAGGGAATCACTTATGAACTGGATATTTGGGGTGCAGATATGAAACACGACTGGCCTACCTGGCGTGATATGCTTCCTTATTATATTGCTTCAAGATTTTAATATTACAAGCAATTATTGCTAATATTTTTTTGGAAATCAGTTTTCTTTTAAAAATTATTTATGAGATTTTTTCTACCTGCATATAGCTTAATTCAACCGGAGTAGCACGTCCAAAAATTTTCACCTGAACTTTTAATTTTTTCTTCTCGTCTGTTACTTCTTCTATCACACCATTGAAATCGTTGAACGGGCCATCAATAATTTTTATAGTTTCTCCAACGATAAATGGCTCACTCATTTTTATTCCACCTACATCTGACATTTCATCTACCTTACCCAACATTTTATTTACTTCAGATTTTCTCAGGCTTATGATTTCACCTTTTGATCCTTTCCCATCGGTTAAAAAATGCATTACATTGGTAGTATTACTTAAATGTTGTACCATTTCACCAGTGAGTTTACCGTCCAATACTTCTATCATTACATAACCCGGATAAAAGTTGCGCTCTCTCATTACTTTTTTACCATTCAAAACTTTGTAAACCTTTTCTACAGGAAGAAAAACCTGTAAAATATATTTATCCCATCCATTTCTAATAATGTCCTTATCCAGATACTCTTTTACCCTTCGTTCTTTTCCACTTACTACTCTAAGTACATACCACTTAGTGTCTTTTTCAGAAACCTTCTGAGTAGATTCCATTGAGGAATCCGACTGTATTTCTTCCTTGTTTTCTGTTTCTGTCATGATTACTTAAATAAAGAATAAATAAATTTTAAAACTCCATTTGATACAAAATCCATTAATGCTACAATAGCTGTAATAATTATTGTAGCAGCTAAAACGATCATTGTAGATTGCTGTAACTCTTCCCAGGTTGGCCAGGTTACTTTATGAATCATTTCTTTATAAGAATCTATAACGTACAATGCAATTTTATTCATATTTTTTAATTTGATAATTAGCTAATCTGATAAGATGATAACGAAAAATTCATTTTCACTAATCAGCATAATATTTATCCTGCACGGGCACAAGGATTCGAACCCTGATCAAAGGTTTTGGAGACCTCTATTCTACCATTGAACTATGCCCGTAAAATGGTATCCCAAACTGTCTATCCAAAGGATTACTTCAGACAAAGCAGGGCTTAAAAGACACCAAATATTTGAAGAACTTTTTAAATAACAAAGTACCAAAGGCTACTTACCAAAGGTACTTTGTTTATTAAAGACTTCCGAAAAGTCCCCTTTTCGAGGATATTTAGGGGCTTTATTTTAAAATTTCAGTTACCTGCCCTGCTCCTACTGTACGGCCTCCTTCACGAATTGCAAATTTCAAACCTTTCTCCATTGCAATGGGTTGGATAAGTTTTACAGTAAGTGATGTATTATCTCCAGGCATTACCATTTCTGTTCCGGCAGGTAATTCTACCTCACCTGTTACATCGGTAGTGCGGAAATAAAACTGGGGACGATATTTGTTGAAGAATGGAGTATGACGTCCACCTTCTTCTTTGCTTAACACATAAACCTCACATTTAAAATCTGTGTGGGGTGTAATAGTTCCAGGCTTGCAAAGTACCATACCACGGCGGATTTGATTCTTTTCAATACCACGTAGTAATAACCCCGCATTATCTCCTGCTTCGCCCTGGTCGAGCAATTTTTTAAACATTTCAACACCTGTAACAGTAGAGGATAAAGGTTTTTCCATCAAACCTACTATTTCAACTGGTTCGCCCACTTTAATGCGTCCTCTTTCTATACGGCCTGTAGCCACTGTACCACGACCTGTAATAGAAAATACATCTTCTACAGACATAAGGAATGGCTGATCAACCGGACGGGGAGGTAATGGGATATAAGTATCAACAGCATCCATTAAATCATCTATTGCTTTAACCCATTTAGCATCTCCGGCCAAAGCGCCTGTAGCAGAACCCTGAATAATCGGAGTATTGTCTCCATCGAATCCGTAAGAAGTTAATAACTCACGAATTTCCATTTCCACCAGTTCTAATAATTCAGGATCATCAACCAAATCTACTTTATTCATAAATACAACGATGCGGGGAACACCTACCTGGCGAGCCAAAAGAATGTGTTCTTTTGTCTGAGGCATTGGTCCGTCAGTAGCCGCAACTACTAAGATCGCTCCATCCATTTGAGCAGCACCAGTAATCATGTTCTTTACATAATCTGCGTGACCCGGACAATCTACGTGAGCGTAGTGACGGTTAACTGTAGAATATTCTACGTGTGCTGTATTAATAGTAATACCCCTTTCTTTTTCTTCGGGTGCGCCATCAATATCGGCGTAATTCTTTTTTTCCGCTAAACCTTTTTTAGACAAAATATCGGTTATAGCGGCTGTTAGGGTTGTTTTACCATGATCCACGTGGCCAATAGTGCCAATGTTAACGTGGGGTTTATCCCTTTTGAAATTCTCTTTTGCCATTTTGTTTGTTTTTAATTTTTATTTTTAAAAAATTTAACCAGTTATTCTTTCCTCCGAAGGAAATGAATATTTATTTTATGAGCGGAAGACGAGTCTCGAACTCGCGACCTATAGCTTGGAAGGCTATCGCTCTACCAATTGAGCTACTTCCGCATTTTTTCTTTTAGTTCAACTATTTCAAAATAGAGCTGTTGATGAGAATTGAACTCACGACCTTCCCGATTACTATCGGGATGCTCTACCCCTGAGCTACAATACCGATTATCCCAGGAAAAGAAGTCACCAATCTATTTCAAATAACTTTTTATCCGTTCA
>DATCFT010000027.1:0-94260 GCA_036509335.1 Hanamia sp.
ATTTCGTTAGGTAGGTATTAAATATCATCTATGGTTAGAAAGTTAATATTTAAAACGTGTCCTTTGATTCATGAAAATTTTGAAATCATTAATATTTATTTAGTAACCGAATTAATATTTAAAAGTGCCCGGCATAAATATTTTGTATGGCAAGATTTGTATCACTTCTTTTCATGATTTGTTTTTTTAATTCTTTAAGTGCCCAAAAAACATATAAAGGAAATATAGATATTCTTTATAATCCCTATTATCCTCTAAATTCTTTTATTCCTTCCGAAAACATAGGAGGCGCAATAGATGGTCATTTTAAAGGAAATATCAATAAGATGCTTACGCCGGAAAATATTACGGCTATGAAATCCGCAGGCCTTAAGCCGGTAAGTTACAGGCTAAGATCTGAATTAGCGGGTGAAGTATGGCATTGGAATCCTGAAGGTAAATGGAGTAATACAGCCAAACAAGAGGGATATTGGACATCTGACGTTGAAAGTAAAAAGCCAATAGAAATTTCCTACGGTTACCGCTTGCCCAGAAGAGGAAATACTCATGACCAGGCTAACGATGATGGTTATTCGCGAATTTGTGATGGTGATACATCTACTTTTTGGAAAAGCAATCCTTATCTTGATACGTATTATACCAATGAATCTGACACACTTCACCCGCAATGGGTAATAGTAGATCTTGGTAAATACCATAGAGTAAATGCTATTAAAATAAAATGGGGCAATCCCTACGCATTATCTTATAAAATAGATTATGCCAATGGTAATGACCCTGCTTATTTCGATCCTTATGAGCCGGGTATTTGGTATGCTTTCCCAAAAAATATCATAGAAGATCCGAAAGGAGAAAATAAGGTAATAAAGATTTCTGCCAGGCCGCTTCGGGTTCGGTTCATCCGTATTTCTATGACTCGAAGCTCTTATACTTCAACGGGAGGATCAAAAGATATAAGAGACAGCCTGGGATTTGCTATTAAAGAAATGCAGGCAGGCTTAATAAATTCAAATGGAAAATTTCATGATTGGATGCATCATTCACCGGATCATAATCAAACTGTTATTCATGTTTCATCAACAGATCCATGGCATAGAGCACAGGATTTAGACTCTAATATAGAGCAGGCAGGAATAGATCGTATTTTTTCATCGGGTATTACTTCAGGGCAGCCAGCCTTGCTTCCTGCGGCGCTTTTGTACGATACACCGGATAATGTGCTGGCAATGATAAGGCATCTTAAAGAAAAAAATTATCCCGTAGAAGAAATGGAAATGGGTGAAGAGCCAGAGGGGCAGTTAATTTCACCTGTTGATTACGCGGCTCTTTATTATCAATTGGGGAAAAAAATAAGGGAGATAGAGCCTGCTATGCGAATGGGCGGTCCGGGTTTTGCCTCATTATCTTTTACGCCTGATGATAGTACCACTTTTACTGAATCAAAATGGACAAGTATTTTTTTGAATTATTTAAAAGTTCATAATGGTATTCATCTTTTCAATTTTTTTTCTTTTGAATGGTATCCTTTTGACGATATATGCGCTCCACCTGCACCACAATTAGCCATTGCTCCTGAGATGCTTTCTATTGCTTTGAAAAATATTCAAAATAATATTTTACCTGAAAACACTCCAATGTATATTACAGAATATGGATATTCCGCTTATGAAGGCAAATCGGAAGTGGAAATGCAGGGCGCATTAATGTATGCTGATATTTTGGGCAAGTTTATGCAGTTAGGCGGTAGTAAAAGTTTTCTTTACGGTTATGAGCCGGCTTTTCTGCAACAAAGCAATAATTGTGGTTATGGGAATAATATGCTTTTTGGTTTAGGAAGCAATGGGAAAATAAAATACAAAACGGCTTCTTATTATGCATTGAAGATGCTTACTCATTTTTGGGCACAGCCATCAGATTCTCTTTTAGAAATATATCCTTCTGAATGCGATATTTATAACAGAAAAAAGCAACTCCTTGTAACATCTTATCCTCTTCGCAGTAGGGATGGTAAATGGTCTGTAATGCTTATCAATAAAGACCCTCATAAAACATGGAATGTAGATGTAAACATCCTGAATGCAATTTCAAAGGAAGAGATTGCATGGCATCCTTTGCATTTAATTCAATATTCAAAACTACAGTATCAATGGGTTAGTGATGGGACGAATAGTCATCCAGGCTTAAACCTTCCACCTGTAAAAAAGGAAATAAAAGGATCGGGAAATATTCCATTACCACCCTATTCACTTACCGTAATTTATTAAAGAGCATTAGTAAAATAAAAATTAGGAATCAGAGATATAAGTTTGTTTACTGTAAAAATATTGGAATCAACCCAGGTCAATTTCGGTATTATCACCGATATTAAGTGAGCGTGTTTCACCAATAACTTCAGTATCGTTACCTATTAGGGAATCATCAAGCATTACATCAAAAAGCTTGGAATAAGAACCAATGATGGAAGTTTTAATTATAGAAGAATGAACGATCGTATGTTCGCCGATGGCTACATGAGGACCTATAATTGAGTTTTTGATATCGCATCCTTCGGCAATACTTACAGGAGGAATAAAAATAGTATTTTCAAAATTATTTGGCTCAGCAATTGCCCCTCCGAATTTTTCCAGTAATATGGAATTGGATTGTAATAAAGATTCTTTTCTGCCACAATCAAACCAGTTTTCTACTTTAAAAGATTTGAACTGCGCACCGCCAGCAATCATACATTCCAAAGCATCCGTAAGGTTAAATTCATTATAACTTTTGATTCCTTTAGTAATAATATTTGACAGGCAATCAAATAACAGTTTTGAATCTTTTATTTTATATAAACCTACTAATGCCATATTCGATTTAGGAATGGATGGTTTTTCTTCCACCTTTTTTATAAATCCCTTTTCATTTATTTCTGCAACTCCAAAGTTCCGGGGATCATCCACCTTTTTTACACCTAACATTGAGAAAGGAGAATCAAGAACTTCTTTAATATTGTATTCGCATATAGTATCGCCTAATGCAATAAAAACTTCATCATTACCAATTAATTTTTTTGTCAGATCAATGGCATGAGCTGTACCTTTTCTTTCATTCTGAAAAATATATTGACAGGATAACTGCGGGTATTTGGTTTTCATATAATCCTGGATCTTTTCACCCAGATATCCAACAATAAATACAAATTCATGGATGCCTGCTTCATTTAATTGATCCACATTAATGCTTAGTATGGTTTTGCCAGCTAAAGGGATCAATGCTTTTGGCTGTGTGTAAGTATGTGGACGTAATTTAGTGCCTGCACCTGCTACAGGAATAATGGCCTTCATGTTTTTGTAAGTTTATGTATCTATATTTTTAAAGGGATGTGAATATAGTAAATGTTTTTGTTTTCTATTTTCTTTTGCATTAAATGGGGAATAATAAGAAACTGATAAATATTCAGCATTTATGATCTAAAGGCACTTAAAAAACCAGCAAAGCAACAAATAAGGGGGAATTCTATTTAACCAATTAACCAATAAACTAATAAACCAATTAACCAACCAACTCCTCAACTTTTTGTACGTTTGCGCAAAAGTTCATTTTTATGCAAAGAGATAAAGTAGTTTTTGATATTATTAATAAAGAATTAAATCGCCAGAGAGAAGGAATTGAATTAATCGCTTCAGAAAATTTTGCTTCATTACAGGTAATCCAGGCAATGGGAACTGTGCTTACGAATAAATACGCCGAAGGATATCCGGGGAAAAGATACTATGGTGGTTGTGAGTTTGTGGATGAATCGGAACAATTGGCGATTGACAGATTAAAACAAATTTTTAATTGTGAATACGCCAATGTACAACCGCATAGCGGTGCGCAGGCCAATTTTGCGATGATGTTCGCGGTTTTGAAACCAGGTGATAAAATTTTGGGGCTTGATCTTAGCATGGGAGGCCATCTTACGCATGGCTCGCCGGTAAATTTTTCCGGTAAATTATATGAGCCTCATTTTTATGGAGTAAAAAAAGAAACAGGATTGGTTGATTATGAAATGCTCGAACAAAAAGCAAGAGAAATAAAACCAAAAATGATCATTTGCGGAGCATCGGCATATAGTCGCGACTGGGATTATGAGCGCATCAGAAAAGTAGCCGATGAAGTGGGCGCTTTTGTTTTTTGTGATATGGCACATCCTGCAGCATTGATTGCAAAGGGATTATTAAATTCACCTTTTGAGCATTGCCATTTTGTAACTTCTACCACGCATAAAACTTTGCGCGGCCCGCGTGGCGGAATTATTATGATGGGAAAAGATTTTGAAAATCCATTTGGATTAAAAACTCCGAAAGGAGAAACAAGAATGATGAGTCATTTAATAGATATGGCTGTTTTCCCCGGTACGCAAGGTGGGCCGCTGGAACATGTAATCGCTGCAAAAGCCATTTCTTTCGGAGAAATATTAACGGATGAATTTACTGTTTATGCAAAACAAATTCAATCAAACGCGCAGGCTATGGCAAAAGCATTTAATGCAAAAGGCTATGATTTAATCAGCAATGGCACAGACAATCATTTAATGCTCA
This sequence comes from Hanamia sp., assembly GCA_036509335.1. Lineage (GTDB taxonomy): Bacteria > Bacteroidota > Bacteroidia > Chitinophagales > Chitinophagaceae > Ginsengibacter. Next base: position 4,563 of record DATCFT010000027.1, read on the forward strand.
TTGATCTTCGCAATAAAAATATTACCGGGAAAAAGGCACAGGAAACACTTGATAAAGCAAGTATTACGCTTAATAAAAATGCGGTTCCCTTTGATGATAAAAGCCCTTTTGTAACTTCAGGTATTCGTGTAGGTGTTCCTGCAGTTACTACAAGAGGGATGAGAGAAAACGACATGCAAACTGTAGTAGATATGGTTGATAAAGTTTTGATGAATCTTGATGATGAAAAAATAATTGGTTCTGTAAAGAATGATGTGAAAGGATTTATGAAAGGGTTTCCGTTGTATCCTGAGTTGGGGTGATGAGAAGGATTGAATGAATATTTTTATAAATTAAGTTTATTTTTTAAAATATTTATCCAAAAAAAATCAGTTTCTAAAATAAGCTATTCGCCTGGAAGCAACGTTAATATGTATCCAAAACATCACTTTTGGATACATGACAACTTTCTCGTGTACCTAAAATGGCGTTTTTCTATACACTAGAAATTTATCATGTATAGAAATTTGTTTTTTGCCTATAGAAATTTGATACGTACCCAAAAAGCGCTTTTTGGGTACATGTTTTTAGGATATGTATCCAAAAATGGTAAAAAGGGATCAGTTTATAAGATTTATGGTTTTTATCTGATCTACATTTTTATCAGCAGTATTCTTTCCCCTTAACAATAAATACAACTGCTCGTTGATGAAAAAATTGGTTCTTCCGATTTTCCGTTTTTTCATAAATTTCATTTCAACTAACATATCTAAATATTTAGCTGCTGTTTTTCTTTTAATAGTTAAATCTTCCATCACAAATTCTATTTTTGTATAGGGATGTTTGAAGATATTATTCAATAAATCCTGGCTATAAATTTTAGGCAACTCTTTTCTAAAACGATGTTTAAAATCCTGCATTAATTCACGGATATTACTGATCATTTCAATAGTTTCTTTTGAAGTTTGTTCCACACCTTCCAAAATATATAAAATCCATTCTTCCCAATTTCCTTTTTCGCGCACTTCCTGCAATAAGCGATAGTAATCTCCTTTTCGCTGGATAATAAAACGGCTCAGGTAAAGAATCGGAAGATCCAGCAAACCTTGTTGAACCAGGTATAGAATATTCAAAATACGGCCTGTACGCCCATTGCCATCATAAAAAGGATGAATACTTTCAAATTGAAAATGCAATAAAGCCATTTTAACAAGAGGATCTACATCGCTCATTTTTTCATCGTTAATAAATGCAACCAGGTTTTCCATCAATGCCGTTATGGTTTGATGATCTTGCGGAGGAGTATAAACAGTTTCGCCGGTAGCATCGTTTATCAGGGCTGTCCCGTGCAGTTTCCGATATCCGGCATCATTCTGTCCAATAATTTTTTGAATGGTGAGAATGTAATTATTGGTAATAAGTTTTTGCTTTCTTACCAAATTAAAACCATGTTTCAAGGCTTCGGCATAAAGGTTAACCTCCTTTGCCGCAGCATCGGAAAATAAGCTCTCAAACAATTGCGCTTTATACAATTCATCATGTGTTGTGATAATGTTTTCAATTGCAGAACTGTCTTTTGCTTCCTGCAATGCAAGTGTATTAATCAGGATGTTTTCATTGGGTATGGTAGCGGACTTTCCTTTTAATTCGACCAAATAACGATGTGCAGAAGCCAATCTTTTTAAAACCGCTTTAGTTTCAAGGTCAGTATTTGGAGGTAAAGGCTTTATCTCGTACTTCATTTATTTTTTGTGTTTATCATCTAAAATAAGACGTCCATTTCAAAGATAAGTTTTTAATAAGTCGGGCAAAGTAAATTCCTAAATAGAATTGACAGAATAATTTTTGCGCTAATACACCTTTTTTAACTCATACTCTTTACTTTCGTGCTATAAATTTTTATCATGATACAACGTGTACAAACCTTATGGATGATATTAGCAGCGATTGCTGTTTTTCTAACTATAAAATTTTCTTTTTATAGTGGAACTCTTGTGTTAGAAACGACACCAGGTGCAGTAACTGCTTTGGCTACAGATGGTAGTTATCATTTACTAAAAGCAACGGATAATTTTTTAATATTGATTCTTACCAGCGCTTTAGGCACCGGAATCATTATCAATATTTTTTTATTTAAACATCGTAGCATTCAAATGAGAATTATCCTAATAGCAATTTTAGCTGAGTGCCTTATTGTGTATCTATATATCAGAGAAACCAATAAATATTCGCAAGGGAATTTTAATATCTGGTCGGCGCTGCATATTTTAATTATCGTGTTCCTGGTTTTTGCTGCCAAAGGAATTTATAAGGATTCGAAATTGATTAAGGAAAGTAATCGTTTAAGATAACACCGATTAAATATAAAGTGTCAGCATCTCGGCATCAAATATATTTCCCCGTATAACTCTCCTTCACCTTTTTCAAACCCTCCGGAACTCCTGCATACACCAAGTTTCCGCCTTCATCACCGGCTTCCGGGCCGAGGTCAATTACCCAATCTGCAGATTTTATTACATCGGTATTATGTTCTATTACAATGATGGAATGACCTTGTTCTATCAAAGCATTAAATGAAGCTAATAATTTTTTTATATCGTGAAAATGAAGGCCGGTTGTTGGTTCATCAAAAATGAATAGCAGGTGCCCCTGGCCTTTTCCTTTTCCCAGAAAAGAAGCCAATTTTACACGCTGAGCCTCGCCACCGGAAAGCGTATCAGACGATTGCCCTAATTTAATATATCCTAAACCCACATCGCTTAATGGCTGTATTTTTTTTGCAATTTCAGCACCGGTAATTTCATTTTTCTTTGCAGAAGATTTTTCTTTTCCAAAAAATGCAATCGCTTCATCCACGCTCATTTCAAGGATATCAAAAATATTTTTATCATTGTATTTTACTTCCAACACTTCTTCTTTAAATCTTTTGCCATTGCACACATCGCATATCAAATGCACATCCGCGAGGAACTGCATTTCCACTACCTGTTCGCCTTCGCCTTTGCATGCATCGCATCTTCCTCCATCAACATTAAAAGAAAAATGTTTGGGTTGATAACCACGTATTTTACTCAATGGTTGTTTGCTAAATAATTCTCTTATTTCATCATACGCTTTTATATAAGTTACAGGATTACTACGCGATGATTTTCCGATAGGATTCTGGTCTATCATTTCTATCTGCGAAATAAAATCCATATCGCCGGAAAGGCCTTTGCTCAACCCAATTTTTTCTGCAAATTCTCCTTTCAATTTTTTTAATGCCGGGTACAAAATTTGTTTTACCAAAGTTGTTTTCCCGCTTCCGCTTACGCCACTTACTACACACAAAACATTCAGAGGAAAAACCACATCTATGTTTTTTAAATTATTCTGCCGCGCGCCTTCCACTTTTATAGAGCGGTTCCACTTGCGAATGTGTTTTGGCGGATCAATAGTCAGTTCGCCTTTTAGGTATTTTCCTGTAAGGCTTTCAGGATTTTTGATAATCTGATCATAATTTCCTTCAGCAATTATTTCGCCTCCGAGATGGCTTGCCAGTGGCCCCATATCAATAATATGATCTGCTTTTCGCATCATCATTTCATCATGTTCTACTACAATAACAGTATTTCCGAGAGCCTGTAAATTTTTTAAAACTTCAATCAGGTGTTCTGTATCTCTTGAGTGCAAACCGATGGAAGGCTCATCCAGTATATATAATGAATCAGTAAGATTGCTGCCTAAACTCCGTGTCAATTGTATGCGCTGGCTTTCGCCGCCACTCAATGAATTAGCCAGCCTGTTTAAAGTAAGATACCCAAGCCCCACATCAAAAAGCGTTCTCAACCTGTTATTTATTTCTATCAGAATTCTTTTTGCAACCGTTTTATCAAAATCAGATAATTCAATTTCTGCAAACCATTTCTGCAAATCTTTTACAGGCATTTCGCAAAGCTCTCCTATATTTTTATTGTCAACCTGCACATACAATGCTTCTTTTCTCAGCCGATAGCCTTTACATTCCGGGCAAATAGTTTTTCCACGATAGCGGCTCAGTAAAACGCGATATTGAATTTTATATAAATTCCGTTCTACTTCTTTAAAAAATTCATTGATGCCCTCGAAATATTCATTGCCAGTCCATAATAAATTATATTGTGCAGTAGTAAGATCAATGATGGGCTTGTGAATGGGAAAATCGAATTTGTTGGCAACTTTTATTAATCGTTCTTTCCATTGCCCTAATTTCTCACCGCGCCAGGGAGCAATTGCATTTTCATAAACACTCAGTCTTTTATCTGGAATTACGAGATCGGGATCTATACCTAATACCAAAGAAAAACCGCCGCACACAGGGCAGGCGCCATAAGGATTATTAAAAGAAAATAAATTAGGAACGGGCTCTTCAAACTTAATTCCGTCCAGTTCAAATTTATTAGAAAAATGTAATTTTTCTTTTCCGTTTATTTCAAGAATCACTTCTCCTTCGCCTTCATAAAATGCGGTATTTACTGAATCTGCAATGCGATGATTATCATCTTCATCAAAATCTTTTATTACCAGTCTGTCAATTAATATGTACAATGTGCGATGTGCGATGTACATTGCCAAACTCTTGTCATCCTTTTCCTGGAGATCTTCTATCCGTGAAAATTCCATATCCTCTCCTTTGGAGAGTTTGGGAGAGCCCACCAATCTCGAAAATCCTTTTTGCATCAAAATATTCAATTCTTCTTTTATATTTCTGTGGTGCAATTCTTTGAAGGCCACCAGCATCAATACTTTATCGTCTTTTTTCAATTCATTTACCGCTTTTACCACACCAGTTATGTCATCTTTTTTTACTTCCCTGCCCGATACCGGAGAAATGGTTTTTCCTATTCTTGCAAACAGCAAACGGAGATAATCATAAATTTCCGTCATGCTGCCAACGGTGGATCTTGGCGTTCTTGTAATTATTTTTTGCTCAATTGCGATAGCCGGGCACAGGCCTTTTATATAATCCACATCGGGTTTATTCATGCGCGCCATAAACTGCCTGGCATAAGCGCTCATGCTTTCTGCATAACGCCTTTGGCCTTCGGCAAATAATGTATCGATGGTTAATGAAGATTTACCCGATCCGGAAACTCCTGTAACTACGATTAATTTATTGCGTGGAATTTCTACATCTATATTTTTAAGATTATGAACCCTCGCACCTTTAATAAAAATGGCTTCTTTTTGTTTTGTTGATAAAACCGGTTTTGTTTTTGAGGAAATTTTCTGGGTGCTCATGTATTCTTACAAAAGTAATCATTCCGGTTTTTGAGTAGTAACGCTACCAGTTTTATTGTGTTAAAAAAAATAAATAAAAAATAAATAAGAAAATATTTGGAAGTATAGAATTTTTGATTAATCTTAGCACTCCAATTTTCCTGAAAGAATGAAGAACCTTTCGCCCTCCGCACAAATGTTGCTTCATCTTTTCTCTTAAATTGGACTTACACAATTATCCTAAACCAAAATCGTAACAGATTATGAAAACCATGAACAATTTAACAGATCAACAACTGATCCATCTCTATCTTGATGGAGATTCCGAAGCCCTTTCAAGTCTTGTAGAACGCTACAAAGACAAAATTTACACTTCGATTTATTTATTAGTAAAGGACAAATATCTTGCTGAAGATATTTTTCAGGATGCATTCATTAAAGTAATTGACACTATCAATGGCGGCCGCTACACCGATGAGGGTAAATTTTTACCCTGGGTAATGCGTATTGCACATAATTTGTGTGTTGATCATTTTAGAAAAGTGAAACGCAGCCCCTCTATTAAAACAAGTGATGATCATGACATTTTTGAAGTTCTCAATTTTTCGGAAGCTGGAGCTGAAGAAAAAATGATCCAGGGACAAAGTCATGATAGGGTTCGCAAAATGCTTGACATGCTTCCGGAAGATCAGAAAGAAGTAATTGTTATGAGGCATTACGCAGATTTAAGTTTTAAAGAGATCGCAAAACTTACCGATTGCAGTATCAACACTGCATTAGGGCGTATGCGTTATGGACTTATCAATTTAAGAAAAATGATGATAGAAAAGCAAATCGCTTTATAGAATCAATCTCTGCAACCTCAGGGAAAGTCCCTTTTAATTAAAATTTAAAAGGGACTTTTTTTTGTAATAAAGGTGAAATTTCGGACTGATCAAATGAACCCAATATTTACACAGAATCTACAAGAAGAATTTAATTTTTTATTCAATATTTTTTATCCGGTTACTTTTATACAGTAAACAAACATTTTATTGAAATTTATATTTAGGTAAAAGAGAAGAGTTCTTTTTTAAAATACTATAGTAAAAAACTTTTTATAGTTCAGTAATAAAAAAAGCCGCCTTTTCAGGCGGCTATTGTAAGGAAGCAAGGTTTAATTATTTTGTTATTTTTTGAATCATTTTAGCGGAAGGTGATATTAATTGTAAAAGAAAAGTTCCGGGAGGAAGGCTTGAGAGACCATCTAATTTTAAAAAGTTAGATCCTTTGTTCATTTGAAATAATTTAGAAAATACTTCTTTACCATCCACGCTGAATATCTTTGCAGTTGCCATTTCCGATTGATTCCATTCTACAATTACATTAAAATAATCAGTAAATGGATTAGGAGAAACTTTTATCAATTGATTGATTGATTTAATTTTAAGAGAAACTATATTTGATAAATTTTGGTTGCCATCTATATCTATTTGCTTTAGTCGATAATACACTACACTTCCTGTAAAAGAATAAATATTATCTATCGCAGAGTAAGAATGAAACAAATTGGTAGTGCCATTACCTCCAACAGTTATCACATCGGAAAATATATTTCCATCATAGCTTCTTTGTACAATAAAACTGCGACAGTTGATTTCCATTGAAGTACTCCAATCGAGCTTTACTTCATTGTTGGGTAAAGTAGAAGCAGAAAAACTTTCCAATGTTACAGGCAGCGGCCCTGCTTCAGGATTAATAATGGCTGTCCCATCATCCACGAATTGAACTCCGGCATCAGATTGTGAGGTTACCCTTGCAATGTTCATAATTGACCGAACCATTTTACCTGTTCCGGGATCGTTTACAGTTACCTGAAATTGTACCTGGTATGTTTCATTGGCCGCAAGAGTGCCTCCCTGTGTGGCAGTAGCGCCGGTACCTATTCTGAAAACAACCGATTTTACAGAGCCATTCATTTTATATTCCGCTACATCATCTCCGGAGTTATCAGTTTTAATTCCTGCCACAATTCCGGGAGAGTTAATTACTTTTAATGATCCGGGTTTATAAGTAACGGTGTTTGGTAAAGTGTCGGCAACAATAATATTATTGGCGTCGCCGGGGCCATTATTAGATCCTTGCAATGTATAAGTCAGTACTTCACCTGATTCTGCTATATGATCGTTATTAGCATCTGTAACTGTTTTATCCAAAGTAATTGTAGGGTCTTTCATTTTAATGGAGAAAGTGAAAACCCCGGGATAATATTTATCTGCTTCGGTGCCAAATTGTAAAGTAACATTGGTAGCGTTTGGCAAAATGCCATATCCGGTCCCTACATTAAACATATCAATATCAATTCCCATCTGATTAGTAAAATTGGGATTTTTTGTTGTTACATGAATACCATTATTGGTAATAGTGCCATTCCATGGGTTATTAGCCGGGTTGGTAGCATTGGAAAAAGTATTTCCATTGATAGTAAGAAAATCCCCACTTAAATTGGCATCTCCTTCCCAGGCCACTACTCCCATGGTAGCATCAGTAGATGAAAGTGCCCCCGATGGGACATTTAAACCCGAAAGAGTAACGGTAGAAGTAGTAGGATTTCCACCATCATACACTTGCTGAAATCCATCGTATAATCTTATACTATTATAAGAAAGATTATCGTTCCCGTATACAACTACAATGCACCATCCGCCACAATTACCACCGCCTGAGATAGATCCGGTACTTAAAGGAACATTACCAACTTCATAAGTGCCTGCGCCATTGCTTTGTACCAGGGATGTAATATCTGCATAGGCCTGGTATTCGGTATAGCCTGTGCTGATAACTATTTTATCTATTCCTAAGGCTGTTACATCAGAATACGCATTCGTAGTTCCCTTTCTAATCTTTATTTTTTCATTGACATCCTGAGTAAGATCGAAATCGGTGTCTGCAACCCGGCCGCCCCAGTACAACCTGGCAAGTTTTATAGTATTGGTTCCTGCAGGAAGAACTAAATCGGAAGAAGAAGAATTTCTGGTAACGCTTCCATAGCCAGTGTTACCATCTATATCCGCATATTGCATGTTTTGTAGATCATTACCATAAATACTATTCCCATTTATCCTATTATCATTCATCTTTAGTGTATCCACGACACCATTATCTACAATTTGCAAAAGTGTATTTCCAAACATGGTAGTACCCCCTTTTATATTATCTGAATAAACAAGGCCATAACTTCTTGCTTGCGATTGCGCTGAAAAAGAAATAATAAAAAACAGGGAGAAATTAATAACGAACCTGTATAGATTCTTTTTAAAAATAACTTTAGTGGTAAACATTTGCATATCACAGTAATTTTAATGGCCAAAAATCAATTTCCTTATTATCATTTTCTTTGGGAAGTATTGATAAAACTTGCTTTTTACCGGATATGCGGATTGCTATTAATTAAAGATTAAAATATGGGAAAGGAAATTTGGAATGGTATAATCAACCATTATAAATGCAGAGATTATGTAAGCATTTGCTTTTCGGAAAGATAGAGGGAGAAATTTTCAGAGGAATGTTTTCTGCAATTTCAAAGGATGGACTACAAAATTAAAAACTACTTTGAACAATCAAAACTTTTTTGGATTATTTTTTACGTAAAAAATTCAGTTTTCAATAATTATTAGTTTTTAAAGACTCAATCTATATCAAAAGCAAAGGGATTTTGTAAGGCCAAAAAGTAGATTTTTTTTCGTATAGTTATTATTCTAAAACGAAAAATAAAAAACCGGCATATTCCTTTGTTTAGTGTATTTTATAAAATTCAATGGCCTCCATCTGGTTGCATTAAGTAATTTGTTTTATTCTGAAGGAAAAAAAGAATCGGGAATATTTGCTCGTTTACTGGAATTAGAATATTTAATTACTAATACTTGCATCTTTTTTATAAACTCTTATATCAATTATTTCATTACAAAAAGAATATTCTTTTTTATCATTACTGCTAATGATGAGTAAACGGTTTTTGCAAAACTTTTCAATTAAATAGTGATAAAGCAAAACTCCTTCTTCATCAAGATTGGTAAGGGGTTCATCCAATAAAACCATTGGCACATCACTGAAAATAGCCTGTGCCAGTTTTACTCTTTGTTTCATGCCACTGCTAAAATACCGGATTTGTTTATGAGCTGCATCTTCAAGCGATAATAAACTAATAATTTCTTTGGTATCTAATGTGGGAAACCACCCTTTCATTTTATGATGAAAAGAAAAAAATTCAGTTAATGTCATCTCTTCTATCATATCAAGATAAGGAGCGGCAAAAGATAATTTTTGAAATATTTTTTCTGATGGGAAGGATGTATCATTTACAAAATAATTGATTGTCCCTTCATTAAAAATTGAGGAACCCGAAATTATCTGCAATAGAGTGGATTTCCCGGAACCATTGGGCCCGGTAATAGCATAATGTTTTCCTTCATTAAATTGGAAATCCAGGTTACGAAAAATCCAATCCCTGTTGAAGCGTTTGCCAAGTTTGGTCAGATTAATTTTCATTAACAATTTCTTAATTTTTATTTTGTTCTCTCGTAAAATTCTTCATTTAGCTTTTTTTTAATTCAGGCCACTGAATAAAAAGTCCTGAATTAATATTACTTTTTAGCAGAAAGTTCAATGCTCATTCGATTTCTAATTTGATAAACCTCCTATTTTAATATCTGCAATTCTTTTCTTTCTTTATAAGATCCTTCTATAATTTCTATTTTATAAATACCTGTTGGAAGATTGCTGACATTTAAAGTTGTTGTCTTTATTTTATTAAAAATTTTATGCATTTTTAAATTACCCACTTCATCATAAATATTAATTTTTGAAAAAGATGATTGGCCCGGATTTGAAGAAAGATTATCTGGATTGGTTTTAAGATTATTTGTTATTGTAGTAACTGTAACTTTCATTTAAAGAAATAGCTTTGAGGTTTAACAAAGGTTCAATATCTTTTTTAGAATATTGAAACTCTTTTAAAATATTATTACCTGAATAAATACTGCCTGAACGAAGATTACTCTTACCATAAAATTTTATAACAACTTGTGAGTTTGTTGTTAGTGCTAACATGACTGCGAACATTTGTAAAAATGCTTTTTTCATAACTTACTTTTTTAAATTAAAGGAGTATTGCATTGATAAGCCTATTGCATCCACCCAACGAATATAAGTGCTGGCTCTATTTTGGTATAACACGGGATCATTGTGGTTGTACAAATTAAATATCCGTATATAAGGAGAAATCATTAAGCAGTTACTGCTTTTAATGCATTGCTCTAAATTAATCTTGATTAAAAAATTATCACCGTAAAATTTAAATTTCTTCATCTTATTTTTGAAATTAAAAGAAGTTTTTGCTCCATTATAGATTTGCAAAAAAGAAAAGTTCAATATATTTTCCATCGACAAGCTTATTTTTTTACTTTTAAATGACTTTAAATAATAATTAATGCCCAATGGAACTCTTAGTAATGAATACACATAATTTTTTGTGGCCAAGCCTAATGGAATACTATCACCAGGGTTCAGCAATTGATAATTATAATATTTCGAAAAATTAAATTTGTTTCTAAAGAATCCCATTCCCCCATATAAATCAAGTTTAAAATTAATTTTCTTAATTGCCAGTATATCCAATCCATAGTTAAATGTGGTTTCTTTATGTGTTGTAATAATACCCGGAAAGCCTAATGCAAAGGCTTCTTTTTGAAAATCTATTTGTTCTTCGATTGCCATTACATTTTACTTTCCCTGAAGTACATGCTTCGGCGGCCATACTCCTGGTTTTAAAAATCCTGATGGCCCACAAATACTTATCAATTCGTAATTTTTCTTTTTCTACCATTTAACAAATTTATTCCATTTATATAAAAGGTAGTGCAACATAAATACGTTTCCTTATTTTTACTTTTAAAAAATAAAAACATGTATCAACAAACCCGCAGGATTTTAATTCTCATTATTTTTTCTGTTTGCACATTCACTTCTTTTTCCCAATTCAGAGCCAAAGAAATAAACTGGACTGCAGATGGAAACTCAACGCTTATTATAAAAGAAGGTAGCATTGTAAAAACTGATCTTAAAACCGGTAATGAAACTATCCTCGTTAAGAGTGATCAGTTGATTCCGGCCGGCACAGTGAATCCGCTCAGGTTTAATATTTACAGCTTTTCTCCTGATTATAAAACGCTTTTGATCTTTACCAATACTGCAAAAGTATGGCGCTATCATACACGTGGCGATTATTGGGTTTTGGATTTGAATTCTAATCAATTATTTCAACTTGGTAAAACACTTCCTTCACAATCATTAATGTTTGCAAAAATTTCTCCTGATGGCAAACAGGCTGCTTATGTAAGCGGCCATAATCTATATGTGGAGGATCTCGTTACACATACCATAAAGCCACTAACGGCGGATGGTACACGAAAATTTATAAATGGTACATTTGATTGGGTATATGAAGAAGAATTCGGATGCAGGGATGGTTTTCGCTGGAGCCCTGATAGCAAAAAAATTGCATTCTGGCAGGTGGATGCTAATAAAATCCGCGATTATTATATGCTTAATACAACCGATTCCGTTTACTCAAAAATCATTCCGGTAGAATATCCAAAAGTAGGCTGGCCACCGTCTCCCGTGCGTATTGGTGTGGTAACAGTTGATAATGATAATGGCCTCCCCAACCCCTCCAAAGGAGGGAATATAAAATGGATGGATGTTCCCGGAGATCCGCAGGAGCATTATATTCCACGAATGGAATGGGCAGATAATTCTTCACAATTGGTTTTACAACAATTGAACCGGAAACAAAATGAAAGCAAACTTTTTTATTGTGATGTAAATACCGGGGCCGCCACTAACTTTTATACTGAAGATGACAAAGCATTTATTGATATCAAATCAAGATGGAATGATGATGATCCCACCGGATGGGATTGGTTAGATGGCGGGAAAGATTTTTTATGGGTTACTGAAAAAGATGGTTGGCGTCATATTTATCTAATCAGCCGCGATGGCAAAGAATCTTTGGTTACCAAAGGTGATTATGATATTGAAAACATCAAATGCATTGATGATAAAAACGGATATGTTTATTTTATGGCTTCGCCTGATAATGCCACACAACTTTATCTGTATCGCACCAAACTTAATGGGAAAGGTAAGTTAGAGCCACTATCACCGGCAAATTTAGTGGGGACGCATGATTACAACATTTCACCTTATGCCAAATATGCAATGCATTCTTTTTCCAATTATAAAACTTTCCCGGTTTCAGAATGGATCACATTACCAAATGGAAAACCTTTGGACGAAGCTAAAAGCATCGCTAAAAACATGAAAGTAAATGAAAATAGTAATGTGCATTATTTTAAAGTAACCACCGATGATAATATCACACTTGATGGATGGATGGTGTACCCCGACAATTTTGATTCTACTAAAAAATATCCGGTAGTATTTTATGTTTATGGCGAACCTGCGGCATCTACTGTCGGCGACAGGTTTGGTGCACAATATAATTTTTTATATATGGGAGATATGAGCAAAGACGGTTACTTCCAGGTTTCTGTTGATAATCGTGGCACTCCATCTCTTCGTGGAAGCGAATGGCGTAAATCTATCTATGGACAAATAGGAAGGTTGAACATTCACGACCAGGCGATGGCTGCAAAAAAAATATTGGAAAAACCTTATTTCGATAAAGACCGTGTGGCAGTTTGGGGATGGAGCGGCGGTGGCTCTTCCACACTTAATTTGATGTTTCAGCATCCTGAAATTTATAAAACCGGGATCTCCATTGCAGCCGTTACCAATCTTTTATTTTACGACAATATTTATGAAGAAAGATATATGGGTCTATTGCCGGAAAATATGGAAAATTATGTTTTGGGTTCGCCTATTCATTATGCAAAAAATCTTCAGGGAAATTTATTGTTCATCCATGGCACTGGTGATGATAATGTACAATACGATAACGCAGAGGCATTGTTGAATGAATTGATAAAATACAATAAAACATTTCAGTTCATGCCTTTTCCCAATCGCACACATGCTATTTCAGAAGGAGAAGGAACAAGAAAATTTTTATCAACTTTATACACAGATTACCTAAGAAAAAATTGTTCTCCGGGAGCGAAAGATCAATAATGATTGGTACCATCAAAAGAGAAAATATTTAATAACTTTTGGAAAGTTTTATAAAGAGAATTTAAAAACTTTCCAAAAGTTAATCCAGTAAACGCACAAATAGTGAGGATTTAGATTTACATGCTCATATTAATGAATTCAGGCTAATTTAGCTTCCAGGTCTGTATCAAACCAGTATTTATTTTCTAAAATAATAACAGCAAAAGAATAAATATTCGGGATTTCTAATTTTTATTATAGAAAAATAGCTATTCATACATCCCTCTTAAAGTATCTTTCAATTCTTTAACAGCATCTGATTCATCTGTATCTGTATCGGAAAATATTGTTTTGGCATCATCATCATTTCCATAATAGACTTCGTTTGCTTTTGCATCAACAGCGATAGCAGAGCCACCCAAGCTGATTCCCGCAAACAATCCTTTGCTTCTGGAATAGGAATATACTTCCGCTTCTAATTTATAATCTGTGCTGGCAGTGGAACTTCTGCCCACAGGTCCTGCCGTAACTGATATATCGCTACCCAGTGTAAAACTTCCTTTTCCAATATCCTGTAATGTTTCCCTGTTTTTAAATATCAAAACCAAATCAACAGCCTGCACTCCTATCTGAAAACCTACGCTGCCTCCTGTGATAGTTACGAATACAGGGTTGCTCCACGTACCATCTTCCATTTTTACCATGGCAATCCCTTTTCCTCTTTTACCAGCCAAAACAAATCCTGCATTTATTAATTTAGGAACAACAATAATTCCCTGCGTAACTTTTAAAAGTTCCTGGGGAATGTTTTCTTTCATGTCGCTGAAATCTTTAAGCACTTGTATGCTTTTTTCAATTTTATCTTCCTGCTTATTTGTAGTGTCCTGTGTGTCCTGGCTTCTGGCAGTTGTAAAAATGAAACATATAAAAATAAGGGATAAAAATAAAGGTGAAGTTTTAGAGATTTTCATAAATGGTTTTTTTAATTTTCATTGTATAATTTTAGAATGGCTTCTACAACATTGATGCCCTTTATGAATATAGTATCGCTTTACATTTTTTTTATATTTTTTTTATGAGTACCGTTGTTATTGATTTTTCAATTGATGATTTAAGCAGTGTGCGTCTATAGCATAACCAGAATCCAATAAACATCGGATCTTCAAGATTTATTATAATAATTTAATAAAAATTGATAGTGAGGTTCAATTATAATGATGATTTTCGGCTGACAAAAAAATAAAAGGCTTCCCGTATCAGGCAAGCCTTTTTAATATATTCTCATTGATTTGTTATTCTACATCTACCACCTCATAAGCATTTTGACCATTTACCTGTATAGGAAGATAATAGGTACTAAAATATTTAAGGTAGGTGATACCACCTATGTTCTCTGAAATACAGCCCGGCGGCAAATTATATACCACTGCTCCAGGAGGAGGGGCTATTACCTGGTAACCATTATCTATTCTTGTATAAAAACTCCCTCCATAGTAATAGTTATCAAATCCTCCTAAAGACACAGTTACATATCCTTCAGGCAATACAGGAATCTGAGCTCCAACCGGTGCGGCTATTACCACATAACCATTGTTATAAGGATTATAGAAAACTCCATTATAATAGCGATACCTGTTATTATTGATGGAAATCAGGATCGCTGCATTAGCAAGAGTTCTTAGAAAAAATCCAACCGGATGCCATGAAGATCCCCATGAATAAGGATTGTAGGGATGATGGAAATAAGGATGGTAGGTATAAAATTTACGGCCACGATATACATGAGGCGGCCTGGTATATGGAGGACGATTGGCAGACCAACTCGGAGGACGATGATTGTTACCGGGGCGAGGCTTATGAACGGAAGGCCTTGTTACAGGTGGCCTTTGTGCAGGAGGTCTCGCAACAGGAGGTCTTGTTACAACTGGTTTTGATTGATGCGGTCTTGATACAGGTCTCTCAGGCTTTCTTGTTACAACTGGCTTCGTTTCATGAGGTTTCGTTACAGGTTTTACTTGTGACTTTTTTTCAGGACGTGCTCTGTCATGATTTGCCTGTGCCGAAACAACATTGCTTAAACCTGTTAAAACCAATAAAGTAAAAGCGAAGTAGAATGCTTTCCTGGTGTTTTCGATTAATTGGTTCATATAATTGGTTAAATGTTTTTAAAATAGATTTAAAGCTGGAAGATTAAAGTGGGATTGAATCATTTATATTTTGCCTTTCCCGGGTCAAAAGGTTATAAATACATTTCGCTGCATTCATTGATGCATTACCACCTTCGGAAAGCAATTGTTTTAATTGCAAATAATCGCTTTTCATTCTTTCCCTTTTTTCGCTATCAAATATAATCTTTTTTAACCCCGTAGTAATATTTTCCGGTGTGAGATCATTCTGAATTAATTCTTTTACTACTTCTTTGTCCATAATTAAATTTACAAGACAAATGAATTTAAGTTTTACAAGACGCTTTGCAATTTGATATGAAATACTTCCTGCTTTATAACAAACAATTTCCGGCACACCGAATAATGCGGTTTCCAGTGTAGCCGTTCCTGATGTGACCAAAGCCGCTACGGACTTCATTAACAGCGAATAGGTTTCATTTGTAATGACGGTTACATTTTTATATCCTCTAATAAAATTTTCGTAAAATTCATCTTCGATTGAAGGAGCTTTTGCAACGACAAAATTGTAATCCAGAAAATTTTTTGTTACCTCCAGCATCAAAGGAAGTTTTGTTTTTATTTCCTGCTGGCGGCTTCCAGGTAATAAAGCAATTGTATTTTGTGAAATTTGAATTTCCGGATGGCTCTTTTTAAAATTTTCAATTACATCAACAAGAGGGTGGCCAACATACTCAACATCATAATCCCATTTTTTATAAAACTGTTTTTCAAATGGAAGAATAACGATCATTTTATCAATGTACTTTTTAATATTTTTTACCCTGTTTTCTTTCCATGCCCATACTTGTGGCGAAATATAAAAGACTGTTTTATAATTATTTTCTTTCGCCCATTTAGCCATGCGCAAATTAAACCCCGGATAATCTATAAAAACAATTACATCAGGATTAAAAGCTGCAATATCATTTTTACAAAATTTAAAATTCTTTAAAATAGCGGGAAGGTTTTTAACTATTTCTGCAAATCCCATAAAAGCAAGATCTTTATAATGCTTCACCAACGTAGCTCCTGTGGCCAGCATTTTATCACCTCCCCAGCATCGAATATCCGCATTGGCATCCAGTTTCTGAAGTTCTTTTATAAGATTGCTTCCATGTAAATCGCCGGAAGCCTCACCGGCTATAATGTAATATTTCATGCTTATGCAATGTACGATGCAAATTCAAAAATGAGGGAAGAGAGTAGAATTCGTAGAAATTTTCTATATAGTGTGATATTACTTTCATTTCACTTTATACACGGTTTTTGTTTTATCTCCTGTTTTTTCTAACACTCCATTTTCAACACCTTTTTTTAAATCCCTGCTTGCAGTTGCAGAAGAAAGTTCTTTAAATAAATTCATATAGTCTTTTCTCGAAAATATTAATTTTCCCTGGCTTATAAAATAATCAAGCCTTTCATTATCTTTTAAAGCATGGCTATTGTAATCCAATAATGTTGCAAGAGATTCATTAATTATACCAAGCATATATTCAATAAAAATAGTTGATTTGCCTTGTTTGTCACTTAGTGACAATGCCTTGTAATACTCATCCTGGTTTTTACTGATTAAAGTTTCAAAAGGTAAAAACTCAAAAACCGCGTAATCGCTCACTAATAATACGGTTTGCCATAATCTTCCCATTCTTCCGTTCCCGTCCATAAACGGATGTATAAACTCCATTTCGTAATGAAATACACAACTTTTAATTAAAGTGATTTCATCATTATTTTTTATATAATTGAAAAGATCTTTCATTAAATAAGAAACGTTTTCAAAAGGAGGCGCAAGGTGTTGTATTTTTGAACCTTTTACAATTCCTACACCTTGTTTGCGATATTTTCCGGGATTACTAATTAAGCCTTTCATTAATAATTTATGTGCTGATAAAAAGCTTTTTTCAGACTTTGAGCTATATGCAGATAACTTATCATAAGCCTCAATTGCATTGATAACTTCAAGGATATCTTTTTCAGGCCCCGCAACTTTTTTGTTATCTATAATTGCTGTTATTTGCTGTTCATTTAAAGTATTTCCTTCAATTTGTAAAGAAGAATGAATCGTTTTAATTTTATTCTCTTTTCTTAATTGTGGCGTTTGTTTATTTAAATATTTCGCATTTACTTCTCCAATCTTTTCAGATATGGAGGCAACGTATTTCAAAATTCCTGGTGTTATTTCGTAAGGTTGTCTCATTTCTTGATAGTATCATTTGATAGTATCAAAGATAAAGTTTTATTACGATTCACAGAACACTCTTATTGTTTTATTGTCGTTGGTCAGAGACCAGACGGCGGTGCTTACTCGCAATAACTTGGTTTATAAAATGATGAAGGAACACCAACGTTGGATAAAGTTTTAATCCTACTTCATCTTCAAGTATATGCGGTTTCGCATCCATCTGAACGTGCATTGCCCTCCATAAAGCAGTTCGTACTGCTGTATTGTCTGGCTCTATTATTTTGTTTTGTTGTTTCAATATTCAGTTGAAACCAAAGCACAATTGAAAACTAAAAGATGAGGAAATGCGCTCCAGCCCATGCTATTGCAAATAGAGGTGTATGAAGTTTTTATATTTCTCTTTTTTTAGGATTTTGGCGATTAGAGAAAAATGATAGTATTTCAATAGTATCATTTTCTAAGCGATAATACATTGTGTTGAATTTAAGAATTGTTACCCGATAAACCCCTTTTTTATCAGATTTAGGAAACAGTTTTGGGTTTTGAGATATTAGTTCTGTTGTACTTTCTATTTTTTGAGCTAATCTTTTTAGTTCTTTCTCAGAAAAATTTATTTCAAGATATTCAATGCCTTTTTCGAGTTCGTCTAATGCGTGGTCTGTCCACAAAACTTTATAGCCACTTTTCATAGAGTTTTCTTGCAGATGAATGAGCGTTGAGTCTTTTGTTATCAGCGTCTTTTATCCCTTTCTCTATTGAAGTTTTCTCTTCGTTAGAAATTATATGCCACCAATCTTTTGTTTCGCTTTTTCTGAATTGAATTAATTTTTCAATAACAGTTTTATCATCCAATGAGGAAAGCCATTGAATGAGTTCAATTTTTTTGTCGAGTATTTGAGCATCTACTTTCATAATTTTAAATTCTATCCCAAACTTACGAAACTAATTCTTGTTATGGTGTCCTGTTTTATAATTTCGTACAACGGCTAAGGCGATGGACTGGCATTATAACTTTTAGCTCCCGAATCATTCGCTTACGGGGTAAACCGGAACCAAAGCCGATTGTCCAAAGGACTCCTTCAGAGAAAAACAAAAGATGAAGATAACAACAAAAAGCTGAAAAAAGTACGTCTGCCGGAACTGTTGCTGATAGAGAACTACAGCTCATTGTTATTCCTTCAGTCAGCCTATTGCCAAACCTTTTGTTATGTGCATTTTCATTTTTGTCAACGTTGCTAAATCCGAAAAAATCTTTTTCTCTCTCGAACAGTAAACGAATAAATTAACAGAATTTGTATTTTTTAGAAATTTCTTTTGTTCACCTAAAAACTCTATAAAATTTCGTTTAATCTTTCTGTTATGCGTTCGTTATTCTTTTTAATTGTCTGTTTTTATAGACTTGTGAATAATTGCTGATGGATTGAATCCTTTAACTATCAGCCATATTGATAAGAAAATTTCAAATAAACCTCCTGGAATATCTAAAAGGACATCAACACTATATCCAAAAAGCGCTAAAATAGTTCCTAATATAAAAATCATATATCCTATAAAGCCCCAGACTGACATCGGTCGTGGAACGAGCTTTGATTGATACAACAAATAACAAAACATCAGTCCACCTAAACCCCATATAGCCATGGCAATCTGGTAAGAAAAAAAATCTCCTTTTTTACAAAGAAGACTCAAGGTCTGAAAATAAGAAGTTTCACCAGAGCCTGCTTTTATAAATTCATCAGCTAAGGGAATTAATAATAGTAAGAAAATTGCCCCGACAATAAGCATTACGGTCGCTGTTATGGCTGCACCTAAGTAACCATAAGTGATAGTTTTGTTATATTGTTTTAATATTGGAACCATAATTACAGCCAACCCAATATTTAGAAAAGCAAATACAGCCATCAGTATCGCTGCGTAAAAAATCACTTGCGTTTTATGTGCATAAACATTAGAAAGACCATCTGGAGAGTTTATAATAGAGTTTACAAGGCTAAAACCTAGTCCATAGGACAGATAACCTAAAAGAAAAAATACTCCAAAAGTTCTTGCCGCAATTTTGTTTGATTTTATCTTGCCATTCATATCATTGTTCGGATAATTCTTTCAGTTTTTTGTTCATTAAATTAAAACCATTAAACGTATTCTCGTCAAGCATTTTTTTAAATAAAGGAACAAGTATTCCTCTAAATTTTTCAATTTGTCTAAACGTTGTTGTCCCGTTTCCATTGTAGATAAGTTCAAATTTATGTTCTCCGTCAAAGAGTCCGGGAAACAATAAATGACCAATCCAACGTAACTCCTTATTGGTTTCGAAGACAAGAACTTTAGGTTTAAAAGTCATTCCTTTAGCTCCGGGTGGCTCAAGCCTTGCAGTTATTTTATTTCCCACCAAAACATTCCCTGTAATTGATTTAATAAAGGGATTCCAATTAGGATATTGGTCAAAGTCAGTAAGGATACTCCAAACCTTTTCTGGCATCGCATTTATTAATATTTCTGACTTAATTTCTTTAGCCATAATTATATTATTTTTGTTCTTACTCTAATCGGTTTTCAGTGTCCAGTTTATTTTTAATTTGTCAAAATTAATTTCTTTTAGTCGGTTTCAATTTATAGCATGTCCTTTCAACATTGCACATAGCACTCTGATTTATGTTATAAGACGCAATAGTACAAAAAACCCACTATTCATTTTTAATTATTTAGCGATATATTATTTGTGTTGTTGTTAGTAAAATAGGATTTTATTATTTCTTTGTTCCGGTATTCGCTTATTAATTTTATATCCCCTCCAAAAACTGCGAATTAATATAATCCACTACCGCAGGAAGGCTTTGTGTTTCTTCAAAAACTTTTAATTGCCTGTCTGCGCCTGTACCGCTTTCCAGGATATTATGCACGTTGCTTATTGCATTTTTAATTCCCAAAGGGCCGGTTACATCATCAATAAAATCGAGCAATTCATAAATGAGCACGCGGGTATTCACTTCTGTTTCTTTTCCGAAATCAATCATACTGCCCTCAATGCCATAGCGGCTTGCGCGCCATTTATTTTCATTGATGAGCGCGCGTTGATACATAATAAAATTCAAATTTTGGGAACGTAGTTTGTAAAGTTTAGCGCATATTCCCTGAAAGAGCGCAGCAATGGTAATGGTTTCCTGCACCGTCATCGGCACATCACAAATCCTGAATTCAACAGTATTAAAGAACGGATGGACTCTTAAATCCCACCAGATTTTTTTCCCGTTATCTATGCAGTTGGTTTTTACCAGCAGCTTCACATAATTATCATACGCTTCAATGCTTTCAAAAAAATCGGGGATGCCGGTGCGCGGAAATTTATCAAAAATTTTTGTGCGGTAAGATTTATAACCAGTATGCCTTCCTTCCCAAAAAGGAGAATTAGTACTCAAAGCAAATACATGTGGCAAAAAATATCTTGCCGAATTAGCAATGTGAATCGCCATTTCGCGGCTTTCCATTCCTACATGCACATGCAGTCCAAAAATTAAATTACTTCTTGCAGCTTCTTGCAATTCTTTTACAATATCGCTGTATCGTGCATGATCGGTAATCAACTGGCTTTCCCAATGACTGAATGGGTGTGTGCCCGAAGCGCCTATCAAAAATCCCAGGTCGCCGGCAATACCGCTGATGGTTTTTCTCAAAGTGGCTACATCCATAAATGCTTCATCAATATCCTGGCAAATATCTGTGCCCACTTCTACCACTGCCTGGTGCATTTCTGCTTTTACTTTATCCTTAATTATTTTTTCTCCTTCCTGCACTATTTTTTGCTCATGGCTTTTAAGTTCACGTGTTGCAGGGTCTAATACCATATATTCTTCTTCTATTCCGAGGGTGAAATGCTTGTAAGAAATGGCAGACATTTTTATTGGTTTATTGGTTAATTGGTTAATTAGTTAATTCGTTAATTCGTTAATTCGTTGATGGTTATACGGTCGGGACGCTTTCTTCCACGGCCTGAACGATACAGGTTGAAAGTCTAAGGTTGAGTAATTATGAATCCTCGATATTTGTTGGTTTACTGTATCAGCTCATTAGCACATTATCACATTAGCTCATTAGCTAATTATCTAATTATCACATTATCACATCAGCAAATTATCACATTAAATCCTTTCGATCTAAACTCCTTTTTAAATATTCTCCCCAAGTCAGATTATCTTTTCCATCTTCCTTTGCTTGTGCTCTTTCGATGGCAAAATTAGCAGAAGCTTCTACTACCCAATCAAAATTTTCCTGGCCTACACTGGTAACTTCTGCATCGGGCGCAGGATTGCAAAAGTCAATGGCGTAAGGTACTCCATCTCTTAATGCTAATTCAACTGTGTTGAAATCATAGCCTAAATAATTACAAATTCTCAAGACAATACCTGTCATCAGATCTAATCTTTTTTGATCTGGTTTAAAATCGGCTACATAGCGAAGATGATGTGGATTGCGCGGTTCGTAAGGCATAATGCGCACATCTTTTCCGCCGATGCAATAGCAGCGATAATATTCATCAAAGATAATTTCTTCCTGCAGCATCATTATCAATTCACCTGTTTCACCATGTTTGGTAAAAAAATCATCAACGCCTGTTACTTTATAAACACTCTTCCATCCGCCGCCGGCATGTGGTTTCATATAGGCGGGGAAACCGATATAATTAAAAATGCTTTCCCAATCCAAAGGATATGCAAGATTGGAAAATGACTGATCAGTTGTATCTATAGGTAATGAGCTTGAAGGAATGATCACCGTTTTGGGAACAGGAACATCAATTTTTGTCATCAGGCAATTATTAAAAAACTTTTCATCAGCGCTCCACCAAAACGGATTGTTGATAACAGCCGTTCCACATAGCGCTGCATTTTTTAAAAAGGCGCGATAGAAAGGAACGTCCTGTGAAATACGATCTATAATCACAGCATAGCCGCTACTTTCTCCCTGCATTACTTTATCTATATGTACAGGCTCAGCAGTGATTCCATCAACATTTTTTTGATTTACTCTTTCGATGAAAGCGTCAGGAAAACTTCTTTCTTTGCCGAATAAGATGCCGATTTTTTTCATGATTATTTATTTGATTTAAAGGAATCGTTTACAAGTAATTCGTATCTCAATTTATTTTATGATTTCCAATGTAACAAAATTAATTTTCAGTCAGGCTATGCAAATTGTTTTATTCTAAAAGGATTAGAAGCTGTTTAAAAATAGTTTTCGGTATTTCGTTCGATTGCAAAAGTGACTGGTGGGACACCGGCCACGGCGCTGCGCCGCGGTTGGTGTTCACACCAACCGCAATATGGGGAAACAAAATTATATTTTTAAACAGCTTCTTAGGTATTAATTGATAAAAAATCAGAAAGCAAAATGATGCTCAATCACAAAAGAGTCATTTTCATTAATCATTTATTTTTTATTTTTGCAAACGATATGCAAATAGGAAAGCTAACTGATATTATCAGTGACACTCACACCATAACTTCCACATTTTTACAAAGAGATGTAATTATTGATTTTTATTTCCCTGCATCTATAAAAAAATCAAATGAAGTAAGTCTTTTATTGATCAATGACGGCCAGGACCTTGTAACCATGGATTTTGATAATATTCTCGAAGCACTTTCTGATAAAATAGTTCCTTTACTGTGCGTAGGTATTCATTGTGGTCCCGATAGAAAAAACGAATACGGAACTGCCGGTATTTTAGATTACAAAGGCCGCGGTGCCAAAGCAGGATTGTATACCCGGTTCGTTTTTGAAGAATTAATTCCATTTATAAAAAATGAATATTCTATTTATTCCTTTAAAGAAAAATCATACTGCGGTTTTTCCCTGGGAGGTTTAAGCGCTTTGGATATTGTATGGAACCATGCAGAAGAATTTTTAAAAGTAGGTTTGTTCAGTGGTTCTTTGTGGTGGCGCGATGTATCCCAGGATGATCCTGAATTTATTGAGGAGGATCATAGAATTATGCACAATGAAATAAGAAATGGGAAATATTATCCGTGGCTCAAATTCTTTTTCGAAACCGGTACACTTGACGAAACTGCCGACAGAAATAAAAATGGAATTATTGATTCTATTGATGATACTACTTCGTTGATTAAGGAATTGATAAAAAAAGGATACAACTCCCAAACAGATATTCGTTACATGGAATTAAAAGACGGGAAACATGATGTAGCTACGTGGGCACGTGCGTTACCGGAGTTTTTAAAATGGGGTTGGGCAAGATGATTAGTTTATTAGTTAAATAGTTAATTGGTTTATTGGTTTATTGGAAATCTGCTTCCTATGGCTAACAGAATTGTTTCCTTCCCGAAACCTGCCCGTATGAACTGGTCGCCCAGGATTTATTCCTGCTAATTTTCATATTATCCTAAAAATAAAAACTTCCGTTTGATTAGAACGGAAGTTTAATAATTTAATCCTGGGGTAATTTGGTTTTTCAGGTTTAAATTTTTGTTGAGCTTTGCAGCCCGGTTTTCATAGAGGATTATAATTTTTCTATGGTATTGGATTGTAAAAATTAGAAGTTGACCGATATCAGATTTTATTTGGTTTTTCCCGGATTAAAGGAAATATTCGCTTTCAAAGGATTTGGTTTTTGATTGATTGTTTGTTGAACATCAATCAACTTCTGGAACAAAGATAGCCGCCCAACATATACCCGGCAAGGGTGGTATTGCTTAATTTTAAAATTATTGTAATTACGGCGCAGATAGTAAATTAACGATTGGTTTTTATCGTATAAATACCTTTTTTACCAAATATCAACGGAAGAAATACAAGTAATTTGCCCAAAAAAAGTAATTTTTTTTCATTTTTCACTCACGTAATTTTTCTTTCTCAATCATACTAATTTTCCCTGTCCTTTCCATAAAGATTTCATCAATACCATCTAATGTATTTTGATTGAGTGTTAATCTGATTTCTTCCATAACATCCCCATAACTTAAAGAACATTTTCTCATATTTTTATTATTGAGAATTCCGTCTTTATAAAGAGACAGAGGTCTTCCTTTTACAAGGTGACTCAAAGTTTGGTTTGTTACGCTAATTTCTGCAATGATTTTATGAATCACTACTAAAAAAGTTGAAGCAATGATAGTAGGAATAAATGGTGAAGCGCCGACAACTGCCCGGCTGAGAACCGCTCCCAACATGATGATGATACAGGTATCAAAAGCAGATTTGATCCCAAAAGCGCGCATACCCGTTAATCGTATAAGAATAAGCGCGATAAAAAAAATTGCAAAAGCGCGAAGACTCATTTGCAAAGTATTCAAATCTGAGCCATGCCCAAAAAGATTATTTATGATTTCCATTTTTGTTTAATTAGTTTTTGAATAAAATCAGAATTATTTTTTTATATCAATCTTAAAAATAAGAAAATATTTTTTTCTTTTTTTGCACCTATAGCTCAACGGCGTGCATTATACGAAACAGTATTATATAGAATCCCACAATCAATCTCACAATGATGCTATTTGAATTAAACCCATTAAATTTCAAAGAATTAATTTTGCACGAATTATGAAATCAGGATTTGTAAATATTTTTGGTAAACCCAATGCAGGCAAAAGTACTTTGTTGAATGTAATTATGGGTGAAAAACTGGCTATTGTTTCACCAAAAGTACAAACCACACGCCACCGCATCAAAGGAATATTAAACAATAAGGATTACCAGATTATTTTTTCTGATACTCCTGGAATCATCGAGCCGAAATACAAGCTTCACGAAAAAATGATGGACGCTGTAAAAGGTAGCCTGGAGGATGCGGATGTGGCCCTGCTCATTGTTGATATACAAGATGATCTTTCAGAAGCCGATGAAATATTTTCTTCTCTTTCCCTTAAAGTGCCGGCGATTGTTTTGATCAATAAAACGGATATAGCAAAAAAAGAAATTATTGATAAAGCAGTAATTTTTTTTTCAGATAAAAAATATTGTAAAAAAGTGTTTGTGATTTCGGCGTTGAAAAATAAAGGGATCAAAGAACTTTTAGACGCAATTATTGTAATGCTTCCCGAGGGTGAGCCTTTTTACACTGACGATAACCTGAGTGACCTACCTATGAAATTTTTTGTAGGTGAATTGATTCGTGAAAAAATATTTTATTTATACCAGGATGAAATTCCTTATCATTCAACAGTTCTCGTACAGGAGTTTAAAGAAAAAACAACACTCACAAAAATCACAGCTGATATTATTTTGCAAAGAGAAACCCAGAAAGGAATTGTACTGGGCCATGAAGGTAAAATGATTAAACAATTGGGAACGCTGGCAAGAAAGGATATTGAAGAATTTATTGGACGAAAAGTATTTCTTGAACTGTTTGTGAAAGTGCGCCCAAAGTGGCGCGACAATGAAATATATTTGCGGGAATATGGGTATGGTTGAAAGTTCGTGGTTTTTAGTTGACAGAACAATTTACAGTAAAGAAACTTTTAATTAATATTTGTACTTAGAAGTTGATAGCTGATAGCCGACGGCTCAAATAAAATAATATGAATTCATTTGGAAAAAAATTTCGGGTACAGATTTTCGGGCAGTCGCATGGCGAATACGTAGGTATTGTAATTGATGGTTGTCCGCCGGGAATTGGAATTGACCCCGAAGATTTTAAAGAAGATATAGAAAGAAGAAAACCAGGCGCTAAAGGAACTACTCCCAGAAAAGAAGATGATATTCCTGAAATAATCAGCGGTGTTTTTAATGGAAAAAGCGCTGGCTCGCCAATCACTATCTTATTCAAAAATAGCAATACACGAAGTAGTGATTATGAAAAACTAAGAGCAGTTCCCAGGCCCGGCCATGCTGATTTTGTTGCACATAAAAAATTTGGTGGCTTCGAAGATTTCCGTGGTGGCGGCCATTTCAGCGGAAGGCTAACTGTGGCCATAGTTGCTGCGGGTGTTGTTGCTAAAAAAGTAATTGAATCATTCTCACCGGATAAAAAAATTGAAATTCATTCTACAATTCTTGAGATAGGTGGTGAAAAAGATTTAGAGAAAGGTTTGCAAAAAGCTATTGATGCAAAAGATTCTGTTGGCGGGATAATAGAATGTAAAGTTTCCAATTTGCTTGTTGGGCTCGGTGAGCCTTTTTTTGATTCAGTGGAATCATTAATCAGCCATGCGGTTTTTTCAATTCCGGCTGTGAAAGGAATTGAGTTTGGCGCAGGATTTGCCGCAGCTAAAATGTTTGGATTAGAACATAACGATGCTATTATAAGTGCAGATGGAACTACTGCTACCAACAATGCAGGTGGAATTGTTGGCGGAATCACCAATGGAAATGAACTGGCTTTTCGAATAGTAGTAAAGCCAACTTCTTCCACTCCCAAAGAACAAAAAACCCTTAATATTGAAAGCGGAAATGTAGAGCCTTTTTCTGTAAAAGGAAGACATGATCTTTGCATTGCACTCAGAGTTCCTGTTGTACTGGAAGCAGTAACAGCAATGGTTCTGGCAGATTTATTTAAAGAGGTATAAGAATTGTAAACAGCAGACAAACAAATATTCCATTTTTTTGTTTTTGTCTGTTTATTATATTTTAGGGAATATAAACATCTTCAATAAAAAAAAATTCCGCAGGTTTATTTTTAAGAAGTGTAATAGAAAGAATATCAAACTGCATTAATTTCCATTCAGGATATAAAAAAAGAAATTCTTCTGACGCATTGATCAGGTTTTCCATTTTCTTTTTTGTAACATCATCTTCCGGGAAGCCAAATTTCTTGGTCCTCCGGGTTTTTACTTCTATAAAATGTAAAGTATTATTGAGTGAAGCGATAAAATCTACTTCCCAATGGCTATGCCACCAGTTTTGATGAAGAATTGTAAAACCTTTTTGGGAAAGATATTTTGCAGCCATCTTTTCGCCGAGAAGTCCCGTATGGTTGTGATGTGCCATTTTTCGGTATCAGGATAAAAGTATCAAGACAAGAAGATGAAATTATTTCCTGGCCAGAATCGCGTTGGAAGAAGATCTTGTCATAAAATAATAACTACCAAAAAATATGGCAGAAAAAATAAAAGTAGCTGCCAGGCTCCAAAGATAAAACGGCATTCCATCACCATAGCACATCATTAATCCGGCGAAAGTTTTTGGTCTTCCCAAACCAGCCAGGGGCGAGGCACTTGCCCAAACCAAAAAGTTAGAAATCAGGAAATAAGCAGTTGGCGCTGCAAAAGAGGCAATAGCGATTCTTTTTACGTTAAAGTTTTTAATAAAGAATCCAAACACGGTGAGACCTGCAAACAATATATAATTCAATACTTGCCCGTCGTAAAAACCATATATTTTTCCTATTCCATTTATGTATAATAATTGATATAATGCATCAGAAATAAACATGGCCAGAATGGGAAGAAGGAAAGCGAATTTTTTATCTTTAATAACGGCGCCTCCAAAAATTGCCATAGCAATTTGCGGCGCAAATCCATAAGGACGCACAGGCATAATTCTGTAAAGAGAAGCAATTACTATTAGTAAAATAAAGCTGCCTGCCAGTTGTTTCTTATTTTTCATTTTCTGGTTTTTTGCAAAAATAAGAAATTAAAAATTTCTTATTGACGCTAATTAAATTGAAGAATAAAAAGTTGAAGAACTTATCGGTGAAAATTTTTTTTATTGATCCCGTTAAATCAATAGTAAACAAACTTTTATTGACAATTCCCGTTTTTTACTTTATAAAATATAACATTCGTCAGAATGTTTTTCCGGTTTGTAATTGCTTTTTTAAATAAAATCTAAAGTGCTAATACCTCATATCCCATTTTCGTAACCCTCATCCACCAACAAATTCCTGCCATCCGCGGCCATTGTTGCTAGTTCATCACACCTGTTGTTCATTGCATTACCTGCATGGCCTTTCACCCATTTAAAATGTACCTGGTGCTTTTTTGAAAGTTCAAAATATCTCAGCCACAGATCGCTGTTTTTTTTACCACCTTTAAAATTCGTTTTTATCCATTTATGTAACCAACCTTCCATTACCGCCTTTACCACGTAAGAACTATCAGAGTAAATGATTAAATCAAGGTTATTTTTTTTTAGTGCTTCCAATGCGGCGATAACCGCCATCAGTTCCATCCGGTTGTTGGTAGTGAAACGATAACCCTGAGATAATTCTTTTTGTATTTTCCCCCAAATTAAAATGGCGCCATAGCCGCCCGGGCCGGGATTTCCGCGTGAAGAGCCGTCTGTAAAAATGGTAATTGAGTTTTGTTTCACTGATCTGATTGAAGTGAGTTATGTAAATAGATTCTGTAACCCTGCAATTTTTTAAAAGAATTCAAACCTGGAAAACTCCTGTTTTGAATTCCTCCATTTTAGGATTATGATTGACGGCTGTTAAATTTTCAGAAATAATTTTCCGTGTATCCAATGGATCAATAATCGCGTCTATCCATAACCGCGCTGCTGCATATACCGCAGTAGTTTGGGACGCATACTTATCAGTCATTTCTTTTAAAAAGTTCTGTTCATATTCGGCTGTGATTTCTTTTCCCCTGGCTTTTAAAGATCCTTCTTCTATTTGCCAAAGAGTTTTTGCTGCCTGTTCGCCGCCCATCACTGCGATCCTGGCTGAAGGCCAGCCATAAATAAAACGGGGATCATACGCTTTGCCGCACATTGCGTAATTACCGGCTCCGTACGAGTTACCGAGAATGAAAGTAATTTTCGGCACAACAGAATTAGCTACTGCATTTACCATTTTAGCGCCATCTTTTATAATGCCGGCATGCTCACTTCTGCTGCCAACCATGAATCCTGTAATATCCTGGAAAAACAGTAAGGGAATTTTTTTCTGATTGCAATTCATAATAAAGCGCGCTCCTTTATCGGCGCTGTCATTGTATATTACTCCACCGATTTGTAATTCACCTTTTTTGTTTTTAATGTTCAATCTTTGGTTGGCTACAATTCCTACAGCCCAGCCATCTACACGCGCGTATCCACAGATAAGGGTTCTGCCATATTCTTCTTTGAATTCCACAAAGGAAGAGGCATCCACGATTCTGTCTATAATTTCGTGCATATCATAAGGCTTCAGGTTTCCTTCCGGAAAAATGCTATAGATTTCCTTTGGCTCTTTTGCTGGTGGTATAGGTTCGGTGCGATTGAATCCAGCCTTGGGTGAGTCGCCTGTTTTTGAAATAATATTCTTTACACAATCAAGGCATTCTTGTTCTGTTTTAAATTTATAATCGGCTATACCACTTATTTCTGTGTGGGTGGTTGCGCCTCCGAGCGTTTCATTATCGGTAATTTCTCCAATGGCTGCCTTTACCAAATAGGGGCCTGCGAGAAAAATAGAACCATGTCCTTCTACCATTAAAGTTTCATCACTCATAATAGGAAGATAAGCGCCTCCTGCTACACAAGGACCCAGCACGGCGGCAATTTGCGTAATGCCCATAGCGCTCATTCTTGCATTGTTTCTAAAGATGCGCCCGAAATGTTCTTTGTCGGGAAAAATTTCATCCTGCATTGGAAGAAAAACCCCGGCACTGTCAACAAGATAAATTACGGGCAAATTGTTTTCCATGGCTATCTCCTGCATACGAAGATTTTTCTTTCCGGTGATTGGAAACCATGCGCCCGCTTTCACGGTTTGGTCATTGGCGACAATTACACATTGTTTTCCGCCAACATATCCCAAACCAGCCACTACGCCTCCAGCCGGACATCCTCCGTATTCTTCATACATACAATAGCCCGCAAATGCACCAATCTCAATAAAAGTTTTTTCTTTATCAAGAAGGTACACGATGCGTTCTCTCGCGGTAAGTTTATTCCGGTCTTTTTGTTTCTGAATCGCTTTTTTACCACCGCCTTCCTCAATTTTTTCAAGTAAATTTTTTATTTTACTCCACCCCATTTTATTGGCATCTTCATTTTTATTCAATTCTATATTCATAACTTTCTTATTCTAATCAAAACTAAAACATTAATTGAATCAGCCCAATTCTTACTCGCCGGAAGAAATTATTATCGCTGGATTTTTTACGAAAACAAAAAATTAAATTTTGGGATATTTGTTGATTTACTGCCTGATACATTAATAAAGGAATTCTGTATATTCCTCAGCCATCAAACAAATAATGAGTAAAAGAGCGGAAGACGGGACTCGAACCCGCTACCTACAGCTTGGGAAGCTGTCGCTCTACCAGGTGAGCTACTTCCGCTAATGAGATGCAATTTATTAAATATTTGGAATTGAATTTCAATTCAAACAGACATAAGAAAATAGGAACTATAAACTATGAGCTTTTAACCAACTACCTTCCCTGGCTCCAGCTTCTTGATCTCCTGAAACCACTATGCGATGCGGGTCTTCGGGACATGGGATTTTTTTGAGTTACGGGAGATTGCACAAATTGCATTGTGCTCGCGTAAGGATGATCTTCCACAACCGGAATTGTTTTTTCAATTAATTTATGAATATCACGGAGGTAAGCCCTTTCTTCCATATCACAGAAAGATAAGGCAGAGCCTGAATTTCCTGCGCGGCCTGTACGGCCTATTCTATGCACGTAAGTTTCGGGGATGTTGGGCAATTCAAAATTAATTACATGGCTCAAATCTTCTACATCTATTCCGCGGGCTGCAATATCCGTTGCTACCAAAACACGAATTTTTCCTTCTTTAAAATCGTTCAAAGCCCTTTGTCTTGCCGATTGCGTTTTATTTCCATGTATGGCATCGGCTTTTATATTAGCGCGATGAAGTTCCTTTGCAATCTTATCAGCGCCATATTTTGTTCTGGTAAATACGAGTGCGTTATGTATTTTATTATCTTTTAAAAGATGAATCAACAATTGACGTTTGTCATTTTTTTCAACGAGATAAATATGCTGCTCAACATTTTCGGCGGTTGAAGAAACGGGAGTTACTTCCACTCTTACCGGGTTAGTTAAGATAGAAGAAGAAAGCCTTGTAATCTCCGGAGGCATGGTGGCAGAGAAAAATAAAGTCTGTCTTTTTTCAGGAAGGAGGGAAATAATTTTTCTTACATCATGGATAAATCCCATGTCGAGCATGCGGTCTGCCTCATCCAGCACAAACATTTTTATGCTTTTCAAGTTAATAAATTTCTGTGATATGAGATCAAGCAGCCTTCCGGGTGTTGCAATCAGGATGTCAACACCACGGCGTAATTCATTAGTTTGTTGAAATTGTGAAACGCCTCCATAAACTACTGCGTGCCTTAATCCTGTGTGTTTTCCATAAGCATCAAAACTTTCATCAATCTGGATCGCCAATTCGCGGGTGGGAGTTACAATTAATGCTTTTATGTTATGATTATACGCATCTTCTTTTTGCTGCAACATCAGGTTCTGAAGAATGGGTATCGCAAAAGCAGCGGTTTTTCCCGTGCCTGTTTGCGCGCATCCTAAAAGATCTTTTCCGCGAAGAATATGAGGTATGGATTGTTCCTGGATGGGGGTAGGTTCTGTGTAACCTTCGGTTTCAAGCGCCTTCAATATAGGCGCTATTAAATGCAATTCTTTAAATAACAAGTTTAATTTTTTAAATGTAAATGATAACTTCCCTGAAAAAAAATGTAATTTCTGAAAGTTTGTTTCTAAGTATGCTCAACGACCTATGACTTGATGAGCTTACTTTCGGTAAAGAGTATCC
The DNA here is from genome assembly GCA_036509335.1 of Hanamia sp. Lineage (GTDB taxonomy): Bacteria > Bacteroidota > Bacteroidia > Chitinophagales > Chitinophagaceae > Ginsengibacter. Next base: position 36,954 of record DATCFT010000027.1, read on the forward strand.
AGTCTGCTAAGTAGGAGAATAATTTTGCAAATATACATTTATAAATCTTGAAAAATTATTTATTTCAATCTTTTGTTTTGGCATTAACAAGCCAGATGAAATTTTGTGGTAAAGTTTTTTTACTTTCATTTTAATGAAACGGCAATTATGATAACGTATTGCAAAGCAATCAAAATGGGTTAGTTTTATTATTCAAATAAAGGTTCCAAAAGTTTTTTTGTACAGAAAATTTTATAAACCTGACTGCATACCTTTTGGAATTTATTAGTGTCCCGGCTATAAAAAACCTTCATTTACATTTGAATCAAAACTGAATGAACATTATACAATTTGAAGATAAAAACCTGGCTCATTTTTCTTACTCAATCATAAGTAATGGTGAAATGGCTGTAATTGATCCTGCCCGAAATCCACAACCCTATTATGATTTAGCGAAGCTATATCATGCCAAAATAGTTGCTGTGATCGAGACTCATCCACATGCGGATTTTACAAGCAGCCATTTAGAGATTCATAATACTACCGGCGCTCCTGTTTATGTAAGCAGGCTTTTGGGAGCTGAATATGAACATAAAAGTTTTGATGATGGAGATGTAATAGTAATCGGAAAAATTTCTTTAAAAGCATTGAATACACCTGGACATTCTCCGGATAGTATCTGTATAGTAGCCATAGACGAAAACGGAAGTGAAGAAGTGATTTTTACAGGCGATACTCTGTTCATCGGCGATTGTGGTCGTCCTGATTTGAGAGAATCTGCAGGGGGAATAACAGCAGCACGGGAGGTACTTGCCAAACAAATGTATCATTCGCTCAGAGATAAATTAATGAATTTACCCGATACTACTTTTGTATATCCGGCTCATGGCGCCGGAAGTCTTTGTGGTAAAGGGTTGAGTGAGAAAAATTCCAGTACTATCGGTATTGAAAAAGCAAGTAATTGGTGTTTGCAAAAATCCACAGCAGAAGATTTCGTTAAAGAACTTTTAGAAAATCAGCCCTTCGTGCCTAAATATTTTACTTATGATGTGGAATTAAATAAAAAAGGTGCGGAGAAATATGAAGAAAGCATCCATAAAGTAAAAAGAAGTGATACAACGCCGTTACCATTAGAGAACTATTTAATAATAGATACGAGAAATGAAACTGAATTTAAAAAAGGATTTCTGAAAAATTCTGTTAACCTGATGGATGATACAAAATTTGAAACATGGTTAGGCAGTATAATCGCTCCACACGAAAAATTTTATTTGCTTGCGAAAAGCATGGATCAATTGCAATCGCTGATAGAGCGGATTGCTAAAATTGGTTATGAGGATCAAATAGAAAAAGCTTTTGTTGCCAATGAAATAAAAGGCGAAACAATAAATAATCTTGATATCAATCATTTTAGAAAAACTCAAACTGATTTTACAGTGATGGATATACGCAATCCGTCAGAAATAAAAGAAAAAAAGATTTTTGATAACGCCATTTCTATTCCTTTGTACGAATTAAGAGAACGTGTGAATGAAATCCCTACAAATAAACCATTGGTAGTTCATTGTGCGGGTGGTTACAGAAGCGCAGCAGGCGTAAGTATTATTAAAAATTTTGTAAAATCAACTATACCCATTTTCGATTTAGGCGATGCGGTAAATTCATTTTAAATGGCGATTACAAATCTCTAAAATTTGTTTGTTTACTGCAAATGGATTATTTCAATGTTCCTTCCAGGACTTTAAAATCCCCATCAATCTTACTATCAATATGTAATCCTAAAATGTGGGCAATAAGCGGGTAGATATTGATGTTAGTAAAATTTCCAATTTCATAATGTTCTTTAAATGCAGGTCCCCATGCGTAAAAGGTAGCCTGCATCTCCGGAAGATAATTATCAAAACCATGCTCGCCGTAAGAAATCTTTCTTCCGGAAAAACTAAAACCTTTTGGTAAATGTGGTACTAACAGGATGTCGCCTATTCTGTTGAAGCGGTCATCTTTTTTACTATAATGCCAGCGTTTAGGCATTTTAGTTGCGAGGTAAACATCATAATCTTTGGCAACGGCTTTTAATTTATGATAAGTTGGCAGTATATCCTTTTTATTTTTTGCATATAGATGAACCAACGAAGTTCCAGATGCAATTACAAATTTACTGGTATCAATCACCGAAGGACGGGGAATGGTATGTAACGTATCCATGTTGGTCATTCCATGATCTGAAACAAAAATAAAATTGATGGGAAGATTTAGTTGTGAACACATTTCATTCATCTTTTGCACTGAGTGGTCTATAAACTGAACTGCATCGCGTGTTTCAGAAGAATTAGTTCCGTAATGGTGCTCCGCATGATCCACTTCGGGGAAATAAAATGTAATAAAATGTGGGCGTTTATCAGGAGGCAATTCCAGCCATTCTTTCAATATTTCAATCCTTCTGTCAATAGGAATGGCTTCGTTATATTTAAAATAATAAGTAGGATCAACACCATCAATATGGCTTTCGGAACCCACCCAATAAAAACTGGCGCTCAATAATTTTTGACGCTCAGCCAATACCCAAAGAGGCACACCCCCATACCAGGTAGGATCTTCCACAGCTTTTTTATTACGGATGGCATAAAATTGATTTCTCTTTTTATCATAAAAAGTATTGTCAACAATGCCATGATGTGCAGGATATAACCCGGTGATGATCGAATAATGATTGGGGAAAGTTAAGGATGGATAACTCGGCCTCATTGAAACGGCTTTCACACCTTCAGCACTTATTTTTTTCAAAAATTCTGCGTCATATTTTTCTGCAAGATCATAACGGAATCCATCGGCTGAAATTAAAATGACGTAAGGCTTTTGCTCCTGGGCTGCTGCGTTTTCACGACCTGGGATAATGTACTGCGTAGTATCCTGGGCAAAAATATTACCCTGGAAAAATAAAAATATAAAAATAAATGCTGAAAGTACTTTGTTTGCTTTTTTAACCATTGGTAAAAGTTTTCTATTAAATATAATTCCCGAATAATTCTGTAAAACAACGAAATAAAAAAAATCATTCTGCATCCACAATATCTTCCGATAGAGATTTCCTGGCGGCTCTGCGTCTCTTCCATAATTGGCCTTTGTGATAGACAGGAATTTCACTACCCAATATTTTGCCCCATGGTTTTAATTCATCCACCCTGTCAAAAATTATTTTAAGTACGGCTATAAAAGGAACGGATAAAAACATCCCGGATATTCCCCACAGAGCACCGCCCATCAAAACAATTACTAAAGATACAAGAGCATTGATCTTTACCTGTGAAGATACAATTCTCGGAACCAGGATATTATTATCAATAAACTGGATAACCGCATAGGCTATAATAATACCTAACTGCGTAGAAAATCCATCTTTAGTTATCGTAGCAATAATTATGGGAAGCGCAATAGCTATAATGCCTCCGATATAAGGCAATACATTTAACATCGCGCCAATTACACCAAGCAGTATGGCATATTGAACACCAAGAAACAACAATGCAGCGGAATTCATTATGGCAACGATGATTGCTTCCAAAAGCAGGCCCACCATGTAGCTCTGGATTGCATTTTTGGTTTCCTGCAACACATTACTAACCTGTTTGGAATTTCTTTCAGAAAATACTTCAAATAAAAAATTTAGAATTAATGTTTTATAAAACAACGTCAGGAATATATAGACAGGTAATAGAAATATCACGCTAAATGTTCCGAACACCGAACCCAATGTCTGGCCAATATAAGGTTTCAGGCCGGTTTCCCCTTCCGATATTAATTGATTTTGCTTTGCAACCGTTATTGAATAATTATCCTGTAGCCAAACTTGTATGCTATGAAAAAGCTGCGAGAATTTTTCTTTCAGCACCGGAAGGTTGTCTGAAAATTTCACAACCTGGGAAGATATAAAATACATGACACCCGCCACAAAAAGAATAGCTAAAAATAACGAAAGAGAGATTGCAACAATCCTGTTTACTTTTTTCCGGATCAAAAAATTCACTAATGGATTTAAAAGTATAGCAATCATTAAGGCGAAAGCAAGTGGCACCAATATACCGCGAAGAATAAAAAGTATGAATACAAAAAGTATGATTCCCAAAAGTGAAACAGTAGATCTGATAAAGAAGGGATATTTTTTTTCCATAAAATAAAATTAAGATGATTCTGCCAGAAGATTTACTAATAAAAACCATGAACGGCCACACGAAAATAATTGACAATAATAAAACTAATGATTTTAATAAAACTAATTTATAAAAAAAACAACTGAGTTATAAAAAATAAAATATTTAGGATTAGATAGTTTGTTTGCAAAGCTGATACAACAGTGGGTATTATTTATATTCCACAGTTCCATAGGAACTTTTGGTGGATAGAATATTACAGAAGAAAAAGTACGAAACGTTCCTTCGGAACGTCTTGTGCTCCCTACTAAAAAAGGAAACCATTTTTGGTTTCCTTTTTTATAATAATAAAACAATAAATTTATTTTGATATAGTAACCGATGGATCAATCACTCTTCCTCCACAAATGAATCTTTTGGCATAGTAATGATCATCAAGGCTACTGATAGTAACTCCATGAGAGGAGGCCTGAAAAAAATAATTATTATCAAGATATACTCCAACATGAGATACTCCGCCACAGGTATTAAAAAATACAAGATCGCCTTCTTTCAATTCATCTTTATCTATATGCTCAGTAGTTTCGTATTGTTCCCTCGCGGTACGCGGAACACTAAATCCGTAAACTGCCAATAAAAGAGCGCTGGTCAGAGCACTGCAATCAATGCCTCTCTTAGTATCGCCACCCAGCCGGTAGCGTGTACCAAACCAATCATCAATAAATCCCAGCAAAGAAAGATTTTTTAAAGATTCCACATCTACATCCATCATCATAGCATATTTATATTGCAGAGGAGAAAGTTTTTCAATGGAAGAAGAAGTCAATGTTTCAGTTGCAATAACAGTTTGTTGTTTGGTAACGATTGGCGCTGCAATAGTTTTTATACTCATCGAACCTCCACTTTCTGTAGTTTTTAAAATGCCATCGGGAGTGAAGGATATACCGTTTATAAATACAGGTGAGCCATTTTCTCCATTATTTGTAACGTTAATCTTATTAATACCCGATTGGGCATTTGCAATTTGAGCAAAGCAAATTAATAGCAAAGAAAGACTTGTAAGAGCCGGTTTGTTCATATTCATTGGGTTAATATCATTTAAAAAAAAGGTAAGCAACGGCTGTTCAAAGAATATTACCTCTAAAGAACAAAAGGCTCGACTTTTCTACAAACGATGAAAATTGATAATTATTTTCCTGAGTAAAACGAAGATAAGTTTCCCAATTCAAAACAGCAAAAAAAATTTATGGGATGCTAATTTCGATTAACCGGAATAAAAGTTTTACCATTTTTGTTGATAATTTCAGAAAATCAATCCATCGTTTTAGGCGACATTTGCTATGAGTAGTTAAGGTCTTGTTACTTTTTTATTTCTTATTTTTTATTCCTTATGAAATTTTCTCACCTGCATGTACACACACAATTTTCCTTATTAGACGGAGCTGCATCTATCAAAGCGCTTTACAATAAAGCGATTGCAGATGGAATGCCAGCTCTTGCTATTTCTGATCATGGAAATATGTTCGGTGTTTTTGAATTTGTAAAGCATGCCCATACTTTAAAAAATGCAGACGGCTCATTAAAAGTAAAACCGATCGTTGGTTGCGAATTTTATATTACAGAAAACAGGCATCAAAAGCAATTTACCAAAGAACAAAGAGACCCGCGCCACCACCAGATATTACTGGCAAAAAATAATACCGGGTATAAAAATTTGATGAAACTTACTTCGCTGGGATACATAGAAGGAATGTATTCAAAATATCCACGTATTGATAAAGAACTCATTCATAAATACCATGAAGGATTAATAGCTACTACCTGTTGCCTTGGTGCTTTGGTGCCACAAACTATTTTAAAGAAAGGGGAAGCCGAAGCGGAAAACGAATTCAAATGGTGGTTGAATATTTTCCAAAAAGATTATTATGTAGAACTGCAAAGACATGGTATTCCGGATCAGGATAAAGTAAATAAAGTGTTATTAAAATTTGCAAAAAAATATGATGTAAAAGTGATTGCGAGCAATGATTCGCATTATGTGGATGAAAAAGATTTTAATGCGCATGATATTTTACTCTGCATCAATACGGGCGAAAGACAATCTACTCCTGCACTTCGCGAATTCACAGACGATGATGTGATGATAAAAAATAAACGTTTTGCTTTCCCCAATAACCAGTTTTATTTAAAAAATACCAGCGAAATGCTTTCAGCATTTGACGATTTGCCACAAGCATTAGACAATACCAACGAAGTCATTGATAAGATTGATCTTCTCGATTTGAAAAGAGATATTCTGATCCCTTACTTTCCTGTTCCAACGGAATTTGAATCGCAGGAAGCCTACCTCGAACATTTAACCTGGACCGGCGCTAAAAAAAGATATGAAACGATAACTCCTGAAATAGAAGAACGTATCAACTTTGAATTGTTCACTATTAAAACAATGGGTTTTGCAGGATATTTTCTGATAGTAAGTGATTTTATTATCGCAGGGAAAAAGCTGGACGTTTTTGTAGGCCCGGGAAGAGGTTCTGCAGCAGGCTCTGTGGTGGCTTTTTGCATTGGTATCACCAACATTGATCCCATAAAATACAATTTACTTTTTGAAAGATTTTTAAATCCTGATCGAAAATCCATGCCGGATATAGATACCGATTTTGATGATGAAGGAAGGCAAAAAGTATTGGATTATGTGGTGGATAAATATGGTAAAAACCAGGTAGCGCAAATCATTACTTATGGCACTATGGCCGCAAAGATGAGCATCAAAGATGTGGCACGGGTGATGGATCTTCCGCTTTCTGAAAGTAATGCTTTGGCAAAATTAGTTCCTGACAAACCGGGCACTTCCTTAAAAAAAATATTGCAGGCGCCTGTTACAGGATCAAAATCCTTAACGGAAGATGGTGTAGGTCCTGATGATATCAGCAACATATTGAAACTACGCGACATTTATAACGGTGAGGATACACGAAGTAAAGTATTGCATGAAGCAGAGATTCTGGAAGGTTCTGTAAGGAATACCGGTATTCATGCATCTGCTATTATCATTGCACCGAAAGACCTGATGGAGCTTATTCCGGTAGCTACTTCCAAAGATTCGGAATTGTGGCTTACACAAATCGACGGGAGTAATATTGAAAGTGCAGGAGTTTTAAAAATGGATTTCCTTGGATTGAGAACGTTGAGTATTTTAAAAACCGCCCTGTCTCTCATTAAAAAGAATCATGGATTGGAAATTAATCTTGACAACTTAGAACTGGATGATGAAAAAACCTATCAACTTTTCCAACGTGGTGACACGAACGGAACATTCCAGTTTGAAAGTCCCGGAATGCAAAAGCATTTAAGAGATTTAAAACCTGATAAATTTGATGACCTTATAGCGATGAATGCATTGTATCGTCCCGGCCCCATTGCTTATATTCCCAATTATATAGAACGCAAACATGGAAGGCAGGAAATAGTGTATGACCTACCGGAAATGGAAGAAATTTTGAAGGACACTTACGGTATTACAGTTTACCAGGAACAGGTGATGTTGCTCTCTCAAAAGATCGCTGGATTCAGTAAAGGGGATGCGGATATTCTTCGTAAGGCTATGGGGAAAAAGCAAAGAGCCGTGCTCGATAAGATGAAAGCACAATTTATTGAAGGCGCTAAAAAGAACAATCACCCGGTAAATAAATTAGAAAAAATCTGGACAGACTGGGAATCTTTTGCCCAATATGCTTTTAATAAATCGCACTCAACCTGTTATGCTTTGGTAGCTTATCAAACGGCTTATTTGAAAGCACATTATCCAAGCGAATATATGGCAGCGGTACTCAACCATGCCGGATCCATCGAAAAAATCACATTTTTCATGGAAGAATGCAAAAGTATGGGGCTTACGGTATTAGGCCCCGATATTAATGAATCGCAAAAAGGATTTGCAGTAAATAAAAAAGGCCATATACGTTTTGGATTCAGTGGCATGAAGGGTGTGGGTGACGCAGCGATAGAAAACATAATCGAAGAAAGAGAAAAACATGGAACATTTTCTTCAGTTTTTGATATGATAAAAAGGGTGAACCAGCGCACAGTAAATAAAAAATCTTTGGAAAGTCTTGCTTACGCGGGTGCTTTTGATTGTTTCAACAATTTTCACCGGGCACAGTTTTTCTTTTCCATTCCGGGCGAAAGTATCAATTCGCTGGAAAAAATAATCAAATTCGGCAATCAATACCAGGCACAACTGAACAACAATGCCAACACCTTATTTGGAGATTTGCAAATGGCAGAAGTTACGGAGCCAACCATCCCCGATTGTGAACCGTGGCCATTAATTACTTTATTGGATAATGAAAAAGCAGTGATCGGGATGTACCTGAGCGGGCATCCGCTGGATAATTATAAATTTCAGATGAAATATTATAAGATTGATACGGTAGCAGAATTTAATGAATTTAAAGATGCTGTCAAATTGCATCCTAACCCGGGAAGGCCGTTTCGTATTGCAGGCCTTGTTACCGAAGCGCAACACCGCGTTTCTAAAAAAGGAAACAAATTTGGAGTATTAGTGATGGAAGATTATACTTCCAAAATGGAATTAATGTTGTGGAGCGAGGATTATGTAAAGTTTAATAATTATCTCGAACCGGGAATGGTGATCTACCTCACCGGATCCTTCATACAACGATTTAAAACATCTCCACATGAATTTAAAGTAACCAGCATCCATCTTTTGGAATCATTGATGAAGTCGGGCACTAAAAAACTACAGATTGAATTACATCCACAATCCGTATCTAAAGAGTTGATAGAATTTGTAGGAGGAAATATAAATCAACATCCTGGAAATTCGACATTAAAATTTTGTATTAATGACCGGGCATCCCAGTTGAAATTCGGAATGTATTCCATGAAAAAAGGCTTTGAAATGAATGACGAAATGGCTAATTTTCTGCAGGGAAAGCCAGAATTAGACATACAAATAGAATTAACATAATGTGGATATGCCAATTCATCATATAAAAAATATTGGCTGTAACTTTGCACCCTTATTATCATTAAAAAATAATTTTAAAATCAATAAAAATTTAATTATGGCTCAGGAATATACCGACGCAAACTTCCAGGAAAAGGTCCTGGATTCAGATAAATTAACCATGATAGACTTTTGGGCAGAATGGTGTGGTCCTTGCCGCGCTATCGGACCAGTAGTAGAAGAACTTTCTAAAGAATATGACGGGAAAGTAAACGTAGGAAAAGTAAACGTAGATCAAAATCCGCAACTAAGTGTTAATTATGGAATCACCAGCATCCCTGCAATCGTATTTGTAAAAGGCGGTAAAGTGGTAGATAAATTAGTAGGCTCACAGCCGAAATCTAATTTTGTAAAAAAGATTGAAGCATTAAGATAAGTTTCAAATTCAAAATCTTTAAAAAAATCTCCCTATCAAGGAGATTTTTTTATTTCGCAATTTTATACAATCCTCTAATAAAAGTACGTATCATCATTGAATATATCTCAAATATATTTTGAATAGCAAAGCAACAAATAACTGTGATTTCGAATTATTTTTTTAAAACAATTTTACCCAACAGTTGGGGAAATTTTTAGTAATAAAAAAACGCCCCGAAATTACCAGGGCGTTTTTATTTATAATAAAAATCAAGCTATTAAAACTTATACCTTAAACCAAGTTGCATACCCCAGGTAGTACTTGAAGATACACTCTTATAAAAAGGTTGAGTGACCAATGCTGAATTGTATTCAGCAAGGGTATAAGTAGGTGATCCTCCTGCGTCGCTTTTCCATGTTAATGGATTGTTTAGAGTATAAAAACTTTGAATTCCCCAATTTCTGCTGATAAGATTAGGGAGGTTAATTACATCCAAACTAAATTCCAAAGTATGCGTTGTGCTTCCTATTTTTAAGAAGAAATCCTGTAGGAAACGCATATCCACCTCGTTGTACCATGGAGTTAATGCAGAGTTTCTTTCGGAATATTGTCCTTTATGTTTTCTCAAATAGGGAGAATTGCTTACTAATTGGTCGTAAGCCGCCTGTTCCTGTGCTATTGTATATTTTACAGAACCATCTTTATTTAAAAAGTCAACAAATGGAACATCTGCTCCGGATGCATAAATATACATCAGGTCTGATGCGTTGTTGCCATCCTGGTTTAAGTCGCCCCCAGTGACAAAACTATATCTTGCCTGGTTAGCGCCCTGGTAATACAATGAAATAGTACTTGCAAGGTGATTGGCATATTCAAACCTGTAAGAAATATTTCCTACAAATCTGTGCGGGATTGAATAAGCAGAATTATATAATTCTTCATCGTTAGGAGTTCCCTTGTTGATAATGGACTGCCATGCTGATGTAGCCTGCGATCCCGGGTTAGGACTTATTTCTGTTGCGAGCGTATAAGTATAAGCTAATGAACCATAGAATCCTTTAGCAAAAGACTTGGATATTTGAGCAGTAGTTGCAAAAGAATATCCTTTTTTAGTGTTTTCAAGAACGATCACACTACCTACTGAAGGATCTACGTATTGTGCTTTATTGGGATAGTAAGGTCTGTTATCCAAACCTGTTAAGGTACCGGTAGGTGCAATCAGGTTGGCATTACGCATTTTTACAGCATTCAGGTCTTTAGTATAAAGTACATCTAAAGATGCTACAAATCCTTTTCCGAATTGTTTATCCACACCAAAATTAGTTCTGAAAACCTGTGGAAATTTGAAGTGAGGATCTATCAATACAAAACTTCCGGGAGCTGTTGCTGTAATGGTTTGAGGAAATTTAGAAAGATAGGCATCAGGGTTAGGATTGAAAGTGATTCCGGCGAGTTCCGCAGGCGTATTAAGTACTACTCCGTTTTGATAAACTCCTGAGTTGCTTGGCATATTAGTAAGGAATACAAACGGTATCTTACCGGTGAAAACTCCTGTTCCCCCACGAAGGATAAGTCCTTTTTCATCAGGAACTTTCCATCTGAAACCTACACGGGGAGATAAAAGTAAAGCAGAATTTGGCCATTTTCCTGTTGAATAATGCTGCATATTGCCCTTCTCATCAGGAAAGGCTAAAGCACTGATAGCAGGGTTGGCTATTGGTTGCTGGAGGTAAGTAGGCACATCACCCCTGAGTCCATAGGTTAGTTTGAAATTTGGATTGATATTGTATTCATCCTGCAAATAAACGCCCAATTGTCCTACTTTTAAATTTGCAGAAAAAACTTTTGGCTGACCGGGAACCAATGAATAAGTATAGGAAAAGTATGCAGGGGTAGCATCAGTAACAAAGTCATTCAAAGTATTATACATATAGTAACTTTCTGAGCCAGCCATAAAAGCGTTTCCTACTTTTTGATATTCATAGGTTGCTCCTGCAGTTAGAGTATGTTTACCCGCAAAATAAGTGTAGTTATCAGTAACTGAAGCTACATTATTGATTACTTCATTGTTTCTTGTAAAAGGGTCTGTACCCGCAGTCATATAATTTCTACCAGGAGTAACCCCATTAACTGTTCCATCACCATTAAAAATTTCAATGGTTGGGAATATGCCACCCGGACTGTTCCTTGTATCGTTAATATGAGTATAAGCCAGTAATAGCTGATTAGAAACCCTGCTGTTGAAATTACTATTCAATTCAAGCGTAGCAGATTGAACTACGTGATCGGTTCCATAATCTGAATTTGTAAATCCAATGGATTGTGCACTATTCCTGTTATTCGGAAGCCTGGAAGTGGGCCCGATGGTTATTCCTGTTAAAGGATCTGTAATGGTAAAACCGCCGGCTCCGCTATTGGGCACGCTACTTCCATTAAGAGGAGACTGGTCTGACCCTTTAAAATCGGAATATTTCAACGTTAATTTGTGTTTGTCGCTGATATTCCAGTCTATCTTTCCAAGAAGTTTACGGTTTTTGGTTACATAATTTGGACGATTATCATATCCACCCGTATTATAATTATATTTTGATTTTAATACATCTCTGAATTTGTTCAAAGAATCTATTGGTGCTGCTGATGGCGTTCCGGAAGCTGTAGAACCTTGCGGAACATATACATTTCCATTAGGCACAGATGAATTTTCCGATTCTGCACTCAAAAAGTAAAATAATTTATTCTTAATAATTGGACCGCCAAGCGTAGCTCCAAATACTTTATTTTTTTGCTCCGGAGCAGTTACCTCTACTTTGCCTGCATGGGTGCCATTAAAACTCTGATCCCTGTAATATCCGTAAACAGATCCATGTACGGTATTGGTACCGCTTTTTGTAATTACATTAATCCCTGCCCCTGTAAAGCCTGATTGCCTTACATCATAAGGGGCTATGTTTACCGATATTTCGTCTAAGGCGTCAATTGCAATAGGACTTGCACCACCTCCGGGTAATGGGTCGGTAGTCAATCCAAAGCTATTATTCAAATCGGCACCATCCACCTGCAGATTATTATACCTTCCGTCTCTGCCGGCAAAGCTATTACCGCTTGATGCCTGTGGTGTAAGACGGGTAAAATCAGTAATGCTTCTCGTTAAGGAAGGAGAAGTTGCTATCTGCCTTGCATTAAAGATGGTACTTGCACCAGTTTTCGCAAGTGATGACCTTCCTGCAGCAGTGATAGTTATTTCGCTAAGAACATTGGTTTTTGGAGAAAGTGTTACATCTGCAATGTAAGGCTCTCCCAAGCTAAGAGATATGTCATTGATCGTTTGAGAAGCGTAACCTACAAAATCTACAGTCAAGGTAAAAGGCCCTCCGACTCTTGTGTTGGGTATTGTAAAATTGCCGTCCTTATTACTAATGGTAAAATATTTAGTTCCGGAAGGAACGTGAACAGCTGTGATGGTAGCGCCTTCAAGTGGCTCGCCATTACTTGATTTCACAAAACCAGTGATACTACTTGTAGTAACCTGTGCATTCATAATGAAAGGAAATAAAAAGGCAGCGAATAATAATGGTAGAATTCTTTTTAACTTCATATTCTAATTTTTTTTGTTTTGCGGCAAAGAAAGTGAAAATTACTTTAATTGCCATTAAGTTTTTATTAACAAATAAAAGGCAATGTCAGGTACCAATACGCTGCATAGAGTTATTAACAAATTATGAAGAAGCTTAAAATTCGTATCTTTTAAGTCCGTGTTTATAGTTGATAATTCATAGTTCATCGTTGATTCGGCGGAAAAGCTTCATTCTCTGGCCATAAAATCATAAGTTGGAGTTTGAAGCTTTTTAAAATAAAACAGAAATATCTAATAAAAGTTATTTTACTGTTTATCAGCTCTACTTTTCCCCTCCAGAATGATTAATTGAAGTTTGATATTATGATTCAGAAGATGAAGTTGAGGCTCCCGTTTTTGCAGTTTCATATTCCGGGTTTTTAAAGAAATCATCAAAAAACCCTTTTTTTAAATAAGGAGAATTTTATTTTTTTCTGCTACGCAGTAAATGAAGAAATAAGAGAGATTTTTGTTTTTTATTAAAACTAAAAGTTGGTGAGAGAGGAAACGAGTTCCAGGTTCAATAAAAGTATTCTTCAATAAACAACAACAAGAAGTTCATTTATCATTTTAGCAATCCAATCACAAAAAAAGTTGCATTCGTTGAGATTAACCTGGTTGCTAAAATAATTCAACACGCCATATTCTTTTCCAGGGAACTCCAGCGGCCAGTTGGTTGATGCCTTCTTTATTTGTCAACTGGTAATTGTGATGAATATTATCCGCTATGCCGCACCATGGTTCGAGGCAAACAAAAGGGGCATCTTTTGCAGCCCAGATACCGAAATAGGGAAATCCTTCAAACATAAACTTTAATCCGTGTTTATCTTTTTCTGAATACAATTTTATTTGATTGCTGCCTATGTGTTTTAGAACTATTGCATCATTATAAAACAAAGAAGATTTGAGATGTAAGTTATGATCATCAAGAGCTACGGTCTCTGTTTTATCATTCGTCAAACCATTATCCAGGAGAAAACGTTTTAAAGTAGAATCATTATCGAATGCCAATGTGTAATCATCGTACTGCAGTTTTTCATTCAATGGTACCCGGAATGCAGTATGGCCGCCAACGGAAAAATACATATCATCCTCGTTAATATTCTGAACAATGTAGCTACAATAAAGTGTATGTTGTTTGATTTCATATTGCAACTGGAAAATAAACTGAAACGGATATACCGCAAGTGTATCTGCATTGCTATGCAAAGTGAAGATGGCAGAAGTGTCAGACGTTTGTTTTGCTTCAAATATTTTATCTCTTGCAAAACCATGGCGCGGCAAATGATATTCTTTATTATCAAAAATGTATTTACCATCTTTTAATTCACCTATGATAGGAAATAGCACAGGCGAATGTTTGGCCCAATAGTTTGGATCGGCCTGCCATAAATATTCAAGCGCATTTAATTGGATGCTTTGCAACTCCGCGCCTTTTTCGCTTATAGCAACTGCAAGGTGGTCATTTTTTATTTGTATCATTTATCAAAAATACAAGCATTTCTTTTTTATTTTGAAAAAGGATAATCGAAATGGAGTAACATTTTTATCATCTGCACTAAGTAAAGAAATCCCGGCAGGATGCGAAAAATAGTTGTTGCATGTTTCATTGGGCCATAATCATTTTATCATTTTAGAAGCGATAGTTATTTTATTTTTTGACCCATTCTAAGCGTCTGCATATTTTTCTATGGGAATACGCGTTTTTTAAAAAGTAATTTGTAAAAGTGTTGCTTAAGACATAAAGTCGTTTGACTAAATGTAGTAATTAACAAAAAGTCGTTTGTAAAAGTGTGCACCTATGTAAAATTTATTGATTTTATTTAAAATATAAACCAACAAAATGCTACTGCGGAATCTTGATTCCTTATTACAATATTCCGGAAAGATTATTCCAATAGAAGTGAAAGCAGAAGAGAATCTTCAGGCAAAAAGCTTGAAATTATTTTCCGAAAAATATAAATCAAAATATGCTATCAGAACTTCCATGCCTGATTATAGAAAAGAAGAATGGATGATTAATTTGCCGCTGTATGGGATTAATGGACTGGTGGGGATTATGAGGTAAAGCATCCAGTACATTGAAATATTTCTGATAAAGCACCATGAGAACATGCGCTCTTTTTATTAGAATAGCAATTCCAGTAAAAAAGAAATAAAAGAGATTTCTGTTTTATCAGAAAAATTAAAATTTCATTTATAGATTACAATTCAACTTCCAGTAATTTTTTACCCAAGGAATGTAGCGCCGTTTCTATTTCTTTTTTTCTAGCTTCTGAGGGTTTTTTAATGCCATAAATATATTTGGCGAGCAGGCTTTTATTGATACCTATTTGATTTGCAAGTGCAGAAATATTTAACTGTGGAAATTGTTTTAAGGATATGGCCACGGTATTATTATAATCGGGTTCAGTAGTATCAAAAAAACTATTGATGTGGATGTCTTCATCCAATTCTTTCCAACGAATATCAGTTTTATCCTTACCAATTTTAAAAGCATTTCGTTGCTTGTGGGTAGCATCTTTCAAGGTAGGAAAAGCTTCTAAAGCACGGCTGTAGATTTCACCATTTTCTGTTTCCATGAATATTCTGTTTCCTTTAAACCATATTTTTTTTATTGTATTCATTATTTTTTTTAATTACTGTGGTATTCATTCCAACGAGTTATGATAACTTCTTTATTTTCGTAAATAATCTTTTCGGCAAGTTTCAAATCTTTCTTTTTTAAACCCTTGTTATAGACCAATTCTATTTCCGGATCCACATTAAATTTTGCTTTACCATCTGCATTCTGAACATGGACATGAATCGGAAGGTGTTCATCTGAATAAAAATAAAACCGCAATCCGGAAAAAATAAAGAGCGTGGGCATACTTATCTGTCAATTTATAACAAAGGTAGGGATAAATTTTTATCCCTATAATTGCCATTTTTGATTATTTTGCCGCAAAACTGCAACTTATTAATTTAGACATTTATCAATGTGAAAACAACTTTAGTCCATCGGGATTATTAGAATGATATGTCTCAATATTATTATTACCGGTAAACGAATGAATAAAAGGGATTCCTGTTTTTTGTAAACAATAAATCAAGAGAAGGAAGAATAATTTCTATAGGAATTGTTCCGATAAGTGGTGAAATGTTTTACATGATTTATTTGTTGCAGTAAACAAAGAAATAAAATAAAATAAAAGAGATTCCTGTTTTTATCAACAATAAGTGAGGAAGTGGTAGAAGAATTATTGGAAGGCACAAGTAGAAACTTAAGCCAAAAAGTCTTTCTTTATATGTCTGGACTAATAGAAGAAAACTTTCAGGCAAAAAGTTTATGCTTTTTCTAATAAAAAAGCAGGATCTATTTTTAGTTTTTTATATGCCGCTTTAAGAAAGGTAACGTCAGGTTCTCTTTTTCCATTTAATATTTGTGATAGCTTTGGCCTGCCTAGCCCAAGTAATTCAGCCATCTTTGTTTGGGTAAGGTGCATTTGATACATTTTTAATTCTACCATTTGCCCGATAGTGCCTGGCATTGGCAACGGATAGAAGGTATCTTCGTATGCTTCGGCTGCTGATGCCATATTACGAAGTCTTGTTACTTCGGATGGAGTTAAATTACCTTCACCTTTGTTCATTAAAGCAAGAATCTCATCCATAGCTGCCTTATACGAAGCCTCATCTTTGTATGTACTTTTTTTAGCAGGCATAATATTATTTTTTATATTTTACTTGTGAAGCATCAATTTTATCATATTCTTTGTGTGTGCCGATAAAAGCAATGTAAACAGTCCTTACATTAAAATGTACAATAGCAATTAAGCGGTAACTATTCCCCTTTATATTAAAAACATATCTATCATTACCAACTGCATCAACCGAATTAAAAGTTTGTTTCATTTCAGAAAAATTTGCCCAACCGGCGGCTTTGGTTTGTGTGTGCCAACTGAGCAAACCATCAGTTGCCTTAGGCTCTTTGTAGCAATATTCCGTTATTGCTTTTTTTGAAATGATTACCATTGTCTATTGTTTTACGAACGTACGACTATTTTTTCATAAAATAAAATATTAGTTCATTTATTGAACAACTAAATATATGGAAATTTACACTGAAAGTGCTCATTATTTTTCTGAAGTGTTTTTTTAACAAGGGCGTTGGCGGATAAAAGTATCTTCGAGAAGAAATCATTATTTAGCCTTCTCATACCTGATCAAAGGCTTCCTCAACTGAATAACTTTTGCTATCGCCCTTTAAATATCGTTCTCTTCTTTTGTAAAACATATTTATATCTTCTGCGGAATATTGATAGGAATTATCATTATTAGATTTTAAAATAGTAAACAGGGCATTCACTTTTTCGTCATTAATAGAATCAATATATTCATGTAATTTCTGGCGTTTTTCGATTGTTTCCATAACAAGAATGTTGTAAACAAATTTACACAATTAATGTAAAACAAAAAATCACTTTTGCACCTCCATATAACTCCTCACCGACTCACAAGTACAAACCAAATTCCTATCTCCATAAGTATTATTAAACCTGCTCACGGTTGACCAAAATTTATATTCTTTCAAATAATACAATGGGAATGCGGCTTTGCTGCGGGAATGAGCGTGGGCACTCCAATAAATTAACACGTAAGCATCACGCAGTTACCGGATCGTGCTTCAACAACAAAAGTTTTTTCAGGGGCAATGTGAGTAAAGCATAAGCCTGACCATTTAAATCAGCGAATTCGACTTCGTAAAAATTATTATCGTAAATATGTACTATCGTGCCAATGGTGCCTTTGCTTAAATGTTTACCCGGAAGATCTTCAAGCAAAGCCACAATATCCAGTTCTTTTATTATTTCTTTTTTATCCATAATTTATAATATTATAAAGCATGTTATCAATCTTGGAATATTGTTACCATTCTCAATAAGCCAGCCTGTTCTTACTTTGGCTATCTTTTTTTCAAATATTAAATCAAACTCAACCGAATATTTTGTTCCAAATGCCGATTCGGATTGTTTTACAGCATCATTAATTAATATTGCCGTCCTTATAGCATTTATCAAATAATCTGTATTCTCTTTTTTTAGTCCAGGAACTGATGAAAATACTCTTGCTTTATTCTTGCCTTCAAAGTGATCAAAATTTAATACATAGTCAGTTATCTTTTCTTCCTTAATTATCGCTCTGTGGGCATTTGGCAAAAGCATTACTCAAAGGTAAAATTTTATGACGACCTTTTATTTAAAATTTATTAAGTTTTTTACACCTCCATATAACTCTCCACCGGCTCACAAGTACAAACCAAATTCCTATCGCCATAAGTATTATTAATCCTGCTCACCTGGCGAGAAAATCTTCTTTCAGCTTTTTGTTAAATTAGGATATTACTTGATTTGCAGTTTAGATGGATTCTGGTAACTATTAAAAACAGAAAATACAATAACGGCGTTTTCGACTATTTCGTAAACCACCTGATAGGGAAAATGTTTGACATTTACATCACGGATCTTTTTGCCGGCATCAATAAATCCATAAAATTGAGGATGTTTCAAAATTTCATCATACCTTTTTTGAAGTTCAGACAAAAAACTTTCTCCTAATCCTGATTGCGCACGTTCATAATATAAATACGCGTCTTTCATCTCTTCAAGAGCCTCTTCCCTAATTATTAAAGTGTAAGGCATTATTTGCTTTTACGTATTTGGTCAAAAGCTTTTTCAACTGAAAAACTTTTGCCTTCGCCCTTTAAATATCGTTCTCTTCTTTCATAAAACATATTAATATCCTCAGCAGAATATTGATAGGAATTGTCGTTGCCAGATTCTAAAATAGTAAATAGGGCATTCACTTTTTCATCATCAGCAATATCAATGTATTCGTGTAATTTCTGACGTTTCTGTATGGTTTCCATAATAAGAATGTTGTAAACAAATTTACACAATTAATGTAAAACAAAAAATCACTTTTACACCTCCATATAACTCTCCACCGGCTCACAAGTACAAACCAAATTTCTATCGCCATAAGTATTATTTACCCTGCTTACTGTTGGCCAGAATTTATTTTCTTTCAGATAATCCAATGCGAATGCGGCTTTGCGGCGGGTGTAAGCATGTTTCCATTCATCTTCTGTAATTATCGCTAACGTATGTGGTGAATTTTTCAACACATTATCTTTTGCATCTGCTTCGCCGGTTTCAATACTTTTTATTTCTTCATAAATAGAATTGAGTGCATCGCAAAAACGGTCAAGCTCTTGTTTATTTTCGCTTTCAGTTGGCTCAATCATTATCGTTCCGGCAACGGGGAAACTAAGCGTAGGCGCATGAAAGCCATAATCCATCAACCTTTTGGCCACATCTTCCGCTTCTACTCCGGCGCTTGTTTTAAAAGGCCGAAGGTCAACAATAAATTCGTGAGCGCATGTATCGCCTTTTCCGGTAAACAATATTTTGAAATTATTTTTCAGTTTTGCCTTCATGTAATTCGCATTCAGAATAGCATATTCTGTAGCTTTTTTCAAACCACTTTCACCCAGCATTTTTATATAAGCATAGCTTATTAGTAAAATACTTGCCGAGCCATATTGCGCAGCGCTGACAGAATAATGTCCACCGACGACCGACGACTGACCACCCTGCACTTCGGTCGTCGGTCGTCGGTCGTCAGTCGTTGGTCGTCCCGGCAGAAACGGCGTTAGTTTTTCATTTACACAAATAGGCCCCATACCCGGTCCGCCGCCGCCATGAGGAATTGCAAAAGTTTTGTGCAAATTCAAATGGCAAACATCGGCGCCAATAAATCCCGGAGAGGTTAATCCAACCTGCGCATTCATATTCGCACCATCCATGTAAACCAATCCGCCATTATCATGAATTATTTTACAAATTTCTTTGATACCTTCTTCAAATACCCCATGTGTGGATGGATAAGTAACCATCAATCCTGCAAGGGAATCTTTGTTTTTTTCTGCCTGCAATTTTAAATCTTCAATATCAATATTTCCCTGTTCATCGCATTTGGTTACGACCACTTTAAAGCCGGCCATCACCGCAGATGCCGGATTGGTCCCATGTGCGGAGATCGGAATTAAAATCACGTTGCGGTGAAATTCATTTTTACTTTCAAAATATCTTTTGATAGAAAGCAATCCGGCAAACTCGCCTTGGGCGCCACTATTCGGTTGCAAGCTACATGCGCTAAACCCCGTAATCGTACATAATAATTTTTTCAGGTCTTTAATAATATAATCATAACCTTCCGTTTGAGTTGAAGGAGCGAAAGGATGAATCTTGCTGAAATGCGCCCAGCTCACAGGGATTAATTCCGTTGCTGCATTGAGTTTCATCGTGCACGAGCCTAATGCAATCATGGATTGTGTAAGTGATAAATCTTTATTTTCCAGGAATTTTAAGTAACGCATCATTTCTGTTTCGCTATGGTATTTATTGAAAACAGGATGTGTTAAGAAAGAAGAAGTTCTTTGTAACGAAACAGGAATGTTTTCCAAATCAGTTTCATTATCAAAAGTGATGGCTGTGGTATCCACATCTTTCGCAGAATCAAATACGCTCAGAATATTCAGCACATCAGATTTAGTGGTTGTTTCATCAAGAGAAATCGTCACTGAATTTTCAGAAGGAAAATGAAAATTCATTTTATGCTTTTGGGAAATTGTTTTTATTTTTTCAGTATTATTTAATTTGAAAGTAATGGTGTCAAAATAATTCTTATTTAGCAATTCATAGCCACTTTCTTCGAGATGTTCTGCAAGAGTTTGGGTTAATAATGAAATTCGTTTGGCGATATTTTTCAATCCATCTGCACCATGATATACGGCGTACATCGCAGCCATATTAGCCAATAAAGCCTGTGCTGTACAAATGTTTGACGTAGCTTTTTCGCGGCGTATATGCTGTTCTCTTGTTTGCAAAGCCATGCGAAGCGCACGATTGTTTTGTGCATCCACACTCACGCCGATTATTCTTCCAGGAATGTTTCTTTTGAATTCATCTTTCGTGGCAAAAAATGCCGCATGTGGGCCACCAAATCCCATTGGCACGCCAAATCTTTGCGAAGAACCAACCGCTACATCAGCGCCCAATTCGCCGGGCGGCGTTAATAAAGTAAGTGCCAATAAATCGGCAGCCATTATCACTTGTGCATGTACGTTATGCGCATGTTCAATAAAATTTCGGTGGTCTTCAACGCTCCCTTCGCTATCAGGATATTGAACGATTGCTCCGAAGAAACTTTCATCAAGTTGAGCATTTTTAAAATCTCCAAAAACAGGTTCTATCCCTACAGGTTTTGCCCTCGTGATTAAAATATCTTTTGTCTGTTTAAATATTTTTTCATCAATAAAAAATTTATCGGCTGTAATATGGTCGTGGTCTTTATTTTTATGATTAAAAAGCATGGCCATTGCTTCTGCGGCGGCGGTCCCTTCATCCAATAAACTTGCATTGGCAATCGGCAAAGCTGTTAAATCGCTCACCATTGTTTGAAAATTAAAAAGGCTTTCCAAACGACCTTGTGCAATTTCTGACTGGTAAGGTGTGTATTGCGTGTACCATCCCGGATTTTCAAAAAGGCTTCTTAAGATAACCGATGGAACTATGGTATCATAATACCCTTGCCCGATGTAGGATTTAAAAACTTTGTTTTTATTGGCAATAGTTTTCAGTTCAGTTAGATATTCTGATTCACTCATTGGCTCAGGAATGTTCAAGCTTTTATTCAGCCTTATCCCGGTAGGGATTGTTTTATCAATAAGTTCTTCTAAACTGCTAACGCCAATGGTGGCCAGCATTTTCTTCGTTTCGGTTTCATCTGGCCCAATATGCCTTGCAGAAAATTCAGCGGATTGTTTTTCGAAAAGGTTCATAAATTTTAATTGCTTTTAATTTCACAGTAAACAAACTTTTTCCGTGTTTTTCTATTTAAAGTAAAAAATGACGTGCAAAGTTACGATGCAAAGTGTTATGAAAATATTGCGATAATTAACAAGTTTCACCCAAATAGTTGTGTTTTAATAAAAGGAATGCAAATGATTATTTTGTTACCTTTATATTGTAAGTAATTAAATAAAATATTATGTACACAACATATCACTTATCATCAGCAGAGGAAATAAATTCGGATTTTTTAGATGCTGTCAAAGCTATTTTTAAATCAAAGCCCATCACTATTATTGTAGGAGAAGACGAAGGCGATTATGAACTAAGTGCCGAAATGAAAGCCGTTTTGGATGAAAGACTGCAAGAAGACGAACAAACTTACCTTTCTGCCGAAACTTCAACCAACCAGATCAGGAAAAAATATGGCTTATAAAATAATCGTTTCACCCCGTGCTCAAAAGAAATTGAAAATGCCATTGATTATTATTCACTGTATAGCGTTGAAGCGCCGCAAACTTTCCTAAGCCATTTGGAAAAATCCTACAATACTTTGTCAACATCTCCATTTTTCAGAATCCGTTACAAAAATATCAGGGCATTAAAAATTAAGAAATTCCCATATTCTCTTTATTTTGTAATTGTAGAAACAACAAAAACTGTCAGAATACTTTCTTGCTTCCACCACAAATTAAATCCTAATAAAATGCCCAAAGTTTAAAAGATAAACTTATGAAAATAGTTTGTTTCACCCAAAATGTATCTTTACCAAATGAAGGAAGATATTTTGATTAATTGGGAGAAAAAATCTGCGGAAAATCAGAAAAAATATAAAATTTTTTTAAAGCGCGCTGATAAAAATAAAGTACTAAAACAGTTGCCCGATTTGCATGAAGAAGCTTTTGAAAAAATTGATTGCCTGAAATGCGCCAATTGCTGCAGGAATTTTTCGCCGAGATTTAAAACTCCCGATATTAAGCGTATTTCCAAACATTTAAGAATGAAAGAAGGCGCTTTTATTGAAACTTATTTACGTGTTGATGAAGATGGAGATTACGTAACTAAAAGTTCGCCATGCCCTTTTCTGGGAGAAGATAATTATTGTAATATTTATGACCAGCGCCCTTCAGATTGCCATCGTTTTCCTTATACAGATGAAGATGTACTATTAAAAAGGCCGGCGATTACTTTAAAAAATTCTACTTTTTGCCCGATAGTTTATTTTGTGTTGGAGAAGTTGAATGTCACTTAGTAACAACCAGAGAGTCAACAATGGTCAGTTGGCTGCTCCTTGTTGGGCATTTTACATTTCTGCGGTAAAATACAAATCCTGGAAAAAGTTTGTTTACTGAATAGGGATTCATCATCATTTTTTGAAAAACGAAAACCTCTATATTTTTTTACCGGAATGTTTTTCATAAAAAATACTTTATAGAAAACAAACTAATATTAAATTCAATCTATCTTTGTTGACAATCCCAAAACCATTTTTTAATGATTGAAATCAATAAAAATTCCGTAGCAAATCGCTTCATGCGCTATGTACAAATAGATACTCAAAGCGACCCGAAGAGTGATAAGCATCCCTCTACCGAAAAGCAAAAAGATTTATGCAGGATCCTAGTTGAGGAATTAAAAGGGTTCGGAATTAGTGGTGTTGAGATGGATACTTACGGTTATGTATATGCGACAATCCCATCCAACTCGGAGAAAAAAAATATTCCGGTAATTTGTTTTTGCAGCCATGTGGATACGGCACCTGATTGCAGCGGCACCAATGTAAAACCAATCCTGCACAAAAAATATGATGGCGGTGATATCGTATTACCTGATGATAAATCCCAGGTTTTATCTACTGTCAATCATCCTTATTTAAAAGAACATATCGGCGCGGATGTTATTACCGCAAGCGGAAATACTTTGTTGGGAGCCGATGACAAAGGTGGTGTAGCTGTCATTATGCAGGCGGCAGAATACCTGATGAAACATCCTGAAATAAAACATGGAGAAATAAAAATTCTTTTTACTCCTGACGAAGAAGTAGGAAAGGGGACTGCAAAATTGGATATGAAAAAATTAGGCGCACAATTCGGTTATACTTTAGATGGCGGCGAAGCAGGAAGCCTGGAAGATGAAACCTTTAATGCAGATGGTGCTACTCTTATCATAAATGGTGTAATAGCGCATCCTGGCTATGCGAAAAATAAATTAGTAAATGCATTAAAAATCGGAGGTGAAATATTGCACGCTTTACCTAACCATGAATGGGCGCCCGAAGCTACAGAAAAAAAAGAAGGGTATGTGCATCCGGTACGTTTTGAAGGAATAGCAGAAAAGGCTACACTTGAATTTATTATCAGGGACTTTGACGATGATCAATTAAAGGCACATGGAAAGAGATTAAAAAATATTGCTGAAAGAATAGTAAACCATTACAAAGGTGCGTCTGTTGAGTTTTCTGTTCATGAGCAATACCGCAATATGAAAAAAATATTGGATCAGAATCCACAGGTAGTTGAATATGCTGCAGAAGCCATCATTCGTGCAGGAATGGAAGTTACTACAGAAAGTATTCGTGGCGGTACAGATGGTAGTAAACTGAGCTATATGGGATTGCCATGTCCCAATCTTTTTACCGGTATGCAAGGCATTCACTCCAGGCAGGAATGGATAGGCGTAAATGATATGGCAAAAGCGGCTGAAACAATTGTGCATTTGAGTATGATTTGGGAGGAGAAAGCCAATGAAAATAAGAAATAAAAAATAAGGAATGGAAAAGTTGGACGGACATTTTTTCTCAAAAATATTTTAATGAAAAAGAAAGTAGTTCAAAAATCGTTGATGATCATTTTTATTTATCAAAGCGATTAGATAAAAGGGGTTCCGGATTCATTTAACATTTACGTTAAAGTTTAAATTTACTTTTTCATCGCCGTACATTTATCAAATTACTTTTTACATTTGTCCCCAAACCAAATTAAATGGATTTATTTTTTCTGCAGATTGACTCAAGCGCCCTTACACATACAGTCCCACAAACACAAAATCTATGGGACACCCTTGTTAGCGGGGGTATAATTATGCTTCCTCTGGGAATCCTCTTTGTAGGTGCGCTCTATTTCTTTTTTGAAAGATTAATCGCTATTAATAAAGCGGCTAAAATTGATGATAATTTTATGCGTATTATCCGCGACCATATTATAACCGGTAATGTTACGGCAGCAAGAAGTTTTTCTAAGAATAATGAAAATCCCGTAGCAAGAATAATTGATAAAGGGATTCAAAGAATAGGAAAACCAATTGACGCTATTGAAAAAAGTATGGATAATGTAGGCGCTCTGGAATTGTATAAACTGGAAAAAAACCTTTCGATCATTTCTATCGTAGCCCGCATTGCACCTTTGTTTGGTTTCCTGGGAACTATTATCGGGATGCTGGCATTGTTCAAAGGAATTGCTGCCAGCCCCAATTATACAGCTAACACCATTGCTGATGGGATATATATAAAAATGATTACTTCAGCTACCGGATTGATTATAGGAATATTAGCTTATATAGGTCACAGTTATCTTGCTGCGCAAATAAACAGGATCGAAAATAAAATGGAAATCGCAAGTGCTGAATTTGTAGATATTTTGCAGGAGCCTACCCGTTAGAAATTAAGAATTAAGAATTAAGAATTAAAAGAAATGAGCATCAGAAAAAGATTTAAAAGTGATGATACTGAACTGGATACCGGCCCTCTGAACGATATCCTGTTTATACTCATGTTTTTCTTTTTGATCATTTCTACAATGGCTAATCCTAATATTATCAAAGTAAGCAACCCCCGGGCAAGCAGCGAATCAAAAGCCAAGCAAAGCGTGATAGTAAGTATTAATAAAGAGAAAGAGCTTTTTGTAGGACAAGAAAAAATTATATTCGATTCTTTAGAACCAGTTTTAAGAAGCCGGTTGCCCGTGGGCGACAGCCTTGTAAAACCTGCAGTAGTGATCAATGCAGATTCTTTGGTAAGCTGGGGAGACATTGTAAAAATAATGGAGGTCGCTAAAAAATTAGGCGCTACTACTTCGGCTTCTGTAAAAAACTAACCTGCTTTAATTGCTTTCACCATTCTTTCTTTTCCATAAATGTCTTTTTTTATAGTTGGTATAAAACCGGCGTTTTCAAAAAAGACTTTTACATCTTTTGCGAATTCTTCATGCACTTCCACATAAATTTTCCCATTTTTGTATAAATGTGTTTTTGCAAATTTTGCAATCTTTTCATAAAAAATATAGGGGTTATCCTCCGGTACAAATAATGCAATCCCCGGTTCAAAAGCGGTAACATTTTTTGCTAATATCTCTTTTTCCTTTATAGGAATATACGGAGGATTGCTTACAATTATATCATATTGTAATAGTGATTCCCATTCATTTTCATTTAAAAAATCAATACGCAGAAAACCAATTTCAACATTAATTTCCCCCGCATTTTTTTTAGCCACAGATAATGCTTTTTCACTCACGTCAATCGCTGTAACATTTGCATTTGATAATTCTTTTTTAATTGAAACAGAAATACATCCGCTTCCAGTTCCAATATCTATAATTTGAGGTAGAGTATATAAGGTATTAGTTATCGGGTTTATTGCAGCTCCCGCCTTTACGTCATTGATAATCCACTCAACCAATTCTTCAGTCTCTGGTCGTGGAATAAGTACATTTTCATTTACATAAAATTTCCTTTTAAAAAACCATGCTTCATTCAATACATATTGTAATGGCTTATGTTGTAACAGTTCTTCCAAATATTTTTGCAATAGATTCAAATGGGTTTCTGCCAATTCAACATTATGATGAGTTCTTCTTTCTGTTTTTTTTAAATGAGTTACTTTTTCAAAAATCCAATCGGTAATATTATCAGCTTCACGTTCATCGTAAATTTTTTTCAACTTTTCTTTGAAACCATTATATGCCTGCTGTGTTGTCATTAGCGCAAACTTAATTATTTTGTGTAGCAATTTTAAAACAAGATAATTTGAACATTGATGAACAATATATGAGCCGTTGTATTCAACTGGCAAAATTGGGCGCGGGCAATGTAGCGCCAAATCCAATGGTGGGCGCAGTCTTAGTGTATAATGATAAAATAATTGGCGAAGGCTATCATCAAAAATATGGTGAAGCACACGCTGAAGTAAATTGCATTAATAGTGTTTCATTAGAAAATAAATCATTGATACAAAAAAGCACTATCTATGTTTCGCTCGAACCTTGCTCCCACTATGGCAAAACGCCGCCTTGTGCGGATCTGATTATAAAAAATAAAATTCCAAAAGTAGTTATCGGTACTAAAGATATTTATAAGGAGGTAGCGGGAACAGGGATTGAAAAATTGAAAAATGCAGGTGCAGAAGTGGTTACTGGTATTTTGGAAAAAGAATGCATAGCATTGAATAAAAGATTTTTTACTTTTCATAAAAAGCAAAGACCTTATATTTTTTTAAAATGGGCACAAAGCGCAAACGGAAAAATGGGATCTAATACAAACGAAAGAATTTTGATCAGCAATGATTACAGTAACAGGCTGGTGCATAAATGGCGCAGTGAAGAAGCTGCAATCCTGATAGGTTTTAATACTGCCTTAAAAGATAATCCTTCCCTGACTACAAGACTGTGGAAAGGTAAAAATGCTGTGAGAATTGTAATAGACACTGGCTTAAAAGATATTGGTTTGGAATTACCTTCATCATCAAATCTTTACAGTAAAGAAACAAATACGATTGTTTTCAATTTTGTAAAAAATTCTATTGAGAAAAATCTCCGGTTCATCAAACTTAAAAAAGAAAATTATTTAGAAGAGATGCTTCATTTTCTTTTTGATTTAAAGATTCAAAGTGTATTAGTAGAAGGCGGGGCTAAAACTTTGCAGTCTTTTATTGATGCAGATCTGTGGGATGAAGCAAGGGTAATTATGAATGAAGAATTAAGAATTATGAATGGGATTTCGTCACCTGAATTGAAAGATTTTAAATTAGTAAAACAAGGAAAATATTTCAGCGATTCAATTAATTATTATTTAAAAAAATAATCTTTCTTCAATATAAATGAGAATCTGTATTAATTGTTTGTTCACTGCATTGAGCTTCGTTAATGACAATTGAATTTACAATTGTCGTATTCTTATTTTTTTTGTAGTTAGGGTTACAAACACAGGATGTTTTAAATCCCCTGATTGGAGGAAATGAAGAACCGAATTGGCTATTTTTTGATATTCTTTAAAATGATAACGTAGAAATATAACACTTAAATTATTAACGTGATGAGCAAAAACCCATTCTCCAAAATCTTTATCCTCCGTTAATAATAGATAATTGTTTTGGATTGCCCATTGTATAACTTCCTCATCTTTTATGCCATTGGAAGTTTCACTTACCGAGATGACCTTAAAATTCGCTTCGCGTAAGGTTTTAATTATAAAAAAGTGAATATTTTCATCAGCCAATATCATGCAAGAGCAATAATTGTTTCATTTGAGATAACTTCAGATGCGTAGGCTAATGCCGCCAAAATATCGTTTGCAGTGAGAGAAGGATAGGCTTCTAATAATTGTGAATGAGAGGCACCCTCAGATAATTTTTGAATTATAAGTTCTACAGTAATGCGCGTCCCTTTAATGATCGGTTTCCCAAGCATAACATTTGGATTTGATTCTATGTATTTCTTGTAATTCATAATTTTTTTTGATAAAACAAACTTAGGCTTTTTAGAGGACTATTAGAAACATTATAACTGAAAAATATTACTTTTGAGCCGCTACACTCAGAAAGGTTATGTTATTCTCCGTCATGACCGATGTCAGCGTCGGCCATTTTTACCAGAATAGAAAATTTATATAATATTTTTAGACAGCTTCTTGCAGTAAAGCAACAAATAATTCAAAATCCTATTCAGCCAATCACATTATTATCTAATTAACGTATTAACCAATAATAACTTTTCTTAAATTTGCACTACTTAAGTGAATATAATTTATGTTCACTTTTTTTAAATAATTTCTAATAAATATGTTTGAATCGTTAAGCGACCGGTTAGATACCGCATTTAAAAATTTAAAAGGACAGGGAAGAATTACAGAATTGAATATTGCTTCAACCGTAAAAGATATACGCCGCGCTTTGGTGGATGCGGATGTGAATTATAAAATTGCAAAAGAATTTACAGATTCTATAAAAGAAAAAGCTACAGGTGAAAAAGTAATCAATGCCGTAAGCCCGGGGCAGTTAATGGTAAAAATTGTAAAAGATGAATTGACTGATTTGATGGGCGGTGTAGAAACTGATCTGGACCTCAGCGGAAATCCTGCGGTAATTTTAATAGCCGGCCTTCAGGGTAGTGGTAAAACTACTTTTAGCGGCAAACTTGCCAATTATCTTAAAACAAAAAAAGGAAAATCTCCATTACTGGTTGCGGGAGACGTTTATCGTCCGGCCGCAATTGAGCAACTCACTATTTTGGGCAGCCAGATAAATGTAGAGGTGTACAGTGAGCCTGAAAATAAAAATGTTGTAGAGATAGCTCAGAATGCGATCAAAGAAGCGAAGTCAAAAAACAAAAATGTCGTTATCATAGATACTGCCGGACGGTTAGCCATAGACGAAGTAATGATGACGGAAGTGGCAAACATCAAAAGCGCTTTAAATCCAAAAGAAATCCTGTTTGTAGTAGATAGCATGACAGGCCAGGATGCAGTAAATACGGCTGCGGCATTTAATCAGCGTCTGAATTATACCGGTGTAGTACTTACTAAATTAGATGGTGATACACGTGGGGGTGCTGCTATTTCGATAAAATATACTGTAAACAAACCGATCAAGTTTGTAAGCAGCGGCGAAAAAATGGAAACACTGGATGTGTTTTATCCTGAGCGTATGGCACAACGTATCCTGGGTATGGGAGATATAGTAAGTCTTGTAGAAAAAGCGCAGGAACAGTTTGATGAAGTAGAGGCGGCAAAGTTGGAAAAGAAAATCAGGAAAAACCAGTTTGATTTTGAAGATTTTAAAACCCAACTTCAGCAAATAAAAAAGATGGGCAATTTGAAAGACCTAATGGGTATGATACCGGGAGTAGGCAAACAAATAAAGGATATTGATATTAATGATGATGCTTTTAAAGGAATTGAAGCCATTATCAATTCAATGACCGTGGAGGAGAGGCGTAACCCCGACTTAATGAATCCTGGCCGCAAACAAAGAATCGCTAAGGGATGCGGAAAAGACCTTGTGGAAGTAAATCAGTTTATCAAACAATTTGACCAAATGAAGTCAATGATGAAAACTATGAATAAAATGCCCATGGGTAAGCTTGCCGGATTTGGTAAAAGATGAGGATATTAATATAAAATTGATCCTAACGACCTCAAAATCAAATGAAAGCTTAAATATACTTTTTTTTTAAACTTGTGTTAAGAATTTGTATTTTTAATGTTGTCTTCTTATATTTGCAATCCTTTAGAAACCTATTTAATAAAACCCAAAAAAATTTCTATTTTTTATGGCTGTAAAAATGAGATTGCAAAGACATGGCTCTAAAAAGAGGCCATTCTACTTTATTGTAGTTGCAGATTCCCGTAGTCCCCGTGATGGCAAGTTTATTCAGAAACTAGGATCTTACAATCCTCTTACTGTACCCGCAAGTATTCAGGTAGATCGTCAGAAAGCTCTGGAATGGCTGCACAAAGGTGCACAACCAACAGATACTGTAAGACGTATTTTAAGTTTTAAGGGCGTACTTTATCTGAAACATTTACTTCGTGGTGTTACCCTGGGATTATTTGACGAAGCTGCTGCTATGGAAAAATTTACAAAATGGAGCAGTGAGCATGATGCTGAATTTGCCAAAAGACAGGAGACTCACAAAAAAGCAAGAGCCGCAAGTCGCCCTGCTTTTGTAAAAAAAGAAGCTGCTCCGAAAGCTGCAAATGCTGAGACAGAAAAATCTAAATCTGAAGAAGCTCCTGCAGATACCGCATCTGAATAATCTTTTTATATTAAACACATTCAATAAAAATGCTTTAAAAAGCTGTCTCATTTTGAGTTGGCTTTTTTTATGCCAATAGAATAATTACAATCTTTATGGTGATTTTGTTTTTACAAAAAGAGGATCTCAGTAAACATATAAATGACTGGTATTCCTATTTTCTTTCAACATGTATAAAACGAAAATAATTGGGAGATGGTTTTTTAATGAATAAAATTTAAGTCTTATTCTAAAAAGAGAAATTAAACAAACTCTCAGTCTGGTGTGTAAAAACTGAAATGACTTACAGTAACCCAACAAATAATCACGATTTCTGTTTCAGGGAGCTTTGTCTATAAATTTATTACTGGTAATTTCCTTTGCAGCAATCCAGCCACTGGTCCATGCATGCTGAAAATTAAATCCCCCTGTTATACCGTCAACATCTAATATTTCTCCTGCAAAAAAAAGATTAGGAACTATTTTACTTTGCATAGTGTTGGCATCTATCTCATTTAATTTTATCCCGCCTGCCGTTACAAATTCTTCCTTAAAAGTTGTTTTCCCTTTTACGTTGAATTGCTGCGTGCATAATTGTTTGGCCAGTTGATTTTGTTGCTTTGAGGGAAGATCTGCCCATCTTATTTCACTATTAATTCCGCATTGTTGCAAATGATATTCCCACAATCTTTGTGGAAGGCTAAAAGGATTTTTATTAATTATTTTTTTTGCTGCCAGTTCGTGCCTCATCAATTTTAGTTTTTCTAAAAGAGAATTTTCATGATAATCATTTAACCAATTTATGGAAATTGAAAAATCATAATTCTTATTAAAAAGTTCCTTTGCTGCAAATGCAGATAATTTTAAAACCGCCGGACCGCTGAATCCCCAGTGCGTTATTAATATCGGACCGTTTTGTGAAAATTTAGTTCCGTTAATTTTAACCTGAACATTTCCAACTGAAATTCCCATCAATTCAGAAACCGGATTGTTTGGAACATTGAAAGTAAATAATGAAGGAACAGGACTTTCAAAAGTATGTCCAAGTTCAGCAAGCCATTTATATTGGTCCGGTTTGTGAAAGCCGCCACATGCAATACAGACAAAATCGGCTTCTAAAAATATGCCGCCTTTGCAAACAACCCGGAAACGATTTGTATTTTCTTCAGTAGATCTTTTTTCAATCTTTATAATTTCCCTGTTCATCAATATTTCAACATGATACTTATTGGCTTCCTGCAAAAGACAATTAATAATTGTTTCGGAAGTATTGCTCGCAGGAAACATTCTTCCATCGGTTTCTGTTTTTAATTTTATATTTCTTTTTTCAAACCAATTGATAGTATCGGTGGTAAAAAAATAATGAAACGCCTGCTTTAAAAAATTTTCTCCGCGTGGATATTTTTTAATCATTTCTGAAATGCTGAAACAGGAGTGCGTTACATTACAACGGCCGCCGCCACTCACTTTTACTTTGCTTAATAATTTATTTGATTTTTCAATAAGTGTTACTTCCATTTCTGAATTTTGCGCAGCCGCATTTACTGCACAGAAAAAACCTGCCGCGCCACCGCCAATTACTATGAGTTTTTGTTTCACGGCTTGCAAGATATTGGAAAACGGGAATTTTATATTTATTGATTTACCTGATATTTTAATCATTACTTTCTCAAATAAGATTATAAAAAAAGTAAATTACGGCTCATACATGAAAGAAAAGACACCCTTAATAATTTCAGGAAGTGCAAGAGGCGAAAGCGATACAAAACTTTATTTGGATCTAATCTTTAACAGCTCCAATAAAAGAGTAATTAACTTATTGGATTTTAATATCTGTCATTATAACTATGATGCAAAATATCCAACCACTGATGAATTCGACAAGCTGATAAATGAAATGCTAAAGCATGATACGATAATTTTCGCAACACCCGTTTATTGGTATTCAATGAGTGGGCACATGAAAATCTTGTTTGACAGATTCACAGACCTGGTAACCATTAAGAAAGAAGTGGGCAGGAAATTAAAGGGTAAATCTATTTTACTTTTCGCTGTTGGCGCTGATCCGGAAATTCCGGAAGGTTTTGAAATACCGTTTAAATTAACAGCTCAATATCTCGACATGAAATATAAGGGCTATATCTATTTTAACACGCAAAAGGATAGTTTGAAACAACAAAAATCGGATTAGGTAACAGTTTCTCAATAAATTTCCCTAATAATAAATATTCTGATTATTACGGCAGGCTTAATAATCAGAATACAAATTCGTATTGGCTTTCTCTGCAATTTCAATAGCATCAAAAGAAGAAAGAATATCGGCTTTATTTTTTCTTACGCAAACGGTATGTTCATAATGAGCCGAAGGCTTGCCATCTGAAGTACGAACTGTCCATTTATCTTTATCAGTAAATACATCCCTTGCACCAAGATTGATCATGGGTTCAATCGCAATTACAAGGCCCTCTTTTAATTTATTTCCTTTGCCTCTTTTCCCATAATTAGGAACCTGGGGGTCTTCATGCAAATCCCTGCCAAGACCATGGCCTACTAATTCATGGACTACACCATAACCATATTTTCCTTCAGTATATTCCTGAACTGCAAAAGAAATATCGCCGATACGATTTCCAACAACGGCTTTTTCTATTCCTTTATAAAGTGATTCTTTGGTAACCCTCAATAATTGTTTCACATCACTGCTTATCTCTCCTAACGCGAATGTATAAGCGCTATCGCCATGATATCCTTTTTTAAGGGCGCCACAATCCACTGAAATAATATCACCGTCTTTTAACTCCGTTTTTGTGGGGAAACCATGCACCACAGCATCATTCACTGAAATACAACAGGCAAAAGGGAAGCCGTGATAATTTTTGAAATTAGGCACAGCGCCATGTTCCACGATATATTCATCCGCTTTATTATTGAGTTCTAAAGTAGAAATTCCCGGCTTTATTAAAGAAGCTACATAAGCAATAGCATCATTTACCAAAATACAACTCTGCCTTATTAATTCTACTTCTGCATGTGATTTATAATGTATCATTTTTATAAATTTGAAAAACCCCGGCATGATATGGTCGGGGTTTTGAAAAATATGTAAATTAAAAATTGATTATATTCCTCCTGTAACTCCCGGTGCTGATGTAGTTTGCCTTCCCTGTATGCGTCCACTGCTCATTAATCCATCATATTGGCGCATGAGCAATTGAGTTTCTATTTGCTGGAGCGTATCTAATACTACAGCTACCATGATCAGTAATGAAGTACCTCCATAGAAAGTAGCAAATGCCTGCGTAACACCCAATATCTGCATGATGCCTGGCAAAATACCAACAATCGCCAACAACACAGAACCAGGTAAAGTAATCCTATCCATTATGGTTCCGATATAATCGGTAGTGGGCTGCCCTGGCTTTACACCTGGAATAAATCCATTGTTACGCTTAAGGTCATCCGACATTTGTTTGGGATTAAAAATAAGGGAAGTATAGACGAATGTAAATCCGATCGTCATAATACCATAAACAAGCATATAGACCCCATTAGTAGGATCTGTAAAATAGGATGCCCAATTTTTTCCTGTAGTTTGGAAACCAGCAAATATGGTCGGTAGAAACATAATTGCCTGGGCAAAGATGATAGGCATTACACCAGCCGCATTTACTTTTAATGGAAGAAACTGTCTTGCACCACCAAATTGCCTGTTGCCAACAATTTGTTTGGCATAATTTACGGGCACTTTTCTCACTCCCTGAACCAATACGATCAATCCAAGAATTACCGCAATAAAAGCTGCGATTTCAATAAGGAAAATCAGTAAGCCGCCACCACCATGAGTTTGCTTTGCAGTAAATTCCTGCATAAATGATTGTGGAAGCCGTGCCAGAATACCGATCATAATAATTAATGAAGTACCATTTCCTAATCCTTTATCTGTAATTTTTTCACCAAGCCACATTACAAACATGGTACCTGCGGTAAGAAGAAAAACGGTAGATACCCAAAAGAAAGGTTTGTAGGCTTCGAGTAATGCTCCCTGGCTCGAAGATTCAAGAAATCCAATATACGCCGCTGCCTGAAAAGCAGTAACTATAACAGTAAGATAGCGTGTCCACTGGTTAATTTTTTTCTGGCCGCTTTCACCCTCTTTCTGAATTTTTGAAATCTGTGGAACCAATACGGTTACCAACTGCATAAAGATAGATGCAGAGATGTAAGGCATGATACCCAGTGCAAATATAGATGCCTTGGCAAAAGCGCCGCCCACAAAAGCATCCAGAAGTCCAAGCATTCCTCCTTGTGCGCTGTTCTGCAAATTGGAAAGTTGATTGGGATCTATTCCGGGAAGAACAATAAAAGAACCTACCCTGTAAACAAAAATGAGCGATAAAGTAACTATTATCTTGTTTCTTAGTTCTTCAATCGTCCAGATGTTTTTTAGTGTTGTGATGAATTTCTTCACAGAATTATCAAGATTTAATTATTTGCAATTATAGATCCGGATTGCAAATATCAATTAATTATTTTATTATTTCTATAGAACCTCCGGCAGCTTCAATTGCGCCTTTGGCTTTTTCACTTATTGCATTCACTTTAAAAGAAATATTCGCTTTCAATACGCCATTTCCCAAAATTTTTACTTTATCATTTTGACTGATCAGGTTATTAATATAAAGATTCTCCGGATTAAATTCTTTGATCTCATGTTTTTCAATCAATTGGTCAATTTGACCGAGATTAAAAACCTTATATTCTATCCGGCTATAATTTTTAAATCCACGCTTTGGTATCCTTCTCTGAATAGGCATCTGGCCCCCTTCGTGAGCCATTTTTATTTTATAACCTGCACGGCTTTGTCCACCTTTGTTACCTTTTGTAGATGTTCCACCTTTACCGGAAGCTTCACCACGGCCCAATCTTTTTATTTTGTGAGTAGCGCCTTTTGCCGGTTTTAAATTTTGTAATTGCATTGTACTTTTTTTATACTTAACTCCCGGTTTATACCCGGATCACTTTTAAATAATTATAAAACAAAAAAAGAAAAACAGGTTATGCCAGTTCTTCTACTTTTACTAAATGATTCACTTTTTTTACCATACCAAGGATCTGCGGCGTTGCCTCTACTTCTTTCGAGGCATTCATTTTAGTTAGGCCTAAAGCCTTTAGGGTCAGCTTCTGGCGCTCAGAACGGTCAATACCACTTTTAACCTGCGTAATTTTAATCTTTTTCATAATTCTTAATTTTCAATTCTCAATTCTCAATTCTCAATTGAAATTTTTATCCGTTAAAAACTTTCTTTAAAGAAATATTCCTTGTTTTAGCTATTGCTGATGGCTCTCTTAACATTGATAAAGCTTTGACGGTGGCTTTTACTACATTATGAGGATTTGCCGATCCGAGAGATTTTGCCAATACATCAGTTATCCCTGCGCTTTCCAAAACCGCTCTCATACTTCCTCCTGCTATTACACCGGTACCTTGTGCTGCAGGCTTAATAAGAATTTTTGCTGCGCCATCTTTACACCATTGCTCATGAGGTATCGTTCCATGTAAAATGGGAACTCTGAGAAGATTTTTTTTCGCATCATCTATTCCTTTTAAGATGGCTTCCTGTACTTCCTTTGCTTTTCCTAATCCGTGCCCTACTACTCCGTTTTCATTTCCTACTACTACTATGGCCGAAAAACTAAATGCCCTTCCTCCCTTTGTAGTTTTTACAACACGGTTTATAGACACCACTTTTTCTTTTAATTCAAGATCAGCGCCTTTTATTCTTTGTGTATTTGATTTCAACATTATAACTGTTTATAATTTTTAATTTTCAACCCTGATTTTAATTACAACTTTTACTAAAATACCAAACCACCTTCTCTTGCACCCTCTGCCACCGCTTTTATACGACCGTGGTACAAATACCCGCTACGATCAAAAACAACATCTTTTATTCCCAATCCAATTGATTTTTTTGCAATAGCTTCACCTACCATTTTACTTGTAGTTACTTTATTTCCTTTTTGAGCAGCAATATCTTTTTGGCGTGAAGATGCTGATGCAATAGTAGTTTTATTGGCATCATCAATTAATTGTACATAGATATCTTTGTTACTTCTGAAAACACTAAGGCGCGGTTTTGCTGCGCTTCCGCTTATTTTTTTGCGGATTCGGTACCTTATCTTTTGACGTGCACTTACTTTTGAGTTCATGTTGTTTTATTTTTAATCCCAAATCCGCATAAGGCGGAATAATGGAATTCTTATTAATTCATATTTTTTCATACCCTTTAAGGCGGGAATGATTATTTACCTGCTGATTTACCAGCCTTTCTACGTAATACTTCATTTTCAAATTTCACACCCTTTCCTTTGTATGGCTCAGGTTTACGCAAACTGCGAATCTTTGCAGCTACCTGACCAAGCAATTGCTTATCTACACTTGTTAAAACCACTTTTGGGTTTTTACCTTTTTCCTGTCCCGTAGATACTTTAAGTTCTTTAGGAATTTCAACTATAATATTGTGTGAATATCCTAATGAAAGATCAAGAAGATTTCCCTGATTGGAGGCCTTAAAACCAACACCTACCAATTCCAAAGTTTTTGTGTATCCTTCTGTAACACCCACCACCATATTGTGTATCAGTGAACGATACAGACCGTGCATAGCTTTATGCCTGATCTGCTCAGTGGGACGGGTTAATTTTATTTTATCATCTTTTATTTCTACTTTAATATCAGGATCAATAGCCTGTTTTAATTCCCCTTTGGGCCCTTTTACAGTAATTACATTATCTGCACCCAGGCTGACATTTACACCTTTGACAATTGTTACTGGGTTTTTTCCAATTCTTGACATAGCCGGTTTTATTTTTTGTTTTTAATCTGGCAGTGTTCAGCCACGACTAAGGCTTAATTATCTTACCAATTCTTTATTTATTTTTATTCGAACCTCTTAAAACATATCGTATCGCAAAGAATAGTACCAGAAAGGTAATTATTACTCCAACGATCGAATTCATATCGAATTAATATATGTTACACAATACTTCCCCACCTACTTTTTGAGTTTTCGCTTCTTTGTCGGTCATCACTCCTTTAGAGGTGGAAATAATAGAAATTCCCAAACCATTTTTTACTCTTTTAAAATCCTGTGGTTTTGAATAAGTACGTAAACCGGGACAGCTTACTCTTTCAAGACTCTGAATTGCAGGGATTTTAGATTGCGGGTCGTATTTCAAGGCTATTTTAATTACACCTTGCTTGGAATCATCTTCAAATTTATATTTTAAGATATAACCCTGGGAGTACAATATTTCAGTAATACGCTTTTTTAAATTACTGGCCGGAATTTCCACAATCCTGTGGCTGGCCATTTGCGCGTTGCGGATTCTTGTTAGATAATCTGCTATAGGATCAGTAACCATTGTTTATTTTTTCTTTTAATTTTTGTTTAATTACAATGCGATATCCGGTTTTCAGCCTTCAGCTTTAAGCCTTCCGCTTCTTTACCAGCTTGCTTTTTTTACTCCCGGGATTTTCCCTTCAAGAGCCATATCGCGAAACATATTTCTTGAAAGTCCAAAATGGCGCATATAACCTCTTGGACGGCCGGTAAGCTGGCAACGGTTTTTCAGGCGCACAGGAGATGCGTTTTTTGGAAGAAGATCTAATCCTCTGTAATCTCCGGCATCTTTCAATGCCTTTCTCTTTTCGGCATATTTTTCTACCATTTTTTCACGTTTTCTTTGGCGTGCTGATACTGACTTTTTTGCCATAATTCTAATTTGATAATTGGCCAATTAGCTAATCAGCTAATTGGTTAATTTGTTTTATTGGTTTATTTTTTTATATTTTTAAAAGGCATCCCCAATTCTTTCAGCAATTCAAATGCTTCTTCGTTGGTTTTTGCTGTTGTTACAAAAGTGATATCAAGTCCTGTGATTTTATTTACTTTATCAATATCTATCTCAGGAAAAATAATTTGCTCTGTAATCCCTATGGTATAATTACCCCTTCCATCAAAAGACTTATCATTGATTCCTTTAAAATCACGCACACGTGGTAATGAAACGGAAACCAATCTATCAAGAAACTCATACATATTTACTCCACGCAAAGTAACTTTAGCGCCTATCGGCATGTTTTTGCGTAGCTTAAAGTTAGAGATGTCTTTTTTAGACATAGTAGATACCGCTTTCTGACCGGTGATCGTAGTCAACTCATCAATAGCGATATCTATTAATTTTTTATCGGCAACTGCTCCATTCACCCCACGGTTAATACAAACCTTGCTAAGTTTGGGCGCCTGCATTACAGTTTTGTAAGCAAATTTTTTCATTAGTGCAGGTACCACTTCTTTATGGTATTTATCTGCAAGTCTCGGAGTATATTTTTGAGTGCTCATTATTTAATTACCTCCCCTGATTTTTGTGCTGTCCTGATTAATTTTCCATCTTCTTTTGTCTTGTTGATCCTGGAATGAGAATGTGATTTAGCATCCCAAAGCATTACATTTGAAATAGCAATCGGCGCTTCTACTTTCATAATTCCACCTTTGGTATTTTGTGCAGAAGGCTTAGTGTGTTTAGTAACAAAATTTACTCCTTCTATTAATACGCGGTTTTTTTCAGTTATAACTTCCAACACCTTACGGGGTTTCTTAAAGTCTTTATCATCACCGGTAATTACTACAACCGAATCACCTTTTTTTATGTTGAACTTTGGTTTAAATCTTGTCTTCATTTTTGACAAATATTTGTCTTGATTAATTACTTATTAAATACCCTTTTTTTAAAGGGGTGCAAAGATACAATTTATAATTACAATACTTCGGGTGCCAGAGAAATGATTTTCATATATCCCTTATCTCGCAATTCACGGGCAACAGGCCCGAATATCCTGGTACCTCTTGGCTCATCCGAAGCATTTAAAAGAACTACAGCGTTATCATCAAACCGGATATAAGAACCATCCTTGCGGCGAAGTTTGTTCTTGGTACGTACAATAACTGCTTTACTTACGGTACCTTTTTTTATTCCGCCTGCAGGTAGGGCATCTTTTACAGTTACCACTATTTTATCACCTACATGGGCATAATCCTGACCAGAGTTTCCTAAAACTCTTATACACAGTACTTCTTTTGCCCCGCTATTATCCGCTACATTTAGCCTGCTTTCTTGCTGTATCATTTTTATTTAGTTTAAGCTCTCAGCAATAAGCCTTGAGTATTTAAAACAATTATTGAATTTTTATTTCCTAAGAAGGATTACCAATTTTATTTTACCTTTTCCAAAATCTCTACCAGTCTCCAGCGCTTTGTTTTGCTCAATGGTTTGGTTTCCATTATTCGCACCAGGTCGCCGATATTACATTCATTCTTTTCATCGTGTGCATGAAATCCGGTTGTTTTTTTCACAAATTTTCCATAAAGAGGATGCTTTACTCTCCTTTCTACTTTTACGGTAATGGATTTATCCATCTTGTTACTGGAAACTACACCAACCCTTACTTTTCTTAAATTTCTTTCGGACATTTTTTTATTTTTTAGGATTTAGTACCTAATTGTTTTTTTCTTAACTCTGTTTTTGTGCGTGCCAGGTCTTTCCTTACATCGCGAATGCTCATAGGATTTTCCAAAGGAGAAACAGAATGCGCAAATTTTAATTTTTTGACTCTTAATTCATCCTCTTCAATCCTTGATTTTAAGTCCTGCTCACTCATGCTTTTAAGACTTTTTACAAAATCATTTCTGTTTGACATCGTTTTATTTATTTAATTATCTAATTAGCCAATTAGCCGGTATGCTAACTAGCTACATAATCTCTGCTTACTACAAATTTTGTTTGAATCGGAAGTTTCTGTGCTGCCAGTTCAAAAGCTTCTTTGGCAACCTGGAGCGGAACTCCATCAACTTCAAACAGGATTCTTCCCGGTTGTACCACTGCCGCCCAATACTCAGGGTTTCCTTTACCTTTACCCATCCTTACTTCTGCCGGTTTCTTGGTGATCGGTTTATCAGGAAATATTCTTATCCATACATTTCCTTCACGTTTCATGTGACGCGTTAATGCCTGCCTCGCAGATTCTATCTGGCGGTTAGTTAACCATATTGAATCCAGTGATTTTAGAGCAAATGTTCCAAAAGCAATTGTATCGCCTCGTTTGGTGTTTCCCTTCATACGGCCCTTCTGCATCTTCCTGTGTTTTGATCTTTTTGGCTGTAGCATAATTGTAAATTGTTTTTTATTGTTCGTTTGTTGCTAATACTGCTTCAAACTTTTTCTTAAATATTATTATTAAAACTCTTGCTGATTACCTTCTCCCGCCACCGCCTCTTCTATCTCCGCCACCTCTCCTGTCACCTCCTCTATCCCTATCGCTACCTCCTCTTCTATCGCTAAATCCACCACCTCTTCTATTACCCTGCATTTCGTGATCACTCTTACTACCTCCGGCAATAATATTAGGATTCAAATCTCTTTTGGCAAGAACTTCTCCTTTGCATATCCATACTTTAATTCCAATCTTTCCATATACTGTTTGAGCAAAAATACTGGCATAATCAATATCCATTCTTAATGTATGCAATGGAGTACGACCCTGTTTTATTTCTTCGCTACGTGCTATTTCAGCACCACCAAGACGGCCACCTACTCTCACTTTTATTCCCTCTGCGCCCATACGTAACGCGGAGGCTATTGACATTTTAATCGCTCTTTTATAATTAATACGGTTTTCAATCTGCCTTGCAATGGTATCCGCCACTATTGCAGCATCTAACTCAGGACGGCGTATTTCAAGTATGTTAATCTGCACATCTTCCTTGCCCGTCAATTTTTTTAATTCCTCTTTTATGCGGTCCACTTCTCCTCCACCTTTTCCAATAATGATTCCTGGTTTGGAAGTATGTATCGTAACGATCAACTTATTAAGTGTACGTTCTATTACAATTTTCGCTATCCCTCCCTTATTGATACGGGCATTCAGGTAGGTCCTGATTTTATCGTCTTCAATCAATTTTTTTCCATAATCTTTTGGACTTGCAAACCAGTTACTGTCCCATCCACGGATGATTCCTAACCTGGCCCCAATCGGATTTGTTTTTTGACCCATTATTCGGTTTTTATTTTTTTGATTTTTTTCCTGTTGTTTTCTTCTCTGCTGGTTTTTTCTCTTCTTTCTTCTCAGCAGGTTTAGTTTTTGTCTTTGTTTCTACTTTAGCAGTTGCTTTTTTTGCAATCGCTTTCTTTGGCTTTTCTGCAATCACTTTTTCTTCAGCCGGAGCTACATTAGCCACTTCCACTTTTTCAACCTTTTTCTTTTTAGAAATTATTTCATCATAATGGCGAATGCTATCAACAATAATAGTAACATGATTACTTCGTTTGCGAATACGATATCCACGACCTTGCGGAGCGGGGCGCATTCTTTTAATCACTCTGCCGCAATCCACCATAATTGTCTTTACAACCAGGCCAGCATCTTCTACTTTTTCGTCAGTGTTTTTCTGTTCCCAGTTATTAATAGCGCTTTTTAATAATTTATACATTGGCACTGCGGGATGCTTGGGATTGAATTGTAAAATACCCAAAGCTTTCTCTACTTCCAGGCCCCTGATTAAATCAGCCAGCAAACGCATTTTGCGCGGTGAAGTGGGATAATTATTAAGTTTTGCTATTGCTTCCATATTAATTTTATTTCTTACTACTTGATACTTGCTACCTGGCATCTGACGCCTGGTACGTGGTACCCATGGTTATACAATCTTTTTGCTTGAATGTCCTTTAAAATTTCTAGTTGGTGCAAATTCACCTAATTTATGGCCAACCATAAATTCAGTTACATACACTGGAATAAATTTATTGCCATTATGCACTGCAAAAGTGTGCCCTACAAAGTCGGGGGTAATTGTTGACCTGCGCGACCATGTTTTAATAACACCTTTCTTTGATTTTCCTTCGTTGATCCCAAGCACTTTATCTTCCAGCTTAGCTTCTACATAAGGGCCTTTTTTAATTGAACGAGCCATAATTTATGTTCGATGTTTGATGTACTATGTACGATGTAAAACTTTATTTCTAATTTTTATTCGCTTTCAGCCTTGAGGCTTCAGCCTATTTATTAGGTAATTTCTTACCATTTCTCCTTTGAATGATCATTTTATCTGATCCTTTTCCACGAGTACGGGTAATCTCACCTTTAGCATATTTACCAGTTCTGCTGCGCGGATGTCCTCCTGATGCTTTTCCTTCACCGCCACCCATAGGATGATCAACAGGATTCATTGCTACACCTCTTGTTCTTGGTCTGATTCCTTTCCACCTGTTTCTTCCGGCTTTACCTTTACTTTCAAGGCTATGATCACTGTTAGAAACTACCCCTACGGTAGCGTAGCAATTAATCAATATTTTTCTCAATTCTCCACTTGGCATTTTTAATACAGCATATTTATCTTCTTTATTGGCCAACTGAGCAGAAGATCCTGCGCTTCTTGCTAATTTTCCACCCTGCCCCGGTTGCATTTCTATATTATGAACAACAGTACCCAAAGGCATATTCTTAAGTTGCAATGCATTTCCAAGTTCAGGCGCAACTGTATCCCCACTTATCAGGGTAGCACCCACCTGCAATCCTTGTGGAGCAATAATGTACCTTTTTTCCCCATCAGCAAAAACTATTAATGCAATAAATGCGCTACGGTTTGGATCGTATTCAATTGTCTTTACGTTAGCAGCTATATCTTTCTTATCTCTTTTAAAGTCAACAATACGGTACATTTTTTTGTGACCACCACCCAAATAACGCATACTTCTGCGTCCCTGGGCATTGCGGCCTGCGGTATGATGTACTTTTTCTACCAGGCTTTTTTCAGGAACATTGGTAGTTACTTCTGAATAAGCATTACCTATCCTCCAGCGGGTTCCTGCGGTAGTTGGTTTGTATTTTCTTAAAGCCATGATTTTCGATTTTCGATTTTCGGTTTTCTAAATCCTCAATCTTTTTATAATAAATAATTCTATCTTACT
Organism: Hanamia sp.; assembly: GCA_036509335.1. Classification (GTDB taxonomy): domain Bacteria; phylum Bacteroidota; class Bacteroidia; order Chitinophagales; family Chitinophagaceae; genus Ginsengibacter. The sequence continues at coordinate 81,012 of DATCFT010000027.1, forward strand.
TCTTATTACTTACTTCTTATTACTTTCCTCTTTCTACTAAATATTGCTATATAAATCTATAGTATCGCCTTTTGCTACAGTTACAATAGCTTTCTTTTTTGCCGGTTTGCGTCCTGTAAGTAAGCCTGCTTTCGTATTACGCTGTTTTACTTTTGAGGGCATGGTGATTGTATTCACATCTTCCACACTGATACCATAAAATTCTTCTACCGCTTTTTTAATTTCAAGCTTATTGGCCTTTCTGTTTACAATAAAAGTATATCGGTTATATTTTTCCGATAGTTTGTTTACTTTTTCAGATAACACCGGCTTTATTAAAACATCTGACGATTTCATAATCTTTATTTATAATTTATTTAAGCTTTATCAACTTCTTTTTTGTCTTCTGCGTTTTCTTCTGCGAATATTTTTGCTGCGCTTTCAGTAAAAATTACTGAATCTGCATTTACAATATCATAAGTATTTATATCACTTAATAATGTACCACAGATGGATGGCACATTCCGGAAACTTTTATACACGTTCTCATTGTACTCAGGCATTACAAATAATGATTTCCTGCTGCCGCCGTTGATATTAAGAAATATCTGATTGAATTGTTTGGTATTCGGATTTTCTATTTCCACAGAAGCATCTTCTACAATAATAATTTTATTGTCTTTTGCTTTTGCACTTAATGCACCGATCTTTGCAAGGTCTTTTACTTTGCGATTCAATTTTATATCATAGCCGTGGGGCTTAGGTCCAAAAACGGTACCACCACCTTTATATAAAGGATTTCGAAGATTACCTTTACGGGCTCCGCCGGTTCCTTTTTGCTTATGAAGTTTTTTTGACGAACCCTGAGCTTCGGCGCGAGTCTTTACTTTATGAGTTCCCTGACGTTGGGATGACAGGTATTGTTTTACTGCGAGCCAAATTACATGGCTGTTGGGTTCTGCATTAAAAATTTCTTCCGGCATTTCAATGGTTCTGCCGGTCTTTTTTCCGTCAATATTTATTATATCTAATTGCATATTATTTCTGGATTAAAACGATTGAACCGTTATGGCCCGGAACCGAACCACTTATTAATAAATAATTTTTTTCAGGGAATATTTTTACCACTTTAAGTCCTTTTATCTGCACTTTGTCATTGCCCATACGACCTGCCATTCGCATTCCTTTGAACACTCTTGATGGGTATGAGGAGCCACCTATAGAACCTGGAGCCCTTGACCTGTCATGCTGTCCGTGAGATTGCTCACCCACACCGTGAAAGCCATGACGCTTCACTACACCCTGGAACCCTCTTCCTTTAGAGGTGCCAACAACAGTAATGTTATCGCCTTCAGCAAAAATGTCAACACTTATGGTGTCTCCAATATTTTTATCTGTTTCGCTATCGCGGATTTCTTTTATGAATTTTTTTGCCGTTGTATTTGCTTTGGCAAAGTGGTTTTTTTCTGAGAGGAGGGTGTGCTTTTCTTTTTTATCTCCAAAAGCAATCTGAACTGCATTGTAACCATCGGTTTCTACAGTCTTTTTCTGGGTAACCACGCATGGACCTGCTTCAATAATAGTTACGGCCGTTTGTATGCCATTACTATCGAAAATGCTGGTCATGCCAACTTTTTTTCCAATAATACTTTTCATTTCTATTTTATTATACTCAGCGCTCTCCCGAAATTTGGGATAGATGAGTGTTACAATTTTATATAAGAACTTTTCATCTCCTTCTCCACTTGTGGAGAAGATCGGGATGAGGTTATGCTTTTATCTCAACGTCAACTCCTGATGGTAAATCAAGTTTTGAAAGGGCATCAACGGTTCTGGAACTGCTGGTATAAATATCCAACAAACGCTTATGCGTACATAACTGGAACTGTTCACGTGCCTTTTTGTTAACGTGAGGAGAACGCAATACTGTAAATATTTTCTTGTGAGTAGGCAAAGGGATTGGCCCTGTAACTACTGCACCTGTACTGCGTACTGTCTTAACGATTTTCTCTGCAGACTTATCTACCAGGTTGTGATCGTAAGATTGAAGTTTTATCCTTATTCTTTGAGACATTTTAAAGAACTTTTTTTATCCAAATTTATTTTGGGAGTGCAAAAGTAGGTTGAATCATTTAAATAACAAAAAAATTATCCTACGTTTTAGAAAATTGTAGTAAAGCCTTTATCAGCACTATATCCTACGGCCTAAAAATAAATTTATATGGGGAAAATGATAAAAATTTAAAAAGAGATCAGTTGTATGGATAAAAACACATTTTTATTGTAGAAAATTTTTCATCAGGGTTTTTCATCCACAAACTTTGATTGTTAAATTGGAAACATAATTCAACAATCAAAGCAACCGTCCCGGTAAAAACCGCCAGAAGGATTTATTTCTTTTCTGGAAATTTCCCCTTAATGGATTTTCAAATTTGAAAAAAATCATTACCAGAACAGCATATTGAGTACCATTTTAATAAAAACTAATACGTCCGATTCGGCTAAAAAATTATACTTTTCTTTTTAAGAAATTAATGTTCGTTCAGATTATTATTTCTTTATTTTACATTATGAATCTTCCTGATTTTGCTACCGGCTATTGGCCTTTTTTGCTCACGTTGATTTTCTTTATTATCATCACCGGAAGATACTTCCTGGTAGCGGGATTATTCTATTTAATTTTTTATGTGTGGTTTTCATCAAAATGGAAAGAGAGAAAGATAAATAAAAGAGAATATAAAAAGGGGCAATTCAAAAAAGAGATAAAATGGAGCCTGGTAACTTCTATTCTTTTTTCTGTAGCAGGAACCTTTACAGTAATTCTTTGGCAAAAAGGATATACAAAAGTTTATACAACCGCTGATCTGTATGGCTGGTGGTATTTACCCGTAAGCCTTATTGTATTTATGCTAATTCAGGAAACCTATTATTATTGGATTCACCGTTGGATGCATATTCCATCAGTTTATAAAATCGTCCACAAAGTGCACCACGACAGCAAAATAGCTTCTCCTTTTACAGCCTTCTCTTTTCATCCTTTTGAAGGTATTTTGCAGGCAATCTTTTTACCAGTCATGCTTATGGTTTTGCCAATGCATTATTATGTAATTATTTTACTGTTAATCATCATGACTTTCAGCAGTGTAATCAATCATTTGGATATTGAAATTTATCCTAAGAATCCCAAAAATTTGTTGACCAAAAATATTATTGGCGCCACGCATCATTCGCTTCATCACAAGCAATTCAAATATAATTTTGGTTTGTATTTTACTTTTTGGGATAAAATAAAAAAAACTGAAAGCCCGGGATTTAAAGAAGCTATCTGCCGCGAGCTTTGAGCTATCAGCTATCAGCTATGAGCTATCAGCTATCAGCGACCGACAACTCACAGATGATAGCTGAAGGCTGATGGCTTCCTAAAAGTTAAAAAATCAAAATTCCACGAACTAATATCATTATTCCGGTTTTAAAATATATCTTTGCGGCTAATTTTTTTAAACAATACAACACAATGGACAACAAAAACACAGGAACCGTTAAATTTTTCAATTCAGAAAAAGGCTTCGGTTTTATTAAACACGATGATTCTTCAAAAGAAACATTTGTGCATGCAAGCGGATTAATTGATGAAATTAAAGAAAACGACAAAGTGGAATTTGACTTGCAAAATGGCAAAAAAGGCATGAATGCCGTTAATGTGAAATTAATCGGCTAAAATCGATATTTCAATGCAAGGGCAACTCAAAAGGTTGCCCTTTTTTTATGTGCAATAGGGAAGCTTTATTAGTTGAACAGAAATCTGTGTTATTTCTTTGTTTACTGGCTGATAGCGCACGCCTGGCGCTTTCATCAGGTACCTGACTCCTGGTTAAAGATATCTTAATGGATTGCGGCGGGAGTTTTTGATGTAATTTTTAATGTTCATCCAGAAAGCAAAAAACAGGTAAAAAATTATTGGTGACCCCAATGTCAAAAAAGATATATAAATAAAATATCTCCTGATAACAGAAGTGGCAATTCCCATCTTTTCACCAATAGCGGTACAAACGCCAAACACCTTCCACTCAATGAAGTTTTTTATTTTATACATTTTGCAAAACTAAAAAATATTCGAAGAAAATGAAATACGGCCATTTTTTTAAGAAAGCATTTCAAAATAATTTATTCAACCTTTTCCAAACCATCTGCCGGCCATGCCGAAACACGCTCAGGGCAATCATCATTCAATGAAGAGACAAAAAGCTTTTTATCTTTAAGCCATATTTTATAAGTAGCGGTATCAGAATAACTACATGGGCTCTGACCATTCAGTTTCAATATGGATATGGTATCATTGCTTATTTTGAAACTCATTGTTTCAAAGGCAGAGCCGTCCGGATAATTTAATAAAAGGCTATCTGTTTTAAATTGCAAAATCATTTGTGTGGAATCAGGAATATTAAAATTTCCCTTCCAGGAAGTATTAGCAAACTGGGCTTTAACTATGCCTGCCGAGACAATTAAAATAATTAAACTTAGTATTTTCTTAATCATTCTTCTTTTTTATAAAAACGAAAATTAATTCTTTTTAGCGTTTCCTGAAAAAAAATATTCCTACATAAAAAAGAAAATTATTTTTTATGTAATATTCATTTTAATAAAACAGAAAAAATCATGGATTGATTTTAATTAAATTTGCAAAAAAATTAAAAATTTATTATTAATTATTAAAAGACAAGAAATGGTTTTTGATCTCGGCATGATTACAAAATTTTACAGTAGTTATTCTCAGAAAGTAGCAACAACACGTAAAGTGGTTAATCATCCTCTCACTCTCACAGAAAAAATTTTATATGCCCACCTCTGGCGCGGAAATGCTGATACAGCTTTTGAAAGAGGAAAAGATTATGTAGATTTTGCGCCGGATAGAGTTGCTATGCAGGATGCTACGGCTCAAATGGCGTTGCTGCAATTCATGCAGTCGGGAAGAACCAAAGTTTCTGTTCCATCCACAGTTCATTGCGATCATTTAATACAAGCCCAGGTGGGTGCAATTCCTGATTTATCAAGAGCAAAAGATCAGAATAAAGAAGTGTATGATTTCTTAGCTTCTGTTTCTGATAAATATGGAATTGGATTCTGGAAACCGGGTGCTGGAATTATTCACCAGGTGGTTTTAGAAAATTATGCATTCCCCTGCGGAATGATGATTGGAACAGATTCGCATACTGTAAATGCAGGCGGGCTGGGCATTGTAGCAATAGGAGTAGGCGGCGCAGATGCGTGTGATGTGATGGCAGGATTACCGTGGGAATTAAAATTTCCAAAATTGATCGGCATAAAACTCACCGGAAAACTAAATGGCTGGACATCTGCAAAAGACATTATTTTAAAAGTAGCCGGCATACTTACCGTGAAAGGCGGAACCGGCGCTATCGTTGAATATTTTGGTGAAGGCGCTACCTCATTATCGTGCACCGGAAAAGGAACCATCTGCAACATGGGCGCAGAGATCGGTGCTACCACTTCCATATTTGGCTATGATCAAAAAATGGCAGCATATTTAAAAGGAACCGGCAGAGCAGAAGTAGCTGCATTGGCAGATAATGTTCAGCAGGATCTTACAGGCGATAAAGAAGTGTATGAAAATCCTGAAAAATATTTTGACCAGGTAATTGAAATCAATTTATCTGAATTAGAACCACATATCAACGGACCTTTCACTCCGGATCTGGCATGGCCGATTTCAAAATTCGCCGAAGCCGTTAAGAAAAATAACTGGCCCGAAGAACTGGAAGTAGGGTTGATAGGATCTTGTACCAATTCATCTTACGAAGACATTACGAGAGCCGCTTCTGTAGCTCAACAGGCAACAGAAAATGGCATCAAAACAAAAGCGGAATTTACCATTACACCGGGTTCAGAACAAGTAAGATTTACAGTAGATAGAGATGGATACCTTGATATTTTTGAAAAGATGGGCGGCGTAGTTTTAGCAAATGCTTGCGGGCCATGTATAGGACAATGGGCACGACATTCAAAAGATCCTAATAAGAAAAACTCAATCCTGACTTCTTACAACAGAAATTTTGCAAAGCGAAATGATGGCAATGCCAACACCCATGCATTTGTGGCTTCGCCTGAAATTACCACCGCGCTTGCAATTGCAGGCTCACTTACTTTTAATCCGCTTACCGATTACCTCACCAATGATAAAGGTGAAAAAGTAAAACTGAAAGAACCACAGGGAATTGAAATGCCTGTAAAAGGTTTTGCCGTTGACGATGCGGGATTCCAGGCGCCTGCAGAGGATGGAAGTAGTATTCAGGTTGTTGTTTCGCCCACATCAGATCGCTTACAATTGCTGGAACCCTTTGCAGCATGGAAAGAAAATGATTTAAAGCATTTAAAATTATTAATCAAAGCCAAAGGAAAATGTACTACTGATCATATTTCTATGGCAGGCCCGTGGTTAAAATACCGCGGCCATTTGGATAATATCAGTAATAATCTTTTGATAGGCGCAATAAATTTCTTTAATGAAAAAACTAATTTGGTTAAGAATCAATTAACCGGAGAATACGGAACGCTCCCCGAAACACAAAGAGCGTATAAAGCCGCGGGCGTAGGTTCTGTAATTGTAGCCGATGAAAATTATGGTGAAGGCTCATCACGCGAGCATGCAGCGATGGAGCCACGTCATCTTGGTGTAAAAGCTGTTATTGTAAAATCATTCGCTCGCATACACGAAACCAATTTAAAAAAACAGGGATTGCTGGGTATAACATTTGCCAACAAAGAAGATTACAATAAAATTCTCGAAGATGATGTGATTGATATTTCCGGCGTAGAAGATTTTACCGTAGATAAACCATTGACGGTTCATCTCTCTCATAAAGATGGCACTGTGGATTCTTTCTTAGTAAATCATACTTACAACGAGCAGCAGATAGAATGGTACAAAGCTGGTGGCGCGTTGAATATTATCAGGAAGGAATTTGAAAGCCGTTAAATCAAGTTATGCCAACTATCTTTTTTAAATTTGGTTTACGCTTTTATTTCGTAAGTTATGATTGTACAGAACCACCTCATGTGCATATAAGTGACGACACAAAAAAGGTTTGTAAGTTTTGGCTAAGAAAAAATGAAGTAATTTTAGCAGATAATTCAGGCTTTACAAAAAGAGAATTAACTAAATTAGAGAAAGTGGTAGAAGAAAATTATTTATTAATTATAACAACATTTAATGAATTCTGTAAAGGATATAAAAAGTAAAAAGCCACAAATAAATTGGATAAACAATTTATCATTTAATCAATTGCCTAAAATAGATGATGTAGCTTTTATAAAAGATGAAATTGCTTTCGTTTTAAATGATGGCAGAATCATTTATGTACCGGTAAACTGGAGCAAGAAATTATTAAAAGCCTCCTCAAAACAAAGACAAAATTTTAAGAATAATGGCATCCATGTTTTTTGGGATGATGTGGATGAAATAATTGGTGTAAAGAATATTTTATTCGGGAAAGAATTGTTTTTATAGAAAATAAAAAGATAAAAAGGAAAGCGAAACTTGAAAGGGTTTCGCTTTTTTTATTCGGGGGACTTTGATTAGAATGGCGTCTCAAATTTTAGTTTACATAACAGAATGTAAAAAAATTATTGATTTTAAAAAACGCAACATTAAGGTTATCATCTCAAAACAGTGTACCACTCATCTTACAGTAAACCAAGAAATAATCGAAATTTTTATTTTATACTCATTTGTTTTGAGTTTTGAAAACTTATAACAGCACTTTTCAAAATTTTAAACATCTCATCTTAGTATATTTACTACCTTTAAGCCGCTATGAAAATGAAAGTATTTTGCACGAGAATGATTCCGGAAATTGGTTTACAATTATTAAAAGAAGCCGGAATAGAAGTGCTGCAATGGAAAGAAGAAAGAGAATTGACCCCGGAGGAATTAATTGAAAATTGTAAACCATGTAATGCAATGATATCAGCAGGTTACAACAAAATAGATGCTTCTTTTTTGAATGCATGCAGCCATCTGAAAGTTATTGCGCTTCATTCTGTTGGTTTCGACAATGTGGATATTGCTGAAGCTACCCGCCTGAAAATACCAATAGGTAATACACCAGTCGTAGTAAGCAAGGCCACGGCAGATACCGCTTTTTTATTAATGCTTGCCGTATCAAGAAAAGCTTTTTTTCAGCACCTGAGGATTATCAATGACGAGTGGAAATTTTTTGAGCCAACCGCCAATCTTGGGATAGAACTACGTGGCAAAACTCTCGGCATTTATGGTTTAGGGAAAATAGGTTTTGAGATGGCAAAGCTTTGTGCAGCCGCTTACGATATGAAGATCATCTATCACAACAGAAATCATAATACGGAAGCGGAAAAAGAATTGAATGCCCAATGGGTTTCATTTGAGGAACTCATAAAAAGAAGTGATGTTCTCTCTGTTCATTCTAATTTATCTGATGAAACCAAAGGAAAATTCAATCAATCCGTTTTTGAAAAAATGAAACCTTCCGCCATTTTTATAAATACTTCAAGAGGATCTATTCACAATGAAATTGACCTTATCAATGCGCTTCAAAACGGGATTATCTGGGGCGCAGGCCTTGATGTTACCAATCCGGAACCAATGAACGCTGATAACATTTTATTAAAAATGCCCAATGTAGCCGTAACGCCGCATATAGGCACAGCAACTGTTGAAACAAGAAATGCTATGGCACAGATTGCGGCTGAAAATATTATTGCAGGTTTAAACGGGCTTCGGATTCCTTATCCTGTGAATCCGGAAGTATATGGATAAAAAAAACTTTAAAAAGTTCTGGCTATTTTCAACTGCTATAATCAGATCACAACCATAATGAGTTGCTCAATTAATCAAATTATTTTAATGCCGCCTCACAACTTTTCTATTCCCTAATTTGCGTTTCATAAATTGGAATATTCTTATTTGTATAAACTCTTTACGCGCCAATATTTGTTTTTTCTTGCAGCAGGATTTTGCAGTCGCCGGTAAATCTTTTTACTGGTTTTTTAATTTATTCCTTATTTTTCCAAATCTTTTATACAAAATCATTTAATAAAACCAATCACTATTATGAGTTTGTTCGTCAGAAAACCAATGAGCGTTCTTCTTAATGAAGCATCTGCAACAGGTAACCAGACATTAAAGCGCACGCTTGGCCCTATGTCTTTAGTGGCTTTGGGTATCGGAGCTGTTATTGGCGCCGGTTTATTTTCTATTACCGGTATGGCGGCGGCTAATTATGCCGGTCCGGGGATTATGATCTCATTTATTATCGCAGCAGTAGGTTGTGCTTTTGCCGGATTATGTTATGCTGAATTTGCATCTATGATTCCTGTTGCCGGTAGTGCCTATACTTATTCGTATGCCACTATGGGAGAATTTATTGCCTGGATTATCGGCTGGGATCTGGTATTGGAATATGCTGTGGGCGCGGCTACCGTGGCATCAAGCTGGGCCGGCTATTTCGGAGAATTATTCAAATCTTTTGGTGTGGCATTGCCTCCCGAATTAATGATGACTCCATTTGATTCAGTACAAATAGCAGGCGGCGATATGGTTCATGGGTTTTTAAACTTACCGGCAGTATTCATTGTGGTTGTTATGTCATTGGTTCTTATCAGGGGCACGAGCGAATCAGCATGGGTAAATGGAATTATTGTTATACTGAAGGTATCTATTGTTATCATTTTTGTTGTGATTGGATTCAAATATATCCGCCCCGAAAATTTAAAACCTTTGATTCCTAAAAATACCGGTTCATTTGGGAGTTTCGGATGGTCGGGTATTATACGTGCGGCGGCTGTTGTATTCTTTGCCTATATCGGATTTGATGCGGTATCTACAGCGGCGCAGGAAACAAAAAATCCTAAGAAAGCTATGCCCATCGGAATACTGGGATCATTAGCAATCTGCACAGTACTCTATATCTTCTTTGCTTATGTGATGACAGGAGTAGCAAACTATAAAATGTTTAACGTTGGCGGAAGCGCTGATCTGGCACCGGTTGCAATCGCTATTAAACAAATGGGGCCTGTGGGAATCAACGGTATCGTTACTCCGGCATATCCGTGGTTAAATACTATGATCATAATCGCGATCCTATTAGGATACTCTTCAGTAATCCTGGTGATGTTGTTAGGTCAAAGCCGTGTTTTCTATTCAATGAGTACTGACGGCTTATTACCAAAAGTGTTTTCTCAAATACACTCCAAACACAGAACACCTTACAAATCCAATTTATTATTCATGGTTTTTGTAAGTGCATTTGCTGCATTCGTTCCCGGCAGAATAGTTGGAGAAATGACAAGTATCGGTACTCTCTTTGCCTTCATTTTAGTATGTATCGGCGTATTGGTAATGCGCAGCACTATGAAAGATGCACCACGTGCTTTCAGGGTTCCATGGGTTCCTTTAATTCCAATTTTGGGAGTGCTGGTTTGCCTGGGAATGATGGTATTCCTTCCTTTCGATACGTGGATACGTTTAATTGTGTGGATGATTATCGGACTTGATGTTTACGCAGGATATGGAATGCAAAAAAGCCATTTGAATGATGGAAGTTTTGACCCAAAAGCTCATAAAATAGTGGGGATATGCGGCATAGCTTTAGGCATTATACTGATAGGACTTGCTATAGCACATCATTATACATCAGAAGCTCCTGATCTTGCTTTGTATTATTTTTCATTGGCTTTCGCAATTATTCATTTAATTATTTTCGGAGTTAAGCTTGGGAAAAAAGAAAATACGACTTCATAATTTATAAAGAAATAAAAGAAACTAAAAATCGCTTCTTGTATTAGAGCGGTTTTTTTATTTATTAAATTTAAGAGAACAGTAAACAAAGTTTTAATGAAGATTCCTGTTTTATTTTCATTATAAGAAAATCAATAAAACCTTTCTTCTTTATGTAGAATAACTTATTTAAAATCCATCACAAGATTATACATCACAAAACTCCAGATGTCTGCGGCTTCATCTATCAGCTTGTCAGTTGGCTTTCCGGCTCCATGACCAGCTTTGGTTTCAATACGGATGAGAGTTGGATTTGTACCGGCATTATCAGCCTGCAATGTGGCGGCAAATTTAAAACTATGCGCAGGCACTACCCTGTCATCATGATCAGCAGTTGTTATCAGGGTTGCAGGATATTTTACACCTGGTTTTAAATTTTGTAAAGGAGAATATTTAATTAAATTTTCAAAATCTTTTTTGTTGTCACTTCTTCCATATTCTGTAGCCCAGGCCCAGCCGATTGTAAATTTGTGATACCGAAGCATATCCATCACACCAACCTGGGGAATAGCAACTTTAAAAAGTTCAGGTCTTTGCGTCATCACAGCGCCAACAAGCAATCCACCGTTACTACCGCCGCGCATCGCCAGTTTGCAGGGATTGGTATATTTTTTTTCAATCAAAAATTGCGCTGCGGCAATAAAATCATCAAATACATTTTGCTTGTTAAGCAACATCCCTCCTTTATGCCATGCTTCTCCGTATTCACTTCCGCCTCTCATATTTACTACCACATATACTCCACCTTCTTCCAGAAAAAATGCGTTAGAAACTGAAAATGACGGCGTCATCGGAATATTAAATCCGCCATAGCCATACATGAGTACAGGATTTTTCCCATTCAATTTTAATCCTTTTTTAAATGTGATAAACATGGGCACTTTCGTTCCATCTTTACTGATACAAAAAGACTGTACTGTTTGATAATTATCTGCATTTATCTTCACCTCACTCTTGCGAAAAAGAATTGATTTTCCTGAAGAAATTCCATACCGAAAAATACCCGATGGATAATCAAAGGAAGTATAGGAATAAAATATTTCATTGTCTTTCTTATGGCCACTAAATCCGCTGGCAGTGCCAATACCGGGCAATAATATCTCCCGGGCAAAATATCCCTGGTAGGTGGTTTGATACACCCTGCCCGAAGCATCCTGTAAATAAGAAAGAAATAATTTTCCTCCTGCAGTTCCTACTGATTCGAGTAATTCTTTTCTTTCCGGAATTACAGTTTCCCAATTTCCTTTTGCAGGATTTTTTGGATCAATTAAAACTACTTTATAATTGGGGGCATCTGCATTTGTTAGTACCAATAATTTATCCCCATCATTATCTATAAAATTAGATTGAGTATCAAAACCCTTTATCAGTAAAATAAAATTATTTTGGGGAGAAGTATTTTTCATGTCTTTCACCCAAAGTTCAGAACCGCTTGTACCTTCACTTTTAGTTAAAGTTAAAAAACGTTCATCTTCTGTAAGCCCTGCTCCCACTATTTGTAAAGGATGCTCTTTGTCCTCATATATTAATAAGTCGTCACTTTGTGGAGTACCGATTTTGTGATAATACACTTTATGATTTTTATTTTGAACCGTCAGCTTATCTTTTTCATCAGGGGCAGGATAACGGCTGTAATAAAAACCATCATCCCCTTTCCACGAAGCACCACTAAATTTTATAAAATGTAATTCATCTTTCAATAAACTTTTATCATTTACATTCATAACATGAGCCGCCTCCCAATCACTCCCTGACTGCGCTTCAAAATAAACTGCATATTTGCTATTCTTACTGAAAGAAAGAGTTCCTATTGCTGCGGTACCATCTTTGCTCAGTTTATTGGGATCAATAAATACTTCCGGCGTAGCCTCTAAGCCTTTCTGGCGGTACAATACAGCCTGGTTTTGCAACCCATCATTCTTATAAAAATAATAATAGTCCCCTTCTTTAAATGGCGATCCATATTTAGGATAATTCCACATTTCTTCAAGCCTGCTTTTTACTTTTTCACGAAAAGGAATTTTCGATAAATAATCTTCAGTTACTTTATTTTCTTCTTTAACCCATGCTATTGTTTCATCGCTGTTATCATCTTCAAGCCAGCGATATGGATCCTTTACAATGGTCCCAAAATAATTATCCTGCTGGTCAACTTTTTTTGTATCAGGATATTTTATCTGCGAAAAAATTTGTGTAGTGAATGTCATTAGCAAAATAAATAAAATAATTTTCATAATAATTTTCATTTATTGATGAAGCTAATTTTATTTATAGAATTACTGAAAATTGAAATTAAAAAAACTGCCTATCCCTTTCGGTCAAGTTCCTTTTGTAATTTCTTTAAACGGTTGTGGAGGAGTATCTACAGCTTGCTGCATTAGCCGATAAAACAACTTTCCTCTATATGTTGATAGTTTTCTATTAAACCGAAATGCAAAT
>DATCFT010000028.1:0-18792 GCA_036509335.1 Hanamia sp.
TACCCACTGCTGGTTCTCACCAACATTTTTTCATTGGGAAGTTCGAAAAGAGAAAGGATATAATTATCGATCAGCGAAGAACTATCGTTAGGATTCCTACGGTATATCTTAAAAGAGTACCCATCATATCGGTCCAGCCCGGACATGGTGCCAAACCATAAAAAGCCCTGGGAATCCTTTAATATGGCATTGACCTGGTTATGCGAAAGACCATTATGGGTATTAAGTTTGGAAAAATGATAATATTCGCTTTGACCAAAAACGGAAAGCGAGTGAATCAGAAAACCAAGGCAAATAAGAAAACGCATTTCACCGGGTTTAACTTAGGGAAAAATTTGAACAAACATCATAACAAAAATTCTATTCGTATCCTACAAAATCAGGGAGCAAGTTAACAAATGAGCAGAATAAAGTATTCTTTACTATACAATTTTACAAATGGCCTCGCACTACGCGATAATTAAAATGCGACCCCATAAATCATGCATTTTAAGTTAAGAAGAAGACAGTAAACGAACAAAAAATGGTTTTTTCTATTTAGGAAACAATAGATAATTTATAATAATCATCGCAAATAATCTGCGTACATTGTATTGATTTTTCATCTTAATAAAATATTTAAAATGGCTTCCAAAAATGATCTTGACTATACCTATACTACTATTGACGAGATTTTCCGCCTAAGCGTGGGAGAGATGGGAGATTATAGTGGCTCCATGTTCAACGGCGATTTCTCAATGACACTTGAAGAAGCGCAAAAACAGAAACACACTTTTATTGCCGACAGTCTTGGCATAAAAAAAGACACCAGGGTATTGGATATGGCCTGTGGCTGGGGACCCTTTCTTCAATACATAAAGGGCCGGGGCGCCAAAGGTACCGGCGTTACTTTATCTACGGGCCAGGCCGCTGCTTGTGTAAAGAATGGATTGGATGTTCATGTTATGGATTGCAGGTATATCAAACCTGAAAACTTCGGCATCTTTGATGCGGTAACCTGTATCGGTGGCCTGGAGCACTTTTGTTCTATAGAAGAATATAAAGAGGGCAAACAGGATGAAGTATATCATAACTTTTTTAAAGGCCTGAAAGATTTGTTACCAACAGGTGGAAGATTTTATATGCAAACAATGGTTTTCGATAAGAATATGATGCCGCTTGAAGAAGTGAGCGTGAATGCTGATAAAAATTCTCCTTCGTATGCGATGGCTTTAATGGTGAAGCAATTCCCCGGTTCCTGGTTACCTTATGGTGCAGAGCAGGTAATCAGAAATGCAGCTCCTTATTTTAAATTAATTTCCAAAAGCAGTGGCAGGTATGATTACATTGAAACGATTAAAAGATGGAGAAAAAAATTCCGGAAATTTAATTTGAAAAAATATTCTTTATATGCCTCTCTTCTGCCGAAATATCTTTTTGATAAAGAATTTCGCCACCTTGTTGAAGTGTTTAAAATAAGCCCTAACAAAATTTGCTTTGAAAACGAAACCATGGATCATTTCAGGCTTGTATTCGAAAAAGTATAAGGATGCTCCATTCCTAATTCTGGTTATCAACAGCAATTTTTGAATTTAATGTTATGGGCGCAATTTCCTTTTTACCCAATTTTTTAAGAAACCGGATGTGAGACAGGATGGCTCCCATGAAAGAGAGATTGGCATTGTAACGCAGACTATATTCTTCTGCCGTTTGTTTTACGATATCCGATATAGGTTTATAATGTGTATGGCATATACGTGGAAATAAATGGTGTTCTACCTGGAAGTTTAAGCCGCCACAAAAGAAACTAAGTAAGTTACTGTTCCTGCCAAAATCTGCCGTGGTATATAATTGATGAACCGCCCATGAATTCAGGATATTTCCCCTTTCGTCAGGCAGTGGGAATTGCGTTTCTTCTACCTCGTGTGCCAGCATAAAAACGATGGCCATCGTAATTCCTTCGCAAAAATGCAATACAAAAAAACCCAATAGAACCTGCCACCACAAGGCATTTATGAAGATCATAGGCAGCGCCAAAAAAATGGTATAATACACCAGTTTGAAAAAAAACAAATTAAAATATTCAATGCGGGGATGCTTTTTATTTTCATAGTTACCGATCTTCTTTTTGAAGAACTTTACATAGTCTTTTACAAATACCCAGGAGAGCGAGCCCAAACCGTAGAATAGAAATGCATACCAATACTGGTACCGGTGAATTCTCCTTAGTTTTTGATGTGGTGACATTCTCAAAAAAGGAACCGAGGCGATATCTTCATCATGGCCCTCAATATTCGTGTAAGTGTGATGAACAATATTGTGCATAATGCCCCACATATAAGCATTTGCGCCAATAATATTAAAAGTATAGCTTAAAAATTTATTCATTCCTTTGTGCCTGGATAGGGAACCATGGATGGCATCATGCGAGATATTAACGCCCACAAATGCCGTAAAAAATCCGATAACGATCCATAATATAAATTGAACCCAAAGAGGATTTGGATTTAAAATTAAAAGAAGATACGCCGCGATAAGTACAGACAAATAAAAAAAAGTTTTAAATACCATTAAAGGGTTTGCATACTTTGATAATTTATTTATAGTGAAATATTCTTCTACTCTCTTATTAACGGTTGAATAGAAATCATTCTGGTTTGCCTTTGCAAACTTTATTTTACTTGACATAGTTTAAAAAGTTTTTTATTTTAAAATTTTGTACCACGGAATATCAATACAATGCATAACACGCCTGTGTAGCCGTTTGCTAAACTTTTTAATCTAATAATTTTGAAATATTTGGATGTTTGCTTTGAAAGAAGCCCTGTCAGTTAAAACAAAGCTTTCCATAGATTCCCTTATCGAAAACCTTTTCACTAAAAGCAAAATTTACAGGAGAGAATTTCTGAAAAGAAGTTACACAAATCAATAACAAAAAAGAAAACAGAAAAATAAACATTACAATTAAATTAAAAAAAACGTCTGTAAGATACTCTTTATATTCGGCAAAATGTAAGTTTTTTCAAGATTTAGCTTATTGGGGAATACCGTTTACAAGGGATTTAAGCTAACTGCATTTCGATCAGCAAGATTCTAATTATTTATTTCCAAATTAGTTTTTCAATCAATAGTAGTATGGGTCGGATTGAACCAAAATTATTTTTAAAATGTTTCATGAGATAAGAACAACATGATTCAGATAAATGATAAAGTAAAATGCCCTCAGTTATAGACATGCAGACAGCACTGCTTTTATAATTTAAACTTGCTACTGATAGCGGAAAAAGCTTGATTGCCGAAAAAGTACTCCGTAAAACTATATAAACGTTAGCCTGGCAAAAGCCCAGATTTTCCTATAATAGTAAACTCCTTTCCATTTAAATCAGTAATCTTGCCAAAACCAAATTAAAGATAAAAATATCTTTATATCTCAAATTAAATTGACATGGATAACAAATTACAAACCGAAGAATTGGATATGCGCGTGCTTATTCCTATTGAAAGACATAAAAAATTAATACAGATCTTCAAGGAATTACCCGTTGATGAAAGTTTTATCTTTATTAACGATCATGATCCCCTCCCACTCTATTATGAATTTCGCTCGATTTATGGAGATGTGGTTGGATGGGAATATCTCAATCGTGGAGGCAGAGAATGGAAGGTGAAAAGTTACCCGCATTGAAGCTTCGCAGGGAAGAGCGTTTACAGATATATCGACCTTGCTCGACCTTCGGAAAGCAGATGAAAAAGAGTGGAAACAAATCGTATTTCATCGTTATGGTATGATGGAGCAAGGCAGTATTATGGAAATTATAGCTGCGGAAGACCCAAAAGAAATACACGGAATTTTGTGAGGAAGTTCGAGGGACAACATTCCTGGATATATAAGAAGCAGGAACCTAATGAATACGTGGTTCATATAACTAAGAAAATTAAAAGTGGTTTAGGAGATGATGGTTTTTCAGTGGTTAACGAGTTTGACTTGCGGCCTTTTCCGCCAACAGAACGTCATGAAATGTTTTATAAAGCCTTTGCCGATATAAAAGCGGGTGAAGCTTTTGAATTTATCAACGACCATGACCCCAAGCCTCTTTATTATCAAATGGAAGCAGAAAGCAAAGAACCTTTTAAATGGGAATATCTTGAAAAAGGCCCTGAAGAATGGAAAGTAAGAGTCATCAAAACGAAGGAGTAATTTATTGTTATGGGAATTACACCTTATGCAGAACTACCGGGTGTAATTCAATTTGTCGTTTCGGAGTTAAACGTTGCCAACGTTTCAAAATCAATTTTTAAACCGAAATAAAACGGTAATGTTGGCAACCATTTGAGATATTTTGTACTACATTAAAAAACGCATATCTGTATTAAATAGGTTACTTATTTATTAAAACACAAAAATTAAATTTAATTATGAAGAGCAAATACTTTTTTATAATGGCAATAGGAATTGTTGCGGCAGCAGCCACAGGATTCAACAATAATAACACAAAAAAAAATCAGCAAGTAGTTTATGAAGCTCAACTTCAACCTCTAAACTCCAAAGTGACGGGGCTTCAGACAAGCGGCAAGGCCCGGTTTGTTATTGCTGACGACACAATGACCGTTACAATAGATGTGAAAAACGCTCCTCCCGGTATAGAGCACTGGCAACACTTTCACGGCTTCGCAAATAACAGCACAGCGGCATGTGCTACTGCAGCAGACGATAAAAACGGTGATGGTATTATAGATGTAGTTGAAACAGGAACAGCTTCCGGCACAACGATGGTTCCCTTCAATGAAATGCCTGCAGAAATGAATGTTGGAAGCGATACTTATCCAAAAGCCGGAGCAGATGGTTCTTATCATTATGAAACTAAGATACCGATGACGCAACTCAATGCAGCTTTTGCAAAAGCTTTTGGAGGTTCAGACATTGATTTGGACCGGAGAGTGCTTTATATCCACGGAGTTCCGGGTAGTACGAGCTTGCCTAAGTCTGTGGCTTCCATTGGGAACATTCCTGCACAAGTAACGCTACCGATTGCCTGCGGTAAAATCAATAAGGTTGATTAATGATTATCAATTAGGGAGCCGGATAATTTCATCAAAATCATAGCCTGCTCTGGCCAATGCGCGCCGGGCAGATTCTATGGCAATGAGCGCGGGATTCGGAGGATGTACAGGTACTTCTTCAGTCTGTGCCAGTTGGTCTAAAAGTTCCTGGGTATGCCCATGTGTCAATCTCTCACATATATCGTATAATCCTCCCGGCTCTTCTTCGTCCATATCGTGTTTTTCTAAAACATACCGAATCACTTTTATTAAAGACAAAGTAGGAGGAGGCACCATTAAAGCAGTAAGTGCTCCATGTTCGAGTTTATACCTTGGAAGGAGTTCCTGCATCACCGCACTATCTGCCTTTTTTGCTGCCGGAAAGAGGGTTTTCTCTTCCATTTTAATGTGTCGCAATAATCCTATCCGAAATTGATGATAATATTCCATTTCAATTTCACCCGGTTGATTAGTGGCTTTACTCAACAACTCTTCAATCCGATGATGATCTTTTGCGAAAAACTGATACAAGGGTTTGTTCATAGATTCTTATGTGGTAAAAAGTTTTCAAATTTACCAAAATTCCTCCAGAGCAGTAAACTCACTTATAATGCTGATTTGTGTTTTTTAATTAAATGTTTTAGAGATGACACCATTTTGAAAGGTGTCATCTCTCTATTAATAAAATGTCGTGGGTTACCGAAACCGGGACAGGAATGGTTGTATCATTTAAAACATACTCCGGATAACGGTGCAAGCCTGAATATTTTTCTTACAAACGGAATTATATTCACGTTGATAATATATCTTGAAATAAATAGTCCTTGTTTTAATTTGTTTTTGCTGAACATAGCAAGCATATCGTTCAATGCATTTGACTGGTGCATCCATCCGGTGTTGAATAATGTTTCTTGCCCTTTTACCGCAAAGCGTTTAAACATTTGCTTTTCATAATTTGCAATTGCGGTCTGGGTGTTAGAGTTTAAAGGATTGGTAAGCGCTTCGCTTAATTGCAATGCATCCAACATGGCCATGTTCACACCTTCGCCTGCAAACGGAGGCATCCGGTGGCCTGCATCGCCAATGAGCGTTATGTTTGATTGGGCTTTCCACTTTTGATTGAGCGGCATACAATATTGTGGTCGTGGAATAAAAAGGGTGTTGCCATTTTCAAATAATTCGTACCACACAGGGCTCCAATCTTTATATTCTCTTTTGAACCATGCCAATATTTGCTTATTGTCTTTGAAATCAATCCCGCTTTTTTTATCCCAAAATTCCTCCGTTTTACAACTTGTTGCAAAGCCAAAATTGCCATCGCCTTTAGAACTTACGAATAAAGTTTTTCCATTTCCGTAAGCAAATATTTTTCCATCTTTTAAAAGTTGATGAATGTTGGGGGCTGTTTTTTCTGAATCTTTTACGGAACCTTCTAACATGGTAATGCCCGTCCAGAAAGGTTTAATGTCCGTTACGAAAGGCCTGATTTTAGAGTTGGCTCCATCTGCACCAATTACTATATCGGCAACAACAGCGTTGCCATTTTCAAAAATTATCTTCCATTTATTTTCAATCGGTTCAATGGATAAAATATGACTATTCCAAACAACGGTATCCGATTGCAATGAGTTTAATAAAATATTTCTCAAAGGTCCCCGGTCTATTTCCGGTCTGTGATTTTTATCGCCAAACTTCCCGTCTCTGCCTTCTATGTGCTCATCAGAACAGATTTTTGCCTGATTGTCCAACACCCGAACTAATTCTGCTCCGGGCCGGTAATGTGTTTTAAATTCATCCATCAAACCCGCTTTTTCCAAAGCCTTTAAACCGGAATCGGTATGTAAATCCAATGCGCCGCCTTGTATCCGCACTTCTCTGTTTACATCCCGTTCGTAAACCTTGACATGTAATCCTTTGAGTTGCAAAAGCCGGGCAAGCGTAAGCCCGCCGGGGCCACCGCCAATTATGGCTATTTCCTTATTTTGTATCATCGTAATGATTTTTTTAATTACGATGCAAAATTATTTTTTAGGCAGGGAAGATAATAGTATAAATCGGTCGTTTTTATTTTTAGAAAGTTCTTTCGGTGTAACCCCTGACATTTTCTTTACTTCTTTTATGAAATGAGTTTGGTCAGCAAAATTCAACGCTGGAAATAATTCGCCATTTTTAATATTGTATAAAGAAGATTTGAAACGAAAAATATTACAATACGCTTTTAATGAAATACCAAATATTTGATTAAAATAACGATTAATTTGCCGGCTGCTCCAAAACACTTTCTCTGATAATTCTTTTACGGTTAAAGTGCCGTGAGAGGCGTAAATCAAATCAAATAATTGTTGTTTTCTGTTATCAATATTGGGTTTAATTAACAAAATCATTTTTACAGAAACTTTTTCACAAAACGCATTAAAATCCGTTAAGTCATTTTTGGTGATTCCCCAAAAGTCAGTTGGCAACCGAAGACCTTCATTCAATAACGAATCAACTTTTTCTTCTAATAAATATTCAATTGCAAGCAGCTTAAAACTCACTGCGAAAAATATTGATTTGGGTGGCATTGTTCTTTGTTCGGGAACAGTATCTAATCCTTTCAATGCAGCTTGAAATTTTTTTCCGTCAGTCAGCGAAAAGATAATGTCAAACCTGCCGTCCGGTAAAATAACAATTTGATGTTCTTTGTCAGAATAGTTCGCGAGCATCCAAAAACTTTCGACAAAATCGTTTAGTTCGTTTGGTGGATTAACTGTTCTCCATTCAATATCTTTTGTCGCCATAATTCATGAACGTTTATATTTTTACTAGCTCAATTTTTAAAGGAATAGCAAGCTACCACTTTAAACATATTAAGATAGCAGTTGGTTGTTTGGATATTTAAATTTAAAGATTAAGTCAGCATTTAGTTTGTACCCTCAAAAGCAGTAAACCCCGCCTGCATCATTCGGGCAGGCAACTTATAATGCTGATTTGTATTTTCTTTTTTAGATAGCAGTGCAAACATCAATTTAAAAATTAATCTTCACTAACCCATTGCACTAAATGTACCGAAGAACGCTTAATTTTAATATTAGTATTCCGATTTCCCTTTTATAAAATCCTGTAGTTTTTCAGAAAAAAAATAATGAAAGATAACTTTTCAAAACAAGCCAAATCCTATTCCCGCTTTCGTCCGGGTTATCCGCAACAATTATACGATTTTTTGATTCACCATCTTTCTGATAAAAAAACTGCATGGGATTGTGGAACGGGAAACGGGCAGGTGGCTGCTAAACTTGCGGGGTATTTTGATAAAGTATATGCTACGGATATTAGCAGCGGCCAGCTTGCAAATGCGGTAAAAAAAGAGAACATTTTTTATTCAACAGCGAAAGCGGAAAAAACTTCTTTTGCTGATAATCAATTTGATTTAATAACTGTTGCGCAGGCTATTCATTGGTTTGACTTTGAAAAATTTTACAAAGAAGTTAACCGCACATTGAGCAAAGACGGGCTATTAGCAGTTTTCGGATACAACCTGTTTAAAATAAATAAAGAGATTGATTTTATTATTGATGATTTTTATAAAAATATAATCGGGCCTTATTGGGATAAAGAAAGAAAATATGTTGATGAAAAATATGCTACCATTCCATTTCCTTTTGAAGAAATAAAAACTCCCGATTTATTCAATGAATACGAATGGGAATTTGAACACGTTACCGGCTATCTTAATACATGGTCTTCTGTACAACATTTTATAACAAAGAATAATAAAAATCCTGTTGACCTCATTATGAATCCTTTAAAAAACGCGTGGGGGCATGCGTTGAAAAGAAAAGTTTCTTTTCCAATTTTTATGAGAGTGGGTAAAAAATATTGATGAGAACAGGAAGGAAGTAAAATATGAAAAGTTTTATTTTTCTCTCCAGCTTTTCATTCTAATGCCTGTTTGGCAAGCGGATGCTTAATGTCATTTCGTTCGCATGATAATATCACCCGTTCCGGCTTTAATCCCGAAGGGGTGATATTTGTTTGTAAAAATCCTTCACTAAATGACATTGAGCAGATGCTTAAGCTACCTTACGAGCTACAACCTTGCGCGAAAGTAAATTCTACGATGAAAAAATGAGGGATATAATAAATTTACCCTCACAAAGATTCCGGGTGTTATTTTGGCCTGGTGTATTCTTCCATTACCGACAATGCCTGTAGCATGCTGTTGAATATTTCTTTATTCTTGAATTTCATATTGATAATTTTTATTTGTCCGAGATGGATGTAATACTGGATAATCCGTATAACCTTTTGCCCCGGGTGTATAGAGTGTATTATAATCAACAGGGTTAAGCGCTGCATGGTTTTGTATTCTTTCAACAAAATCCGGGTTGGATAAAAAAGAACGTCCGAATGCTACCAGGTCTGCAAAACCTGCATGAAGCGCTTCTTCACTCGTTTCAGGAGTAAGCCCGTTCGCGAGAATGATGGTTCCTGAATAGTTGTCACGAATAGCCTGGAATGTTTTTGCAGGAATCGGTGCGTTCACAGCTATATGCACATACGCGATTTGAAGTTCATCTAATTTTTGCGACAGGTAAGCATAGGTGTTATTCGTCTCGTCTTCGCCATATTCTACCAGGTCACCCAGTTTAGAAAAGGGGGAAAAACGAATTCCTGTTTTTTCTTTTCCGATCGCGTCGGCGACAGCCTTAACTACTTCGACGGTAAACCTGCTCCGATTTTCCATACTTCCGCCATATTCATCCTCACGATTGTTGACATGTGGATTTAAAAACTGCTCTAACAAATAACCATTGGCGCCATGAATTTCCACGCCATCAAAGCCGGCTTCTACCGCATTTTTTGCAGCGACTACAAAACCTTTAATTACATTTTTGATTCCTTCTTTTGAAAGCGCAACCGGTGCTGAATAATCCTGCAAACCTTTGGTGTCAGTGAATATCTGTCCGGTTGCTTTAATATCTGAGGGTCCTACAAGAGTGGTTGCTTCCGGCAGATTATCCGTGTGCCCGATACGGCCGGTATGCATCAACTGCAAAAAGATTTTACTTTTGCCTTCATGTACTCTATCAGTAACCGGTTTCCATCCGTCTATCTGTTGTTGGTTAAAAACTCCCGGTATCCTGGGATAGCCCAATGCTTCGGGCGCAGGCGCGGTTCCTTCGGTAACAATCAGTCCGGCGTCGGTGCGCTGCCCGTAATAGTCTGCCATTAATTGGTTGGGCAGATTGTTTATGGCACGGCTGCGCGTCATTGGCGACATTACCAAATGGTTTTTCAGTTCGAAGTTGCCTTTGATGAAAGGCGATAATAATTTTTTCATCTTTGTTATATTTAATAATTTGATACAGCAAAGTTGAATCGAACTGCCTTCGTAAAATAACCGGGTAAGTCCTATAAATAGTCTTATCCGGTGCAATTCAAAATGTCGCCAACCTTTGAAAGATTATTTTGAGTTGAAATTAATTAGAAGGTTGGCAAACCTTATCCGGTGGTGGAATATTTTTTTGGGGGTATTCCGTAATATCTTTGAAATAAGCGGCTGAAATGGCTAAGGTTGGAAAACCCAAGCTGGTAGCCCACTTCGGAAACTGAGTATCCTGATTGTTTTAATAAAAAAGCGGCTTCTTCCATCCTCACCTTTTGGTAGTAATTGTAGATAGTATCGCCAAAAGTTTGTTTGAATAATTGTTTTAGTTTGGTTTCACTCATGCCAACGTTAGTGGCAAGGGCAGGTATCGAAGGCGGCACACTGATGTCTGCTAAAATAATATTACGCACTTCAAAAAGTTTTTCGGCATCCGCGTTGTACAAAGCTCTCTGCGAAGCATTTTCTCTTTTGGATAGTTTATGAAATAAGTGGTATAGTAATTCCTGCACTTTTATCTGAACCAAAAAATTACTCAGATCATCATTCATATTGATGGCGGCAATATTCTTCAATATTTGTTGCGTTTCGGTATTCATGTTTTCGAAATATAAGAAAGAGGCTGCCGAGGTAGTGATCGTCTTTAAAACCTGGTTGGGCTTTTCCACTCTCAACATTGACCGTAGTTCCAAAGAAGTAATACCGACCACCACATATTGCGTTTCGGTATTGGCCGGAAACCGGATAACAGAGCTCAAATCATTGGTGGTAACCTGTATGGCAGACTCATTTTTTTGGGAGAATTTTACAGGTTTCTCCTCGTTATAGATCAGGTCAAGTGGTTGTTCATTATTATAAAAGAAAATGCTTAGCAAATCACTGGGCTCAACTGCAGGATTTCTTTTAATGATAAAATCTTCCTTTAGTTTGTAGTGATGAATCAACAGCCTGAAATCGGTTCCTAACTGAACTTTTCTTACAAAGCCTTCGCCCATCGAGGCCGGAATAGCGAGGTAATTATCCCGGAGCGGTATGTTATACGTTTTTGAAAAGTCCGTAATAAAGTCGAATTGAAGCGAAGCGGTAAATTCAAATATCATACTTTAGTGTCACATTTAGGATTAGGGCTACCAACCTTTAGGAGGTTGGAAACCCTGAAAAAATAAGTTTAGCTTCCGTGGATGTTTCCTCTTTTTGCAAGCCCACTCGTGAAGGTCGCCTCCTGATCTCCTGACCAACCTCACAAGTTAAATTGAAAGTTTGAAAAGAAAGGAAGATCGACATTGGCTGGAAGCCGAAAATTTATGCTATAAGATAACACTATTTTTTCATTTTAAAAAAAAGATCATTACTCCATTACTGATTCAACTTTTACCCAAAACCAGTAAACCAACTTATAATGCTGATTTGTATTTTCCTGTTTCATGTTTCACAGATGGCACCTTTTTGAAAGGTATCATCTCGCTACTAAAAAAATATTTCATGAGATAAGCGCCAGGGATTGAAATGTCCTGATTTTAAAACGGAACCGGAAGTTATTTGTTGATTTCCTATTGCCTTTATTGTAGGTTCTTTTCGTTTTCGGCGCTCTTAGCTATACCCTGTTATGGGAGTTTTTATTTTATGCATTATCTACTTCGGTTTTCTACATTTAATCAGAAAGAATGGATAAACCTCCTCAACTTCTGTAATTTCAAATAATCCAAATTGGTCAAACGCTGCGTGAATGGATTCTCTGTCATAAAAAAACATTTTCACTCCATCGAATATTTCATAGCGGTCCTTGCTGATAAATTTGCCTTTCTGATAGATAGGCGCTTCTTTCGTAACAACTGCAAAAAACATATAGCCGCCTTTTGACACTTGATGATAGCAGTCGCGGATTAGTTTTTCTCTTTCGCTACTATCCAATAAATGAATTAATGCATAGCAAAATATTCCATCATATTCGCGATTGTCAAATGGCATATCAGTTACCGAACCGTAATAGATAGTCAGACCGTTACCGTAATGTTTTGCCGCCATTTCAATCGCGGTTTTTGATATTTCAATTCCTGTTACCGCAATTCCATTGTCTCTGAAAATTTGCGCATTCCTGCCATAACCAATTCCGGGAATGAGAATATTTTTAACCGAATGATGAACAAAAAAATCCTTTGTCAACACAGCAGAATTGGATGGCTCAAAGCCCCACATTTCATGGTTTTCGACAAAGCTCTTCTCCCAAAACTCAGGTTTTCCGGGTTCATTATTCATCATCTTATGTCATTTAAAAAGTGTTTTACAAAATTGACCATAACACACAAATTTACGTTATTAGAGGAGACTGTTTTTCTGCCTAAAAAAAGAGCATCACAGTCTTCTGCATTTAGCTCATGCCACAAAAGCAGTAAACGAACTTATAATACCGATTTTTATTTTCTTATTTGGATGATTCGTGTAGAATGAATTAAAAATATTTTTAAAAATGTTTCATGAGATAAGAACCCGTGATGCAGAAAAAGATAAAATAAAATGTACTGAATTGCACGTGTCCGTCGAGGCGGAAATGTAAGGACAGCAGTGGTTTTTTAATTGGCACATTCTACGGATAGCGGGAGCAATCAAAGGTTTGTTTATGTATTTGCTAATAAATCGAAATATTCATCATCTTCATTTTTGCCTCCAAAGCCTTTTCCAATATTTGTATATGTTTCTACAAATTCAATGGCGCTTATCCATTTTACCATTTTATATCCCAACTGGTTTTCTACCCGCAGCCTTAAGGGAGCTCCGTGCTCAATAGGAAGCACTTCATAATTCATTTCCCAGGCCAAAATCGATTTAGGTTTCATGCAATTGTCCAGTGTATTGGTGTCATAATAAGATCCGCCATACAGCCCTTCCCCAAAAGAATAAAAAGCTACAGTAGTTACATTTGCATGAGGTTTTACCAGGTCTATTATTTTACTCATCGGAACTCCTGCCCATTCCGCAATTCCCGTCCATCCCTGTATGCAACTATGCATTTCAATTGTTTCTTCCCTGCCCATTTTTTTTAAATCATCTACGGAAAGTTCCACCGGGTTTTCAACCAGGCCATAAATTTTAAGTTTATAATCTTTAAAATTATTTCCTTTCAGATCTTCCCATTCTTTTGAATCAGGCATTTTTCCGTTGGGCCAGAAGTAAGGAGAGATGTCCTTTTTGGTGTAATAGGCTCTGGGTTTAAATTTATTGATAGTACTGCTCCATAAAGATTCGTTTATTTTTTTCTCCAAAAATTGAATCGTTCGCTGTTTGCGCCATGACAGCCAATGTGCCAGCATATTAAATCCTATCACAAATACAACGATGATAATCCCTACCCACAAACCTGTTGATGAAGGATCATTGCTTTTATTGAGTATAATATGGTTCATGTTTTTATGAAGGCCTGTCAAGGCTACGAGTGATACATGAACGATTATAAAAATCACATAACACAACATGATAAGGAAATGAAAAGAACGGGCAGTCTGACGATTAAAAAACAACTTCTGATACCAATGAAAACGGCTGTCAATAGCCGGTGACATCGCTAATCCTGTGAGCATTGCCAATGGCGCCATTATAAATACAACTGCAAAATAAGAAAGCTGTTGTAAGGCATTAAAATGATAAAATCCGTTTGGTTCAATTGGCATGTTAAACGTGGCGTAGTGTACAAAAACATTCCAGCTATCCGGAATTATTTGCAAAGAAGCAGGTACCAAACGTTTCCACTGATTGGTATAAAGTAAAAGGAAAATAAATATAATTCCATTTAAAATAAAAAACGGAACGGTAAGAAAATGCCACGATCTTGCAATACCCACCGTGTGGCGATACCCGGGCAAACCCGCTACAGGGCTAATGTAGCGTGAATCTTGCTTTGCAGTCCAGACTTCATCTTTCGAAATTTTTTTTGGTGTTAGCCTGATCCATTCCGTATCCAGTCCGCATCCATTATTCCAGTACAACCTTGGATGATCCACAAGAATAGAAAGTCCGCTTCTTATAATTAAAATTAAAAAAAAGAAATTGACCCAATGACTGATATTGATCCACATAGGAAACCCGGAAGGTTGATTAGGCACAGCCACCGGAGAAAAAGATAAAGAGGGATCCGGAGGTAACCCAAAAAATAAATATTGTATCCATGCAATTATGATGGAACCTAAGAGTACCATACCAATTATAAATAGCATGTATGGTTTTAATCTTACAAAAAAGCGCCTGTCTTCAGGATAATGCATTGCTTTTTCTGCGGGTGTAAAATGTGGAATCATAACTGAAATTTACGACTTTCATTGCAACTATGATGCAACAATGTTCATTTGAAAAGAAAAATATTGAATGCCAATCTTAACCGTCTCTCAATATATTCAAACGAAATATACTCTTTATCAATAAAAATATTAAAGTAGTATCCTGTTTATCTTGTGTAAAGCAACAAAAATAAATTTATTAATTGTAAGATTACAGATTTGCATTTCACCAGGACTACAATTTTCTTTTGTAAACAAATTATTTTCGATTGATTTTCTCAAAATTTTGTTGATCTTTAGTAAAACTTTTTATAAAGTGAAAGTAAAATTTTACGGCGTACGTGGCTCACTGCCTGTATGTGGCAGAGAATTTGAAAAATATGGAGGTAATACTACCTGTATAAAGATACTTCGCGAAAAAGTGAACCGGATTGCTATATTGGACGCAGGTACCGGGATCAGGAAATTAGGAAAAGAAATAATCGAAGAAGGCGTAAACCAGCATATAATAAACATTGTTTTCTCTCACTTTCATTGGGATCACATCCAGGGATTCCCTTTTTTCTTACCGGCATATAATCCTAATCAAAAAATTGGCATACTGGCTCTGGGCAGGCGGGGCAAGGTGCATGACCTGAAAGGTATTTTTTCACAGCAAATGCAGGAAGAATATTTTCCGATACAAATGGAAAAGATGGGGGCACAATTCGATTTTTTTTCTTACGGCGATCAGGAGGTAATCCAGGGCGCTTTCGTAAAATCAATCCCACAATTTCATAAACGTTTCGGAGGCTCTTATGGTTTCAGGTTAGACGACGAGGGAGTTTCATTAGTGGTATGCACCGATCTTGAGTATGTAAATGGAATAGACCCTGCCATAGTAGAATTTGCAAAGGATGCTGATTTATTAATTCACGATGGACAATTTACTACAGAAGAATACCAAAATAAATTTAAAGGGTATGGACACTGTACCTGGGAACAGGCCGTGGAGGTAGCGTTGCAGGCCAATGTGAAAAAACTTATTATCACTCATCATGATCCCGATCACAATGATGACTTCCTCGATGACCTTGAAAAAAAGTGTCAAAAAATTTTTCCCAACTCGTTATTCGCTAAAGAAGGAATGGAGATTTTAGTTTGAAAGAGATATCGGATGCTGTGTCTTTATCTGTGCCACACGAAACATCTCTCTACTCATCTCCGGAAACAATGTTATTTAAAAACCAAAATCCGATATCTATCGGATCATCCACACCGGTTTCATAAAATCCCGCAGAAGAAGAATAATAATCCAAATAATTTTTGCGGAGATTCCACTTACCACTAATAGTTTCGTGCACAATGAATCAAAAATATTTTTAAAAATGTTTCATGAGATAAGAACCCGTGATGCAGAGAAATGATAAAATAAAATGTCCTGAGTTATGAACATCGGGACAGCAATACCTTTATAATTTAAACATACTACCGGTAGCGGCGCAGAATTGTTTTATTTAATGCTTTTCTGAAGCAATATGAGGCGATATTGTTTGATTAATAAGCGTAAGCTGCGTTGCGGTTACTTTCCATTCGTTATTTTGCTTTACAAAAACGTCTGTTACCATTTTATAATCTGTTTCTCCTTTTTTGTAATTATGAAATGGAGTATCATAATCTTTGTCGGCAACAATGGTTTCTTCAACGTAAACCAAAGCTATACCAGGCGTAAGAAACCTGATATTTTTAATTTCAAGCTTTAATGAAGTAAGCCACAAACAACAATCATTAAGCTGTTTAAAATGCGTAACGATATCATCCTTGCTTTTCCAAAACTCCCCTATAAAATTTATTAGTGTAGCATCATCTGTATTGTCAATGACTGAGCTTTCCCAATCATGTTTATTCCAGGCAGTTTCCTGATGTTTTATAACAGCTTTGATATTCGTTACATCTGCCGTATCGTTTTGTGCAAAAATTATTGTAGATAGTAAAATAAATATGCAGGTTAAAAAAGAATGTTTCATAATAATTATTTTAGTACAAAACTATCTTAGAATGCCCGCTAATAATAGTACGAATACGACATTCTGCCCTTAATGAAATATACCTTTTTTAAGCGTGAAAGCCTGGCTTTTAAAAGCGTCTGAAATTTCTGTGGGATTTGCGTTTGCAAATTCCTTGAAATCGCGGATAAAATGCATTTGGTCAAAATAATTACATTCATAAGCCACTTCTGTCCACGTTAGATGTGGATTGTCTTCTTTAAGTAACCATGCCTTATCAAAGCGTACAAGCCTGCTATAAAATTTTGGAGAAACTCCCATTCTATCTTTAAAAACTCTTTCAAATTGACGGTTGCTCATGAATGCTTGCTTTACCAGATTATCAATCTTAATCATACCACCATATTTTATTATTTCAGGTATAATATAATCAATGGCAAGTGGATTTCTGATTTTTGACAGTAAGCTGAACATAAAATCATCAGCTATTATTTTCATTGCTACAAAGCCATCAGCATTCGCCAACGCATCGATGATATGCTTTACATAACTTCCTAAAACAACTTCACCATCATACATTTTGTAAGGAATCATTTTGTACAATGGTTCTCCCAGTAACCTTTGCAGTACACCAGGCTGAAATCCGATTTTTATCATGAGGTAATTACGCCCAAGAGAAACAATAGTACTTTCAGTTAGTTGCCCGCTAATAGTACAGGCATATAATGTATAAACCTTTTTTGTATTTGCATCTTCTGCGACAGGCTTATCATAAGGATAAAATAAAATAGAATGTTCGGGCAGCGGTGGAAAGTGGAATGATAATTTTGCTTGTGAATCAGGCGTGATTACATGAGCAACCATTATGTTATTGACGACATGCCTCAGCGCCGGATGCGGAGGAAATAATACATATTTATGAGTCATTAACATGATATGGTTGAATGATTATGGCAAATAACATAACCTGCAACATTTAGAAAAGCCACCACAAAAAGCCTCTCTATGAAAATCAAAATCCGGACTTTACTGTATGCTTTTTAGTTGTACAAAGTATCATCCTGCTCTTCTACCTGTTTGTTTTTCAAATATTCTTGTTGATGTAAACAGCCTCTCTCCTACCATGTTCATCATACTCACTGCTGTTTTATATTCTAAAATTAGGTTTTTAAATTGACGATATGAAAAATTATGCAACAGCCTGGTATCCTTTTACGTTAAAAAAAACTATCGCTGCTTCTTTATTCATGATTTAGTTTACGGCTCAAAAGCAGTAAACGAACTTATAATACTGATTTGTATTTTCCTGCTTTCAGCCTTAAGCCTTATGCCTTCTGCCTTCCTGCGGAATAAATCAAAAATATTTTTAAAAATGTTTTAGTAGATAAGAACCGGTAATTCAGGTAAATGATAAAATAAAATGTGCTGAGTCATGAACATCAGGTCATTGGTGGTTTTATAATTTAAACTTACTTCGGATAGCATGTGCTGATTTGTCTGCTAAAATTAGTAAAGAACAGTGACAGGTCATGAGACCTGCGCCAATTGGTAATTCATAATACTTGTTGCCTTATACAAAATAAAGCGTAACTTGCTTTTTGACTTATGCAAAATAGGGGTACTTTGCAATGTTTTTACATATATGCGTAAAATCCTGCAAATACAGTATAATAAAAAACAGAACCGGAAGCCCAAATCCGGATCCCCATTAAATAGCGCTCATCTGGGGCAGCTTAGTTTTGATAATTCTTCGCTTGCGAATATCGTTTTTACTTTAAGTAGTGGAAATATCATAATGGTTAATAAGGCTGCATCAAAACTTTTTGGTTATTCGAAAAAGTTATTACTGACTAAAAACAGGATCGATATTTTTGATATAACGGAAAGTAATTTTAAAAAATTACTAAAACAACAGACTGTAGCAGAAAAGCCATCTATTATACTAAACGGCATAAAAAAAGACGGCCAACTATTTCCCTGCGAAATCAACTATGCGGTTTTTAAAAATGACAATGGGGTTGAAAAAGCAATTATCAGCATTGCAGACAAAAGTCAAAGCATTTTGGATCAAAAAAATATTGATACTAAGAATCAAAAAATAGTAGCTGACAATATTGTCATTGCAAAATCAAAGCAAAAAATTATTGATACT
>DATCFT010000029.1:0-7345 GCA_036509335.1 Hanamia sp.
ATAAGAAGGTATATGAAAAAGGAATAAAAATTGATGATAAAGAGTTGGCAAAAATAAACTTGATAACCAATAATTTTAGAGGCGATTGGAACTATAAAATTATCCCATAAAATGTATTAGTTATTCC
This sequence comes from Hanamia sp., assembly GCA_036509335.1. Lineage (GTDB taxonomy): Bacteria > Bacteroidota > Bacteroidia > Chitinophagales > Chitinophagaceae > Ginsengibacter. Next base: position 128 of record DATCFT010000029.1, read on the forward strand.
TTAACAAACCCTAAGTATTTTATTTCCAATGCAGAAGGCGTGGCTGCTTTTTGTCTGGATATGGGCTTTCATGGTAGGTTATTCGCGGGTTGTTTTAGGGGTTCATTACCCAAGCGATGTCATCGGTTCTATGATCATCAGTAGCAGCATCGCAATTCTGGTAACGCGATTTCTTATTAACAGAAATTTTTTGAAAGGTGCAACAATTTATTAAATGGATAAATGATTGGGACAAGAAAGGATTGTTCCTTATCAATAGCCATCACAATTTATTCCAGGATAAAATTATGTGGTTTGCCAGCGGTGAAACTTCCTGGTATCCTTATTATTTTTTACTGCTTCTTTTGTTAATTTATTATTACCGCAAGAAAAGCTGGCTACTGATTGGCTTAATTGTTCCCTTAATATTTTTTACTGATCAACTTTCATCGACTATAATAAAAGGGATGGAAATAAGATACCGGCCCAGCCATATTCCAGGCATTGAAAACCTTTTGCATAATGTAAATAATTATCGTGGCGGCCTTTATGGATTTGTTTCAGCCCACGCCACTAATGTAAGTGGTATCACTATTTATCTTACTTTAATCACAAAGAAAAAACTTATATGGCTTCCTTATTTACTTTTTGTCTGGGCACTATTAGTATGCTACAGCAGAATATATTTTGGGGTTCATTTTCCTGGAGATGTAATAGGGGGAATTTTCTTTGGTAGCCTGGCAGGATGGATGTTTGCTTTAATTTATCAAAAACTTGAAGGGAAATTCTATAAAAATAAAATTTAAAATTATGTAGTGATTGATACGCCTTGTTCAATTTGATTACAGGCAATAATATCCTTATGGCGGTACGTTTCTGATTTTTTGCATTGTGATTTTTTTAATTAGTTGTAATCCATACTTTTTATAAACCGCTTTAGCCGTTGGGCTAACCAAAAAATTCATAAAATCTCTTGCTGTCTTTGGATGCGGCGCTGTTTTCATCAGGCCTGCCATATAAGTTGCAGTAATATTTTCTTTATCGGGTATGTTTACCATTTCCACAGGATGGCCAATCATTTGTTAATAGTATGCTTCAGAAAACCATACTGGTGCAGCATCGCTCTGGTGATATAATATCCGCATTGGTGACTAGCGATGATGAATCTGTGTGAGGTAAGTAATGCTGTCCTTTAATCTGTACTTCTAAATTCTTCGCCTTTTCAATATTACCTTCAGGCATGGCCATTGAATGGGTAAGATGCGCAACGCAAATAATTCGATAATCTTTTACTTGTGAAAGTGCATGTAATACAGCAGCTTCCTTTTCAATACAAACCCTCTCTTGTGTCTTCATTTTATTAGTTGCAGACAGTGTTTCGCGGTAAGATGCAATGGTTGGAAAACTCGTTTTAAAACATTCAGGGATTTGAAAGAAGAAGATATAGAAATTGTCTCCGTAAACGATGAATAGGTAAATCATGATGATACCCCCAATATTATTCTGTCACAAATTTTTAGGAATAGTATTGGATTTGAAAAACAGATAACAATTAAATAATGAATCAAGAATCGCTGACCTGGACTAAAAGATTTACAGGATTGGCTCCATCCTATAATCCTGTGAAACCAGAAAATTCTGATTCAGACAAAAATAAAAATAAAAATCATATTTATTTGTTGTTTTACTGAAAAGCCCGGCTTCTGTTGGCTGAAGGAATTCTTATTATACCGTCTGCCCCAAGCGTTGTATATTAGCCGCCAGTGCTGGTTAACACAAAGGCCTGAAATAAACGGGACTGAACAAAATTAAAAATTGAACGATCCTCAAAACATAATATCTTTTCTAAAGTCGGTTAGTTCATTTACCGATGAGGAAATTAACGATTTCCTGGAAAAAGGAAAAGGCATAGAAGTGGCTAAAGGAGATTTCCTTATTTCGGCGCAACAAACCTGCAGGTCCTTTGGTTTCATTCATTGCGGCACTTTTAGCTTCCTTATTTTAAACGATGAGGGCGAACACGTTAAAGATTTTTCAGGCAGCAATAAATTCATTACTTCCTATTCCAGTTTCGTTACACAAAAGCCTTCGCAAATTTTTATCCGCGCAGAAGAAAATGCAAAACTTACACAATGGAGTTATGACACTTATCAACAATTGTTGCATTCTTCCGAGAATTGGAAACACTTTGCTTTAAGCATTGCCAACTACCTTTACCTGAGAAAAGAAAGAAGGGAAATCAGCTTACTTACCGAAACTGCAGAACAACGATACCTGAACTTGCTGAATGAATTTCCCGATATTGTCCAACACGTTCCGCAATATCTTATAGCCTCTTATCTTGGTATTCAGCCTCAATCCCTTTCAAGGATACGAAACAAGAGGGCTACTCGCAGAAGTTAACATAGGTGAATGGACAATTCACGGCAAGCATTGAACTTTGCTTCATAATTTTTAAATCAGAAAATTGGAAGAGTATAAAATCTCATTCTTGAAACACGAGGTATTCTAACAATTAAATAAAAAATAATCTTATGCTGCAAACTTCAAAAATTATATTCACGATTTTAGGTACTGCTACAATAGTAATTCCATCGGTTATGGACTTGAATAAAACTCACATGTCCAATCCGCAATGGAAACCACATGCAAGGTTTCATTGGGCTATTCAATATTTATCTGTTACTGTAGTCCAATGTATAGCATTATTCTTACTATGGGGGAATTATGCAGATAAAAATTCAATCCTGGTAACATGGTTTGCGGGCTTGTCACCCATACTTTTTTGGGGTATGTTTATTCCCGCATTATTATTTCCGGGAACAAGCACCTGGCCCGATGGGGTAGAACCGCCTAAAGGTTTCCCGAAAATATTTAAAAAGATTCACCCCAATATGATTTTGTCAATAATTTTTAGTTTGACTTCTATTATAGGAATAGTATTGGATTTGAAAAGCAGGTAACAATTAAGGAATGAATCAAGAATCCCGAACCGCGGCTAAAAGGATAAAAAAATTTTAAGTATAAAGAAGAACCTCTGAACCAGGATTCAGAGGATGAAAAGATTAACAAGATTAGCTAATCCTCTAATCCTGAAAATCCTGATTCAAAAAAAAACTTTTTTTCTTTTTTTACTTTAATAAAAGCGTGTGTTATTTAGTTAATTTTGAAAACATGCAAGCATTTATTTTTCTGCTTCACTTTATTTTTGATATGGGTCATTTATTAACAGGGTTGCAAAATATTGATATCCGCATCTTGGAATTGATCAATCACAATAGGATAAAATCTTTAGATAACTTTTTTATTTTTATTACGAATATCGCTACTGTTGTTACCTATTCTGTACCGGTGATTTTATTGATATATGCTTACATAAAGCGCTTTTTTTTATTGCAAAGAAAAAGTTGGCTATTATTAATTTCACTTATCATTAATTCCGCTATTGTTGATGCTATTAAATATATTGTAAACCGCCCACGACCTTTTATCACTTATCATTTCATTGATAAATTAGTTGCCGTTTCCAGTCCGTCATTTCCTTCAGGGCATGCAGCGGAAGTTTTTGCATTAGCCATATCTTTTTCTCTTCTTTTTCCCAAATACAAATGGGCAATTTTTACAGCATGGCTTTGGGGCTTAATGATTGCTTATTCACGTATGGATTTAGGATTGCATTATCCGGGGGACATTCTTGGCTCCCTTTTTATCAGTTTCTTCGTGGCCGTTTATCTGTATAAAGTTTTGATCCATTTTGGTTTTCTTAATAAGAAAAGGGCCTGAATATTTTTAATAGTAAACCTACAAATAAGGTCTTTTTCTATTTCGTTACCATCATGTTCAAAGCTGCCGGAATAATCTCCACTGTAACTTTATTTATCTTTCCCATGTATTCTCCATCAACCTGGAAATGGGTTTTTCTCTTTACAGTAATTACCGCTTTAGTGGTTTTAAAAATCTCCACTTTTTTAGGATTAAAAGGCACTTTTCTCAAAAACAATTTCAGGAATTCAATCATTGAAATTTTTCGTACCACTACCAATTCAAAGATACCGTCATTAACAGATCCTTCCGGGTTAATAACCGCACCTGTTCCATATTTGGTAGCGTTGGCAATTACTATCATGTAGGCAGGAATATTTTTATCAAGGCCGTCCGCAGCGATGTGGGCGTTTACCGGTTTCCCTTCAATCAAAATTTTAAAAAGCATTCTTACGTAGCCCCACATTCCACGAATATTGCTTTTGTCAAAATATTTTATCAGCCGCGCATTCAACCCGAGGTCGCTTAAATGAATGCAAATTTGGCTGCCATTTATTTTAAGCACATCGCACTTTTGTTCTTTTCCGTTTATAATTAAATCAAGGGCGGCGTTAATATCTTTCGGAATATTCAATTCCTCCGCCATTCCATTTGCCGAACCTCCGGGAAGAATTCCCATGGTAATTGAAGTATTTAACAGTTTCCCTGCTACAAGGCAAATAGTTCCATCGCCGCCAACCGCCACTACTTTTTGTGGTGATAATTTTTTTATCTGGCTACTTATCGCATCTGCGTCATCTTTTCCGGTTAAAATTAAAATCTCAATGTGGTAAGAAAGTTGATTAAAATAATTACGAATTTCGGGTTCCCAATCAATACTGTTTTTTCCTCCGGATGCAGGGTTGATAATAAATAATATATTTAAGGGGGAAGAATATTCCATTTTATTTACAATTTTTAGTGATGTCAAAAGAATCAACATATAAAGAAAAGGAAATTTCACTCATCAGGAAGATAAAAAGAAAACTATTTTTTTTCTTAAGGCTAAACCATCATCCGGTAATAAAAGTTTATAACGGATATGGGAATGATAAAAAAATAATCGTAATTGGCCAGGTTTTGAAACTCAGCCCTTATCCGCGAAAAACCTTTAGCAGCAATTGGGTTATCAATTTATTTTCTACGCTCCGCTTGTTCATGGTGATTCCTTTTTCTAACGCTAAAATTTCCATTGAATGGCAGGGAAATCTTTATTTTACAAAAGTAGAAGAAAACGGTTTTTTCAGGTTCGAAATTTTAACTAAAACGCCTGCAATCAAAGGATGGCAGAAGGTTTTAGTAAAGCTTGAAGAAGAAAAATATCTTTCCCGGCAAATAGAAAGCGAAGGTGAAATTTATATTCCTTTTCCATCGCAGCATGCTTTTATTTCTGATATTGATGATACCTTTTTAATTTCCCATTCAGTAAAACTCAGGAAAAAATTGTATGTGTTATTTTCTAAAAATGCCCACAGCCGAAAACCTTTTGAAGGCGTGGTAAACCATTACAGGTTATTGGCCAGGGGTGGCCAGGTTAATGGAAATAACAATCCCTTTTTTTATGTTTCAGGAAGCGAATGGAACTTGTATAGTTTAATCGTAGAATTTTCACAAATGAACGATTTACCAAAAGGTATTTTTTTATTGAGCGCGATTAAAGGGATCACCCAATTTTGGAAATCTGGTTCTAATAAACTGATGACAAAATTTGCCCGTATTGTCCGGATCATCGAAGCATTTCCTCATTTACAATTTGTTTTAATGGGAGACGATTCCCAAATTGATGCCGATATTTATACGTCAGTTGTAAAGCATTTTCCCGGCAAAATATTTGCGGTTTATCTTCGGCAGGTTGGTAAAACCAAACGAAAAGAAATCGAAACAAAAATTGAAGTAATGGAGCGGCTTTCGGTTAATTGTTGTTATTTCAAGCACAGTGCTGAAGCCGTTATTCATTCAAAGACAATTGGCCTGGTTGGCAAAAATGAATAATTCAATCTCGAAACTGGCGTCGTCATCTGCTGAGTGATAACTGTTGGTTACTAAAAGACGCATCACCTTTGAGAGCCTGCAAAATGAAAATCCTACATCAGACAAAAAATATCGGAAACACCATTCACAGGATGAAGAGATTAACAGGATTGATTACATCCTAACATTATCCAAATCCAATTTTTTTTTGTGGGAAGCTTTTTTGTCCAACCATTCAGGGGATATAACTTAACTTTATTAGATTAAAGCATGACATTAATTAACCTTTAATAATCATTTTGGTAATGACAACTTTTGCAAATGCTCAAACCAGGAAAAAGACAACTTCTTCTAAATAGTCAATATTTAATAGCTTTAACGAAGGTGTTGCGCAAAATAAAAAAGAGGTATTAACCTGCAAATTAACAACTCCCAAACTTAGAGAACGAAAAGAAACTGTTGTTAAAAGTTTGAAAAGTAAAATACTCACAAAGAAAGAATTGAAAAATGGTTACGCTTACAAGTTTGTAGGGACGGATAAAAAGTTGGACGAACTTGCTGAATTCATTAAGGCAGAAAGAGCTTGCTGTGGCTTTTTCATTTTCCATCTTTCAATAAGTGGTGACAAAAGCACGGCATTGTTGGAAATAAGTGGGCAAAAAGGAGTAAAAGATTTTATTAAAACCGAATTAGAGTTATAGCCGCAAAATTGTTCGGCCTCATATAAGGCCTGGAAAGTAATAGTAAAGTTCTTCATAAAAATAAAAGATGCTTCCTCTTAGCAAAGCATACCACCACACAACAAAAATTTTGTTATAGTTTAACAGAGGCTACTTTATGCAACATGCAACATTTCATTTAGTTTGACTGTCAAGTTAATAAACAAGATATGAAGAGAGTTATTCTTATTTAACCTCGACAGTGTGAAACTTGTTTATGACACATCTAATTAAGATTTCGGTACAATACTTTCCGGCAAAGCCACTATTTATGCTTTTTTTAAATCAATGCCGGATGGCCCTGCAATAACCGCTGATTCATCGAATAAAAAGATTTTAGCCGGGCATTTAATTCCTTCCAATTCATATCCCCCTCCAATTCTTACAAATGGAAAATACACATTAGAAATATTTCCTGATGCTACTTTGTTTTATCATTACGGAGCAAAGTATATAAAAAACTAAAGCGCCATTATATTCAGTTAACAGCCGAGGCATCGAAATAAAAATCCCTCTTATTTGCCTGCCTTTGCCGGCAGGTAGGTTTGTTTACTATTAAACTGTAAGAGTCAGGATTCACGGTAGCTCACTTGTGTCATAATTTTAATTACTGCCTATCCCTTTCGGTCAAGTTCCTTTTGTAATTTCTTTAAACGGTTGTGGAGGAGTATCTACAGCTTGCTGCATTAGCCGATAAAACAACTTTCCTCTATATGTTGATAGTTTTCTATTAAACCGAAATGCAAAT
>DATCFT010000030.1:0-70371 GCA_036509335.1 Hanamia sp.
AATGTAAATCCTATCCAATGGCTTACATACGTGTTTGAAAATATCAACGACCATAAGATAAATGCGATAGAGGAACTGCTACCGCAAAATTATACCGCATTATTGAATAAGTAATGAAGGGGTTAGTGGAGAGGATACATATCAGGTGCAAAATTGTCCTGCAAAAAACTAGTCTGCTCTTTTGTTGACAAGATTTGTTCAGATAATTTTTTGGAAAATTCTAATGATGTCGATTGTAAATCTGAAAGCTGTTTTATGTTTGCATCTTGATATCTATTCTGGATTGACATTAAACTCAATAAAGAATCCATTTTATCAATCTTCGTTGACTGCTGGCTTATTTTAACTGTTAAGAAAATTGAAATAATAGCCAGTAGTGTTGACGCAAGAGTTCCTAAAATAGTAAAATACCATAATGTTTTTTCCTGTTTTTTTGATAAAGCAGGAGGAGTGTCTTTGTTTTTTGGAAGGATAACTATTGGTCTTATAAAACGCCTATTCATTTTATATATGATTGAAAGATATCAGTTATTGGAGGATATGTCTTTGAAGTTTCATGAATAGCTGATTTTGACTGATTCTGACTAACGTTTAGCTTGAGAAGTAATTTTCGGCTCCGAAAAAGGGGGAATTGCACACAACGTTTTACGGCTTGCAGCAGGTGGGGAAATAGAATTCCTTCTGCTCGAATCGTTGCCAAATTTATAATAAAAAGTTCATTGTTTATTCTATCGCTCAATAGAGTTTTTTCAGCCCGGAACTACTGCTCAATAATGTTACAAAAGCTCATTGTTATTCCTTCAGCCCCACTTGCTGCAAACCGATGTAAGCGGATGTTTTATTTTCTGTCACCAATTTTGTTCCCACAAATTTAGTTTTTCTTTCCTGTCAGAAAATATGTCTCCGATTTTTTCTATCAACCAAGTCCCGCCAAATGCAATTGTACTTTCGTGTGAACCATAAACAACCCAATCAAAAGACTTGTCGCAACAAATAGTTTCGTAAAGGTCGGGGCTGAAACTGTCAATTTCAATTTCGTAGTCGTTTCTATCTTCTGAAACTTCAAATATGTTTTTGTCTGCTTTTTCACTTACAATCTGAATAATTTTCTCAATATCTTCTTTCGTTACGATTTCTTTCATTAAAAAAACTGTCGGCTTTGTACTTCTATTTTCAAGCGGTTCCCAATAACTGCCGTCATAATTCCAAGTGTCTAACAGTTGCTTGCGAATTTGCTTTGCTTCTTCGTCTTTTAATTTGCGTCTGTGAGGAAGAGCTTCAACTAATTCAAGGTCGCTATCAGTTATGCTGTCTATAAACTTTGCAAACTTATTTCTCTCGTCTTGGATTGCATTTCTTTCAATATCGTTTTGTCGTCCTGTTGTGAAAGGGGTTTGACTTGTCAGCCCGGTTTGTTTCAATTCTTGTTTGCAGTTGTCAATCGAAGTGGATGTTTGTCCTACAAAAGTTTCCACGCCTAAAAGAATTGCAGCCAAAGCATTGTAACGGGGAAAAAGGTTGTAGTCATTGTCTGAATAGGGGTTGTTGTTATGGCTCATTTCGTTTGAATATCGGTTTGCCCAATACGAATGGTTGTCCATACAATATCTTCTTGCCGTCGTTATGAGGGCTTCTGTCGGTGTCATTTTAATTCTTTGACTTAGTCGTGAGGTCGGTCTAAAAATATCCGCTTACGTTTGGGCTTGCTGCAGTGCTGGCTTTCATAGCTTGTCTTGCCGGAACCGAAGCCCAATTTATAAATAAAAAGCTGAAGTTTTGTACAAATGTTTAATAGAATTCCGTCTGCCCGAACCAAAGCCCAACAAAGATAAAATGACGAACTTTTATTCGTCTGCCAGCATTGTAGCAAGCCAATGTTATATGAATTTGCGACTAAAATTTGTATCTCTGTCTACAAGCAAAATAATAGGAAATACTTTGAGATTTCAATCTTCTGTCCAATTAAAGAAAAAAAAATTAAATAATAATTTTCAATTTATTTTTTCCAGTTTCAAAATGTAGCCAAATAAAAAGCCTTATTTTCTGCTTAATCCAATATTCCTATTTTGTCCAGCAAAGAATATCCATTTCATTTTCCAAATTCAATTTTCCTAAATAGAATTCGGTCTTCTCATTCAACTTTTCATTTTACTATTAAATGAATTAATTTCTCGGTCTGACCAAAAACTTTGAAATTGCATTCAACAAATTCATTTCTTCTTGTTACACTTGTCAACTAAATTCTTGATAAAAAAAAGCATCATTCAAAAATTCTATTTCCAAAAATTTCCATTTACAATTTAATTCAATAAAAATATTTCAGTCTACTTTCTAACATTCAATTTTGTCAGGACGAAATTTTTGTCAGAATGATATAACGAAGAAATAAGTATTGTAACGATTTGAAGAATCGCTGAGCAATTTCATATAACGTTTTACGGCTTTGCGCAGGCGGGAAATTAGAATTCCTTCTGCCCGGAACCGTGGCCAAATTTATAATAAAAAGTTCATTGTTACTACTGTCGCTCAATAAAGATTTTTCAGCCCGGACTATAGCTGAAACATGCACCACTGCTCATTGTTAGCACTTCAGCTCCGCTTGCACAAAACCGATGTTGTGTGCCGTATTCATTTGAGATTATAACTTTTCAGTTCCCAAATACCATTTCCTGGCACTGGTGCAGTACTAAATTCATTTTGAAAACGTCTGGTCATGCCAATATTTGGTGTTAACCAAATACTGTCTCGGGAGTAAGTCTCTACGACATAACCGACTATTTTTGATAATTTATATGTATTATGAAATGTCCCAGCGGGTACTATTAAATCTTCTTGTGATAAAACTTTTGTTGTATCGCCCCAAGGTACACTCGTGAACCATTTGTTACCTACTTCTAAAGGAAAAACATATCTACGTTTTTCGTCAAACATTGGTGGTGAGCATACTCTACATGGCGCTGCATAGAAAACAGCTTTTTGGTCGTCAACAACTACAAAAGAAGAGTCTATTAAATATTTCGTGTTTGTTGCGTCTTGTAAAGTAGTTGTCCAAATTGTTGCACCTTGCCCGTCCGGCAGTACTCCAGTACCTACAATGTCCACATAAATAGATTGCTCACTATTACTACCATCATTATATTTATACACCCAATGGTCTCCTGTCTTATTGGGAAAGATTTCACTAGAAGGAGTATTTGCAATTGATGGCGTATCACTTTTTTTACTGCATGAAATTATTATAAGCAATAAAAAAAACAAGAAATAAGATTTCATAATTTGTTATTTTTAAGTATGACACCTGTGCCTACTGAAACGTTGCATTTATTCTGATTAAGGTTTTTAAGTTATTGATTTTCAATTTCACGATTTTTCGCAAACGTGAGCCTCCGAAGTGATTTTCGGCTGGGAAGAAGCGGAATGGCACACAACGTTGAAGCATTGGCGATGCTTGGGCATTCAAAGCTCTTTCGCCCGAACAAAAGTACAGTAAACGAACAAAAAGATAAGATTATGAATTTAAGCTCAATAGAGAACCTTTCGCCGGAACCTAAGCTGATTAAACGAACAAAAAGCTGAAAATATGCACGTCTGCCCAAGTACCGCCAATGCAATGTTACCCGCAGTGCATTCATCAGAGACTTACCTTATGGATTGTATTGAGGGCATGAAGCATTACCCTGATAAATATTTTGATTTGGCGGTGGTTGATGTTCCTTATGGAAATGGTGAAGATGGTGGTAAGCGTAGGCAAAAGAAAAATAGACCAAACTCCTACGATGCACCGCTTAAGCACGAAAAGAAAGGATGGGATAATAATAGTCCAGATTTGGAATACTTCTATGAAATATTCCGGATTTCTAAAAATCAGATTATTTGGGGCGCAAACTTCTTTATTAGCAAAATGCCGTATGATAGTTCATGCTGGATTGTCTGGGATAAAAACATTGGCGGTGACCAAGCGGATTGCGAATTAGCATGGACAAGTTTTAAAACTGCTATTCGGAAGTTTTTCGGGCATCCGTTCATTGGCTCTAATGGCGGGAAAGACAGAATACATCCCACACAAAAGCCGGTTGTTCTGTACGATTGGATTTTTAAAAATTATGCTGAGCCTGGTCAAAAAATTATTGACACGCATTTAGGAAGTGGCAGTAGCAGGATTGCAGCCTACAAAAACAAGCTAAACTTTGTCGGCTTTGAAATAGACAAGGAATATTTTGATAAACAAGAAAAACGCTTTGCCAACTATGTCAGCCAACTCACATTATTTTAGTGGTTGCGGCATTGCGGGTAACGTTTCAGGTATTGCTGATGTGTGGGATTCAACGCTCGTCAGCCCGTAAAAGCACCGAAGCCCAATAACGAATAACGGCTCAAAACTTATTCGTCTGCCCACATAGCAGCAATACCAATGTTATCGGTTCGTGCATTTTCAAAAAGTAAATTAAAACCAAGTATAAAAATGACAAAAATTAAAAATGTACCAATGGTGAAAAATAGTAACCAAGTACACACAACGGAAGATTATTTTATGTTCAAGCCAATTGATGGGAACAGGAATAAAAACCTTTTGCACATCAATCGTTTAAAAAAATCAATGCAGGAACATTATTTATTTACTGTTATAATCGTAAATGATAACTATGAAATAATTGATGGTCAGCACAGGTTTGATGTAATTAGTTCACTTAATCTCCCATTGAACTACATCGTTTGCGAAGGTTATGGCTTAAAGGAAGTACACATTTTAAATCAAATATCAAAAACATGGAATGCGGATGATTATTTGACCGGGTATTGTAACTTAGGTTATAAAGATTACTTGCTTTATCGTGAATTTAAAGACCAGTACGGATTAGGGCATAATGAATGTATGACTATATTATCTGGAAGGATGATGAAAACCGGTATTGATGAATTTTACAGAGGTGATTTTAAAGTTAAAGACTACGATGATTCTTGCCGAATTGTAGATAAAATATTCTTAATCGCTCCGTATTATGAAGGGTTTAAAAGACGCTCATTTATTTATGCGATGCTAATGCTTTTTAAGAATCAAAACTTTGAGTTTACAGAATTTTTACAAAAAATAAAGCTACAACCTTCGGCGATGGTAGATTGTACGAATCAAAGCCAATATGTTTCTTTAATTGAGGAAATATATAATTACCGCAGAAGGGAAAAAGTAAATTTAAGATATTAAAATGTTTTCGGTGTGTCAGTCGGCGAAGTGTCGGCTGGCATGACCGATAACGTTTCAGGGCTTTATGCAGGCGGGGATTCAATGAACTTTCAGCCCAAACTGCTGTACAATTTATAAATAAAGATGAATATGGAACAAAAGATGAATAGCGAATTTTCAGCCGGAACAACTGCTAAAAATAGCACTAAAGATGATGGCTTGCACGTCAGCCCCGCTTGCATAAAACCCAATGTTATGCGTCTGCCCTTTTCTGTCCGCAATAATCCTTTGTCTGAATTGTATAATATGGATTGCATCGAAGGAATGAAACATTATCCTGATAAGTATTTTGATTTGGCAATTGTTGACCCGCCATATGGATTATGTTCAAAACTTGCTCATGCTGGTAATGGCAAAAATGCACAGTCAAAATTTACAGACGATTTCAAGTTAAAAAAATGGGACAATACTATACCGCCTTATAATTATTTTATTGAATTATTTAGGGTTTCTAAAAATCAAATTATTTGGGGCGGTAATTATTTTTTAGACCATTTGCCTTCAACTCGTGGTTTTATAACTTGGGATAAAATGGTTTTTATTCCTACGATGTCACGAATAGAAATGGCGTGGACTTCATTTGATAAATTACCATTGTTCGTGCAAATAAATAACAATGATGCTAATAGAATTCACTTAACACAGAAACCCGTAAAGCTATATGACCATTGTATTGATTATGCTAAACTCCTAATTGGAAGTAGAATTTTAGATACTCATGTAGGTTCTGGAAGCAGCCGGATAGCTTGTTACAATAACGGATTTGATTTTGTCGGATTTGAGATTGATGAAGATTATTGTAAGGCGTCCGAAAAAAGATTTATAACCGCTACCGCCCAACAGAGTTTGAATTTCGGTGGGTAGCGCATAACGTTTGCATTTATGTAATTACACGCAACTCAATTTTTGCAATCCATTCATTTTCAGTACTCATCACCTTCGTTTTTTGAATTGTTGGGTTGCGTAAAGCCAATTACCAATCCAAAGTAATATTTTTATTTAACTCATCCAAGACATTTGGAATATTTATTAATGTTTCTTTTTTTACATGCAAATATTTCTCCGTCGTTTTGATGCTCAGGTGCCCCAATAAATCTTTTATGTATCGGATATCTATTCCCTTTTCTAATAAATGCGTAGCAAAACTGTGGCGCAGGCTATGGATGCCCACGTCTTTATTAATCTTCGCTTTTTCTTTTGCATCTTGAAATATTTGCTGGGCACTTCTTACACTGTATGCTTCTCCTGGCCTTTGAGGGTTTTCAAAAACATATTTTAAAGGCATTGGCTTGCAGCTTTTTAAATAGGCCCTTAGCACATCTAATAGTAAAATACTTAATCCCACATAACGGTCTTTTTTTCCTTTCGCTTTTTCTATAAACAGTTGCATTCTATCGCTATCCACATCTTTTATTTTTAAGTTGGCTACCTCGCTCACCCTTAGCCCGGCACTGTATGCAGTAAATAAAATGGCTTTGTGTTTTATATTGCCGATGGCATTGAACATTCTGCCGATTTCATTTTCACTTAATACTTTCGGTAATTGATTATGTTTTTTCGGCCTCGGTATTTCCCAAAAAAATTTCTCTCTGCCCAGCACTTTCTCATAATAAAATTTCAATGTATTGATCCTGCTGTGAATAGTAGCTTCCGATAATTTTAAAGTTGTATGGCAATATTGAAAATAATCTTTTAACCGCGAAACACTAAAACCAGAGGCAGGCTTTTCTTTAATGGTGTTCAAAAATTGGGTGAATTCATTAGTATAGGTTCTGATGGTGGACTGGCTATATGCTTTTAAAGTTAGTTGCCTCGTGAATTGTTGTAGTGCTTCCTTGTTTTCTTTGCTTATGTTATGAATGTATTGTGGCGTGGTGCCAATCTTTTTTATTTCTTTTTTTACAATTGTTTTATTTTCACTTGCCGGTATGGTAACCGGATTAGTTTTTTTCTTTTCTAAAAGATATTTTCTCAGTTCTCCCGTTTCCAAAATCACTTTGCCTTTTAAAGCTTTTGCTAACTGTTCATAATTTTTTTGAGTGCATGATACATACCAGCATTTTTGAGTACGGCTCCATCTGCCACCCACCTGTTTTTGAATGATGGATTGCAATGCGCTGTTTTTGGTAAAATAAATTCCTATACATTCCATATTTCTATGGAATAATGGTTTTAAAATAATGGTTTCCATAGCCTGTATGATTAATAATAAACTTGATTTTTTTTAAAACGGAAGTGGCTCTTCTAAAATCTCATTAGCTTCACCGGCATTGGCTTTCGTTTTTTTATCCAGCAAAACGATTTGTTCAGCCACTATTTCTGTTACGTATTTTTTCTGTCCTTCTTTGTCGCCAAATTCCCTGTGGCGCAGTTTCCCCTCTATATAAAGCAAACTGCCTTTATGAATATATTGGCTGGCAAAGGTGGCCAATCCGCGCCATAAGACTACAGGATGCCATTCTGTTTTGGTAGTAGTCTCTCCGTTTTTTAGCCGGTAGCTTTCTGTGGTGGCTATAGTAAGTTTGGCCACAGGTGTGCCATCTTGTAAGGTTTTATGCTCCGGATCTTTGCCGGTGTTTCCTATTAATATTACTTTGTTGATTCCTTTCATTTTATTTTATTTTATTTTTAATAAAATGAAGATATTATTTAATTCCTGATAATTTGCTTGCCGGGTACATTTCAAAATATCGCACCACTCACCCTCTCCTGAAAAAATATGGGGGATTAAAATCCGGTAAAGTCATGGGTGAGGGAATGAAACATGCACCACAGTTCATATTGGCTGCAGTTTGGTCATGATTTAAAGTTACCTTTTCAAGTTTATAATTTCAGTCCCCGAAGCTAATCTCGATCCATATGGTATCGAAAAAATAAGTGTTGCAGTATTTACTGTCAAATTACTTATGGCGTATGTTCTTGTAACTACAGGATTTAAATGGGTAAATGAGCAACAGCCTGCATTTTGGGCAAAAATAGAAATTGTAATTTGATCACTTGCCAGTACATATTTTGCCGAATCAACTGAAGGCCAACCGTAAGTACAATTATAAAAGGATGTTACCATATTTCCATTTGAATTGAAATTAAAAGTAGCCCCACATTGTTCTCCTACGTAATTGCTATTACTAATCCCACTGTCAACTAATGATAGTGTATAAAACTTATTTGTATTAAATGACGAATCGTTCACAACATTCCAATTGCCGACCAATAAACCAGCTTCTATGTTGGTTTTGGAACATGAATATATCGTAAGTATTAGCAATGTTGTCAATAGTTGTAAAAAAACAGTTTTCATCTTTATTTTGTTTTAATAGTAAAATATAATCGTAGAATGGTTGACTATAAAACTGTATAAAACGTTGCATTAGATTAGTGAACCACTCAAACAAGTTGCTGACAACATACAAACTTATATTATAAGGCAAAACTATTTTACTCCTCCAAAACCCATCATTTTTCAAACTTCCTACGCCTCCCCCTACTCTCTTCCCACACACAAAAAAAGGCCACCTTACGGCAGCCTTACAAGAGGACAATCAAACAAACAAGTTATACCAAATTGAATTATAAATTATTCCAAAATTTTCTGGTATAATGCCGATGATACAGTCGTTTAGTCCAATGAAATTGGACTTTTACGAATGTACTATCGGTATTATGCTACGATGCGGCTTACGATGTCGCTGTAAATCAATTGGCCTTTGGCGCCAAGTACTGCTACCCTGCAGTGGTACCTGATGCCAGGTTCCAGGCGGCTGATGATGCAGGAAGTCTTGCTGCTTGGCACACTATGCCAGTTTGCCTGCGCCAGCATTTCGTCGGTAGCATATTGGTGAAGGTAACTAAGGCCTCCCACCACGCGATTTACTTTGCTGAGCAGCTCACCGGGATTGATGCCATTTACTATCCTGAAATTTTCAGGCTTGGTAATGGGCGGCAAGGGCGACGGCGATTTTGCAATGGTAAAAGCCGAGCTTAACGCGGCTACCCTATTGCCCGCTGACTTAAACAATACATAATCGGCCAGCTTTAGCAATCCTGCTATAAGCTCGGCACGCTTCTGGTTTTTTACAGCCACCTTCAGGCGGTCGCCGTCCCTGCAATCGCCAATGGCTAATATAAATGCATTGACGAGTGCTGCTAACGCCACGAGGGTGGGCACCGGTGAAGTAAAATAAGGATTGTCGGTAAGTGCGGCAAGGATCTGGTGCGACCTTGTGTCCAATTTAGAATCAGAGATACTGGTAAATTCGTTTACGATCTTTAGAGTTTTCATTTTAATTAAATTTAGAGAGTTATAAAAGTTCAATGCAATCACTATATAAACCTATAAATCTAAATAATTATTGCATAACTATGACAAATATTTTTTTGAAATGATTAAAAATCAACTTGTAAAAAAAAATGAGGGTGATTTTTGAGGCGCTAACCTCTTGATAATTATGAAGAAATGATTTCTTCAGAAAAGGCTATATTATATAAAAATAATTATGTATTTTTTTTAAAATTTTTTAATCTTTTCTGAAAAGAGAGCCTTTTCTTCAGAAAAGTGACCTTACAATTCAGAAAAGTACGGGGATAATTCAGAAATGTACTCCCACAATTAAGAATAGTGCGGCCACAATTCAGAAATGTTCTGCCGTAAATCAGAAAAGTAAGGGTACAATTCAGAAATGTTCCTCCATAAATCAGAAAAGTAAGGGTACAATTCAGAAATGTTGATCTATTATTCTGAAATGATGAAGGCTTTTTATGGAAACTTTTAAAAAAAATGTGGTTCGTGGGACACAAACCATGGCGGTGGGTTCGTTAGGACAACCCGCATTAGTAACGACAAGACACAGGTCTGGAGACCTGCGCCAGAAGGTTTCGGTGAGGCTTTACAGTCTGGCAAAGACTTTCATACATTTAGCCGGACAATAATGATTTTAAATATCTTATAAATAGTAAGGCCATACTGTTTGTTCGGCAAAGAATATTATACATTTGATAATAAACCAGAACAATATGAAAATTATTTTCCTCTTCTCATTTTCATTTTTATTTTTTATTCGTATTTCGCAGGCGCAAAAAATCACTTATTCAACTGAGAAAATAAATAGTCTTGAACTTGGATATAATATCCTCAATAAGATAAATGAAAAGTACTTTATTTATATTGCATATTTTAACCCGGCACCATCGATACATAAAAGCTACATCTTTGTTTATAACAAACAAATGCAACTTCTTTCCAAAGAAGAATTGAAATTGCCAGATGAATATTATGCATTGCGTTTTATTACTTACCCCGATTTTATTTATATATTTTATCAATACACACAAAATAACCATGTGTTTTGTATGGCAGCAAAAATTGATTCAAATGGGAAAATGAATGAGAAGCCTGTCTTAATTTCAGAAATAAATCTGAATAATTTTTATTTACATTCCACTATTTATAACCTTACATATAGTGAAGACAAAAAAAAGATCGCAGTTTTTACAATTCAGGAAAACAAAAATGAACACGAACTTAATCTTCGAATATTAGATCAGTCTCTAAAAAAAATAGAACATAAAATTTTCGAAATACCCATCAACAGTGAGTTTGAATCTTTTACGAATTTTAGTATTGATAATGAAGGGAATTTTTTCTTTTTAAAAAAAGAGCCGTATAATGACGCAGACCCATATAAAAATGTACTTAATCTTATCAAAAATAATACCGATACTCTTACCTTTTATTATATAAGTCCTAATGGGATAAAATTAAATGATTTATCATTTAGGATAAACAATGCGGATAAAAAATTAAACTTTTTTTCATTTTATGTTGATTCGCCATTAAGGGCTCTTTGGAAGGATATTCCTTTATCTAAAGCAACAGGCAATTCGGGCATATTTAATGCAATATGGGATATAAAAAATAAAAGTTTGATAGAAACAGAAGTGCCCTTTACTAAAATTTTAGATCCAAATTCTAATAACCCTGAATTATTAAAATTGCAAATGCAGGATTTTTTTGTTGGAGATATTTATTTTACAAAAAATGGAAGTTTTGTATTGCAAGGACAAACTTCAGATCCCTATAATCCATATGAGAGTTTCTTAATACCATATGATAATAACTCAATAGGAGCCTTTGAATTATATTACCAGGGAATAAACGAATCTGGGTATTTAAGCTTTAATAATTTCAACCTAAATCAGCATCGTAGTGGTACCTATAAGGTATTTTTTAGGAGAACGCAAACCAAAATTAACAAAGTTAGCGCTAATTTATTATTATTGTCATTCGACTCCACAGGCACATTTACAAAATTAAATTTTGCAAATGAATTTAAGGCAAGAGATTTTATGACTATGAATACCGGTGATGCGCTACATTATTTCTTTTTTCGCAAAGAAAGAAATAATTATTTAGTAAGACACTTGAGTTTTACAAATAAGGGAGGAATCCAATCGGAAATTCCACTTAAAACTAATGAAAATTACAAGTTTGCTTTAGGATACGAACAAACAACTGAAGCTTTAGGATATAAACAAGTATCCGAAACGGAAATGATTTTCCCGGTATTCTATAGAGGCAATTTGAATTTTGCTAAAATAGAATTTTAAGAATTCGGGCGCGAGTGGGTGTTCCCTTTTTTTCGCAAGCCCACTGTCTTATTTATTTGTTTACTGAAAAAAAGAATGTGGTTCGCGTATCACGAATCATTGTGGTGGAAAATTATTACTTGCGTATGCGGATTGCATTTGGCTGTATAACAGTAAAAGCCTTTATCAATTGCGTTTGATATATCAGAAAAAGTTTCGTAACAATACTGGCTTTTTCAGTAGGATTATAACCATTTAATCTTATAAGCACTACACCGAAATGTACATGCTTCAATCTAAATACCAATTCTCCAAAGTCTTTATCCTGTGTCAATAATATTCTGCTTTGCTTATTTGCCAGCTTTAAAATGTAATCATCGTCCGCACCTTGATGCGATTCCAAAATATAAGTTACATCAAACCCAGCCTTTCGTAGGGCATCCACTATGGGTTTATCGACACCTTCATCTGACATTAATTTCATAGAGCAAAAGGATAAATGTTTTCGCCCTTTAGAGATTGAGCCGCAAAGGCTAGTGCTGCCTTAATGTTATTCTTAGTAAGATGGGGGTGTGCTTTTATTATTTCTTTTTCAGTCTCTCCTGCTGCAAGTTTTTCGAGAATCAATTCTACAGAAATTCTTGTTCCTTTTATTACAGGTTTACCCATCAAAATTTTCGGATTTATTTCTATATCGTTAAGATTATCCATCTTTATTTTTTTATAAATATACAAATTATTCCCATCCGCTTGCCAGCACATCGGCAATATGCATAGTAGTAAGTGGAAAGGCTTTTTTGGTAATGATGCCCTGCAAATGCATGAGGCAACTGAGATCTGTAGAGATGATATGTGTAGCGCCGGTATCTATGGCGTGATGTATTTTTTGATCGGCCATAGCATTGGAGATAGAATCGAACTTGACAGCGAAGGTGCCACCAAATCCGCAGCAGGTTTCGGTATCAGCCATTTCAATTAATTCAAGTCCCTTCACTTTTTGTAAAAGCTCACGGGGGCCTTCTCTAATTTTACATTCCCTTAATCCGGCGCAGCTGTCATGATAAGTGGCTTTGGCATTTAGCACTGCACCAAAATTTTCTATCTTTATTATTTTGGTAAGAAATTCTGTAAATTCAAAAATCCTTGAAGAAAGTTCTTTTACTGTATTGTGTTGTGATGAATCCTGAAAAAGTCCACTGTAATAATTTCTTACAAAGCCTACACAAGATGCAGAAGGAGCGACAATATAATCGGTACCTTCAAAATCCTCAATAAATTTGGCGGCAACACTTTTGGCTTCATCCCAAAAACCGGCATTGAAAGCCGGTTGTCCGCAACAGGTTTGGTTGGTATTATAAGACACATCGCAACAAGCCTTTTCCAAAACTTTTACCATATTAAAAGCTGTCTGCGGATATAACTGATCTACAAAACAGGGTACGAATAATTGAACTTTCATTGTATATAAAAGTAAAAGAATTAAAACTAATGATTCGGATATTTCAGCGTGATCATTTTTAAGGCCGATAAAGCTGCCTCCTCCCCTTTGTTTCCATGCACGCCTCCAGTGCGTTCATCTGCCTGCTGCTGATCATCTACTGTAAGTACTCCAAAAATAGTTGGTACAGGCAATGTAAGATTCAAATGTAATACTCCTTCGGTGATGGCTTTGCACACATAGTCAAAATGGGGCGTACCTCCACGCAATACACATCCCAAAGCAATAAAGGCCTTTGGTTTTTCTACCGGGCGAAAGGCGGGATTTTTATTATAGGTCTCCCAAAAAAATTTAATGGCATAAGGTATTTCAAAAGCGCCGGGGACTTCAAGTATTTTATAATTGTTCATCTCAAAATGTTGCAGGATTTTTATACATCCATCCAGCAACTTATTTACAATTTCCGGATTCCACTGGGTATGTACAATAACAATACAGGCATCCTTTTGTAGAATGCCTGTATCAATATTATATAGGTTTTCGTTGACTATTGCCATTATTATTTATCAATATTTATTCTGAAAAATCTCCGAGTCTTGCAAGGTACCTGTCCACATCAGCGGCTTTTTCAGAAAGGGGATAATCCGTTTTTATTTTTTTAAAAAGGGTGATGGCTTCTTTGGTTTTGCCAATTGATTGTGCAAATAATGCCGCCCTGAAAAGAAATTCTGACGAAGTATAATCGTCTTTATCATTTACATTGGCTGCTTTTTCATAGTAATTAAGTGCATCGTCATTTTTATTCAATTCCGCACTTGCGTCGCCCATCATACCAAGAGCACGGCTTTTTATTTGTGTAGCGCCATTGGCATCAAACTCTTTAAGATACCTGATCGCTTTGGCAAACTGGCCTAATTGGAGGTAGCATGCACCTGCATAATATTCACAAAGATTGGCCGCAGGCGTGCCGGAATATCTATCAATTATTTTTAATGCTCCGGGGTTTCTTCCATCGCCATTTAGCACCATGCCGGCCATCATCAACTTAGAAGAATCTGTAGCATTGGTAAATTCGGTAAAATATTTTTGTGTTACAAAAACTTCTGTATCCGCTTTTTCCTGTTTAGGAACTTCAAACATGTATTTGTAGATCATCCAGCCTGCAAATAAAATTATGATTGCAGATCCAATGTAAGAAATAGGCTTATTATAATCTTCCCAAAAATCTCTTGCTTTTTCGACTACGTCTATTTCTTTTTCTTTCTTGTGTACTTTTTTGTCCGCCATATTTATTTTTATTCCTTATTTTTTATTTCAGTAAAACAACAAATAATCTGAATTCATATTTTTTGATTGATCGTACTTTTTTATTTATTATTACTTATTCCTTGTTTGAAATTTTTAATCCATAATAAAAGGATAATCATCCTCAGCATATACATCTTTCAATACTTCGTCATCATCCGGATAAGGACTTTCTTCTGCAAATTTTACAGCTTCAGCTACTTCATTTTTAACCCGGTCACTTATTTTTTCAATTTCTTCATCACTTATTCCAAAGTTGTCTTTCAATTTCTTCAACGTTGTTTCTACGGGATCCTGAAGCTTGTATTCCTCCATTTCTTCTTTACTGCGATATTTAGCCGGATCGCTCATACTATGTCCTTTGTAACGATACGTTTTTACTTCAAGTAATGTAGGGCCACCCTGTTCCCTGGCTCTTTTTACTGCCCTGGTCACTGCTTCATGAACTGTTTCGGGGATCATACCATCCACCTGGTCTGCGGGCATTTCATACGAATCTGCCAATTTATAAATATCCTGCACATTGGAAGTACGCTCTACTGATGTTCCCATAGCATAGTTATTATTTTCGCAAATAAAAACTACGGGAAGTTTCCAAAGCATAGCCAGGTTAAAAGTTTCGTGAAGTATTCCCTGCCTTGCCGCTCCATCGCCAAAAAAACAAAGAACCGCATTATCAGTTCCTTTATATTTTTCTGCAAAAGCAAGCCCGGCACCGGTTCCTATTTGTGCTCCCACTATACCGTGTCCTCCAAAAAATTTTTGTGCTACCCCGAAGAAGTGCATGCTACCTCCTTTGCCTTTGCTACATCCGGTGGCTTTGGCATACAGTTCTGCCATACAAGCTTTGGGTGCTACACCTTTGGCTATGGCCAGGCCATGATCGCGATAGGCGGTAATAAAGATATCATCAGGTTTAGTAGCGGTCATGCATCCGGCAGCAACTGCCTCCTGCCCTATATATAAATGGCAAAACCCCCTGATTTTTTGCATTCCATACATTTGCCCGGCTTTTTCTTCGAAGCGGCGAATCAGGAGCATCAGCTCGTACCAGTATAAATAAGTTTCTTTAGAAAACTTTGTAGCCAATATTTTAAATTTTAGGTCGCAAAGATAATGCAAAAAGAAAATAATTTACCTTGAAAAATGAATACAAAAAAGATTTATTCAAAAAAAAAGTATAAAAAAAGCCGGCTTTTTACGGCCGGTCTTTATTCATCCCCTAAACTTTCTATTTTATTATTTTGGGAGTAACACTTTATTAATTACATGGATCACACCATTACTTTGGTTTACATCTGCAATGGTTATTTCAGCAGTACCTCCGTTTTCATCTGTTACCATCAAATGATGTCCTTTCATGGTGATGTACAAATTTTCACCTTCTACAGTTTTTAATGTGGCTCTGCCATTTTGAGCTTTTACCATTTCCATCAAATCCCGTGAAGATAATTTGCCGGGAACCACATGGTAAGTAAGAATTGATACCAGTTTTGCTTTATTTTCAGGTTTCAATAAAGTGCTCACTGTCCCTGCCGGTAATGCATCAAATGCTTCATTGGTGGGAGCAAATACAGTGAACGGTCCTGCACTTTCAAGAGTAGGTACCAGTCCGGCGGCTTTTACTGCTGCTACCAGGGTAGTATGGTCTTTGGAATTTACTGCATTTTCTACAATGTTTTTTGTAGGATACATGGCTGCGCCACCTACCATTTTTGTTTGGGCATTCGTGTTGGAAGTGAATGCGGCACCGAGGATTAATAATCCTAACATTTTAATTCTTTTCATTTTTTTAAATTTTTATGGTTAATGTTTTATTTCATTCACTTACGCATTTACGAAAAGAATGGTTTTATTTTATCAAAAAAAAATTATAACAGGTAAGGTTAAACGAAAATTGAATCTGAAATCTTTGAGGATATAAATAACAAGGATATAAATACAAAATAAATTCTATTGACAGTAGTTGCTTATTGGCTAAATTGCTGGTATGTCCCAAACAGCAGGACTATTTTATAAATGCAATTGGCATAAGATGGAATACACTGAAATCCGGAAAATTTCTATAAAAGAAAAAGTAAGGAGAAAGAAAATTTGGGGAAATTACATTTTGGCGCTCACGATCATTTCACTCATTGTGGGTGTAGGACTTCCGCCGGCTTTTTCCAGGGTAATAGCAAAAGCCTCTACTTTGCCAAAGGATTTCATTTTCTGAATATGATATATTCCCTTTGAAGTGGTGATCATTCCTGCATCTTCCGGCTTGCCATCTACAATAGCCCAAAGTTGGTATTGCTTACCATCAGGTACCCGTGGAAGATTGGTAGGATCTACATACACCTGCCCTGTATTTTTCATCCAGAATATTTTTGCGAGTGCATCCGGCGCATTGGGTGTGCCGTTTAAAACCACAGGCAAAGCATATTTATTAGTCATGATACTAAGATCGTTGCTCATGGCAAGGTTGGATTTTCCCTGTTGTTCTATTTTTTGTTGAGCAATCCCAAGTTGGTCTTTGGCATCGTTATATTTTTCGTAATACGAATAATTAAGAACGGCACTTCCGATCAATAGTATAAAAGATGCCGCTGCCATTAATTTATAAAATGGCGGGAAAGTTGTTTTTTTCCTGAAAGGAACAACAGGTGTAACTTTATTTTCTTCTTTTGGTACTTCGGAGAAAACACGGCTAAATACTTTTTCCTTTACAGAAGAAGAAGGTTGGATGGCATTTGCCTGCGCATATTTTTCAAGCGATATTTCAATTTCACTCAGTTCCCTTTTTAGTTCAGGAAACCGGGCAAGGTATTCTTCTACCATTTGGGTTTCTTCTGTCGAAGCAATCCCTGTAGCATAAAGCTCAAGCAAACCGGATGATATGAATTCTTCTTTATTCAATTTTAATTTTGTAATACTTTTTTTAATTCATTTATTGCAGATCGCATTCTAGTTTTTACAGTTCCCAATGGTATTCCCAATTTTTGAGATATTTCATTTTGTGTAAATCCTTCAAAATAGGCTAAATCAATAATTGCCTTTTGATCTTCTTTGAGTAAGGTAACTTGTTTTCTAATTCCTAACCCGTCAAACCGCTCACTTTCATTGAAATTATTGCTGATATTACCTACGGCATTTTCTGAGGTTTGGATTTTTGATTGTTTCTTATAACCCTTGCTTCTCATGGTATCAATGGCAAGGTTCCTGGTTATATTAAGCATCCAGGTATAAAGGCGTCCTTTAGAGGAATCATAAGATGAAAAATTGTTCCAGATCTTTACAAACGCTTCCTGTAAAATATCCTCTGCCAGCTCGCGGTCGTTGATCATCCTGAAAATGATACCCATCAAAGCACCTGAATAATGATCATACAAATAGCCAAAAGCAGATTGATCACCATTTTTTAGTAATTCAATTAAATCCTCCTCGGCGTATGTAATATTGTTTGACAAAAAAGGGTTTATAAAAATGTAAATGTAAGATTCAAAAATAAAATTGATGAAAATTTATTATTTATTTAAGAAGCTGTTCAAAATGATTCTATAAATTTTATTTTTTCATAATAATCTCTTTCAATGCGGAGTATAACTTATCCAGGTCTTCATCACTATTAAAAGCATTTATAGAATATCGCAGGTAAAATTTATTCCCGTAAGGCATCACCGGAACCTGTATTTTGTATTTTTCATATAGGAGGTCATGTAGCTTTTCCGGTTCATTTATTTTTAATTGAATGCTATAAAGCTGGGCAATAAAATCATCTGTAACAGGGCAAAGAGGATCAGCATTTAATAAAGTACAAAAACGTTCTGCATTATTTTGGGTGATAGTTTTACATTTATCTCTTACTGTATCCCAATCATTTTCTTTCATAAATGAGATAGCCGCAGGTACCGTTAAAAATGCTGAATAGTCCCTGGTACCCTGCAATTGGTGGTAATCCAAAAATCGGGAATTTGAAGGATGATCGCTTTTATATCCCCAGCTAATTAATAAAGGATCAAATAAATGCTGTAGTTCCTTTTTAATATATAAAAAAGAAGAGCCTTTTGGAGCAAGCATCCATTTATGGCAAGCTCCGGTATAAAAGTCTGCATTCAGTGTGGATAAATTTACATCTACGTGCCCCGGTGCATGTGCCCCATCTATAAAAGTGAGTATGCCTTTTTCTTTTGCAAATGCACATATTTCGTCTATTGGTAACCGTAGACCGGTAGTACTGGTAATATGGCTTATGAAAATTATTTTGGTTTTGGGAGAAACACCTTTTAAAAACTGCGAAATAAAATCTTCCCTGGATTTTAATGGAAACTTAATTTTTTGCCTGACATAAACGGCTCCCTTTTTGAGACAGTAGTAGTCCCAGGTGCGGTCACAAGCGCCATATTCGAGCTCCGTAGTTAATACCTCATCTCCCATTTTCAGATCCAAACTTTTGGCTACGATATTGACTCCGTAAGTAGGATTGGTTACATATACCACATCATCAGCGTTGCATTGCAGATAATCAGATAAGGCGCCCCTTGCATTTTTTAAATATTCCGGGAGTTTTACCTGCATGAAATAAGAAGGGTCTTCTTCCAGTTCCGCCTGGTAGTTTTGATACTTTTCAAAGACCGGTTTTGGGCACGCACCATAAGATCCAAAATTTAAATAAGTAATGTCCTTTCTTAAAAGAAATTGTTGGGAAAGTTTGTTTGGTTGCATTGTTTAAATTTAGAAAATAATTTATTGTGATGAGTTATTAAATGAAATTCCCTTACAAAATAAATCTATGTTATCTGATAGCTGATAATAAATTCATGTTTTTATAAAAAAAGATATTTTTTAAAGAACCATTCCTCTTTTATTTCGCAAAATAGAAAAGGTAATTATTCCTGCCCGAATGACGGTCAGGAAGGTGTTTCTCTACTGTACCAGATTATTTTCGTTTATCATTTAACGATCCACGCTAATAAAAATTAAAAACCGGTGTTGCCACCGGTTTTAATAAAAATAATTTTAAGTATGAAATTATTTACTTTCTGCCAATTGCTGCTCTCCTATTACTTTTTCCAGCACCTTAATCGTTTCACCTACATAAATATCACTGCTAATTGACTTTATAAATTGATTTTCCAGGGTGATTTTTGAAGTATCACCGGCCATTTCGATAGTATCAGAGGGTAAAGTATCAACATTAAGGTTAGTTGGCATTTTGGAAAAAGCATCTAATTTATCTGCTGCTTCTTTAATCTCTTTCTGCATTTTTTTATACGCTACAATGTTTAATGGTGTTTCTTCATCCCTGTATTTATCAAGTAAATCTGTTTCTTTTTTAATCCCTTCAAAATCCACGCTTTTGTTGATCTGCGAATTGAAACTGGCAACAACGGGAGCGTAGCTATATCCAGGATCCCAAAGTGAATAACTGGCTTTTGGAATTTCATCCCAGTGTAGGGCGTCAGGGTTATCCTTTTCACGTAATTTAGCGTTTTCCAACCTGTCAGGTAACATAATATCAGGTGTAACACCTCTTAATTGTGTAGCACCCCCATCAATGCGATAAAACTTTCTGAAAGTGAGTTTCAAATCGCCGAGTCCTTCGTCAGGATGACTGAAAAAAGGATTCTCAGATTGGGGATCCAGCGATACGTTTCTTTGCACGGTACCTTTTCCATAAGTAGAGGATCCAATGATAATTCCCCTGTGGTAATCCTGTATAGCCGCAGCAAATATCTCTGAAGCCGAAGCACTTAATTCGTCCACCATAACTGCTAATGGGCCGGAATACAACACATCTTTATCTTTGGCATCTAACACACTTGGAGCGCCATCGCGGCCTTTCACCTGCACCACGGGGCCACCTTTTACAAATAATCCAACCATATCCACTACATCCGATAAAGAGCCTCCTCCATTACCTCTAAGATCTATTACGATTCCTTCCACATGTGCTGCTTTTAATTTTACTACTTCCTTAGCTACATCAGTCGCAGAGCGTCTTGCAGAAGGATCGTCGAAGTTGGCATAAAATTCGGGTAAATAAATATAGCCGATCTTGTGACCGTTATTATTGATAACTGCACTTCTTGCAAATGTGGCTTCCAAAGAAATTTTACCTCTTAAAATAGGAATCACTTTTATCGTTCCATCGGCTTTCTTTAATGTAAGCCTTACTTCTGATCCCAAAGTTTCTCCCCTGATTAATTTTACAGCATCTTCAACTGCGTAGCCCGTAATATCTACCGGCGCTGCACTTCCCTGACCCACCTTCATTATTTCATCACCGGGAGTTATTTTTCCGGTCTTCCATGCAGGCATTCCTGTTATAAGGCTGGCAATCGTAATTTTTCCATCTTTTTGCTGCAACTGAGCACCTATTCCATAAAAGGTCCCGCTGAGCATTTCATCAAAACCTCTTTTATCAACCGGCGCAAAATAAGTAGTATGAGGATCCATAGTGCCTGTAATATCATTTACAAAAGTGCTGAATAATTCATCAGAAGAATTGTGATTTTTTAAGGTTTGAAAATAACGATCCATTTGTTTTGAAATAATATCTATTGCTTCTTTTTGAAGGGAGGAATCAGGTTTGTAAGCAGAGTCTTTTTTCATATTAGCCTCCCTTGATTCCTGGAGGTCCACATATCGTACCAATACAAGATATTTCAGGCGCTTTCTTCCATACTCATCCCTTTGAGCAATTGAGGTTGGATATGTCCTTTTGTCCCCATCAGTTTGCAGGTATTCCTCTTTTGAAAAATCAAAAGGTTTTTTCAGAATTTCTTTGTAGGAAGAAGCTACCTCGTCCACTCTTTTTAAATAAACATCGGTAATGGCATAAAAAGACTCAAGCGGTGCTCCGTGAATTTCATCATCAATCCTGTTTTCATATTTTTTGAAAGCATCAATATCCGATTGTATGAAAATATATTTATCAGGATCCAGATCATCTTCGAATTTTTTCAAAACTTCCTGTGAAAATTTGTCGTCAATTTTCTTGGGGTTATAATGTCCCTGTTCCAAAACGATACCTACATTACGAAGTATTTTTTGGTATTTTGCTTTTGGGTCATCATTGCGTTTGTCGTTTCTTCCCATAACGCCATAGCCTATAAAAAGGCCGGCCAAAATAAGAATGATAAGTACGGGAATAAATTTTTTGCTCATAATAAAACTGATTATTGGGTTCATAAGTAAAAGTAACAGAAATTAAATTTGTACTTTAAAACTAAGGGATTGAATTAACAAAGGATTTGTAAATAGTATATACGGTTTTCTGAAAGGATTATTGTAGTTAATAAAAGTAAAAAAACCACAAAAGTGGGATTTTTGGGGTGGATGATGGGGCTCGAACCCACGACCCTCAGAATCACAATCTGATGCTCTAACCAACTGAGCTACAACCACCATTTTCGGAGAGCAAAATTAGTTAAAAATTTAGTGTAAAAAGCAAATCCATTTTTTACTTTTAAAAATAACCCCTTTTTTTTACCGCAGTTGGTGTTGAGCAAGGGTTTTGTAGCGGGAGCCTCACCAACGGCTGAACTTAATGGAGTCATTCGCCTGGTCAACTACGGTTATTTTCAACTTGTTACCCGCGCATCATATACATAGCTGATCGTTCCTTTGCCGCTGATGGTAATTACTTAGGCAGTTGTAGGTGATAGAAGTAAAGCAAAAAATAATCGGTTTTTCTATTTTTTAAGATTATAACAGGAGGCATATACGAAAACTTTATCTTCTTACTTGTCAGTAGTTACTCAAATGAGTTCCTTTAGAACAAACATACGGACAGCAACACTTTTGTTATTTTGAGGTACTACGGATAGCGGGTGGAAATAAGAATCTCCTTTATTCCTCCGTTTACTGCAATCCAAAGAAGTATAACAACAACGCATAAATGTAAATACCTCAATTAGTCCTCTTCCATTCACTATATATTCCATGGATTAATCAATTTTATGCCTTTGATATTTTTGAAGTCACCAATATTACGAGTTACTAAACTTAAATCATATACCAATGCAGTAGCGGCTATTATTGCATCAGGCAATTTGATATGATACTCTTTTCTTATCTCGATTCCTTTTAAAATTACAGGTTCATCAAGGCCCCAAATAACTACAGTATTGATGAACTGGTTCAATATAGATATTTGTTCCTGTTCGGCGTTGGGCCATGCCAATAATTCCATTCTTGTAATTACCGAAATATCCAATTTTTCCATATCTAACATACTGGCTCCATTAGCAGGAAGCTTGTTATCAAGATAATCAATAACTGTGTTTGTGTCAATCAAATATTGTCCTGCCATTCGTTGCGTATATCTTTAGCGTGTTTTTGAAAATCCAAATATTGTTCATTGCTCAATTTAAGCGCTCCCCGAAATTGTGCAGTACTGCTTTTGCGGGTTTGTTTATTTTTATGCATCTCTTTTTTTAGGACTTTAATTATTTTCAAGTCTTCTAAATCTTGTAATAACCTGTATGCATTGCTATTAGTAAGTTCTATCAAATAAGTATCCATGGCATATAAATTTTTGAATTTTTACTTCTCTATAAAAGAAAATCTAAGCCTGTTGATTAATAAATTTTTTGCCCTAAACCACGGCTCAATAAATTACCAAAGATGAAATTACAAATAAAAGCTGATAGTAGTACGATAGCCGGCACATAAGGCTGATTATTTAAAAAATCCGTAGCATCAGGAGTGAGTACGTCACTGCTTTGCAAACTGCTAGCCGTAATGTCTCCATTTGCCCAACAGCAGGGTAAAGCCTATACGAAAATTATATCTTCTTATTTGTCCGTAGTTCAAAACATACGGACAGCAGCACTTTTTTATTTGAACATTCTAAGGATAGCGTGGGAACACCCGCCTGACTGTGTCCCCGTCCGACCGGGTCATCCGGGCGGCTTTCGTCCAAAGGACTCCTTCGGAGGGCAGGAATAAATGGAATTTTGTTTTATGAAAAACTTTTGGAAAGTTGGATAGCTTTTATATTTTTTCAAAAGTCTCAAAAAAACTTTCCAAAAGTCATGCAACGCTGTACTTTCCAAAAGTTTTATTGAAGAAACTTTTGGAAAGTTTTATTGGAAAGCCTTTTACAAAAGTGAGCCCAATAACTTTCCAAAGTTTGATGGAAAATAAATAAGGAAAAACAGTCAATTATTTAGCTTGAAAAACTCACTAATTTACCCCTTGCAAAGTATAGTATTGCTTTTTCAATTCTAACCTTATACATTTCTTTCTGCAGCAAACAAACCTGCCAGACACGGCAAATAGACAAATATTCACAATTTCTATTTTCCTTCTCTTAAAAATATCT
The DNA here is from genome assembly GCA_036509335.1 of Hanamia sp. GTDB lineage: Bacteria > Bacteroidota > Bacteroidia > Chitinophagales > Chitinophagaceae > Ginsengibacter. The sequence goes on from DATCFT010000030.1 coordinate 23,881, forward strand.
ATCTACTTCTAATACTTATTTGAAGGTAACATACGCAATTTTTCGCCACCTGTTCTTTTCCATATACCATTCATACATAATTAGATATTTTGTATCGGAATATTAATTCAATTTTGCGAACAAATTTAAAAAAAACCTAAAACCTTTAATACCTGTATGAGAATGATTCCTAAACATATCTATTTAATAATTTTATCCTTTATTGTATCAGCATCAGCGATGGCCCAATATCCACAGGGTGGCGCTCCTGGCAAAGCCGGTGGCCGAAATATGAATCTTGGTCATTTTTATGGAAAGGTAGTGGATGCCAATACCAATAAACCACTTGAAGCTGCTTCGGTGCAACTTACGCAAAACAAGATGGATCCCGCCACCAAAGAACACAAGGAAATGATAGTGGCTGCAATGCTTACGAATAAAAAAGGGGAATTCAGTATAGATAAACTCCCCATTTTTGGAGCGTATCAAATCACCATAACTTCAGTGGGACATACAGCTTATAATGAAAAGATCTCTTTTAATTTAAAAATGAGTGGCAGTGATATGAGCCAGATGTTAAATGCCATAGATAAAGATCTGGGAAATATAAAAATGCAGCCTGAAGCGAAGGAATTAGCGGGCGTAGTAGTTACTGCTAACAAGAGCCTGATGCAGATGAATATTGACCGCAAGGTTTTTAACGTAAGCCAAAGCCTTACCAGTGTGGGCGGCACGGCCGTAGATGTAATGAGAAATGTACCTTCGCTAAATGTGGATATTGATGGAAATGTTACTCTCAGAAATGCTACTCCTCAAATTTTTATAGATGGAAGGCCTACTACTTTAACGCTTGATGAAATACCCGCCGATGAAATAGAAACTGTAGAGATCATTACCAATCCTTCCGCAAAATTTGATGCTTCCGGCGGCGGCCCCCAGTTGGCGCAAGCGTCCGCTTGTGCCATTGTAATCAGGAACTAAATTTCAATTCAATCAACCCTTTCTCAAATCTGCTTTCTGAAGTGCAAAAATCTCTTGCACTACTATATTTCCAATTCTCGGGTTTGGTTACAAAGCCGGCCGTAACAGGATTCATATGTATACTCCAAAATTTTGTCAAACATTTCCTGATCTTTAATCTCTAATGGTTTATTATGTTGCTGCCAAAATTGCCAATCATTATTATTACCATTATTATTACCAGCCCTTTCCATCATCCATATCACACATTCTTTTCTGCTTTCCTGCACATTTTCTTTAATAGATTTTTTAAGGGCTGTTGATGTAAAACTTTTCATATCCCGAACAATATCTTCTAATTTATTTTTATTGCTACCAATTATCATGTGTACATGGCTTGGCATTATACACCAACCATATATTTCAAGACCTTTCTTTTCCTGACAGAACTTCCAACTATCAAGAACTATTTTCATGTACTCTTCTCTTACAAAAACATCAATCCAATGCACCGTAGCAAAGGAAATAAAATACAACTTATCATTATCATGGAATTTATATTTTCGGCTCATAAAGTAAATATACAATTCTCCTTCCAATAATAGCACAAGCGGACGCTTGCGCTAACACAAAGGCTACAACCTTGCGCCAAATTGGGGCTTCGTCCAAAGGACTCCTTCGGAGGGCAGGAAATAATTGGGAATTGGGTTTTATGAAAAACTTTTGGAAAGTTGGATGCTCTTTTACTTATTTCAGAAGTTTCAAAGAAACTTTCCAAAAGTCATGCAACGCTGTACTTTCCAAAAGTTTTATTGAGCGCCTGAATAAAAATGATAGTTGTGATTTATCAAAAAGTTTGAATCAATAAAAGAGTTCTAACTTTTGGAAAGTTTATAGTAGATGAACACCCGCCTGACTGTGTCCCCGTCCGACGGGGTCATCCGGGCGGGTTTCGTCCAAAGGACTCCTTCGGAGGGCAGGAAATAAATGGAATTTTGTTTTATGAAAAACTTTTGGAAAGTTGGGTAGTTTTTATATTTTTTCAAAAGTCTCAAAAAAACTTTCCAAAAGTCATGCAACGAAGTATTTTCCTTCTCTTAAAAATATCTATCTACTTCTAATACTTATTTGAAGGTACCATACGCAATTTTTCGCCGCCTGTTCTTTTCTATATACCATTCATACATAATTAGATATTTTGTATCGGAATATTAATTCAATTTTGCGAACAAATTTTAAAAAAACCTAAAACCTTTAATACCTGTATGAGAATGATTCCTAAACATATCTATTTAATAATTTTATCCTTTATTGTATCAGCATCAGCGATGGCCCAATATCCGCAGGGTGGCGCTCCTGGCAAAGCCGGTAGCCGAAATATGAACCTTGGTCATTTTTATGGAAAAGTAATGGATGCCAATACCGATAAACCAATTGAAGCTGCCTCAGTTCAATTAATGCAAAACAAGATGGATCCCGCCACCAAAGAACAGAAGGAAATGGTAGTAGCTGCAATGCTTACCAATAAAAGAGGTGAATTCAGTATAGATAAACTCCCCATTTTCGGAGCGTATCAAATCACCATAACTTCAGTGGGACATACCGCTTATAATGAAAAGATCTCTTTTAATTTAAAAATGGGTGGCAGTGATATGAGTCAGATGTTAAATGCCATAGATAAAGATCTTGGAAATATAAAAATGCAACCGGAAGCGAAAGAATTAGCAGGCGTGGTAGTTACTGCTAACAAGAGCCTGATGCAGATGAATATTGACCGCAAGGTTTTTAATGTAAGTCAAAGTCTTACCAGTGTAGGCGGCACGGCTGTAGATGTAATGAGAAATGTGCCATCGCTAAATGTGGATATTGACGGAAATGTTACTCTCAGAAATGCGACTCCTCAAATTTTTATAGATGGAAGACCCACTACTTTAACGCTTGATGAAATACCGGCTGATGAAATAGAAACTGTAGAGATCATTACCAATCCTTCCGCAAAATTTGATGCTTCCGGAGGCGGCGCCGGCATACTCAATATAGTAATGAAGAAAAATAAAAAACCAGGGTATAACGGCAACCTGAGAGCTGGCGCTGATACCAGGCTGGGAAGTTCCTTAGGAGGCAACCTGAATATTCGCCAGGGTAAAATAAATTTCTTTGCAAGCGGTAATTACTTTCATTTCAAATCAAAAGGTACGATCACCAACAATCGTGTTGATAATGTAAACGGCACAGAGGCCACACTTTTACAAAATGGAACTCAGAACCGCGATGGCAGAATGGCCGGGGGAAATTTAGGGTTTGATTATTTTGTAGATAACAGAAATACATTCACTCTTACAGGTGGCATCAGGAAGGGAAAATTTGGCAATACCCAGTTGCTCAATATTATAAGAGATACCGTGTTCGATGCTAATAATTCCATTAATAATACCGGCAACAGTAATTCCACCGGAAATTTTACATGGAATAATTATAATGGAAGGTTAAGCTTTAAGCACAATTTTGCAAAACCCAACAAAAATATTACTGCTGATGTAAATTATGACTATAGCAAAAACACCAATCTTCAGGAGGTAGCAAGCCAATATTACAATGCAGATAATACACCAAACGGACCATTAGCTGATCAACAAACTTTGGGGACTGGCACCAGTGATAATTTAACGATTCAAACAGATTACACCAATCCGATCACCGATAAAATAAAGCTGGAAGCAGGTTTGAGAGGAGCTATCAGAAATTCCAATAGTAATAATCAGAATTTCCTTTTGGATGATGCATCGGGAAAATATGAAGGAGTAGCGGCTATGAATAGTAATTACAAATACAAAGACCAGGTATATGCCGGTTACGTTACTTTTTCCCAAATGATCCATAATTTTACCTACCAGTTAGGTGGACGAATAGAAAGTTCAAAATACAGTGGCGAATTGGTTGACTCTAACCAGGTATTCAAAAATTCTTATCCTTTGAGTTTTTTCCCAAGTGTTTTTCTGACTCAAAAAATTAATGACAAAGAAGACATTCAATTAAACTATTCAAGGAAAATAAACCGCCCTAATTTTTATCAGTTGATTCCTTACTATGATTTCAGCGATCCATTGAATATAAGTAAAGGAAACGCGTCGCTTGTACCCGAGTTTACGAATTTGATGGAACTCAACTACGATGTGAATTTTAAAAACGGAAACAATCTGATAGCTACTTTATATTATCGGGGCACTAATAATTTAATTTCGAGATATCAATATTGGGATAAGAACCCCAATCCCGCTTATAATGATTCAGTATTCATAAGTTCTTACGTCAATGCAAATAGTTCGGAAGCTTATGGGCTTGAAATTACTTCTCTGAACAGACTGGCGCCCTGGTGGAGCTTAACATCTAATGTAAATTTTTATAACTCCAAAATAAACGGCAGCAATGTTCAGGCAGGTCTCAACAATCAAAAACTAAGCTGGTTTGGCAAGATTAACAGCACTTTTACTTTGCCTAAAAGTATAACACTTCAAATTACCGGTGATTATACAAGTAAAACCATTTTACCTCCCGGAATAGATGGTGGCGGCGGCAACCATTGGGGCGGAGGAAACCTTTCAACAGCCAACGGATATTCATTACCGATATACGGGTTTGATGCAGCTATTAAAAAAGATTTCCTGAAAAGCAAATCACTTACCGTATCACTCAGCATTAACGATATTCTCAGGACACGGATAACAAAAATTCATTCTGAATCATATCTTTCAAGCGATATCTATTCTGTACAGGATGTTGACAGGCAAATGGACCCCCAGAAACTGAGATTAAATCTGAGCTGGCGTTTTGGAAAAACAGATTTTTCTTTGTTTAAAAGAAAAAATATGAATGACCAGGGTAGCCAGGGCGATATGCCACCGGGCATGGCCCAATAAACTTTGGATCTCTTTAAATAATATGATACTTTAAAATGGCTGTCATTCTTCAGCCATTTTTATTTTTAAATGAAATGATTCTGTTTAATATTAAATAGAACAAAAAGAACCCGGTTATTTATTCCAATTACGGTAAATCAACTTTTAATGATGATTTCTAATTTAATGCGTTCTTTTTGCCTCAAATTCTTAAATTATCATACCTTTGCACTCCCAAAAATAAAAAATTGGGTATTACATTTTTTAAAAAATTATTATTAATCAAATGCTGATAAGCAGGGAGCTAACATAGCCCGCAGCAATAACAAAATTACCTGCTGAAAACAAAATGGATTTAGAAAATAAAGAAACAACAAATGAAGGCCAGGAAGTAATAACCGAAAATCAACCACAGGGTGGTATAGAAGGAGTTCCTTTTCCTGATTTTCCTGATGTGGAATCTACAGTAGCTGCTTCAGAACCACAACCTACCCAAAAAGAGACCCACGAAGAAGCGCTTTCCACTCCTCACGATGATTTTGACTGGGGAATTGACAAAAGAAATGTCACTTACTACAACAAATCGGAAAGGGAAAAGTATGATGAAGTTTACGACAAAACTTTTAAGCAGATCAACGATAATGAAATGGTGAATGGAACAGTAGTAGCCATGACCAAAACAGATGTGGTGGTAAATATCGGGTTTAAAAGCGATGGCCTGGTAAGTTTAAATGAATTCCGCGATATACCAGATCTTAAAGTAGGCGACGAAGTAGAAGTGATGGTAGCCGAAAAAGAAGATAAAGATGGCAATCTGCACCTTAGTCGCAAACAGGCCAGAACTACACGTGCCTGGGAAAAAATTGTAGAAATGCATAGGACCGGCGAAATTGTGAAAGGACTTGTCACCAGCAAAACCAAAGGCGGTCTTATTGTGGATGTTTTCGGAATGGAAACATTCCTGCCAGGATCTCAAATTGATGTAAAACCGGTTACCGATTACGATCAGTTTGTAGGTAAAACAATGGAATTTAAAGTAGTGAAAATTAATGAAACTATTAAGAATGCAGTTGTTTCTCACAAAGCTCTTATTGAAAGTGACATCGAACAACAGCGTGCTGAAATAATAGGTAAACTTGAAAAAGGCCAGGTACTTGAAGGAACTATTAAAAATATCACAGACTTTGGTGCATTTCTTGACCTCGGTGGCCTCGATGGTTTGCTCTATATAACTGATATAAGCTGGGGCCGTATCAATCATCCGGGCGAAGTATTGAAACTCGATCAGAAGTTAAATGTGGTTGTTCTCGATTTTGATGATGATAAAAAACGTATCAGCCTTGGATTAAAACAATTGACTCCTCATCCATGGGATACGCTTCCTGAAAATATCAAAGAAGGTGAAATTGTAAAAGGGAAAGTAGTAAACATAGAAGATTACGGTGCATTCCTTGAAATTTATCCGGGCGTGGAAGGATTAGTTCACGTAAGTGAAATTACCTGGGCAAATACTCCGATCAATGCAAAAGAATTCTTCAAGTTGGGAGATGAATATGAAGCAAAAATTGTAACACTCAGCAAAGAAGATCGCAAGATGAGCCTTTCTATCAAGCAAATGACAGAAGACCCATGGAATACAATTGAAACCAAATATCCGGAAGGTAGCAAGCACAAAGGATTGGTAAAAAACATTACCCCTTATGGTGTGTTTGTAGAACTTTCACCTGGCATTGGCGGCATGATACACATCAGCGACCTTAGCTGGCTGAAACGCTTTAACAATCCCAATGAATACACGAAAGTTGGCGAAAGTATTGATGTCATAATTATGAGCATTGATAAGGATAACCGCAAGCTTCAGTTGGGCCACAAACAAATAGAAGAAGATCCATGGAACTCTCTTGAAGAAACTTTCCCTGTTGGAAGTATTCATGAAGGAACCGTAACACGCCGTGATGATAAAGGCGCTACTATTCAGCTTCCTTACGGACTGGAAGGTTTTGCTCCTGCCCGTCACCTGCGCCGCGAGGATGAAAAATTAATTGGCCTGGATGAGATCGCTCCATTTATGGTTATTGAATTTGACCGTAATGATAAAAAAATAATTCTAAGCCATAGCCGCATCTGGGAAAAAGAAAAAGCAGATGAAAAAAATGCTAAGCTGAATGAAAAAAGAGCAGAAGCAGAAAATACCAAAAAAGTAGTGAAGAATCTGCAAAGCAAAGTAGAAAAAACTACTTTGGGAGATCTTGGGGTTTTGGCTGATCTGAAAAAGAAAATGGACAACGAAACCAGCCAGGAACCTGTAAAAGCAGAAGTAAAAATTGAAGAAGTTCCTGCAGAAACAGTAGTAGTGGCTAAAAAGGCTCCTGCCAAAAAGAAAAAAGTAGAAGAAACAAAAGATGAAATTGAAAAAGCAGACGAACCAAAGGCAAAAATCGTAGAAGAAGAAGAGACTAAGGAACCTAAATCTAAAGTTTCAAAAGCAAAGGAACCGGAGGCTACAGAAGAATCATCAGGCGATAATGCGTAAATAATATTTTCTCATTTTTAAAATCCCGTTGTAAAAATTACAACGGGATTTTTTTTTGAAAGCTATTTTTTATTATTCTAATCTTCGTAATAAAAGGTTGTCAACCTGGTTAAAGAGTACTTCCGGTTTCATAGTACGCCACGCAGGTATATCGAGGAGTTCCACATAATTATGGAGCCGGGCTTTTATAAAATCATGTTGTGTTTGTGAGGGCATATTTAATGAAACAATCCAGCCACCTAATTCTTTCACATCCTCTCTCCATTCCTCATAATAGCAATCATCACTACTATGAAAGTTGAGCACATTTTCTGTGATCAGGATAAATTTCGTAATTCCCTGCCGCAGAAATTCATCAATCACCTCACGTTTAAGTCCCATAATATCATTCTCTATTGCATCGTTCCACTCCCCTATCAGTTCTATGATAACATATTGCTCCTCATAATCTGCCATTAAAACTTTAAGATATAAAGTGCGGCTTCCAAATTCGTCCCACAATGGATGAATATAATAATTGTACACGGTGTTGGAAAATTCAAATTCACTATACTCACGGCCATAAAAAGGCGAGAGTTCATCATTCTCTGATGTGTATAGATAATGCCAGTTGTCGTATGGTTCTATATCCTGCATTCTTACAAAATTATTATTTAATTTATTAAAATAGTTGCCAAATTTGTATCGAAAAAAACGTTATTTATTTTAATAAGGCAATCCTTTATTCCAGGATTTTACTTCGTACAAATTAGTGGATTAACAAGATAGAAAATCCATTTATTTATCCGTTTACTGCTTACTCCATTTTCACATTTATTTATTATTCACTTCAATGAAAAAAAAGTTCCGGAAATAATATTGATCATTCCCAAAAATAAATTGTCATTAACTTTATTATTTAGCTGGAATGAATATATTCAAATACAGCTCTATATAATTTAAATTAGAAAACATTAACGAAACAGAAAATGAATATAACAATAAGAAAAGCCGATGAGCAGGATTTCCCTGTTGTCGCCTCTTTAATAAAAGAATTTTCTATTTTTCAAAAAACTCCGGAGAAGGTCACTAATACTCTTGAGCAAATGATAAAGGACAAAAACTTTTTTCAATGCCTTGTAGCAGAAGCAGATAAAGAGATCACCGGATTTGTCACTTTCTTTTTTACGTATTATTCCTGGACAGGAAAAGGCTTATACCTTGACGACTTATATGTAAAAAAAGCTTTCAGAAGACATGCTATTGGCAAAAAACTTTTAGATGCCATAATTGATCTTGCAAAACAAGAACAATGTAAAAATGTTCGGTGGCTGGTATCCAGCTGGAATACGAATGCAATTCACTTTTATAAAAATATGGGAGCTACCATTGATGAAATTGATCTCAATTGCAGTTTAAGGATAGGCTGACTTTTCTTCACACAATTTTGCGTTTACACATGACAGTCATTTTATGGAAAAAAATCACTGATATTGCTTCGCTAATGAGTTGACCATGCGGGAATTATTTTACTGCTGTAAACATTCATAGGTTTCCATCAACATTCAACCTTCCAGGTTTAACCGCTCTTTTACCTTTTTTTATTTCTGATTCATTATTTCTTATTCTTCTTATTGTAAATTGTGCCTTATTCTATGGCATATAATACACCAGAAATAAGAACTGTTCATGTAACCAGGTATGTAACGCCCTTGCGCGAAGGCGGTTCAATGCCGGCCATTGCCGAAGCAGATGATGAATTCCATTATGTAATTAAATTTAGCGGAGCGGGACAAGGTACGAGAGCGCTTATTGCTGAACTCGTAGGCGCAGAAATAGCCCGTGCCCTTGGTTTACGTGTGCCGGAGATTGTATTCGCAATTTTAGATGAAGCCTTTGGCCGTACTGAACCCGATGAAGAAATACAGGATTTACTTCGTGCCAGCGTAGGGCTTAATCTTGGCCTGCATTATCTCCAGGGATCTATAACTTACGATCCTGCTGTATCAGTTATTGATCCCAAACTGGCATCACAAATCGTATGGCTTGATTGCCTGCTTACCAATGTGGACCGAACTTCGCGAAATACGAATATGTTGCTATGGCATAAAGAATTGTGGCTGATAGATTTCGGTGCATCACTCTATTTTCATCATTCGTGGAAGGATTGGAAAGAACAGGCGATTAAACCTTTTTTACACGTAAAAGATCACGTGTTACTACCACAGGCAAGTATGCTGGATGCTGTAGATAAAGAGTTCCGAAATATCCTTTCAAAAGAAATAATTCGTGATATTGTTTTTTTGATTCCGGATGAATGGCTCGGAAATGAGGCCGCATTCAAAACGGTAAACGAACACCACCAGGCATATATACAATATTTAGAAACGCGAATAGCTAATTCAGAAATCTTTACAAAAGAAGCGAAGCATGCAAGAGAATCAATTATATGAATATGCTGTTATTCGCCTGGTACCGCGTGTGGAACGCGAGGAATTTCTGAATATAGGAGTGATATTATATTGCGCAAAGCAAAAATTTTTAGGAGTGACATTTGAATTAAATGAGAAGAAGTTAAGATATTTTTCCCCGGATATTGATATTGAGGAAATTACGGATCATTTAAAAACATTCGAGAAAATTTGTCGGGGAGACGTTGACGGTGGCCCTATAAGTAAGCTGATTACTGCTGAGCGTTTCCGTTGGCTCACTGCAACAAGAAGTACCATTTTGCAAACTTCAAAAGTGCATCCTGGTTTTACTACAAATCCCGGTGAAACATTAAAAAAACTTTTTTCGCAACAGGTTTTATTATAAATTGTATTTATTTCTGTTTTTTAAAGGCTGATTTGTGTAGAAAAATTGAATGGAATTCTGATTGGAATATACTTCTTATCTTTTTATCAAAAGATTATTTCCCGTAAAATCACCCAAAAGATTTTAACAATGTTAATGTGCTCCCAAAATAAAACATTATTAATTTTAGATAATACTGATATGATAATTTAGCTTTTTGTTTCGCCAATTAAACAGAAATAAAACTTTTAAATCAAAATTCTTCATAATTAAACATTTGTTTAAAACCCGTTTATGAAACAAAGAAAATTCTTTCTATATAGTCTTTTTTTCTTCTTTTCTCTCTCTATTCAGGTAAAATCACAATTATCTATCGGTCTTGAAGGCGGTGGTACTAAAAACTACCTTAATACTAATGTTTCTAACTTAGTATCTACAGAGTACAATCCGTCCTACGGATTCACCATTGGGATTCCGGTACTTTATAAAATAAATGACTGGTTGGCTTTTCAGGCCGATCCAAATTATATGCAAAAGAATTATCAACTGGCAAGAACTGATTTTTTTCAGGGTATTTACCAGGATAATACAAATAGTTATGTACAATTACCATTAATGGCGCATTTTTCTTTTGGCGGCGAAAAGTTAAAAGGCTTTTTAAATTTAGGAGGTTATGGTGGCTATTGGCTTTCGTCCCATATAAAAGGAACCATGCCAAACATCCTTGATCAACCCGCATATACTAATACAGTCAATAATGCCCAACCCAATAATGTATTTGATGAATACATACCCTATAATTACAATGAAAAATACCAATTCGACAATACAAAAGACAATAGAATAGAATTAGGATTGCTTGCCGGCGTGGGTATGAGTTATGAAATGAATAATAAATATCTTTTTTTCGGAGAAGCAAGATATTATCAATCTATGTCAGACCAACAAAAAGATTATGAGATCAATTTAGTTCCCCGATATAATGAAACAGTAGCAGTTTCTTTTGGATGTTTGTATGAATTAGGTGGTAAAAAGTAATTAGCTATTGGGAAAATGAATAAATGAAAACTACTTCATAAAAATAAAACTTCTTCTAAATATGAAACGCCGCAATTATAATTCTTTTAAAACAATTTTGGTTTTAGCTGTATTTATTGTATGTCTTTCATCCTGCAAAAAAGAAATCACTACTGTAAACCAGTCTGGGAGTACCTTGACCGGAAATTTTAGCCAGGTGTTCAATGACTTCTGGAACGACATGAACTACGATTATGTATTCTGGAGTATTGATACTACAAACTGGGATAACATGTACAAAATTTACAACCCGCTATTTTCGAAATTGAATCTTTACGATTCATCTGACGAGACTACAGCACAGGGATACTTTAAAAAAATGGTTGATGGATTGGTGGATTCGCATTATACCCTTTTCCCGGATGGAGGCTTTATTCAGCCGGCTCACGACAGAAAATTAAAAAATCCTTTATTTATTGAAAATTTATTCGGGACGGCACCATATGTTCCCAGTGCGGATGGTAAATTCTATTATACCGATCTGATTGATTCTTTATACTTAGATTCCACATCTAAACATATTGCCATTGATACTGTTTCGAGCAATAGTAATTTTATGGTTGTCTCAGGAACTATTAATAACGGCAAGGTTTTGTATTTGTCATTTAGTAGTTTTAGTTTAGTAACAGAATACCAGGGTGGCTTTCCGAAAGTCAAACCTGTGTTAGATTATTTCTTTTCTCAATTAAAAAATACTTCAATAAAGGGACTGATCATTGATGTGCGTGGTAATGGTGGTGGCGATTTGGAAGACCTGAATTTTTTGGTTGGTAGTCTTATTTCCAGTCCACTCCACGTTGGATATACCCGAAGCAAGAATGGCGATGGGAGACTGGATTATACGCCATGGGCCGATGCAATAGTTACCCCTACCGCCGGTGCTGTGGCTTACACAAACCCAATCGTTGTATTAGCAGATGGAGAATCTGTTAGCCTGTCAGAATTAACCACTATGTCTCTTAAACTATTGCCCAATACTACTTTTGTTGGTGATACTACCTGGGGCGCCAACGGCCCACTTACCGAAAATGCTGTTTTTAATGCAGGTTCATTCAATTTCGGAAAAGTAGGAACTGACATCGCTTCCGGAAACGTATCTTATTACGGTAATGCATACACTTCTTCCACTATGTTCAAATACATTGATAATAAGATATATGAAGGAAAAGGTTTTCCTCCTGATTTCGACATTAAGGTAAGGCCTCAGAATATTTTTCTTCCTAATAATTATGTGGACGATCCTCAATTAGATAAAGCAATTTCTATTATTGCTCCTTAAGGAATTTCAAATATTTTGATACTTATTTTATTTATAATGTTCAATTGCTTTTTTTACGCTGTCATATTTGAGCAGTAAAGCCTTTGCAGTGGCTTCATCTTTTATTCCTGTTTTTTCCATTAACATACGAGTGCCTCTTTTTACAATCTTCTGGTTAGTTAATTGCATGTTCACCATTTTATTATCTTCCACTCTTCCCAATTGAATCATAGCAGTGGTAGAAATCATATTTAATACCATCTTTTGAGCAGTACCACTTTTCATCCTGGTACTTCCTGTAATAAATTCGGGGCCCACGATTACTTCTACCGGGAAATCTGCCACAGAACTAATAGGAGATTCAGGATTACAGGCAATACTACCGGTGACAATATTATTTTCTTTACATCTTTCCAGCGCACTTATTACATAAGGCGTAGTACCGCTGGAGGCAATTCCCACTATTACATCGGCTTCGGTAATATTATAACTTTGTAAATCTTTCCATCCCTGGGAAGTATCATCTTCAGCATTTTCAATTGAATCTACAATGGCTTTTTCTCCGCCGGCGATAACTCCAACCACAAGGCCTTTGGGCACACCATAAGTAGGTACACATTCGCTCGCATCAAGAATTCCAAGCCTGCCGCTGGTGCCCGCTCCAATATAAAAAAGCCTTCCTCCTTCTATCATTTTTTGAGAAACGGCTGTTATTAATTTTTCTATTTGAGGTAATGCTTTTTTCACCGCATCAGCAACCACGAAATCTTCTTTATTAATGTTGGTAATTATTTCTTTAATGGTCATTTTTTCAAGATGGCGATATTCAGAAGGTTGCTCGGTAACTTTAATAAAAGCCATAATTTTTTTTTGCAAAACTATAGTATTTAATTTTTTTTTCATAGTGCATTTCAATAATGATTTTATTAAAGACTTTCAGGCCATCTGATTGAATGTAGCCGCACGAAAGTTACAGGACTGAAACCACGTTTAAATTTTTTTTGAATACATTGCAATATTGCTATTGTTAAAACTAAATTTGTCTTTGGATTAATTTTATTCTTAGATTAATTTACACACTTTATTTTAAACTAATAACTTTCTTTCAAAAATGAAGCAGTTGATTTCAGGAGTTCTCGTTTTTTTTATTTCCATTTTTAATTCCGGCGCTCAAAATATCAATGCTACTTTGGCAGAATATTCCGCCAAATATGGGCAGGAAAGAATCTATTTACACTATGATAAATCTACCTATGCACAAGGAGAAACTGTGTGGTATAAACTTTATATGATGCAGGCAATTTTTCCGTCTGATGAAAGTAAAACTGTTTATCTTGACTGGACAGACGATAATGGGAAACTGCTTTTACATAGTTTATCACCGGTGATTGACGGTACTGCTTTTGGCCAGTTTGAAATTCCTGATAATTATACAGGACATTTTATACATGTAAAGGCTTATACAAGATGGATGCTCAATTTTGATACCGCCTTTTTATATAATAAAGATCTGAAAGTATTTTCCGTTGAAAAAAACCCGACACCTTCAGTTAATACTATTATTCCCGAATTAACTTTTTTCCCCGAAGGTGGCGACGCAATTGAAGGCGTCACTAATAAAATTGCTTTTAAAGCCAACGACCAATATGGAAGGCCTTTGAATATAAAAGGAGTTATTAAGGATGATAAAGGCACTATAGTTAACACGCTCAAAATTATTCATGATGGAATGGGTTATTTTTTTATAAAACCTCAGCCGGATGAAACTTTATCAGCTATCTGGGAAGATGAGAAAGGAGTTGAACACACTACCCAACTGCCTCCTATAGATCAAAAGGGAGTTGAACTCCAGGTGAATATCTCAGGTGACAGACGTATCTTTTTATTAAATGCTGCGCCTGCATCAGTACCTGCTATGAATAATTTACATGTTATCGGAACCATGTATCAACAGCCTGTATTCAATATTATCAAAGTATTAAAGGATGGAAATGCCGAAGGAGTTATTCCGACAGAAAATTTGCCCAGTGGCATCTTGACTATTACGGTATTTGATGACCAGTGGAGACCACTGGCAGAAAGAATTACATACGTCAATAATGAAGAATTTTCTTTTCAGCCGCAAATGACCGTGCAGCATTGGGGATTAAATAAACGGGCAAAAGATGAAATACAAATTGAAGTACCCGACAGCCTTTCGGCCGATCTATCTGTATCTGTAACTGATTTAGGAATAGACTATGACACATCAGATAATATCATTTCGCATTTGTTGCTTACCGGAGAATTAAAAGGTAAAGTAAACAATCCTTCTCATTATTTTATTAATAACAGCGATTCCATAATGGAACAATTAGACCTCGTAATGCTTACTCATGGCTGGCGCAGGTTTGATTGGGAAAAAATAGTAAAAGGGGAATATCCTGTAATAAAATATCCGAGAGATACATCTTATCTTTACCTCTCCGGGAAAATCTATGGCTCTACTCCTTCACAATTGCGTGAAGCGGGAGCTATTTTTTTAATGTTAACACAAAAAAATACAGGCCCTCAAATTATAACTGCGGCGGTGGGTGGTGATGGAAATTTTAGCGATCCCGATCTGATTCTTTTTGATACGGCGCGCATCTATTATCAACTTGCAAAATCAAAAGGAAGAGGTGATATTTCAGTACAATTTATGCCCGGAAGGCTCCCGCCATTTACTAACAATACCAAAGCCAACGGGTTTTATTATAATCATCTTTCAGACACCACAGGAAATAAATACCATCTTCAGTTGAGCGAAGCACTGGAAAGAGAATTAAAATATTTAAAAGGTAAAGTTTTAGCAACGGTAGTCATAAAAGCAAGCCCGAAATCTACCCTGGACGAAATGGATAAAAAATATACATCCGGATTATTTTCAGGAGGAGGAGATGACTATCAATTTAATTTATTGACTGATCCTTTTGCGTTAGGTGCGACAGATATATTTCAATACCTGCAGGGCAAAGTAGCGGGCTTGCAAATTACTCCAGGCAATCCGCCCACACTTTCATGGCGCGGTGGCACTCCCCAAATATATGTAGATGAAATGCTAACTCAGACCGAAATGGTTGCTTCCATTCCTGTAACGGATGTGGCGTATATAAAAGTGTTTCGACCTCCTTTTATGGGAGGTTCCGGCGGTGGTAGTGGCGCCATCGCAATCTATACACGGAGAGGAAATGATACAAAACGGGAACCGGGTAAGGAATTATCGAATAATGCGGTGAGCGGATATACAGCTATTCGCCAGTTTTATTCTCCCAATTATGAAACAGTAAGTGATGATAATGATAAAAAAGATCTCCGCTCTACACTCTATTGGAACCCTTCAGTACAAACATCACCCGGAAAAAATAAGGTGCTCCTTACCTTTTTTAATAATGATATAACCAACGCTTTCAGAGTGGTAATAGAAGGTATGACAAAAGATGGAAGATTGGCGCACGTGGTACAGATCATGGAATAAAAACTTTCTGCCCTGCCAGGGGCCGGAAGGTACAAAGGAGCAGTAAACGAACCCCGCCTGACCATGTCTTTCGGGCACGGAAAAATTAGAATTCCAATTTTAGGACTGGATAAATTTAATATGCGGCAATGTATCATAAATCGCTTATTTCCGTGGACGCTTTTGTAGCAATATTTTCCCAAAAAAATTGTCCAAAAAAAACAGCCGGAATGGATTGTTTCATGGTGATTGCAATTTCCATTTTATCAGCAAATGACTGCCAGTTCTCACTTTCACATAAAAGTAATTTGCCGTTGCAAATATTTTCATCTACTCCTATCGCACCCTTAAAAGTAGAGACCACATTCAGGTTATACCCCAAGGATTCTACTAATTTTGTTTTGATGCCACCTCCATCTGTAACAGGATTTATAAAAACATCAACGCCCTTAAAATAAATCGAAATATCATCAACAAACCCTGCATAAATAATATTTTGTGTTGCATATTCTTTCAACTCATTCAATTCGCCAGGAAGGCCTTTGCCACAAATAATTATTTTATAAGGAATATTTTTTTGTATAAATAAAGGATTTATTTTTTCAACGATATTTTTTACCGCAACAAGATTGGGCATGTAATCCAATGTTCCGTTAAAAAGGAATAAACTGGTTTCCGGGGCTAAAGAATATTTTTTAACTAACCAGCTTTTTGCTTCCGTTTTTTCAACAGGTGATGGAACCACATTCCATGAAATTCCATAGGTGATAACGGCAGATTTTTGATAAGGAATTTTATAATTTTCAAAGAAATATTTTCTATCCTGATCTGTAATACAAAAAGTAAAATCGGCATTTTGATGAATGAATTTTTCATAATACCATAATATTTTCCACCACCACTTCCCTACTGTCTTAAACCGCTCTGCTTCTATATTATGAGAATGAATGATTACTTTGACCCCGCAAAAAGATTTCAACAAAAGTCCCATCCATCCATAGTAGGGATGTTCCACTATAATATGTGTAATATTATTTTCCCTGATAATTTTTTTTATCAATCCAAAATTAAAAATATTAATATAGCGCAAACGATGATTGTCAAGCAGATTAAAAACTTTATAAGAAGCCAGCGAGGGATCATTATCTTTTATGGTAAAGCAAAACAGGTTATTTTGTTTTGAAAAATATTGGTTAAAGAGAGCAATTCCTTTTTGGCCGCCTAATTTTGCAGGGAAAATTTTGTAGGTAACAATACTCAGTACATTTGCCATTTAAAAAAATAATTATTCCGGCAAATTAATATTATTTTGGCGGGAGTATTTCCAAAACATTTATTTAATGAGAATCATTTCATTTTTTTCTAAGTTCACTTTTATTTGCAATGTCGCATTTTTGCTTTTTGTATTCTTCAGTAAACTGGAAGCAAAAAAAGCTGTAACTACAGGAAGAGGCGCAGTCTTACCTATTCCTTTTTTCAAAGACCTTATTATTATTTTAGGATTTTCGGCTATAGTTATTAACTTTTTAATGTGCCTTGTTTATTTAATAATTATGCTTACCGGAAAATCTTTTGTTTTACCAAAATGGCTTGCCATTATCAACGTCGTTTTTTTATTAGTTGAATTTTATTTTTTCTTTTTAATGTAATCTTAAAGCATGCAGGATGGGTATCTGGTAACTCAAAATTACCTCATTGCAGATTGCGCACAGCGTTTACGGTCTTGGCGATGGGCTGGTATTTTATAACGTTAAGTCTGAAACCAAAGCGACTCCTCCGGAGAAAAAAATGTTCCACAGGAATCCCTTTGGGAAAAGATAGAAACAAAAAGCTGATTTTTGTTCGTCTGCTGGAATCCCGCACGTGCGGGACTGGTTTCGATTCTTAGCCGATTGTTATTCCCCGCCCGAACGTACCATTCGGTACGGGCAGGCTTCACCAGCCTATTGCCAAACCTTTTGTTGTTATCTGTAGTGTCTGCTCAATGTTCTATTTTGGGAAAGTCGGTAAAGTCTCTGATATACTTTGTAAAATCTTGTCCAGAACATTCAACCTTGCCGTTTGTATAAGAAAAATAGAACGTAATGTTTCCTTTCGCTTCAGAACCTACTTTATTGTTTTCAAAATGGTCAAGTAAATAGTCCTGTCGAATTATAACAGGTTTTGACCATTCTTTGTTATATCTAACAAGAAAAATATAGTGAACTAAAATATTAGAGATGTTACGAAGATTTTTAACAGACACACTGAATTGTCCGCTAAAGCTGTCTTTTCTAGCTGTAGAAGTTGATGTTTTAACTTGAACTCTTCTTAATGTGCCATTGTCGTCCTGCACAACAAAAATATCATCTCCAATATCAACCTCAGGAATAGCAACATTCCAACCGATCATTAAAAACTCTGACATTACATTTAGATGTCCAGCCTTGCCTAAATATTGATTAAATTTTTTCGTCACGTGGCGTCACTTTGTGTAAGATATTTCCTGTTTGAGTGTCAATAAATTGAATTTCGCCAAATTGATTTAAATCGTTCTCATTGTCAACACCCAATAAAGCTGGATAAATATGGCTTTCGAGCTTGCCTACATATATTTCAAAGTTGCTTTTTGTGTCATACCCAACAAAAATATTGTTAGCGGGATGTGCATTGGGGAAAAGTTTTTTAATAAAATCACGAATGGATGGTGTGATACTAAATGAGTATCCATCCATTTGCTTGTTTACGTTTATTTTAATTGCATCCATTGTCAAAAATATATATGCCAAAGATAGGAAATTATAACTGGAAATGAGGGTTTTATAGTGTACAGATGAAAGCTCAAGATTCAATTCTCTTAGCCATCAAATTTATTACCAGGCCAACGACAATTTTATCTATCGGCAACGTTACTTCTTCTTCAGAAAGATCTTTTAAATCAATAAAACGAAAAGTTTCTATCTCTGATTTTTCTCGATAAACTTTTAATTGATCTTCGGTGAAGTCAAATTCTTTATGAGTAAGAAGAAAATTAATTTGCTCCATGGGTTTTACAAAATAATAAATGGAAATGATCTGGTCATCAGGATTAAAAGCACTTTGCTGATAATAATCAGTAGTATAAAGATGATCTCCCACTCCCACCTCCAAATTCATTTCTTCTCTGAATTCTCTTTTTAAACAATCACGGGTACCTTCGCCTATTTCCAGTCCTCCTCCCGGAAATTTAGTATAATATTTACCCCGGATATATTCATCACTGACCAGTATTTGATCTTGATCATTGATCAAAATTCCATACACACGAACATTAAACATATTTCAAACTTTTAATTCGATTTCGCCTGAATAAACAAAAGTGGCGGGGCCGCACAACCATATATTTGCAAACTCCATGTCACTTTTTTTATCGAATTCAACACTTAAATTACCACCATTTGTTTTTACTTCCACCCTGTTAAATCCATTATCATTGTGAGCTGCCACCAAGGCTGAGGCAGTAACACCGGTACCACAACTAAGGGTTTCGTCTTCTACTCCACGCTCATAAGTACGTACATAAATTTTATCATCACTTAATGTTTCTACAAAATTCACATTAATTCCTTTCTTTGCAAAATCTTTACTCTTACGGATTTTGCGCCCTTCTGTTACTACATCAAAATCTTTAATTCCGGTGATAAATTTTACGTAATGAGGTGATCCAGTGTCCAAAATATAATGATCAAGTGCAAAACCAATATTTGTTACATCACTCATTTGAAGTTTTATTTCCTTTTCTAAAGTTATCTCAGATTTATGGATCCCATCAACGGCATAAAATAAATATTGGTTTTTTTTGATTCCTAACGTTGAGGCAAACTGTGTAATGCAACGGCCGCCATTGCCGCACATCGAACCTTCATTTCCATCGGCATTGAAGTAAACCATTTCAAAATCGAAACCTTCTTTTTTATTGAGCAGCATCAGGCCATCGGCGCCAATACCGAAACGGCGATCACACATTTTACTTACCTGTTCAGCCGTTATCTTATTAAGGATATTTTCCCTGTTGTCGAATATAATAAAATCATTCCCCACTCCCTGGTATTTATCAAATTTAATTTTCATTTTATAATTTTTCTGTTATGATTTCTAAAGATTTTATAATCAGTTTTTTAATTAAAGAACCAGCATCCTTACTGAAATTTTTATGGATACGATTGGCAATTATTGCACTTAAAGAAAGGCAATTATGACGCAAAGCCTTGCCAAGTCCGTAAATAGCGGAAGTTTCCATTTCAAAATTTGTGATGCGGTATTTTCCAAATTCAAATGAAGTAAGCCTGTCTATCAAATGCGGATTGGAAATGCCCAGGCGAAGTATTCTTCCCTGTGGACCATAAAACCCCGGGCAGGTAACTGTAATCCCCTGGTGATAGCCATCTACAAAATGTTTTAATAAATGCATAGAGGCTGCAGAAATATAAGGATCTCCAAAACCATTGTGCAATTGCGTTTGAGTAACAAAAGAATGGATCAATTGTTTTTCTTCCTCATTATTTTCATGAAGGTAAAAATTCATCAGGTTATCAATTCCCAGTCCGTGTGTACTGGCCACGAAACTATCAACCGGTACATCGGCCTGCAAAGATCCTGAGGTGCCGATTCGGATAATATTCAAATGTTTTAATTCATTATTAATGGTCCTTGTATCAAAATCAATATTTACCAATGCATCCAATTCGTTCAATACAATATCAATATTATCGGGGCCAATGCCGGTACTTACCACAGAGATTCTTTTATCGCCTACATATCCGGTATGAGTAACAAATTCGCGGTGCATTCTTTCTGTTTCAATTGTATCAAAATATTTACTTATTTCTTTTACCCTTTCGGGGTCGCCGACCGTAATAATATTTTCTGCAAGTTCATCCGGTTTTACATCAAGATGGTAAATAGCTCCGCGTGGATTAATGATCAATTCCGATTCTGCGATACGCTGCATTATTATTTTTAATTTTAGAATAATAAAAACCTAAAAAATAAGTTTAAATTTCTACAAAAATAGTTCAATACAAATGAATGGGAATTTCCATTTCAGAATTAGCGATTCTAAGTAAAAAATACCTATTTTTGTGCGCTCAAAAATAGGGTCCTGTGGCCGAGTGGCTTAGGCAAAGCTCTGCAAAAGCTTCTACAGCGGTTCGAATCCGCTCGGGACCTCCAGAATGACAAGGATTATCCAAAAGATAATCCTTATTTCCGCCACGGTTCGTGTCCACGAACCGGTTTTGAAAAAAAAGAATATGGTTCGTGACACGAACCATAGCCCCAGAGTTTACTGTTCTAATTTCTTAATCATTCCTTATTTCTTATTCCTTATTTCTCATTCCTTATTTCTTATTCCTTTACAGGGATAGCATCCCAAAGTTTTAATTCATAAGGCTTCAGTGTAATACTAAAAGTTTTTGCCGCCTGCACAGTCTTCTTTGATGATTGATCATTGGGGGTAATCGCATTTTGTAACTTAAATGAAGACAATGAATTTGCAGGCAATTCAAATATTTCTTTAAGATTTACTTCAAAAGTTTTTTTCACTGAAGATGGATTTCTTAATGAGAATACACCTTTGCGTGGGTTCCAGGCGGCATAACCGTACACTTCTTCTTTTGCAGGATCGCCTCCAATCCAGTGTACATCCTTTAAAACATCGGCATTTTTATGAGACCATTTTGCAGCAGCAGCCAAACAATCCCACATTGGAGCAGTTAATAAATTCGGATTAATATATAATTCCTGGAGGCTTGTGCCACTTGCAAAAAAAGACCAGATACCATCTGATACATTTTTTAAATCCATCTCCAATGCTGCCGGGTACCCAACCGTCGAAATACAGATACCGTGCAGCATCACAGAATTTAAAGGAAATAATGGAGCTCTCTTTACCACATTTTTATAAGATTCCGCATCGCGGTAAGTGATCCATTGCTGGCGTTTACTTCCACTGCCCGCCTGTCCAAAATCGCCGCCGGCACGCCAGATAGCATCGCCATAGTACAACCAATAAACTGATGGCCACGTACCCACTGTAAGACTTAAATATAAATCAGGCTCAATGCTTCTCAGCTTCTGAGTCAGCAACAGCAAGGCTTCTATATCTTTTTGATATTTCAAACCTGCACCGCTTGCGCCATTCCCGGCCCCTACTCCATCAAACTTAAAAATGGCGACTTTATCTTTTAAAATAAAATCAGTAGTCACTTTTTCAAACCTTTTAAAATAAACCGGCCCCGATAATGAAAAGCCATTTTCATTAGTTTCGAAAGGCGGATTCTGCAAACGTCCATATTTTAATCTTTCAGCTTGCGACGAACCATAACCACCCCAGGGCGAAAGCCATAAACCCAATTGAGCACCAAAACTTTCTGCAAGATTTTTCATATTTGTAAATCCATTTGGGAAAAATTTATTCACTTTCCAAAGCGAAGCATTATTATCCCATCCATCATCAAATAAAAATGCTTTCATTTTTATATTTCTCTTTTTAATCAAACTATCTCCATACATTTTTATCCGGTCAAGACACAAAGAATCAGTCATTTTTCTATCCACCCACGAAAGATCGTACCACGAATTATAATGCAGGAAAGGCCTGTAAGGATGCGCTCTTTCTCTTTCTGTGTAATATAAAAATCCTCTTCTCAATTGCCCTTTGGGAGTAACACCAAAAACAGTCGTGATTACCATGCTGTCGGAAGGTTGTAAAATTTCCTGCCGTGGTAAATACGAATCAGCGATTTTTTCATTGATCTCATTTTTGCTCATTGGATGTTCCAAAGCAAAAAACATTTGTTTGGAAACTAATGGAGTTCCATCCACAATACCCATTTGTTTCGCATTTGCAGATGGTATTTCAAGCATGGCATACTTTATAATTGGCAACGAATCTTTAGCCTGAAAAGCCCACACTTGTTTTATATAGTTAGAGCCATCTTTTAATTGCGCTTCCCATTTAATAGTTAATCCCAATGATTGATTAACGAACGTAGCAGAAATAATTTTACCATTTAATTTATCAGAATATTTTGCTGAATTTGGATTTAACGAAGCCCGTTTTATTTTAGGAAACTCTTCTAATTTGAAATCTTTATCAGTAATTATTCTTCCATCCTTCATGGTTATTGAAAACCAGTTTAAAGGAAGCAATTCTAAAATGTCCCCATTATTTTTATCAATAAATTTTGCAGGATGAAGTTGATTTTTATTGATTTGGAAAATCATTTTTACTACATGGTTTTCCAAAGAAATGTTATTGGCAGAATGAGATGCAACAGCATTTCCGGGTAACTTTCCGGGGTAAGTGAACTGCGAAAATCCGATTAGGGAACTGTTTAGTAAAAAAAGAAAGAGGAATAATGCACGAGAAAATTTCATATAATTTTTATTTTGAATTGTGAGTATCTTTTTCGTCTGGTAATCCTTTGTACAGTAAACAAACCCCGCCTGACTGTGTCTCCGTCCGACCGGGTCATCCGGGCGGGTTTCGGCAGGAAATAATACAAATTCCGGCTTACTATCATCAAAAAGAGATAATAAATATTTATAAAATTAATCACAATAAACAAACAAATTTTCAGTATTTCTATTTTTTTAAGCAAAGAATGGCATTGTATACCCTGCAAGGGGCAAAACCGTGAATAAATTAACTTGGAAAGCTGCTAATTTATCCTTTTTGAAGTATAAAGGAATCAGGAATTTTAATTGCCACGGGTTTCAACCCGTGGTGAAATGCCTTCAAAGGCTTTAGCCAAAATCTATTGATTCTTTACAGTATATGGCCTTTTAACTTTTGGCTAAAGCCGGGAAAGACAACCACAATTCCACTAACTAAAGTTAGTGGCAATTGATACTGCATTAATAACAAAACAATGAATTATTTAACTTGGAAAACTCACTAATTTAATCGAAAATAATATCCTGAATATCAGTTTCCAAAAAAAACATGGCAATTCAGCGCAAACATATTCTACAGATAAATAAATCCCCTGTTCAGAAGTTTTTATTAGGTATTCGTCCAAAAAAAAATCATTTTATATTCTAATAAAGTAGATTTACAGGCAAGTCGCTGTAAATGAGATTTCCAATATCCAATAGTACAACTACCCCTAACCTGGTAAGAATAAATAAAGAATGCTTTTGATGGAATATATTTCCTAAGGAAAAGCAATAATCAATATTTTTAAATAAAATTTTATTTCAAACTAAATGTACAAGGATCTACAGGCTATACTGAGTATTATTCAGCAATCCGAACATCTCAGCAATGAAGAAAAAACCGCTTTATTAAAAGCAGCAAAAGCTGCTGATAAAGAATTAGAGATAACATCTTTTAAATTGAAAGAAACCATTGAAGAACTGGAACACAAGAGAAAAGCAGTAGAAACCCAAAACCGTGAACTTGAAATCGAAGTCTCATTAGAAAGGGTTCGCATAAAAGCCATGGCTATGCAGGAGTCCGATGAGCTGACCGGCCTTATAGCCAAAGTATATGAAGAGCTGAAGAAGCTTGATTTCGTTCTTACCCGTGCAATGATTTGGATATTTAATCCTGACGATTTGTCTTACCAGAACTGGATGGCCAACAGGGAAACAGAAGCAAGCCCCGGGAGTTATCTTGTAAAATATAATGAATCCCCTTCTTATCTGGCCCGGTTAAAAGGATGGAAAGAGCGGATTGCTAAATGGGAATATGCTCTGAGTGGAGAGGATAAGCGGGCATGGGACCAATTCCTTTTTAATGAGACCGGACTGTCGGGGCTGCCTGACGTGGTGAAGGAGGGAATGAAGGAGAGCGAACGGATCATACTCAATGCTTCCTTCAGCAATTTCGGAGGATTGGCTGTATCCGGGCTTGAGCCATTGTCGGATCAACAGATGGACATCCTTTACCGTTTCGGAAAAGTATTTGATCTGACTTATACCCGTTTTCTTGATTTGCAAAAAGCCGAAGCACAGGCAAGAGAAGCGCAGATAGAATTAGGATTAGAAAGAGTGCGTGCAAGAGCTATGGCTATGCACAATTCTGAAGAGTTGAAGGAAGTAGTGAGGACGTTATTTGAAGAACTCACCCATCTTGATGTAAATCTCCAGGCTTGTTTGATTGCCACTTTCGATGCTGTCACTTTCGATCAAAGAAGCTGGATGATTCATCTCAAAACGAACGAACCCTATGTTCTTCTGATACCGCATAACGAACAGCCCTTTTATCTCGAGATGCTTAAAGCATGGAAGGAAAGAAACCACAGCTGGACATACATCCTGGAAGATAAAGCAAAAATTAAGTGGGAAGGCTTCCTCTTTTCTGATACAGACTTCAGACTTCTTCCGCAGGAAGTTAAAGAGGGAATGCAGAAACCTAGAAAGGTATTTTTTGCTGCCTCTTACTATAATTACGGAGCTATACAAGTGTCAAGTCCTGAACCATTTTCCAATCAAAGTATTGATATATTACAACGCTTCAGTAAAGTATTTGATTCGTCTTATACGCGTTTTCTTGATTTGCAAAAAGCCGAAGCACAGGCAAGAGAAGCGCAGATAGAATTAGGATTAGAAAGAGTGCGTGCAAGAGCTATGGCTATGCAAAAATCAGAAGAACTCAATGCGCTTATTGGAATTGTATTTACTGAACTTACAAAACTGGAATTGGTTTTAACAAGATGTGTAATTATAATTTATGATGCTGAAACAAAAGGAGCACAGTGGTGGATGGCAAATTCAGAGGCTCCGTCTGCACCAATGAATTTTTTTGTAAAGTATGCTAACCTTCCATTTTTTAATATGCACCTGAAAGGATGGGAAGAACGTGATTTTAAATGGCAATATATACTGGAAGGCGAGAACAAAATTGTTACCGATAATTTTTTATTTAATGAAACAGAATTAAAAACATTACCTGATTTTGTAATTGAAGGGATGAAAGCGCCGCTCAAAGTTTATCTGAATGCCTCGTTCAACAATTTCGGAAATCTTACGCTGGCAACACTTGAACCTTTATCGGAAAAGCATTTTGATATATTGCTTCGCTTTGCAAAAGTTTTTGATTTAACCTATACCCGTTTTAATGATTTACAAAAAGCAGAAGCGCAGGCAAGAGAAGCAAAGATTGAAGCCAGTCTTGAGCGAATCCGATCACGTACTATGGGAATGCAAAAAAGTAATCAACTTGTAGAAGTAGTTGCTCTTTTGAGTAAGGAGCTCGTTTCCCTCGGAATTAAACAATTTGCTACTTGTGGCTATGTTGAAATTGAAGAAGAAAACAAAAGGCAACTGAGTTATTTAACAAACTCAGATGCGGGTTCTTTAGAATCATTTTATCTTCCATTAACCGGCGAACCCATTTTTGACGAAAGATATAATGCGTGGAAACGGCAGGAACCGGTCTTGCGGCAAATTGTGTATGCCGAAGATCTAAAAAGACATTTGGATTTTGCTTATAGCGGATTTGGATCAAAAGAGGCAGAAGATGTTGGCAGAAATCTTTTCCCTAATCCCACCATTTTTTACAGCAGTAATTTTTCTTATGGTTACTTGTCTTTAGTTACAGGAACAATGCTCACAGAGGAAGATGAACTCCTGATGGCGAGATTTACGCGCATGTTTGAGCAAACTTATACCCGTTTCCTCGATCTGCAAAAAGCCGAAGCGCAGGCAAGAGAAGCGCAAATTCAATTAGCGTTAGAAAGAGTACGTGCAAGAACGATGGCTATGCAAAAAAGTGATGAACTTTCAGAAACTGCTTCGGTGCTTTTTCAGCAAATGAATGCATTGGGAAATACGCCAGAGCGATTAAACATTGGTGTCATAAATGAGGAAAATGGATTTACAGAAACATGGGCAACAGAACAGGACGGCCATAAAATCAACCACAGTTTTAATGCAAGGCTTGATGAACCTACTACCATTGCAAAATTGTATAAAGGCTGGAAAGCAAAAAAAAGTTCGATGACGGTTGACCTTTCAGGAAATGAATTAAAGCAATGGATAGATTATTTGCAGAACGAATTGAAAATGCCAGTAAACGAAGAATTATTGCAGAATCGCAGGGTACAAAGCGTAGCTTATTTCAAAGAAGGGTTTATTTTAATGACTACTCCTGAACCATTGCCTGCAGAAACAATCTCTCTTCTCGAACGTTTTGCGGAAGTATTTAATCTTACCTACACCCGTTTTCTCGATCTGCAAAAAGCCGAAGCACAGGCAAGAGAAGCAAAGATTGAAACTTCATTGGAAAGAGTAAGAAGCCGGACAATGGCCATGCACAAAAGCACTGATTTATTAGATGTTATAAGTGTTTTATCAGAGCAATTCTTGCTACTCGGATTCAAAATTCACTCAGCTAATTTTAATACCAGCTATCGTCAGAAAGACTGGAACCTTTGGTTATATAATCCCGGAACTACAATGTATCCTGACCAAATTCACATTCCCTATCTCGATAATCCTTTCTTCAACCGCACATTGGAAAGCCTTGCTAACGGCGCTGACTTTACTGCATTTGTTTTTACCAAAGAAGAAAAAGACGGATTCCTCGATCATTTGTATTCTACCACAATTGCTAAAAATGCTTCTGAAGAAAGAAAAAGATTTTCTTACAGCGCACCGGGTTTTGCATGGTCAACTGTTTATTTAAAAAATACAGCATTGACAATTGCCAATTACGATGCCGAACCCTATACGGAAGAACAGAACGCCATTCTTCGCAGGTTTGGAAATGTGTTTGAACAAACCTATACCCGTTTTCTTGATTTACAAAAAGCAGAAGCGCAGGCAAGAGAAGCAACTATTGAAGCATCTCTTGAAAGAGTACGCGGAAAAGCAATGTCCATGCATAGTTCACGGGATTTGGCTGATACGATTGAAGTATTTTATCATGAAGTTGAATTGCTCAGCATCACGCCCCGTCGATGTGGCGTGGGCCTAATGGATAAAGAAACACATGCTGTTGAACTTTCTACCATGAACACAACCGAGCAAGGAGAGTCCATCGAAATTATCGGGAAATTGAAATTGGCCGGCCACCCGGTGCTGGAGGGCATCTATGATAATTGGATTTTACAAAAAGAATATCATCCTGTTTTGCGTGGCAATGAAATAAAAGAATATTATAAGCTGATAAGGCCACAAATAGCATATCCCGATTATCCGACAGATACCGTTCAATACGGTTATTTCTTCTTCTTCAACGAAGGCGGTGTATATGCATGGACTGAGAAAGAACTGGGAGAAGATGAATTAAAAATTTATCGCCGGTTTACCTCTGTGCTTAGTCTCACTTACAAACGATATAAAGATTTAAAAGATGCGGAAGCCAATACAAGAGAAGCGATAAAGCAGGCATCGCTCGATCGGGTTCGCGCAGAAACCGCATCTATGCGCACAACAGGAGATCTCGAAAAAATTACTCCTTTAATATGGAATGAATTAACCACTCTTCGCGTGCCTTTTATCCGTTGTGGTGTTTTTATTATGGATGAAAAGCAGAAGCAAATTCATTCCTTTCTTTCTACTCCGGATGGAAAAGCGATTGCAGCTTTTCAGTTGCCTTACCATTCTGCCGGAGAACTATCAAAGGTGTTAGCGCATTGGCATAAAAATGAAATTTTCAAAGATCATTGGGATGAAGCCGCATTTGCAGAGTGGACGAAAAGTTTGGTGAACCAGGGAGCAATTGCATCAGAAGAACAATATTCAACAGCACATCGCCCTGTCAATCTCGATTTAAATTTTCTTCCTTTCTTACAGGGAATGTTATATGTAGGCAGTGAAGCGCCTTTGAGCGAAGAGGAAATACTTCTGGTTCAAAGCCTTACCGACGCTTTCTCAACGGCCTATGCGCGCTACGAAGATTTTAATAAGCTGGAAGCGGCAAAAAAACAAGTGGACAGTACCTTGAATGAATTGCAGGCCACGCAAAAGCAACTGGTACAATCAGAAAAAATGGCTTCGCTTGGAGAACTCACGGCAGGCATTGCGCATGAAATACAGAACCCTTTAAACTTCGTGAATAATTTTTCGGAAGTGAATACTGAATTGCTTGAAGAGCTGAAAGTAGAACGCTTAAAGCCGAACGCAGAAAGAGATGATACTCTACAAGATGAGCTAATTAATGATGTAATAGATAATTCAGAAAAAATAAATCACCACGGCAAACGTGCAGGTGATATAGTAAAGGGAATGCTGCAACACTCACGGTCAAGCACAGGTGTAAAAGAACCCACAGATATTAATAAACTTGCAGATGAATATTTACGATTAAGTTATCATGGTTTGAGGGCAAAAGATAAAGAATTCAATGCAACCATGAAGACAGATTTTGATGAAAGCATTGGTAAAATAAATATCATTCCTCAGGATATTGGAAGGGTGTTATTGAATTTATACAACAATGCTTTCTATGCCTGTACTGAGCGAAGCCGAAATACAGTAAACCAACAAAAAAGCGGAAATCCTATTTCGTATAATCCAACTGTTTCAGTATCCACAAAGAAGCCTGATAATCATGTAATCATAACCGTTAGTGACAACGGAAACGGCATTCCACAAAACATTGTAGATAAAATATTTCAGCCATTTTTTACTACAAAACCTACAGGAAGTGGAACAGGATTGGGTTTGAGTTTAAGCTATGATATAATTAAAGCACATGAAGGGGAAATAAAAGTGGAAACTAAGGAAGGAGAAGGAAGTGAGTTTATTATTCAATTACCATCAAACGCTGCTTTATGAAAAAAAATATTACCATATTATTTCTTCTCATGTTATTACAGTGTGCCTGCTTTGCACAAGATGCTGAAAAAAGAAGCATTGACTCGCAATTGGTAATAGTGAGCCAAGACACAAGTCGTGCATTGCTTTTGGCTGGTTTAGGCGACGATTACAAATTTAAAAAACCCGATTCCGCGTTATTTTATGCTTACAAAGCGCTGGCATTGGCAAGGCAGATCGATTTTCCAAAAGGCCAGGTATATGCAATGCAAATAATAGGAATAACCCAGATTACCGTTGGAAACGATGCAAAGGCGCTGCAAAACGATCTTCAGGCCATTAAAATTGCTGAAGAAAATGATCTTGTTGACATGAGAGCGCTACTGCTGACACAACTCGGCAATATCTACGTACGTTCAGGGAATTATGCAAAAGCATTGAGCTGTTTCAGAGAAGGATTGAGGATTTTTGATATGGTGCATGATTCATCTTTCTATACCAATACAGAAAACGAAATAGCAGAAACTTACTTATTGATGAATCAAACGGATTCAGCACTTCATTATGGTCAATTGGCTTATGATCATGCGGTTCAAAGAAAAGATGGGAATGCGTGGCCGACACACAATATACTAGTAAGCCTTGGAAGAATTCAGGCTAAGATGGGCGATACGGGCCTTGCCTTATCATATTTTTGGCAATCTCTTCCGATAGCAATAGAATCCGGTAGTATTATCGCTTCGAATTACTCAATAGCTCAATTATATCAGCAAACAGGTAATACTGATTCCTGTATTTACTATGCCCAAAAAACACTGAAAATGGCGCAGGAAGGTGGCTTCTATCCAAATGCTATTGATGCCAGTATCTTCTTATCAGATATTTACGGGAAAAGGGATCCGCAAAAAGCACTTGAATATAACAGGATGGCGATAGCTTTCAAGGATAGCTTATACAACAGGGGAAGGTCAATTGCTTTAGAAAATTTAACTTCCACTGATGAACAGGAACGTCAATATGAAATTGAAACAGCTACATTAAAGTATCAAAGCCAGGTTAAGCAATATATTCTGCTCGCTGGTTTAACCGTGTTTCTAACCATTGCTTTCATTCTGTACTGGAATAACAAGCAGAAACAAAAAGCGAATAAAGTTTTAGAAGCAACACTGAACAATTTAAAATCCACACAAGCGCAACTCATCCAATCAGAAAAAATGGCTTCGCTTGGTGAACTCACTGCAGGCATTGCACACGAGATACAAAACCCTTTAAACTTCGTCAATAATTTTTCGGAAGTGAATAAAGAAATGCTGGAAGAGCTAAAGGCAGAACGCTTAAAGCCAAACGCAGAAAGAGATGAAGTAGTGGAAGATGAACTGATAAATGATGTGATAGAAAATTCAGAAAAAATAAATCATCATGGCAAACGTGCCGGAGATATTGTAAAGGGAATGTTGCAACATTCACGGTCAAGCACAGGTGTAAAAGAACCAACAGATATTAATAAGCTTGCTGATGAATACTTGAGATTGAGTTATCATGGATTACGTGCAAAGGATAAAGAATTCAATGCAGAAATGAAAACTGATTTTGATAACAGCATTGAAAAAATAAATATTATTCCGCAGGATATTGGAAGAGTATTACTCAATCTTTTTAATAATGCCTTTTATGCAGTAAACCAACAAAAAAGCAAGAATCTTATTTCGTATGAACCAACCGTTTCGGTTACTACAAAGAAATCTGAAAACAGTGTATTGATTACCGTTAGCGATAACGGAAACGGCATTCCACAAAACATTGTTGATAAAATCTTTCAACCATTTTTTACTACAAAACCTACAGGAAGTGGAACAGGATTGGGATTGAGTTTGAGTTATGATATTGTGAAAGCGCATGTTGGGGAGATAAAGGTGGAAAGTAAGGAGGGCGAAGGGACTGAGTTTATTATTCAATTACCAGTTCACTAATAACATTTCCAATAAAATAAAAAAAATTATTAAAGAGCCTTAGCAGTAAAAGGACAAATAATACGGTTTCTTACTCAAATAAAAGAGAAAGAAAATTTAGAATTTATTATTCAATTACAACTATAAAATAAATATGAAGCCATTTAAAATAATCCTGTTCTTTTTATTCTTCGGAATAAATTTCTGCAAAGCACAGGATAGCGCTGTTGTGCTTTCTACCAGTATGTTTGATAAAACAACTCAGCAAATACTTTTAGCTGGAAAAGATGGATGGATTTTCAAACAGGGAAATGATACGGCCTGGGCTAAAAAAGATCTTGATATTGCAGGCTGGAAAAAATTAAAGCCAACAGAAATCTCCGCAAAGCTCGCTGATAAAAATGGCAGAGCCGAAGGATGGTTCAGGATAAAAATAAACCCGGATAGTTCTTTTAGAAATATGCCTATCGCCTTTAGCAGTGGTTCATGGGCTGCTGTTGATCTTTATGTAGATGGAAAGCTGGTATCTTCTTATGGTAACACCGGTGTAAATGGTAAACCTTTTAAAGAGCAAAGACACACATTTGATCCTCCCGTTCCTGTTAATTTAATGCCCGGAAAAGACCATATTATCGCCTTACATTTTGTAGATTACGTGGCCCCCCTTCCGCCACGCCGCTTAAAATCAGAAGATGTTCCCCTTCAAAATTTTATAAGGCTTACTTCAACAAAACATATTTCATGGGCTATAAAGAGTTTAATACAGGGATATACTTACGAGACTATCTGGGTGGTAGTATGTTTTATCTTAAGCATTCTTTTCTGGTTACTGTACTTTCAAAATCGCAATGAAAAAAATCTGCGCCTCATTGCTCTTTGTGCAAGCTGTTTTGCATTGGGAGCGTTTTTTGGGGCAAGAGAAAATGCAGCAGGTATTTCTTATGACAGCTTTACTGTTTATTCTTTTGCCCAGGCTTTATTTTTGGAAACCGCCTTGATCATCATTCCGTTTCTTCTTGCTAAAATCTTCAAAAGAAAACTTTCCCGGCCTCTTAAGATTTTCCTGCTTATCATATTGATAGCATTTATTAGTATATTTTTTATTTCAAACACTACCGGTAATATTTTAATAGGTATCTCAGTTCTTTCATTAATTGTTATTTGCCTCTATTATATAATTTCATCATGGGAAAAACTAAAAGGTGCGCAGTGGGCAATTGTAGCAGGAGTGCTGCTTTCATTATTTTTCATTTTATTATTTTTCTTTATAAATATATTTTATGAAAGTATATTACCTCAATATTATTACTTGTTTATAACGGGATTTGCACTTTCATTTCCATTGTCTTTACTGGTGTATGTTTCCATGCGTTTCAAAGAATTTATAAAAGAAGTGCAACAAAATGCAAAGCATATAGTGCAACTGTCAGAAGAAAGAAAGGAACAGGCTTTAAATCAGCAAAAAGTTTTACAGGAGGAAGTCAACAAGCAAACGACAGAAATCAGGACAACGCTTGATAATCTCAAATCCACCCAATCCCAACTCATCCAATCCGAAAAAATGGCTTCCCTTGGTGAACTCACAGCCGGCATTGCGCATGAAATTCAAAACCCGTTAAACTTTGTCAATAATTTTTCTGATGTCAACAAAGAATTGCTTATTGAAATGAAAGATGAAATGGATAAAGGAAATACAGAAGATGCTAAGGCAATTGCCAATGATATAATAACCAACGAAGAAAAAATAAATCACCACGGCAAACGTGCCGGAGATATCGTAAAAGGAATGTTGCAACATTCACGGTCAAGCACAGGTGTAAAAGAACCTACAGATATTAATGCTTTGGCGGATGAATATTTACGATTGAGTTATCATGGTTTGAGAGCAAAAGACAAAGAATTCAATGCAACCATGAAAACTGATTTTGATGAAAGCATTGGAAAAATAAATATCATTCCACAGGATATGGGAAGAGTGTTGCTAAATTTATATAACAATGCATTTTACGCAGTAAATCAACAAAAAAACAAGAATCTTAATTCGTATAATCCAACTGTTTCAGTAACTACAAAAAAATCTGATAATCATGTAATCATTACCGTTAGCGACAACGGCAACGGCATTCCGCAAAATATTGTTGATAAAATATTTCAACCATTTTTTACCACAAAGCCAACAGGAGAAGGAACTGGATTGGGATTGAGTTTGAGTTATGATATTGTGAAAGCGCATAGCGGAACTTTAAAAGTAGAAACGAGAGAAGGAGAAGGAAGTGAGTTTATTATTTTATTATCCATAAATTGATGGAGTAATTTTAAAACTATGGAAAAAGAATTGCAAGCAAATAATCAGAAACCACAGCCTGAATACCAACAACTGCTTGGTAAAATATCTGCTACTTATACCACTGGCCAGATAAAAGCAACACAAACTGTGAATACCCAACTGTTGGAAACCTATTGGCAAATTGGCCGACACATTGTAGAATTTGAACAAGGCGGAAACATAAGGGCTGAATATGGTAAAGCATTGATTAGTAATTTGGCAAAAGACCTTTCCCTGTTACATGGCAAGGGGTTTAGTGCCAGCAATGTCAAGCGGTTCAGGCAGTTTTACCTTGCTTATCCAATTGGTGCGACAGTGTCGCACCAATTGAGTTGGAGCCATGTGATAGAATTTTTAAAAATAGATGACCCATTAGAAAGAGGCTTTTATGAAAAGCAAACGCAGTTAGAAAAATGGAATGTAAGGGAATTAGTGCGACAAAAAAACACAGCCCTTTTTCAGCGGCTGGCACTCAGCAAAAACAAAGAAGAAATATTACAACTATCTGCACAAGGACAGAAAATAGCAAAGCCACAAGATATTTTGAGAGACCCTTACATTTTTGAATTTTTAAAAATTCCTGAAGAAGAACTGCCATCGGAACAGGATCTGGAAAATCATTTGTGCAACAACCTGCAACAGTTTTTATTGGAACTTGGCAAAGGTTTTACTTATGTAGGCAGGCAATATCGAATGACAATTAATAACAAGCATTACCGCGTTGATCTCGTTTTTTATCACCGCATTCTTCGCTGCTTTGTATTAATAGACTTAAAAATAAATGAAGTGCAACATGACGATATTGGCCAGATGAATATGTACCTCGGCTATTTTGCTAATGAAGAAAATACAGAAACTGATAATCCGCCGATTGGCATTATACTTACAAAAAACAAAGATGAATTACTGGTCGAGTATGCTACTTATGGTATGAACAGCCAGTTATTTGTAAGCCAATATCAATTGTACTTGCCCGATAAAAATGATTTGATAAACCTGATAAATAGCACCCTGCAATCATAAAAATCTATAGAAAGAGCCACAGCAGTAAACAAAGAAATAATAAGAATTTATACTTAAACAAAGGAAGAAAAATTTGAACAGTTTTATTTTTCAATTACCGATTAATCTAAAACAATGATAAAAAAATTCACACTTACTTTTCTGCTTGCGTTTGTCTGTAGCATTAGTTTTTCCCAAACCAGGGAAGTAATTGATAGTTTACATCAGCAACTGGCAGCCGCTAAAGATGATACAAGCCGCATCCAGCTTCAAATACAGCTTTGCTATTCCTATCGTCTCGGAAATGCTGATTCATCTGTATTTTACGGTGGGCAAGCTTTGGAATCAGCGAGGAAAATTAATTATTCCAAAGGCGAAATACTTTCATTAGGATTCATGAGTATTACAATGGGACAATTAGGCAATTTTCCCAAAGCTTTCGAAATGGCTTTTAAAGCGTTACAGATTGCCCAAACAACCAAGCAGGAGTATTTAACGACTCCGGCATTAAATGCCATCTCAGAAGTTTATACCGTATTAAAAGATTATCCTAAAGCGCTTAGTTATCTCGAAAAAGCAAAATCAGTTTGTATAGGAACTAATAACGTGGAAGGTCTGGCTTATTCGTGGAGAGATATGGGGATTGTTTATACTGAAATGAATCAATTGGATTCATCTGTCTTTTGTGAGTCAAAAGCCCTTAATGCTTTTCATAAAATTAACTGGCAGGATCCTTTGATTTATGAAACGTTGGGAGATGTTAAGATAAAATCAGGGAACTATGATGAGGCATTAAGTTTCTATCAAAAAGGGCTTCTGGTAGCTCTGGCAAATAATGAAAGAAGATCATCCGCTTCGGTCTATAATAAACTTGCATTGTTTTATAAAGATTTAAAAGAGTCTGATTCTGCAATTTATTACGCAAAAAAAGGACTGGAAGTATCTGAATCAATTTCACAAAAGAAAACGATTCTTGAAGCTGCACAACTTTTATCAGGATTGTATGAACAAAAAAATCCGCAGGAAGCATTCAGATATTTGAAAATAGCCGATGCATATAAAGACAGTTTGTTTGGAACCAGTGATATACAAGCCATACAGGTTTTGGTTACCCAACAGGAAGAGCATCAAAAAGAAATTGCAGCAGCAAAAATTGATTATCAAAATCAAATAAAGCAATATGCTTTATTTGCGGGTCTCGGAATTCTTCTTTTGGTTGCTATTATTCTTTATAAAAACAACCGGCAGAAGCAAAAAGCAAATACAGTGTTAGAAACAACACTTGGCAATTTAAAATCCACCCAATCTCAATTGATCCAATCAGAAAAAATGGCTTCACTTGGAGAACTGACTGCCGGCATTGCGCATGAGATTCAAAACCCATTAAACTTCGTCAATAATTTTTCTGATGTCAACAAAGAGTTGCTTATTGAAATGAAAGATGAAATGGATAAAGGAAATACAGAAGATGCTAAGGCAATTGCCAATGATATAATAACCAACGAAGAAAAAATAAATCACCATGGCAAACGGGCAGGCGATATTGTAAAAGGAATGTTGCAACATTCACGGTCAAGCACAGGTGTAAAAGAACCCACAGATATTAATGCCTTGGCAGATGAATATTTGCGCCTCACCTACCAAGGTTTACGTGCAAAGGATAAAAATTTCAATGCAGAAATGAAAACCGATTTTGATAATTCTATTGGTAAAATAAATATCATTCCGCAGGATATGGGAAGGGTGTTACTGAATCTTTTTAATAATGCATTTTATGCAGTAAACCAACAAAAAAGTCAGAATCTCAATTTGTATCAACCAACTGTTTCAGTAACTACAAAGAAATCTGAAAATAGTGTATTGATTACCGTTAGCGATAATGGAGGTGGCATACCACAGAACATTGCTAATAAAATCTTTCAACCATTTTTTACTACGAAACCTACAGGAAGCGGAACCGGATTGGGGTTGAGTTTGAGTTATGATATTGTGAAAGCGCACGGTGGGGAAATAAAGGTGGAAAGTAAGGAAGATGAAGGAACGGCATTTATTATAAATATACCAACCACAAACTAAACCACGAATCAATGAAGCTCATAAAAATTACTGTACTGCTTCTTTTGACAGCACAACTTTGCCAGGCGCAGGATACCACGATAGTACTTTCAACAAGTATGATAAATCAAAACAATGAACAAATTAATTTAGGTGCATTGAATGGATGGATCTTTAAACAGGGAAATGATACAGGGCTGGCAAAATTGAATATAGATACGGCAGGCTGGAAACGATTAAGGCCAAACGAATTAACTTCAAAATATGCCGATAAGAATGGCCGGGTGGAAGGATGGTTTCGGTTAAAAGTAAAATTCGACAACTCTTTGCTCTATAAGCCAATCTTTTTTAATTTTGGTAGCTGGGCGGCAATAGAATTTTATGTAGACGGAAAACCCGTTGCTACAAGAGGCAATACGGGTGAAAATGGTAAGTCCTTCCGCGAATACAATAGTGATTTAGATGCAGTATCTATACTTTTTAATTCACCGGCTCCTCATATTCTCAGCGTTCACTTTGTAGGGTATTTATCGCGGGTACCACCTTATAATTTAAAGGCTCAAACACAATTAAATGGACTATTGGCTCTTGGCGGCCCAAATTGGATTACCGATTTCACGAAGCTTTTAATAACCGTGGATACTTTTATGACCTTATGGGTGGTTGTTTGTGGGATTCTTTCCGTGCTTTTCTGGCTGCTACTCATTCAAAACCCAAAGGAAAAAAATCTATTTTGGATTGCGCTTTATACCAGCGTATTTACCATTTTTCTTTATTGCCTGGGAACAGTTAATAATATTGGATTGACCTATAATAAATTTGCAATTTATTCCATTATATCAAGCCTGGTGCTTCCTGGCCTGTTACTGCTATTGCTGCCCATTCTTTTAATCAAAGTCTTCAAAAGAAAACTAAACAGCAAGCTTATCCTGGCTCTCATTATTTTATATGTGTTGAATGTTGTAATGCCTTTTTTACCAAATCCATTTCTTTTAATCCGTATTCTTATCTTAGTAGCTTCTCTAATTATTGTTGTAGGAATATGTTTATATTATGTAATTACTTCATGGAGAAGCCTGAGGGGCGCTCAATGGGCCATTGTAGCAGGGTTAATCTTTTCAGTGTTTTCTTTAATAGTCTCGGTTTCTCTGATATTAATTTTTAAAAATCTCTCTGGTTCACCTTATTTCAGTTATTTTACTTTATCAGCCTTTTCCCTTTCTTTACCATTGTCTTTGTTGGTATATGTGTCCATGCGCTTTAAAGAGATTATAAAAGAGGTACAGTTAAATGCGAAGAAAGTAGTAGAACTTTCCGAAGAAAAAAAGGTACAGGCGGAAAACCAGCAAAAAGTTTTACAGGACGAAGTCAACAATCAAACGGCAGAAATCAGGACAACGCTTGATAATTTAAAATCCACGCAAAAACAACTCATCCAATCAGAAAAAATGGCTTCACTTGGCGAGCTCACTGCCGGCATTGCACATGAAATTCAAAACCCGTTAAACTTTGTGAATAATTTTTCTGAAGTGAATAGGGAATTGATTGCGGAGATGAGAGAAGAAATTGCAAAAGGAAATTATGATGAAGTAAATACCCTTGCAAAAGACGTTGAAGAAAATGAAGAAAAAATAAATCACCACGGCAAAAGAGCAGGCGATATTGTAAAAGGCATGTTGCAACATTCACGGTCAAGCACAGGCGTAAAAGAACCTACCGATATCAATGCATTGGTGGATGAATATTTACGATTGAGTTATCATGGCCTGAGAGCAAAAGATAAAGAATTCAATGCCACCATGAAGGTAGATTTTGATAAAACAATTGGGAAAATAAATATCATTCCGCAAGATATTGGAAGGGTGTTGTTGAATCTTTATAATAACGCCTTTTATGCAGTAAACCAACAAAAAAGCCAGAATCTTATTTCGTATGAGCCAACTGTTTCAGTAACTACAAAGAAAACAGATAATCATGTAATCATTACAGTTAGCGACAATGGCAACGGCATTCCAAAAAACATTGTTGATAAAATATTTCAACCATTTTTTACCACAAAGCCTACAGGAAGTGGAACAGGACTGGGTTTGAGTTTGAGCTATGATATTGTGAAAGCACATGGAGGGGAAATAAAAGTGGAGACTGAGGAGGGAGTAGGAAGTGAATTTATTATTCAATTACCAATAACTATATAATGAAAAAGTTACTTATTAAATTATTTCTATTTAGTCTATGCATTATTTACTCGTTTAATACAATTGCACAAGGCAGTTATATTGATTCGCTCAAAAAAGCTTTATTAACAGAAAAAGAGGATACCAATAAAGTAAAAACGCTTGACTATATATCTTACTATTATTGGAATGCCGGTGATTATGAAAATGCGATACAAAACGCGAAAGCAGTTTTGGCATTGGCAACAAAAATCAATTATAAAATAGGAATAGCAGATGGTTATTTATTTATTGGATTAGCCTACAACGTTAAAAAAGACCGCTTTAATGAATCTGAGTATTTTAATAAAGCACTGGCATTATACAAAGAAACAGGAGACAAGCAACAAGTTATTAACTGTTATGCTTCTATGAGGGAGGCATATCTGCTGGATGATGATGTTGCCAAAGTTTTTGAATGCGTCTATGCTAGCCAAAAAATAAGAGAACAAACCGGCGATAAAAAAACAATTGCTGACGGCTTTATAAGTATTGCTTCAACATTTTATAACACTGGCAGTAATAATTTAGAAGAAGAGTTAAAAAATGAACTTTCTGCTCTAAAATTATATAAAGAGTTAAACGATAAAAATGGTATCGGCACCGTCTCTTTTATGATTGGCGGTGTTTATTCGGGCCAGGGAAAATATACTGAAGCACTGGATAAATATGCCGAAGCTTTGCAAATTTTAAAAGATAGCAGACAACTAAATGAGATCGCAAATATTTATATGTTGATTGGCTATGCTTATGAAAAACAGGGAGACTCAGCTTATAGCAGCAATAACAAATTGCTCGCCAAAGACAAATATCTTAAGGCAGAAAGCAACCAACTTATTTCTTTACGAAAATGGCAGGCTGTGCCTTACAGACCATCGGTTGCTATTTGCTATTCCGATCTGGGGTATATAAATATCAAACTGCAAAATTTAAAAATCGCAAAAAAGTACCTGGATAGCAGTTTGGCAATCTATCAATCCTTTAGACTTAAAGGAGCGATAAGTTATGTTTATCAGGGTTATGCAAAAATTGACAGCATCCAGGGTAAATATAAAGATGCTTATAAAAATTACAGGTTATTTAAAATTTATTTCGACAGTTCAAGCAATGAAGAAGATGCAAAAAAAGCCGTGAAGATTCAAATGCAATATGCCTTTGATAAAAAAGAAGTGGCCGAAAAATCGGCACAAGACAAAAAAGATGCAGACGCAAAGCGAATAAAAAATCAGCAATACTTTGCTATTGCTGCACTTGGCATTCTGGTACTAGCAGTATTAATTATTGCATTGATACAATTTCGCAATAACAAACACAAACAAAAAGCAAATCTGCTTATAACTCAACAAAAACAAAAAGTAGAAACTACATTATCAGAATTAAAGTCTACCCAATCCCAACTCATTCAATCAGAAAAGATGGCAAGCCTTGGAGAGCTCACTGCAGGCATCGCACACGAAATTCAAAACCCTTTAAACTTCGTGAATAATTTTTCTGAAGTGAATACGGAACTCATTGATGAATTAAAGAAAGAACGAAATAAAGAAATCCGTGATTTTAAAAATGAAGATGATATTCTAAATGATATTAAAGAAAATGAACAAAAAATAAACCACCACGGCAAACGGGCAGGCGATATTGTAAAAGGCATGTTGCAACATTCACGGGTAAGTACAGGTACAAAAGAACCCACTGATATCAATGCTTTGGCGGACGAATATTTGCGATTGAGTTATCATGGTTTGCGGGCAAAAGATAAAAGTTTTAATGCAGAAATGATAACCGATTTTGATAAAAGTATCGGGAAAATAAATATCATTCCACAGGATATTGGAAGAGTATTACTCAATTTATATAATAATGCTTTCTACGCCTGTACTGAGCGGAGCCGAAGTACAGTAAACCAACAAAAAAGCCAGAATCTTATTTCGTATGAACCAACCGTTTCTGTTACTACAAAGAAATCTGAAAACAGTGTATTGATTACCGTTAGCGACAACGGAAATGGCATTCCGCAAAACATTGTTGATAAAATATTTCAACCATTCTTTACCACCAAACCAACAGGAAGTGGGACGGGATTGGGATTGAGTTTGAGTTATGATATTGCGAAGGCGCATGGAGGGGAGATAAAAGTGCAAACAAATGAAGGAGAAGGAAGTAAGTTTATTATTCAATTACCCTTAAATAAAGTCTCATGAAAAAAATATATTCGCTTTTATTCTTTTCACTGTTTTTATTTATAAAATTAGTTGCGCAGGATAACTACATAGATAGTTTAAAACAACAACTAGTTATTGCAAAAGAAGATACCAATAAGGTGAATTTACTTATAAACCTGAGCTGGGCATATATATGGTCTTTTGCAGACACAGCAGTAACTTATGCACAAAAAGGATTAGAGCTATCTAAGGAATTAAAATACAAAGAAGGAGAAGGCTCTAGCATGAATGCTTTATGCATTAGCCTTACGGTAACAGGTAATTTTAATAATGCTCTAGATTTCGGCTTCAAGGCAATTCAAGTAGTTGAGAATTTGCACGATACATCCGGAATCATTAGCGATGATGTTGCATTAGAGCTTTGCTATAGAGATCAAGGTGATTATAATCAGGCTTTGGTGTATGCATATAGGGCTAAAAATCTATATGAATTAGCTCATTATACATGGAATGAGCGAGTGATACTTGGAAATATTAGCTCAATTTATGAGAAAAACAATCAGCTTGATTCAGCTTTATATTATGGTAATAAAACATATGGACTCACAAAAGAGTGGAGTGGAATACTACAAACCCTAGGCAATATTCATGCTAAATTGGGGCATAATGAATTATCATTAGATTATTACAGAAAGGGAATAATCGTTGCTACCCAAAGTCACGCTTACAAGGACTTAATAGATATATATAATGGCATTTCTAAAGTTTTTGAATCGGCAGACAATACAGATTCAGCGATTTATTATGCTGATAAATCAATCAGTGCAGAAGGAGTTAATTCATATCCCACTGGAATTTTAGAAGCATCAAAACAACTTGCTCATCTTTATGAATTAAAAAAGAATAATGATAGTGTGGCAAAATATTTAAAATTAACTATTTCGTTTAACGACAGTTTGTTTAGTAAACAAAAAACAAGGGAAGCTCAAAACTTTTTATTCAATGAAAAATTACATCAGCAGGAACTTACTGCTAAAGAGCAGGAAGATAAAAGCAAAATAAAACTATATGTATTGCTTGGGTTAACAGGTATTTTTTTGGTGATAGGATTTTTTCTTTGGCGCAATAATCAACACAAACAAAAAGCGAATGCTCTATTAAAACAACAAAAAGAAAAAGTAGAAAGCACATTGCAGGAATTAGAATCCACGCAGGCTCAACTCATCCAATCAGAGAAAATGGCTTCGCTCGGAGAACTCACTGCAGGTATTGCACATGAAATACAAAACCCGTTAAACTTTGTAAATAATTTTTCTGAAGTGAATACTGAATTAGTAGATGAAATGAAAAATGAATTGGCAATTGGCAATAATCAACAGGCAATTGAAATTGCAAATGATATCAAAGAAAATTCAGAAAAAATAAACCACCATGGTAAACGCGCAGGCGATATTGTAAAAGGCATGCTACAACACTCACGGTCAAGCACAGGTGTAAAAGAACCCACAGATATTAATGCTTTGGCTGATGAATATTTACGCCTCACTTACCAGGGCTTGCGGGCAAAAGACAAAGATTTTAACGCTGAAATGATAACCGATTTTGACAACTCAATTGGAAAAATAAATATTATTCCGCAAGATATTGGAAGGGTGTTACTCAATCTTTTTAATAATGCCTTTTATGCAGTAAATGAAAAAGCAAAGCTATTAGCTAATAGCTATCAGCCAATAGTTTCAGTAACTACAAAGAAATCTGAAAATCATGTAATCATTACTGTTAGCGACAACGGAAATGGTATTCCTCAAAAAATAATTGATAAAATATTTCAGCCATTCTTTACCACAAAACCAACAGGACAGGGGACAGGATTGGGATTGAGTTTGAGTTATGATATTATCAAAGCGCATGGAGGGGAATTGAAGGTGGGAACGAAAGAGAATGAAGCCCGCCCGGATGGCCCGGCCGGACGGGGAACAACATTTATCATTACATTACCTTTTAATGCCTAATAAATATTTTATGATGAATTTTTTTAAGAAAGCTGCCATCATTTTTTCTGTGTCTGCCGTATTCTTTTTGCAGCAAGCATTTGCGCAGGATAGTTGCTATAACTGCAATATCGATTCGCTTACACAGGTTTATCAAAAGACAAAGGCCGACACTGAAAAAATAAAGCTGCTTACACTTTTAATTGATCTCAGGATGTTTCATATACATATTCACCTGGTAAATGAAAATTCACTAAGTGACGATTCCTCAGCCAACTATATAAGGGAGTTGATTGATTTGGGCAGAACGCAAAAAGTAAACGATATTGAGGCGTATAAAAGTATATTGGATGGGTTTAATTTTTTTGACAAACTTGATTATACTAACGGGCAGAATGCATTAAAAAAAGCTATCACTTTATTTGATATCAGTCATAAAAAAATCCCTCTCCTGCTTATGTTTACAAGGCTGTCGTACAATTTTGTTGGTAACCAGGACAGCCGATTAAAATATTACACTGATAAGCTAAAGTATTATTTAATAAACGGGCCGGTGGAAAATACCGCACCCTGTTATCATGCTATAGCCGGTTATTATAATTACAAGGCAGATTACAATCTTGCTATCTCTAATTATTTAAAAGCGGGGTCAATCTACAAAAATTTTGATGAGCGGAATTACCTGAACGACCTTGATGTGGTTGCACAGGTCTATTCAGATTGGGGCAATTATAAAAAAGCTGACGAATATTTTAATAAAGCGCTACCCTTAAATAAAATTGCAAAAGACAGCTTTAACCTCATCATTTTATATGAGTCACTTTCGGGGATGAACCGCAACCTGTTGCAGTTTAACGATGCGTTGCACTACGCCGATACATCCCTGTTAGTTAACAATAACCAGATAACGGATCTTGTTGCTTATTCATATCTCGAAAAAGCTTTCGCATACATTGGTTTGAACCAGTTAAAAGATGCCTGGGAAAATCTCGGTTATGCGGAAAGAATTTCAGATTCTCTCGATTTAAAAATATTCAGCGCCCACGGCGCATTTGAACTCGATTACGGCTATTGCCAGTATTACTCTGCTTTAAAAAATTATGAGGAAGCAGGTAAATATCTTTTGAGCGCTTATCAAAAATCAGTGGAAATAAAATCAAATCAGCTTCAGTTAAAATACCTCAGGGAGCTTTCCCTGTTTTATGGGCGGCAACATAATG
Source organism: Hanamia sp. (assembly GCA_036509335.1). Lineage (GTDB taxonomy): Bacteria > Bacteroidota > Bacteroidia > Chitinophagales > Chitinophagaceae > Ginsengibacter. The sequence goes on from DATCFT010000030.1 coordinate 68,477, forward strand.
CGCTATTGGCCTACGATTATACCAGGAAATATTTTAATTTAACTGATGTACAGGATAATGATAGCAGGCCTTTTAAAGTTGCCCAGTATGAGAATGAAGAAAAAGAATTAGCGCAAAATGACAGCATTAATGTTTTGAAACAACAGGCTACAGTGCAAGCCGCAAACATCAAAACAAAAAATACTGTTCTCTGGAGTTCACTGATCGCCATCCTGCTTATCAGCGTGTCTTTATTTTTTGTTTACAGGCAATACCGGATGAATAAAAAAACATTATTGTCGCTGAGGAAAACACAAAGGCAGTTGATCATGTCAGAAAAAATGGCGTCGCTTGGTGAACTCACTGCGGGCATTGCGCATGAAATACAAAACCCTTTGAACTTCGTCAATAATTTTTCGGAAGTGAATAAAGAAATGCTGGAAGAACTGAAGACGGAACGCTTAAAGCCAAACGCAGAAAGAGATGATTCGTTGGAGGATGAACTAATTAATGATGTTATTGATAATTCTGAAAAAATAAATCACCATGGCAAACGTGCCGGAGATATTGTAAAGGGAATGTTACAACATTCACGAACCAGCACCGGTGTAAAAGAACCAACCGATATCAATGCTTTGGCGGATGAATATTTACGATTAAGCTATCATGGCCTTCGTGCAAAAGACAAAGAATTCAACGCCACCATGAAAACCGATTTTGATGAGACAATTGGAAAAATAAATATCATTCCGCAGGATATTGGAAGGGTTCTTTTGAATTTATACAACAATGCTTTTTATGCGGTTCAGCAGAAGCAACGCGAACTGGCCGAAAAAGGGTTGCCAACCTTTGAAAGGTTGGCAACCCTATACGAACCAACCGTCTGGGTAAGCACAAAAAAAGTTAATGACAAAGTGGTACTAACGGTGAAAGACAATGGCCCCGGTGTTCCGCAAAACATTGTTGATAAAATCTTTCAACCTTTCTTTACCACAAAACCCACAGGAAGCGGAACGGGACTGGGTTTGAGTTTGAGTTATGATATTGTGAAGGCACATGGTGGGGAAATAAAAGTGGAAACGAAGGAAGGGAAAGGCTCAACATTTATTATCAAATTACCATTAATTTAAAAACCGGGAAAATGAAAATTCATTTATTATTTATCCTTTTATTTTCTACAATGCTGGCAGCATGCAACCAGAATCAAAAGCAAAAAAAGCCTGCAAGTAAATTATCAGCCAAAAAATTAGTGGGAGTGATAAACACTGCACATAAACAACCAGAAATAATTTTATTGACAGGTGAACATGCTCCTAAAATTATTCCTGCGGGCAAGCCAACAATCATCTCCAATCCTAATGCCGATGGGTTGGGCGATCCGGATTTTACTTATTATACTACATCAGACGGGCTGGCGCTTGACGGTGTAACTTGTTCTTTGATTGATAAAAAAGGAAACATCTGGTTTGGTTCTTTGGGCGGAATGAGCAGGTACGATGGTAAAAAGTTTACCACATTTGGTGCTGTAAATGGGCTTGACCCAGGTGTTTACAGCATGGTGCAGGATACTGCAGGAAATCTTTGGACTAGTTCCGGTACTAACGGGGATATTAATTTTCTTTTCAAATACGATGGTTCAAAGTTCTCTCTTTTTTCACTTCCTAATCATATTGATAATAATTTTAATTACATGTTTGCGGATGAAGCAGGAAATATTTGGATGCCAACTTATTCTGATGGAATTTATGAATACAAATTGGGGGTAAATAACCAACTAAAAAACATTGCTCATTTGTCTTCTTCAAATGGATTGGTTCATAATAACGTTCTTTCCTTTAAAGAAGATAATGCGGGGAATTTTTGGTTCGGAACAGATAGTGGGGTAAGTAAATTCAACGGGAAAATTTTTATCAACT
>DATCFT010000031.1:0-17214 GCA_036509335.1 Hanamia sp.
CCGGAACGCTAAATCCAAATGTAATCCAGATAATGAAGGAAGATAGTATTGATATTAGTAACAATAAAACAAAAAGTGTTTTTGACTTATTCAAAAAAGGGGAAAGGTATGTTGCTGTAATTACAGTTTGCGATGAAGCAAGTGCTGAACGCTGCCCTATTTTTCCGGGCAAGGTGAAAAGAACTGCCTGGTCATTTTCAGATCCTTCTACTTTTATTGGCTCTCATGCCGAGATTTTGGAACAAACAAGGAAAGTAAGAGATGAAATAAAAAATAAAGTCCTTGAATTTATATCTCAGGCATCTAATGTCAGCTATTGGATATAGCCTTTAAAAAATAAATTATGAGTAATAATTACAAAACCTACATTAGCTATGTAATACAAAGCGAAAACAATCATAGGCACGAGTTTTCAATTGTAGATTTTGTATCACCAAAATTTAATTTCTATCTGGATAATGAATCTCAGCAGGTAGTAAAATGGGCTGAAGAAAAACAAAAAAAATTGGAAACAAATGAAAAAATTATTGTGCTACATTTTTTCCATGTTTTAGATATTAAATAGTTGATTACTTAATATGAGAAAATATGTATCTGAATTGATAGGCACTTTTGCATTAGTGTTTTGTGGTACTGGCGCAATTATTATTAATCAGCAAACTAACGGAGAAGTTTCTCATGCAGGCATTGCAATAACATTTGGATTTATAGTTATGGCAATGATCTATGCTTTAGGTAATATTTCCGGAGCGCATTTAAACCCTGCTGTTACCATTGCTTTCACGTTAGCAAAAAAATTCCAGATAAACCAACTGTTCCCTTATATTATTTCTCAATTAGCAGGAGCCATTTTAGCAAGCATTGTTTTAAAATATTTGTTCCCAACAAATGAAACTTTAGGCGCTACGCTTCCGGCAGGTACCCAATTACAATCATTCATACTTGAATTTATTCTCACATTCTTTTTAATGTTTGTCATCATCAACGTAGCAACCGGCAGTAAAGAACAAGGCATCGTTGCAGGACTTGCCATTGGCTCAACAGTTTTATTAGAGGCTATGTTTGCAGGTCCAATCTGTGGTGCGAGCATGAATCCTGCACGTTCAATTGCTCCGGCTTTAATTAGCGGGCATATGGAACATCTTTGGATTTATATAGTTGCAACAATTACGGGAGCAGCTTTAGCAATTCCTGTGTGGGCATTTCTTAATAACAACAAAAATTAAACTTATAGCAATGAAAAGGATTTTAGTTTTATGCACGGGCAATAGTTGCAGAAGTCAAATTGCAGAAGGTTACTTAAAATATTTTTCGAAAGACGGAGCAGAAGTTTACAGCGCAGGTATAGAAATACACGGCGTAAATCCCAGAACAATTGAAACTATGAAAGAAGATGGCATTGACATTTCACATCATACTTCAAACAACATTGACGAATATCGAAACATTAATTTTGACTTTGTAATTACTGTTTGCGACAATGCAAAAGAACGTTGCCCTTTCTTTCCAACAACTGCAAAAAAATTTCATCAAAACTTTTCAGATCCGGCAAAGGCAACGGGAACCCAAGATGAAATCAAAGAACAATTCAGGCAAATACGACAGCAAATAAAAGACTATTGTAAAAAATTTGTTGCTGAAAATTTATAGGCAATATGCATTTATTATTTCTTCGGCAAATCCAAAAGACATTGTCATTCCTGCACCGCCAAGACCATTAATAATATATACTCCATCTTCAGCTTGAAGGAAAATATCTGTTTTACCATTGGTCATTTTGGGATAAATGCCATGCCATGATTGGATAAGTTTCCAGTTGTTGGTATCGGCAAATGTTTTAAGGTAAGATGTTATGAGTTCATTTATGTAAGCTTCATCAAAAGGAGCAAATGTGGATCCGTATTCATGAGAATCACCAACCGTAAGTTCGCCTCTTCCATTCTGTGCAACCATAACGTGAATGCCCATACGAAGATATTCATTTAATTCATCCTGATATCTTTTTTTAAGTAACGGTAGTGATAGCGCAGCTTTAAAACTTTCGTAATGTATGAGTGACAGGCTACCGCACAATGATGTTCCTATTTTAAATTGTTTATCCGTATTCATAAAACGCATCATTTGTAATTTGCATTTTGTAAGCTCCAAAGCGGCAAATTTTTCAGGATACAATGTTTCAAAATCTGCTCCAGAACAAACGCATATAACATCTGCCTGCATCGCTTTGCTGCCAAACTTTACGTTGTTCTTACTTACAGCAGTAACATTTGCATTCCAAATAAAATGAACATTATGATTTTCTGATAAGTATACAGGCAAGGCTTCCATCGCTTGTCTCGGATCGATAATCATTTCTGTTTTGCTTAACAATCCTCCAATCAAATTATGCTGATTTACTCCGCTAATCTTTTCTTTAATTTCAGATGGCGTCATTAAATTAACGGGGCGGCTATTAGTATTAAATATTTCATTTAGTTCCTGTAATACCTTCCATTCATCTTCATGATACGCAAGATGAAGACTCCCACATTCATCATACCAAAAGCCCGTTGTTTCCGCTATTTCTTTCCAAACATTTCTGCTTCTGAGGGCACGATCATACATTTTTCCACCGGGTTGCCCAATGGGCCATATCATTCCAAAGTTTCTTACAGATGCCCCTATTGCTTTACCGCATCTTTCAATAACAGTTACATCAAATTCTTTTAATGCAAGTGAGCGGGCGGTTGCGAGCCCCACAATACCTGCACCGATTACAATTGCTGATTTATGCATATTTTAGGTTCAGGATTTTCTTCTTTCATGAGTACTAAAGGATTAAGAATTAAATTACCAGGCACAATTTCTATACTGTTGTCACTTTTATACTTTTTATTAAAATAATGCAGCGCCATGAACGTACCTACAACACCGATAACAGATAAATACATTACACCATGAGAGTACACAGTGGCCCAGGACAACTTATTACTGAAAACAGATTTACTTATTATAACTGCCACACTTCCCATGTAGCCGAAAGAATCGGCGATATACATTAAAAACCCAACATTGCCGCCCTTTTTAAATGTAGCAATCATTCTTTCAAATATAATACAGTTGAAAGGTATATAACCAATGTACAAACCAAGACCTACCAACATCATCCACATAAAAGCTGATAAATTATGATTGATAAACATCCAGGAGCTGATGCCTGATATCAGAAAGCCGACAACTATAATAATGTGTGTTATTACCAATGCCCTGCGGTTATTGTGTATCAGGATCATGCTTCCAATCATAACTAAAACAATAATCGTGATCGGTATTTCGGTTGCAGTAAAAACAGACGGTTCATTACCAAAGCCTAATTCTCTCCATATATCGGCAGCAAAATTATCGCGAATGTCTCTAAATACTGTTAGAAACACATACAGTATAATAAGCAATACCAACCCATACTCAAATTCCCGGAAGAACTTTTTTCTTTGCTGTTTATTCATTGCCAAGCGCACAATCCGGCTTTCAATATCCGCTTCTGATGGTGACGGGATTTTTTCTAATAAAAAAACAAAAAATAATAAGGGTAGGATAAAAACGAGCCCGGTCATAAAAGCAAGCCACCAATCTGTTACATGATAAGTAATCTTTAAATATTCGGCAACCGATTTTACAAATCCTGATGAAAAGATAAAGCTTACTGCAAGAGACGCTCCTATAAAATCTGTTGCTTTTCTTCCTTCAACAAATGTAAATACGACGCCCCAGATGATACCTAATGGAAATCCGTTTATGAATAAGAATATAATATTAAAAGGTAGAGGAACAATTGCAAAAAATAATAATGCTATCCATGAAATGCCAACTAATAAAAGAATTAATTTGCCTCTGCCAAAGCGTTTTAGTTCGGCGATAAATTTTATTCCATAAAACTTGCTAAGCATGTAACCAATTACCTGAGCTATTACCAATGCATCTTTATATTCCATTCCGAATATATGTGGCGCCCTGCTGTAACTGCCTACCGTAAAAGGTTTCCTGAATGCATATACAGAAGCATAAGTTAAAAAAGTAACGATTGATGCAAATATAGCTACATAGGTATCACGGTGTTTACTGAAATGTAATTTGGTTGAAATGAATTGCATTTTCAATGAATTAATGATGGCAAAATCTCTAATGAATCAATAACATAATCGGGTCGGTATTTTGCCAGTTCCTCTTTTGTATAAGCGCCCGTAGTTATTCCTACTACAATCCCGCAACCGGCATTATGACCTTCCTGAATATCAACTTTTGTATCACCCACTTTTGCCACATCTTCTTCATAATTTATATTCAGTTTTTGCCTAAGGTTTTCTATCATAAAAGGATAGGGTCTTCCTTCCGGAACCTCATCACTACATATAACTGAGTCTATGAATGTTGCGGTATCCCAGCCAAGTCTTTTTAAAATAGGAGTGGTGATGGCTCTTGTAAAACCCGTATTAAGAGCAACTTTTATTTTAAGGTTATGTAATTCTTTAAATACTTTTTCTGCAAAGGGGAGCGGAACAAGCTCATCGCATGTTTCATAATACGCTACCATCTGGTTATTGAAATCTTCATGAATAGCATCAATGAATGCTTTATCATTCTCAAGAACAGGTTTATACTTTGCAACTATTATTTCAATAGCCTCTTTCTTTCTATAACCCATAACATCATCTACGACTGCAGAGTCAACGTTATTAATTCCTACATTGGCAAAAGCTTTTCTGAATACTTCATTAATATTTCCTTTGTCTGCAACTGTGGTGCCTGCAATATCAAATATTACCAGTTCAATACTCATAATTTATTTTTTAGTTAAATGTTGAATCATCATTTTCCTGTATTTCTGTAAGTCAGGCAAGGGCATATTTTCTTCTTTTGCTTTTTCATCCCAGCCTCTTAAAGTGATATATAATGTAAGCCATTCATCTTTTTCGAATGCCTTTGCTTCCTGATCATTCATGCGGCCTCCCTGGAAGTTTAATGTGCTCTTACTGGCATCAGAAAGCTTTTCATAGTATGCAGGATTTTTATAAGTGAGGTAACGCTTTGCTGCAACATGCGATTCAATTAGCTTTGTAATTCTTTTGGAAAATCCTTTGGCATCAAGGTAATGTGCTCCAATTTTTTCATGGTCAACTATTCCATAACTATCCATATAATTTACATCCATTATGTGTTCGCATAAATGCCCGATATCGTGAAAGAAAGCAGCAAGAATTACCTCATCATCATACTTTTCTTTCTCGGCTAATTGTGCGCACTGGCACATGTGTTCAATTTGCGAAACAGGCTCGCCTATGTAATCCTGGTTGCCATAATTATTATAAAGACCCATTATTTCATCAACAATTTGGATGGCTTCTGATTCTTTCATATAAAATTTTATTGAGAATAATTATTTATAAATATTTTCTATTGTTTGAGCAACAGGATACCTGGCTCTATCGGTGCAATCCATATTTGCCCGGATCCTGCAATTTTTTCTCCAAAATGTTGACAATCTTCTTTTGGTTTGTTACCTCTTTCATAGTCGTAGGTCGTTATAATTAACAGATGCTTCGTTTTCGTTTGGGCTGTAGCATAACGGAAACCTGTAAACGAAAGAGGGAATAAAATATTAATGTAATTTTTCATTTTTAACTTTTTAAAAAAGACACAGCCTGGAAAAGCCGCGTCGTGTTGATTATGAGAAATTATTAAAACCAAAAAGGTATATTCGATTCATTATTTTAAAAGCCACATCGTTTGATTAAGATCATCCGCTGAAAATTGTTGTGCACTTAAAGCTGCACTCCAGTTAGCTTTGTTTTGCACTTGTTCTGAAACAGGATAAGCCCATCTCAAAGGAATAATTCCATTATTGCCAACACCGGCACCTGATTGAAAAGCAGGGACGCCTGTCCTTCGCCAATTATAATATCCTTCATATCCTGAATTTTCAAAACAAGTAATATATTTCTGCATTACTATCTGATTAATTGCTAAGGCAGCAGTAGAAGAAAGCTGGACAGCGGGTTGTGCATAATAATTTGAAAAATTAAAACTAAATGGATAAGGTGCAACCTGGGTAACTGAATTAGCCCCGGGAGGAAGAAAGTAGGCAGTAAAGTTTGTTTGATTAACATCAATACCATAGAATGACATTGATTCAGTAATCCCTGTTTTATAGAATGTTTCTGCATTACCTGAAACCCATCCGCGTTCAATACCCTCAGCAATATTAAAAAGCATTTCTTTGTAGCCCACTAAAACATCTGGCTCACCGGTAAAGTTGGAATAATACCTAAACCTGTTTATGAATGAATATAATCCTGCACTGGCATTGCCATACATACTTTGAACAGGCTCACCCGTGCTTGCGCCAACGAAATACTTAAATTGACAAGGATTAGGATCACTTCCCCAAATTGCACTTGCAGGTTCACAAGTTATAAATACCCGCGGATCGCTCATACTTGTAAGAGCATTCACATAGGTAGCAGCCATGTTGTAACGCCCGGCAATAGAGCCAAAATTACTTGGATCAAAAGGATAAGTGCTATAAGTATTTCCACCCCCGGGATTATACATAAATTCCAAATCATCACTTTGACTTGTGAAGATTGGATATTTCGAAGGATTATTTATAATATTGGCAAATTGGGTCGGAACATTCAATGTAGCATCCGAAGCCTTATTACTAAGGCTAACAAGCACTCTCAATTTAAAAGAATTCACGAGTTTCTGCCATTTTGAAAGATCCCCACCATAATAGATATCCTGTGATGCTGATAATGAATTATCATTGCTTGTAATTAAAGTAGCCAGGTCAGTATTGGCAGTATCTAATTCATTCAAAACATATTGAAATACCTGTTCTTGAGGAGTGTAGGAGGGCGTTGTGTTGGCTGGTGCTTCTAAAGCCTCAGTAATTGGCACATCCCCGAAAATTGAAGTAAGGTTATAAAAATAATATGAATTAATAAATCTTCCAACTGCTTCATAGGGATTTACATCAGATACGCCTTTTGACGTTGCTTCCTTTTCCATCTGAACTACATTTTTTAATACCAGATATGGGTCAAATGAACCATTCGTCCAGGAATAGATATTATTTCCGTAATAATCATAATTCTGACAATGATATTGATTCCATGCATGAACACTGCTCCATGAATTAATACCACCTAAACTTCCTCCGCTTCCCGTGCCGGACATATCAGTTAGTACGGTTCCCAAAATTAAATTAGGAGGAACACTTGTTGGGTTATTGGGGTCAATTTGCTTTTCCTGAATTTGCTTATTACAGGAAATTATAAATATAGCCCCACAAAAGAGTACAAATATATTTTTTATCTGTTTCATGATTGATTGCTTTAATAATTAGAACGTAAGATTTATATTAAATCCATAATTACGGGTTGTTGGTGTTTGCAGGCCGGAACCACTATCCTGGGTGTATTGATCCACATCTAAGTCTTTATATTTGTTGGGGAAGAAATATAACAGATTCCTGCCAACCAATGAAACACTTGCCGAGTTAATAAAAGATTTATTCCCGAATACATTTTTTGGCAAAATATAAGTAAAGGTTACTTCTCTTAATTTGGTATATGTTTTTTTGATAACATCGAGGTCGGGAATAGAAGCCATACGAGTAACGAACGGTTGTACCTCGCTTTTAGTAGTATTTTGAGTTTCATTCAGATCCTTATAATTTGTAATCGCACCCGTAATAGGATCCAGTACAATAGGTTCTCCGGTTAAATTTACACCATCGCCGGTATATGCTGGAATATTTGCTTCATCCATAGGTCTCGCTACACCAAAAGCACCTGTCGCAGCCTCAATATGGCGTCCGCCCTGGAGGGTTTTCTTTCTCACATAATCTTCCATTACACCCCCCACAATTCCGTCAAACTGGAAGTGTAAAGAAAAGCTTTTATACTGCACCATATTTATAACACCCCACTGCCAGTCAGGATCGGAATGTCCATATACTTTTTGGGCAGAACTTCCCAAGTCTGAAAAACGAGTGTAAACGCCTGTTCCAGGATCTATGACCATTTTCCCATTCGGCGTCCTTACAAAACCATCACCATATACAAGATCAATTCTTTTACCATTGAATTCGTAATTATCCGGGTTGGCGTCGTTCACCCATTTTCTTATGTAGGTTGAAAAATTAGCAATTACGTTCCAGCTAAATCCATTAACATTGGAAATGGGACGGGCAGTTACAGTAGCTTCCCAACCATCATTAGTATAAACATTCCCATTAGTAAGGTATGATGAATATCCCGAAGCCGAGGAGGTTCCCTGGTTTACAATTCCCGTATTTCTATAATGGTAACGGGTTAAATCCAAAGCTATTTTGTTATTAAAGAGTCGTATATCTGCGCCAAACTCTGTAGCTTTCCTATCTGCTGTAGAAATAGTTTTGCTGATTGTCTGGTCACTATATTGTGCACTATTTTGGCCAGAATAAGTTGGAGTTAAAGAGTAAGTTTGGGAAAATTGATATGCCGGCCCCCCATAGGGGGAGTTCCATGTGTAGCCATATCCACCGGCCGGGGTAGCACTTACATTTGGAGAGAAAAATGCTGCGGTGCCACCATCTTTGCTTTCAGCATAAGAAGCTCTTAATTTTAAAAATGATATTACTTTTGGCAGGTGTGCATATTCCGACACAACTGTTGCCAGGTTGAACGAAGGATAATAATAACTATTGGTATTGGAAGGCAATGTGGATGATTTATCAACACGTCCGGTAATATTTGCAGTTACATAAGATCTATAACCTATATCCGTAGAATAATAAGCGCTTAATACCAGCATATTTGAGTGAAAACTGCTCCCGGTCAAAGCACCCTGGGAATTTGAAAAAGAGTATATTCCCGGCACATTGAGATAATTGGTAGATTCAAAATCAGAATTAAAACCAAAATTTCTGACAGTGGCACCACCTAAAGCCTGCACATCTAAGAATCCCAAAATATTATCTTTATGATATCTTATCTGCGCATCCACATTAGATTCGAACAAAGCTCTTCGGTCTTCCCTGTAATCACCCTGGCGAAGCTCCCTGCCATAGACATCTGCAGAATAAGGTAATTTTTCTGAATTGAACATGTCATAGGCAGTCATGCTGGGCCTGAATTGGACATCAAGATTATTATTTAATTTGTAATTCAGCGACAAGTAGCCATACTCATTATTCTGGTAGTGACCTCTCAACCACTGATAAGACATGAACCAGGGATTATTATACCGGTAGTACTCTTCATAATTTTGCTGAATCCCTTCCTTTCCCTGCTGCCAATAATTGCGGATGTTTGGACTATTTACACTCCAGTCGGCACCTCCCCAAATGATAATGTCGTAGATAATGCTGTTAGGACCATAGGTAACATCCGGCACATTTGGCGTTGATTGCCTGCTGTAGTTGAAGTACGATGTTAAAGTTAATCTTTCATTGAACCTTTCCACAAGACTTGCAGTAAAGTTCCCGTTATTTAATTCTGTGTTTGGAACAATCCCTCTTTGGTAAGTATTTCCAAGTGAAAGCCTGAAATCGGTTTTTTCAGTAGAAGAACCTACTGAAATGCTGTTAGACTGAATAAGGCCTGCTTGTAAAAACTCTTTAAGATTATTTTTTCCCCTGGCAATCCATGGGGTAGGCGATACGTGGCCCTGGTACGTTGTTCCATCTGCAAAAGTAGTAGTGTATGTTTGAGTTGGATCATAGGTCCCATCATATTGAGGCAATAATTGACCCCTGAATTGAGGGCCCCAAACATCATAATCATAGTCATTGAGACCAACGCCCACAGCTCCGGATCCAAAGTAAGAATCAGGACTGGAACCGCCACCACCAAAAGCGTATTTACCATTATCACCTGGACCATATTCGTCATTATATTTTGGTAATGCAATAAATCCTTTATTAATTTGGGTACTATTGTTAAACTCAACTTTCAATCCACTTTTATATTTAGTTCCTTTTTTAGTAGTAATTATAATAGCACCATTCTTTCCCTGGAAACCGTATAAGGCTGCTGCGTTTGGCCCTTTCAGAATAGTAAATGTTTCAATATCATCAGGATTAAGATTGTATGTATCTGAACTGATAGCAACACCATCTACAACAAAGATCGGCCGGTTATTAGGATCATTTTCCCCACGGATAATAACATCAGGTGAATGTCCAATTTCTGAATTGATGTTTACCTCAAGGCCAGCAGCATTTCCTTTTAAAGCATCTATAGGATCAGCCGCTCTTGCTTTTGTTAAAGCAGCAGCATCAATTGTTTGGATGGCATAACCAAGACGTTTTGCTTCTTTCTTAATACCTGTTGCTGTTACTACCACTTCGTTTAACTGCTTTAAAAATGGGATAAGCTGAATAATGGCATTTTTTTGAAAAGCATTCATTTCTATCGGCTGGTATCCAATAAATGTTACCACAATTTTACTGTTTCCGGGTGCCTCCAAAGAAAAATTCCCATCGGCATTTGTTAATGTACCTGTATTTGAATTTTTAATTGTTACACTTACTCCTTCCAATGGCGCTTTAGTAACATTATCAATAACTTTACCGTCAATTTTATGTGATTGAGCAAAGATGATAGTTGAAAAAATTAAGAAAGGGATTGCAAAAAATAAAATTTTTGCAGGCTGTAAGTTTAAATGCTTCATAAATATTTTTTTATTTAAGAAGCAAAACTATCCGTCGAATGTTAAGGAATTATTAAAGGTCTATTAACAAAAAATTATAAAATTGTTATGGGAATAGCTTTGAATTTTTTTTAAGGATGATCAAATATCAGCAGAACTGCAATTTTTTATTATTCTTATTTCAACAATTTGGTTTTTATAAAATAAATCTAATAAAGGGTACGCGTCCGCACGAACCATGTATTAAATTTTCAATCTCCACATTCCTAGATTTATTTCATTTCGCTCCGAGGACCCACTCACCTTTTTCTTAAAGAATTTATCTTAGAGAAAATAGAAAGATGGACCAATGATTTTTTTTGAGCAGGACAGAATACCCCCGTCTTATAACATATATTTGTGTGTTGTTAGTCAACCTAAGCATGAGAATAAAACATTGTCAACCTAATTTCAGTATGCTTAACTAAATGCAAATCAAAAAGAGTACTATTCCCAAGGCGATATTAAAGCACGACACTATATATTTTAGCTTTTAAAATTTGCATTTAGAAATTTACTTTAAAATTTGGTTTGTATTGCAAACTATATTACTCTTGCAGACGAAATATTAAAATCTCATATAATGGAATCAGAAGAAACAGCCCTTACACCGCAGCAAAGTTTGCAGGTAATTTCAGACGCAATCTCACAAGCAAAAGAGAACATCAGAGAAAATAGTTTCCCCTTTTTACTTTGGGGATGGCTCATAAGCATTGCAAGTTTTTCATTTTTTCTGCTTCATCAATACACATCGTTTGAATATTTCTTTCTCCCTTTTCCTGTTTTAGCAATCGCAGGAGTTATCGTAACTATTCTCTATTTCCGGAAAAGAAATTCTACTTCAACTATTTCCTACCTCACCTTTTTCCTTTCGAAAATGTGGGTGGCGTTGGGCATTTCTTTTTTTGCAGTGGTATTCATTAATGTTTCGCATAACCAACCTCCGTTTACTTATACTTTAATCCTCGCAGCAATTGGAACACTTGCATCAGGACTGGTAATGAAATTCAGGCCGCTGATAATCGGAGGCATTTTGTTTTTCATTGCAGCAATTGTAAGTGTATATGTTGCTGACGACTACAAATCATTGCTTCAGGCTGTGGCAATTATTTTCGGGTATCTCATTCCTGGATATTTATTGAAATCAACAAACTTATAATTGCTGACAATGTATAACGAGCTTGACCCTGTATTAAATACACCTGTCCGTTTGGCGATAATTTCTGTTTTGATAAAAGTGAAACAGGCAGATTTCAATACGTTGATGGAGGTAACCAAAACAACACAGGGAAATTTAAGCCATCAGTTAAAAAGATTGAATAACGAACGATATGTTGAAATTGAAAAATCTTTTAAAGGCAGTTATCCTTTAACCACTTGCAAGCTCACACCGAAAGGGAAAAAAGCATTTGAAATTTATGTAGAAGAAATCAAAAAATACCTTCACTTATAAAATAAATCAAAATGAACTTAAAACAAAAAGTCAAACTGATTTTTCAGATCACGCCTATACTTCTTTATAGTATTTGCAAAAAAGATGGCATATATTTTTTGTCTATTTGGTTTGCATTGCAAACTATATTAAACAAACAATGTAAATCTATTTACTATTACTGATAATAATTCACTCATAAATCACGAATCATTCTTAAACCAGTCAAACAAATTAAAACTCAAAAATAAATACAATGGAAAATTTAAAAAACAAAGTAGCAATCATCACGGGCGGTAGCAAAGGAATAGGTGCTGCCATCGCAGAGGATTTATCTGCAAAAGGAATTACAGTAATTATCAATTATGCGAATGACACAAGTCAGGAAGAATTAACTGTAAGCCGCATCACCAAAAGAGGCGGACATGTAGTTGCAATTAAAGCCAATGTTGGAAGCACCGATGAAGTTATGTTTCTCTTTTCAGAGGTAAACAAAAAGTTCGGTGGGCTTGATATACTGGTTAACTGTGCCGGCATGGCATATTTTAAACCGACAACAATAGCAGAAACATCAGATGAATTTCATGATGAAATGTTTAATATCAATCTAATGGGAACATTCCGATGCTTACGAGAATCAATAAAATACCTCAGACCTGAAGGAAGAATAATCACCTTTTCTACATCAGGAATAGCTTCTGCTTATCCAGGGTTTGGTGTATATAATGCATCTAAGGCCGCTGTGGAAATATTATCAAGAACGCTTTCAAGGGAATTGAAAGGGAAAAGAATCACAGTAAACTGCATTTCACCTGGCGCAATAGCTACTGAAAATTGGCTTAAAGGGAAGCCAGAGCAAGCTCTAAAGGCAATTGCTGACTTATCACCATTTGAACGACTTGGAACACCCAAGGACATTGCCGAGGTAGTTTCATTTTTAGTTAGCAGAGAAGGAGAATGGGTTAACGGGCAAATCATAAGAGTAAACGGTGGTTTTATTTAAAAATAAAAATAATGATACTCATACAAGTCACACAATTCGTTGCATTGTTCCTGCTCATGTTAGTTACAGGAATATTTTGGGGAACATGGTTTTCTCTTAACCGTTCCATACAGGTTTTTTCGGCAGAAGAATTTATTCATATCGGAAAAACAATCATTGCGAATTTAGCAGTGCCGATGCAGTTCATAATGCCATCCTGCATTTTATTTATGCTGTTATCCATTTGATTTTATCCGCAAAAAAATTCACCAGGATTTTATTTTAACATTGCAGCAATTGTATTCATAATAATTTCTCTGCTAATAATGCTTTTGGTTGAAGTTCCTATTGATAACCAAATTAAAGAATGGACTACATCAACAATTCCTTCTGGTTGGAATGCAATTCGCAATCGCTGAGAAACATTTCACGGCTTGCGCACATTCGCTTCGCTTGCATCTTTCGCAAGTTTCAGTGCATCAATTTTATTTCATTAAAACAAAAAAAAATAAAATGAATTCACCAACAATTTTCAACCTTTTGCTTGTTCTGCACATATGCGGAATAGCGGTGGCAATCGGAATGACCGTTGCAAATTTTATTGCCTACAAACAATTTTGGAAACTTTACGCAATCAGCAAAGACCAGGGCGTTCTTGCGTTTAGGGGCGTAACAAAGTTTAACTTATTCGGAATGCTCTCCTTGTTTCTTGTCATCCTTACAGGAATAGGAATGTTGTGGTTGATTCACTGGTATTTTGCAGAATTATTTTGGTTCAAAATCAAAATGACAATGGTGCTATTGCTTTTCATAAACGGATTTACTTTTGGAAGAATCAACAATGTAAAATTGGCGAAACTTATTTCTGAAAAAGAAACGCCGGGTCCTTTGCCCGATAATATTGAAAAGTTGAAACGTAATCTACAGATATTTCAAAGTACTCAACTTATTCTTTTCTTAATAGCAATCATTATGGTTGTTTTTAAATTCACTTAATCAATTCAAAATATTTAAGAACAAAATGAAAATCATTTTCATCATAAGGAGATGAAAATATGCGATTATTCAATACTCCACATATCCCTGAAATGATTTACTTAATTTTAAAAGAGTTAAAAATAAAAAAGTTACTGTAGAGATTAAATATTTCGGAAGAGTAATTTTGCAAACACTGTACGAAAAATTGAGTACATAATTTATTCCAGGAGTTTACCTAATTCATCTGTATCAGGTAATATCCCTTTCATTTGAACCGGAGTTTGTTTAGATGTTTTATAAGTAGCCACGCCCATAGCTTTGTCGAAGCTCTTAATTGCATACTCAACAACTGTATTATTTTTTTCCTTGCAAAGCACTATGCCAATGCTGGAATTTTCCTGTTGCAATTTTACTTTTTCATCCAATACATTCAGGTAAAAATTAAGCTGCCCGGCATCTGCAGGTTTAAATTTACCTTTCTTCAATTCAAAAGCGACCAGGCATTGTAAATGGCGATTAAAAAACAGGAGGTCAATAAAAAATTCATCCCCATCCACCTCTATACGATATTGGTTACCTATAAAACAAAAGCCTTTACCCATTTGCAGGATAAAATTCCTGATGTTTAAAACCACCTGTTGTTCAATGTGCCGTTCGTCATCCAGTTCATCACCAGCAATAAAATCGAGTAAATATTCGTCTTTAAATACCTTTAATACAGAAGGCTTTAATGATTCATTGATTGTATTATGGAAGTTATTAGGAAGCTTACCTTCCTTGCTGAAGAGGTCATTTTCAATATGGTGTTCCAACACAGTTAAAGACCAGAAGCTAGTCGCAGAAGACTGGATATAAAATATTCGAGCCTCCCAACCTTTAATCTTAGTGAGGATTGTGAAATGGTGGGAGAAGCTAATGCCAAAGAACGACTCCAAAAAGTCATTGTTTTCAATTTGGTTCGACAGTGTCGAACTTATTGAAAAAGTTTCCCCTGAATCTGTTTGCTCAATTTGGTTCGATGGTATCGAACCAATTATCAAGAAGGGAGAATAAGCCTCTGCGAAAATCCTTATCTTTTTAAGGTTACCGGATGAAAACCCTTTTAATCCGGGCAATTCTTTTTGAAGGTCTGCCGAAATTTGGTCAAGCACTTTTGCTCCCCATTTTTGAGCCTTTATTTTATCTGAAATCATTTTACCTGTTTTGAAATAAAGCAGTAATTGCTCGCGGTTAGCAAGCCTTGCTGCAGCATATCTGCTTTGTACAATTTGCTTTTTAATGGACTGGATGAATTCCACATAGTTTTTGTCAATTTTCATATTTGTAATTTTTATTCAAGCATGGTTATAAAAAAAATAGGACTAAAGCATTGATTGTTAAGCAACAATGCTTGCCAATCGCTTTAGGTCCATTATAAATAAGTTCGAAAATTGTACAGGGAGGACGACAAAGTTTTTTCAAATGCTAAAACCCGTTCTCAGAGCGGGTTTTAGCTCGATTTTAATTCATTGATCTGCTTTGATTTTATTAAGGATTTCTATTTCAACATTTAAAGAATTCGAATATAGACAAGTACCACGTAACCAAGCATCAGCGGGTAATAATGAAGTACTTGATGGATTAATTTAAATGGAATATTATTTGGTGATGAAGAGAAATGATTTAAATCAGATTGTATCATACCAAATTCATAATATTTAACATCTTGCGTAACCGATTTGTGATAAGAATATCCAGGTATCCATTCTAGATCTATTTCTTAAAACCTTATAACAGTTAAGCATAAACGAAGAGTGGAACTTACAGTAAATAAATGAATATTGAAGATTTCCGTTTTTAAAAACACATTATAATGAATTTCTTTTGAGGAGTTTACTCGAATAAACTTAGCATAAGGAGGCCAAAAAAATACGAGCAGACTAAGAATTGCCCGAGTAATATCTATTTTTTATCACTACACAATAATAAATTTAATTTTTTTCAAGTGCTTCGTAACCATATAAGCCATGTCCAAATAACATATCGGCTTCTTCTTTGTCTATTTTTTGACGTTTCTCATGTAATAAAGACTCATCATACAAAACCGAAAAGTATTGACCAGTAATAGGATCCTGCATTTTTAATACAGGAATGGGCCAATCTTCGCATTTAAACTGAAAGTTCGTTTTTAATAATGGCCACTCATCTTTTTCAATACCCAACGGGCTAAATTTACCAATCAATGTAATTTTCCAGTGATTGATACCTGACATATTTAAATCTTCTGGGATAGAAGTAAAAACTTTACTGAAAAAATAACCCAATGTAATTCCCTTGTTATGTCGCGCTATAAGTCCGATGCCATACCCTCCTAGTCTTAAGGGCACAGCAAAAATATCTCCTTCTTTTATTTTTAATTTTTTTCTCATTGCCCAATTTAAATCTTTAATTTCTTTTCCGTATACACGTTTAATTTTTCTTTGTACTAAATTCTTTGAGTGTCAAACTGTATAAATCTTATTATCTGAGGATCATAATTTCTAAAGCCGTAATCATACCAATTCAATCCTCCATCGTCAAAGAACTTTTTATCGTTATAAAGGTAATTATTTTTTATACTGCCTTCAGCAGCAGCGAAAGAAAAGCGCATGTGGATGGGCATTATTTTAAATGCTGGTATTATAATCCTTCTTATGTAATTAAATGTTTAAAAAATGATTTTGACTTGTTGTCCATCGAGGATTTGTGTACTTTGGTTCCTCCATCTTATGTAGAAAATTTTGCAGAAAAATATCCGCCCGTTTATCAATTTTAAAAGAAAAAGAAAATACCTGTAAAGAAAAATAACCATGGAAATATGTTGGTGATTATTATATTATTTGGTTGCAGAAAAAATAGAATCATTCCTTAATAAGATTTTTTACCAAATGTTTGCGGCAACCCTATTGTTTGCAAAATCCCGGAATATATCGTTCCCCATACAAGACTGAAAAAAGTTGTTTTGCTTTCTCTTTTAAAATTAAAATCAACAATCCTTGGCTCTTTCCCTTTTTCGGGGTTATTATTTTTTATAAGAAACAAGTTTCCAAAAAAACTTACGATACTTTTCTTTTTTATACCGGATGGTTTA
>DATCFT010000032.1:0-75331 GCA_036509335.1 Hanamia sp.
GGTTTCGATGATCTGTTGATTCAGTTTATGAAAGATAAAGGTTTGGATTTAGATGATCTGCCACTATTGCCAAAAGGCGGAGGTTGGCTACTGGCAGAGTTTGACGGGAAAGACAAAACAGAATCGGATAAGAAATGTAAAGAAGTGATGGAAGAGTTAAAAAAAGGAGATAACCCTCCAAACATGAGTCTTTTTGATGACCCTGATCAGGAACAAAAGCTTTGGGAAATAAGGGAATCAGCGCTTGGAGCTATCGCGTTTGTTCCAAACAAACCGGATATGTGGGCGGGTTGGGAAGATTCTGCAGTTCCACCGGAAAAAGTGGGCGGTTATTTAAAAGATTTAAGAGATTTATTCAACAAGTATGGATTCAAAGCTTCAATGTATGGCCACTTCGGACAGGGTTGTATCCATTGTCGCGTTTCATTTGACCTGGTAACAGAAGAGGGAATCGAAACCTATAAGAAATTTACAGAGGAAGCTTCTCATTTGGTGGTAAGGTATGGTGGATCTCTTTCCGGAGAGCATGGCGATGGGCAGTCGAGAGGCAGTTTGCTGCATATCATGTATGGCAAAGAGATTATGCAAGCTTTTCATGAATTCAAATCTATCTGGGATCCCCAGTGGCTGATGAATCCTGGAAAAGTGATTGACAGCTATGGCCAGTTAGCAGATTTAAGAATGGGGCCTAACTATAATCCACCCACGCCCAAAACTCATTTTCATTTTATGGACGATGATGATAAAGGAAGTTTTTCGCGTGCTACGCTTCGTTGTGTAGGCGTGGGAAATTGCCGCCAGCATGAAGGAGGCACCATGTGCCCAAGTTACATGGTTACGCGTGAAGAAAAAGATAGTACAAGAGGACGTGCGCATTTGCTTTTTGAAATGCTAAACGGAAATGTGATTAAAGATGGCTGGAATGACGAATACGTAAAGGAATCTTTGGACTTATGCCTGGCTTGCAAAGGTTGCAAAGGTGATTGTCCGGTCAACGTGGATATAGCGACTTTAAAATCAGAATTTTTATCTCATTATTATGAGAAGAATCAACGGCCTGCTTCTGCGTTTGCTTTTGGCTGGATTTATTGGTGGTCGCGTTTGGCTTCAGTAATACCAGGGGTTGTAAATTTTGTGACGCATGCTCCCATTTTAAAGAATATTTTAAAATCTTCGGTGGGAGTAACGCAAAAAAGAACCATTCCTTCTTTTGCGCAACAAACTTTTAGAAACTGGTTTGGCAACCAACAAAAAAGGAATACGGATAAACCAAAAGTTATTTTATGGGTTGATACCTGGAATAATTTCTTTAAGCCTGAAACACTGGTAGCAGCGTTGGAAGTCTTAGAGGTAGCGGGTTTCCAGGTAATCATTTCCCAAAGAGTTATTTGTTGTGGCCGGCCATTATATGATTTTGGTATGTTGGATAAAGCCAAAGACATGTTACTTCAAATTCTGGATACGTTGCGCGATGAAATCAGGGCAGGAACTCCTGTTGTTGGTTTGGAGCCGAGTTGCGTTTCTGTTTTCAGGGATGAAATGTGCGATTTGCTCCTGGGAAACCAGGATGCGAAAAGATTAAAAGCTCAAACTTTTACACTTGCAGAATTCCTCGAAAAGAAGGCGCCTGATTTTAAAATTCCACAATTAAAAAGGAATGCCATTGTTCAGGCCCACTGCCATCATAAGGCAATTATGAAAATAGATAGTGAAGAAAAGTTATTAAAAAAGATAGGGTTAGATTATCAGGTTTTAGATTCAGGATGTTGTGGAATGGCAGGTTACTTCGGATACCTGAAGGACGATAAATACAAGGTGTCGGTAAAAGCCGGAGAAAGAGTTTTATTGCCTGCAGTCAGAGGTGCAGACAAAAAAACGCTCGTCATAAGCAATGGATATAGCTGCCGCGAACAAATAGAACAGTTGACCGATAGAGAAGGTATGCACATTGCCCAGGTACTACAAATGGCGTTGCATGAAAATGGAAAATCTGAAGACACAGCAGAAAACTTTCCTGAAAGAAAATATGTAGATGAAATGAAACTTCATTCACCAGGATTGACGGCAAAGAGAACAGCAGTAATGCTTTCATTAATAGGATTGGTAGCGGTTGGCTGTTTATTGGCTGCCAAAAAGAAAAGCAAAAGAGTTAAAAAATTATAACTGTGTAGTAGAATGATTTGAAAGCAAAATAGAAAAGCTACATAAATGCCTGCCTGTCGGACAGACAGGTTTGTTTGCTGAAAAAATATTTATTCATTAAAAAAAAGACGACGTGTTTATATTTTATAATGGTTATTACTTTGGGGGGATGCACATTATCTGGTGGATCATCTGGATACTTTTTATCATCTGGGTTTTTGTAACTCCATTCTTTTATTGCAGCGTAAGAAACAGGGACACATCTTATGACATTCTCAGAAAGCGATTTGCAGCAGGAGAAATAACCAAAGAAGAATACCAGGAAGCAAAAAGGGTTCTTGAAGATCAGTTTAATAAAAGCAAAATAGATGCAGCAATTAATGACGTGCCGGTACAAAAGAAAGAAGAAAATAGAAATTCAGGTTATTGATTATTTGTCTAAGAAGGAATGTATTGTTAAACAATGATCAAAAAAGTTATTTACTCACTATTAAAACAAAACATCATGTACTATAATTATTATTGGGGCGGCATGCATTTTATCTGGTGGATTATTTGGATACTTTTTATCATCTGGATTTTCGCTACACCCTGGGGTTATCGCCGTACAAGAGACACCTCTTATGACATTCTAAGAAAACGGTTTGCATCAGGAGAAATAACCAAAGAAGAATATCAGGAAGCTAAAAGTGTTCTTGAAGATAAATTCATTAAAATTAAAAGAGAAAACAATCACTGAAAATAAGACTTACGATTATTTGTTGGTTTGTTGTATAATTTAAAGACTTTTTCAAAATAAAACAAAAAATATTATTTATAAAAAACTATTAAATGCTACGGTTAGAAGATATTAACCACGATTGCAAGAAAAGGAATTTAAGAAAAAAAGTTGCATAACTTAAAATGATTTTTTATGAAAGAATGTAAAAAACAAAATGCATTGGCAGCAGTAGGAACTGCAGTTGGCGTAGGACTTATTGCAGGATTTGCGGGTACAGTAGTGATGACTTTATGCCAGAGAGCTGAAATGAAAAAAACAGGACGCAAACCAAGCGTGATCCCATCAAAAGCTGTAACAGAAATACTGAACATAAAACCGGTAACGGAAGATAAAAGCCGGGAAGTTTCGACAAAAATTCATTGGGTTTATGGTACTTCCCTGGGCCTTATTCGTGGAGCCATGAGCCTCTTTGGTTTGAAAGGGTATGTGGCTTCTACTCTTCATTTCTTGATTATCTGGGGAGGCAAATCGTTGATGCTGCCGGTTTTGAAAGTAACTGAACCAGTTACGAAAGAAAAACCCAGGGTGATCTTAACCGATGTTTTCTTTCATTTAATTTATGTTTTTACCACTGGTTGGGTTTTTGATTGCATCACTTGCAAAGGAAGCAAAAGAAAAGAAAGAAAGGCTGGCGAAGATAAATTTGCAAAATTTAGAAGAACCAAAGAGAATTAACAACTTTATATCAGGCTTTTTTCTTAAAAATCATTATTTAAAAACTATAGGAAAAGCCGGAAAATTCGATTATAAAATTATAAAACATGAAAAAAGATTTTAAAGGCAAAACGGTAGTAATCGCAGGAGCCTCTGCAGGTTTAGGAAGAGCGATGGTTAGAGAATTTGCAAAACATGGAGCCAACGTAGGAATGATCGCAAGGGGAATAGACGGGCTGAAAGCGGCAAATGACGAGGTAGAAGAGTTGGGCGGTCATGGTTATATTGCGGTAGCCGATGTGTCTAACGCAGATGAAGTAGAAAACGCGGCGCAGAAAATAGAAGATCATTTTGGAACAATTGATGTCTGGATAAATAATGCGATGGTAAGTGTTTTCGGTCCATTCAAAAAAATGGAAATGAAGGATTTTGCGCATGTTACCGATGTCACTTATCTCGGCCAGGTGTATGGAACACACGCCGCTTTAAAAAGAATGATCCCCAAAGACAAAGGAACGATTATCCTGATTGGGTCTGCATTAGCCTATCGCGGCATTCCGCTACAGTCTGCGTATTGTGGTTCCAAACATGCGATTCACGGTTTTTTTGAATCGTTGCGTAGCGAACTAATTCACGACAAAAGCAATATTAAACTAAGCATGGTACAAATGCCCGCGATGAACACCACCCAATTTGGTTGGGTAAAAAGTTATTTAAAAAACAAGCCCAAGCCAATGGGTACTATTTATGAACCGGAAGTTGCGGCCAAAGCTGTGGTGGATGTAGCAAGAAATCACCAAAGAGAATTGTATGTAGGCTATCCAACAGTTGAAACTATATGGGGTAACAAAGTGTTGCCGGGATACCTTGATAATTATCTCGCAAAAACAGGATTCAAAGGACAGCAAACCGATGAGCCGGTATCTTCTGACAGACAAAATAATTTATGGAAACCTGTTCCGGGAGATCATGGCGCACGTGGAACTTTCGCTGCTAAATCCTGGAATTCCAGTCCTGAAGTATGGATGGCTACTCATAAAAAAACAACATTGGGAATGCTTGCAGGTCTTGCAATGGGCATCACTGCCGCAGTTATTTTAAAAAACAAAAACTAATCAAAATAAAATGGCAATAGGAAAAAAAATATGGGCAATAGCAGAAGGATATATTCCAGGCTACAGCAATGGGCCGCCGCCCGATTTCATCAGCCATGAAGCGGCTTGCATTTTAAACACTTCTGACGAAGATGCGCATGTGCAAATCATGCTATACTTTGCTGACAAGGAGCCGGTAGGGCCTTATCATGTGACGGTACCCGCCAGGCGAACAAAACATTTACGGTTCAATAATTTAACCGATCCACAGCCGGTGCCTTTAGAAACGGATTATTCAAGTGTTTTTATTTCAGATCAGCCGATTGTATTACAATATACCCGGTTGGATTCAAGACAAAATGCCAATGCTTTAATAACAACAATAGCTTACACAGAGTAAAATAAAACCTAATAGATTTCTAAAACCTGTGAAGTTTTCAAAACCAGTAAATGAACAAATAATATGAATTTTAAATTAATAAATGATGCTAAGCAAAAAACGTATGCTATTATAATGGATAGTGGCGATGAAGTAACAGATCAGTTAATGGCATTTGCAAAAAAAGAAAAAGTGTCTGCTTCGCAATTCACAGCTATTGGCGCTTTCAGCGAATCAGTTGTCGGATTTTTTGATTTCTCTATAAAAGATTATAAAAAGATATCTTTTAAAGAACAAATGGAAGTCCTTGCCCTGACCGGTGATATTTCGATTTATAAAGAGGAGTACAAAATACATGCGCATGTGGTTTTGGGCAGAAGCGATGGTTCTGCGCATGGTGGCCATCTGATGAAAGCAATTGTTCATCCTACACTTGAAATAATTTTGAACGAATCGCCTGAATATTTAAAGCGGGAGATGGATAAAGATTCAGGGATTCCATTAATAAAAATATAAAATTAATTTTATGTCGAATAACAAAATACCCCCCGGAGCGCCCGGGGTTTCTCCCCGCTGGACATCCAGTTCCAAATCCGGGTTAGGAAAATCTTTTGACGATTCATCCCACGTTATCTTCACCGTAAGCCACGGTATCCTTGATGAAATATATTATCCCCGGGAAGATATAGCCAGTACCAGGGATATGGAATTCCTTGTTACTGATGGAGAGAATTTTTTTTCAGAAGAGAAAAGAGACACTGACCATTCCATTCAATGGGTTGAAGATGGTATTCCCGCTTTTAAAATTGTAAACACCTGCAAAGAAAAAAGATACACGATCGAAAAGGAAATCATAACCGACCCATGGAGAGAAACCGTGTTGCAAAGAGTGCGTTTTAAAGCAACCAAAAAGGGCGATAAATCAAAGTATAAAATCTTTTTACTATTAGCTCCACATCTTAACGACCAGGGAGGCAACAATGACGGATGGATAGCAGATTACAAAGGCATACCCATGTTATTTGCCAACCGGGAAGGCATTACGCTGGCGGTTGCGTGCTTTTATGCAGATTTTATTAAAAGATCTGTTGGTTATGTGGGTACTTCAGATGGATATACAGATATACAACAGCATAAAAAAATGGAATGGCAATATTCAGAAGCTCACAATGGCAATATCGCTCTTACCGCCGAAATTGATATTTCAAAAACGCAGGAATTTATAATTGCCATAAGTTTTGGCGTAAAAGAAGAAGATGCGGCACACCATGCCTGGGCAAGTTTATTGGATGGCTATGATACTGCGCGGGAAGAGTATATAAATGGCTGGAAAAAATTTCAAAAAAAATTACATAGCGTAAAATCAGATAAAAATACAATTGGTAAAAATTATCGCACAAGCGCTGCAGTTTTAAATATAAATCTTTCTAAAAAATTTCCCGGTGGCGTAGTCGCTAGTCTTTCCATACCGTGGGGAGAAGCAAAAGGAGATAGCGATAAAGCCGGCTATCACCTGGTGTGGCCGAGGGATTTGGTAGAGACTTCAGGTGGCTTTGTGGCTTTAGATTCAAAAGATGAAGCAATACAGATACTCAATTACCTGATGGCTACGCAGGAAGCTGACGGCAAATGGAGCCAGAATATGTGGCTGGGTGGACAACCGAATTGGACGGGTTTGCAAATGGATGAAATTGCCTTGCCGATCGTTTTGGTAGATAAATGTTTTCATGATAAAAAAGCCAGTCCTGAAAGATTAAAAAGATATTGGCCGGGGTTAAAAAAAGCGCTTTCGTTTTTAATTATTCATGGTCCTGATACGCAACAAGACAGGTGGGAAGAAGAACGGGGATTAACCGCTTTCACTTTAGCCGCTGAAATCACCGCTTTATTAAGTGCAGCCCACCTCGCAGAAATAGATAATGATATGGACATGGCAAAATATTGCCGTGAAACCGCTGATTACTGGAATGAACAAATTGAAAAATGGAATTACGTTACTGATACGCCACTTTCTAAAGAAGTGGGCGTAGATGGATATTATATGCGCACCAATAATACTCATGAACCGGCAGAAGACGTGAAAAATAATTTTATTTATATAAAGAACAGGAACAGGGAAAATGGGAAAATGCATTTGTGGGAATTGATTTGCGTCGATGCTTTGGCCCTGGTAAGATTTGGTTTGCGTGCTGCTGACGATCCTAAAATATTAAATACCATAAAAGTAATTGATGCTAAATTAAAAGTAGATACGCCCAATGGGCCTTGCTGGCACCGTTATACAAATGATGGTTATGGAGAAGATAAAAATGGGAAACCATTCTCTGGAGACTATCAGGGAATAGGAAGGGCATGGCCTTTATTAGCAGGCGAAAGAGGGCATTATGAAGTAGCCGCCGGTAATATAGAAGGCGCAAAAAAGATTTTAAAATCCATAGACAAATTTGCTAATAACGGACTTCTTTCCGAACAGATATGGGATACAGATGATATTCCTGAAAAGGAATTATTTTTTGGCCAACATTCCGGTTCAGCCATGCCTTTGGTATGGGCACACGCCGAATACATCAAATTGTGTAGTTCTATAAAAGAAAAGGAAATTTTTGACAGGTCAGAGCACACTGTGGAAAGGTATATTAAAAACAAGGCGACATCCCCTTTTGTGGTTTGGCGTTTTTCATGGCCTTGTAAAAATGTTCCAAAGAATAAAAGTCTTAGGATTGAACTACTTGCATCGGCAACGGTACGTTGGTCTTTGGATAACTGGAAAACAAGCAATGATACAGAAACCACGGACACAAAATTAGGTATTCAACTGGTGGACATTGATTTAAAAAAATCCCGATCTGAGGAAATACAGTTTACTTTTTTCTGGAAAAAAGCCAACCATTGGGAAAATAAAAATTACCAGGTTCCCATTTTAAAAAAATGATTGAAAAATTAATTTCCGTGTTCGAAGAAAATAAAAATGATAAAACAGAATGAATTTGAATGATAACATCCCTAACAGCAGCAGATCCAATCCGTCTTCATGGAGCAAAAGGGGTCCGCTTTTAATAATGGCGATAGCAGGATTCCTTATAGGCCTATATTTAGGTTTGTACCAGCTTCATTTTTTTTCAAATGTTTGGGAACCTTTTTTTGGAAACGGAACCAACGCAGTTGTAAAGTCTTCTTTTTCGCGTTCGCTTCCTATTCCTGATGGGCTTATCGGCGCTTTTGGATATTTATGCGATATCATTTTAGTTTCTATTGGCAATAGCACCCGCTGGAAAACAAAACCGTGGGCGGTAATATTATATTCCATTCTTGTAGCAATGATGGGCTTAGTCAGCATTTTGCTCATCATAATTCAACCCGTTGTTTTGCATACCTGGTGTACCTTATGCCTTGCTTCCGCTGTGCTTTCCCTCAGCATGGTAATACCTGTAATGCAGGAATTAAAAGCAAGCCAGCATTTTATAAAAAAGGAAAAAAGAAACGGGAAAATATTTTGGGAAAATATCCGGGAAAATTAGAAAACCTTTTTACAAATAAGATTCACCCGGAGAATACAGGATCCGAAAATTTGTATCCCTTTTTATTTTATAAAAAAGTTTATAACGAAAGTAAAGCAACAAAAATGGTCGCTTAATATTTTGCACACGACAAACTCAATTCAGGTAACACACAAAAATCTATTAAACACTAAAAAACGAATGGTGGTGAATAATAACGTTAAAACCAATCTATTTAACGGTCAATTAAATCGGCTTAAGGTTCATGGTGCTCTCTCTGATTTTTTTTGGAACAATCATTGTAGAATGTTTATAAAAATCTTCTTTTATGAATAGAAATATCAAGGTGCTGGTTGGATTCAGCCTTAAAGAAACCGATGGCGAAATCGGCAAAATAGAAGACTTTTATTTCGATGACATTTCCTGGAAAATCAGGTATTTGGTTGTAAAAACAGGGAATTGGTTCACCGGCCGTAAAGTACTTATTTCGCCTAAATCTTTGCAAGAACCTGATTGGGAAAACGAAGAATTTAGTGTAAATCTTACTAAAGAACAAATTAAAAATAGTCCGGACATTGATACGGATAAGCCTGTATCCCGCCAACAGGAGGAGCAGCTTTATGGCTATTATCCATGGGGCACGTATTGGGGTAACGACCCTGACGAACATGGAGCAGGAATATTTGGAGCAATGCCAAGTGAACTTTACAAAAGCGAGGTAGAAGATACCACTGCCGGCAATGTGGTGACTGAGCAAGAGAATAATGATCAACATTTAAGAAGTACTGATAATGTAACCGGTTATAAAATTCATGCTACGGATGGTGAAATTGGAAAAGTAGTGGATTATATAATTGACGATGATACCTGGAAAATTAAATTTTTGATAGTGGAGACGGGCACATGGCTTAACAGCAGAAAAGTGTTGTTATCCACGCAATGGATTCGCGAAGTGAATTGGGATAATTCGGTCGTAATAGTTGGCGTAAGTCTTACTGAAGTGCAAAACAGTCCTGAGTTTGATATAGATCAGCTTTTAAATGAATCATACGAGCGCAGCCTTTATGATTATTATGGCAAGCCAGGAAGAAGCTGAGAAATGATGGATAAAAAATAAAAAAGTACTGGATCAGTAAAGCAACAAAAAATCAAAATTCATGGTTTATAAATAAACCTTTTGAGAATTTTAAAAGTCAGATTCCCACAGTGCAGTCAATTCAATTATCCTATCAGCTTTTTATTAGTTCGGAAACAGGTTCCTTTAAAAAGCGTAAATCAAATGCTCGTTTTGGTGGTTATTGAAATTTGATAAAGCCCTGTAGATTTTCCATTATGGATTTCCTTTGTTACTGTGGTAAGCACGTTGCCTTTAATATTTAAAACTTCAATTTTCAGCCATTTGCTGAAATGGTCTTCTTTCCATTAAATGATTTACTACCTCTTTTGCTACCTGAGTTTTATCCATATTTTAAAATATTAATTGAAATGCACCTCGTGTGCGTTTAACGTTTATAATTATATTTGTTGTAGCAATTAAGTATCTTATTTCATTTTATAACTATTAAAATACAATTTCCATGTCAGAAAAAAAACCGATTATTAACGAGTCATCCGTTTCCAGGAGAAAATTTATACGCAATACTTCCCTTGCCGCTGCGGGGTTTTATATTGTACCCCGTCATGTATTAGGAAGAGGTTTTGTAGCGCCAAGCGATAAGCTATTAATTGCAGGTGTAGGCGCGGGAGGTAAAGGTGGTGATGATCAGCGTCATTTTGCCAAAACGGGAAAAGCAGAAATTGCTTTTCTCTGCGATGTTGATGATCGCCAGGCAGTGGAGAATCGTAAATTATTTCCAAAAGCTAAATATTACCATGACTGGCGGGAGATGTTTGAAAAAGAGCATAAAAATTTCGATGCAGTAGATGTGGGTATCCCGGATCATAACCATGCCACTGTGGGATTTCATGCTATGCAATTGGGCAAGCATGTTTATGTACAAAAACCTTTAACTCATGATATTTGGGAAGCTCACATGATGGGCGAAGCTGCAAAACAATATAAAGTAGTTACCCAAATGGGCGACCAGGGTACTTCGGGCGATGGAGTTCGCCAGTTGATGGAATGGTATGAGGCAGGTATTATCGGAGAGGTGCATACCGTTCACTGCTGGACTAACCGCCCGGTGTGGCCTCAGGGAATTCCCTGGTCACAAAAAAATCCACCGGTACCCGCCGGGCTTAACTGGGATCTTTGGCTGGGAACAGCTCAGGAGCATCCTTATGAAGATATGATTGCTCCTTTTAACTGGAGAGGATGGTGGGATTTTGGTACCGGGGCTATTGGTGATATGGCCTGTCATATTGTTGGCCCTGTATTTAAGGTGCTGGGACTTCAATATCCAACCGAAGTCGTTAGTAGTGTAAGTACGCCTTATGTAGATAACTGGCAGCAGGCATATTACCCGATGAGTGGCCCTGTTTCTTCATCTTCACACCTGAAATTTAAAGGGAAAAGTGGCCAGGATGTTAGTCTGAACTGGATGGACGGTGGCATACAACCTCCGCGTCCGGAAGAATTAGGCCCTAACGAAATAATGGGTGGCAAAGGTGATACAGGAAATGGTGTGATTTTCGAAGGCACCAAAGGTAAAATGATGTGCGGCGTATATGGAGAGGATCCGCAATTGCTTCCCACATCGCGTACCAACGAAGTACATGTACCCCAAAAATACCCACGTGTGCCTGGTGGTGCTGATGGGCATTACGGCCAGTGGGTTGAAGCATGCCTGGCGGGTTATGGTAATATGGAAGTAGATTCACCTTTCATAGGATATGCAGTACCACTAACTCAAAGTATATTGATGGCCAACCTGGCTATCCGCAGCTTCGATTACAGGGAGCCTACGGCTGATGGCAAAGGGTTTAATTATCCCGGACGTGGCATCACTCTTCAATGGGATGCAGTAAACATGAAGGTAACCAACTTTGATGCGGCAAATCAGTTTGTAAAACGTACTTATCGTACAGGCTGGCCAGAATTGACATTCTGATGTTATTTTTTAAATTAAAAATGAAAGGTGGAGCATTTCAGCTTCACCTTTTAAATTTATAATTTATTTTGATAAAACAAATGCTCATGAAAAAAATATTCTTTAATCTATTATTAATTGTATTTGGTTTTTCCGGCCTTCATGCCCAAAGTAATTCGGGTTTTGTTTCCTTATTTAATGGGAAGAATCTGGATGGTTGGACAGGAAATAAAGCTGGATATCGCGTGGAAAATGGTGCCATTGTCGTACATCTGGGAGAAGATAGTAGTGTTGGGAATTTATATACGGAAAAAGAATTTGGGAATTTTGTTTTACGTTTTCAATTCAAATTAACCCAGGTGCTAATAATGGAATTGGTATCCGGGCGCCACTGGAAGGGGATGCTGCTTATGTAGGTATGGAAATCCAGGTATTGGATAATACTGCCAATGAATATAAAGACCTGCATCCTTATCAATATCATGGATCAGTGTATGGTGTCATTCCGGCAAAACGTGGATATTTAAAACCGGTGGGTCAATGGAATGAAGAAGAGATACGCGCGGATGGCACTAAAATTAAAGTAACACTCAATGGCCATGTGATAGTAGATGGGGATATTGCACCTTCAATTGCTAATGGAACTATGGATCACAAATCCCATCCAGGCCTCGGGAATAAAATAGGGCATATTGGCTTTCTAGGGCATGGGTCGGTGGTCTATTTTAGGGATATTCGAATAAAAACTCTTGAGTAACTAAATTAATGATTTCATGATTGTCACTTGGCAAGACACTAAATAAAATGTGTAATTAAATAGCACAATTAATTCAATTATTCAATCAGTTTTTTTTCAGTTCGAAAACAAGTTCCTTTAAAAAGCGCAATCAAATGATCGTTTTGGTTGGTTATAGAAATTTGATAAAGCCCCGTAGATTTTCCATTATGGATTTCCTTTGCTTCTGCGGTAAGCACGTCGCCAACATGCGCCGGTTTTATAAAATTAATTGAAGTATCTAATGCGAGTGATAAGTTATTACGGTTATTGCAAGCGAATGCAAATGCACTATCTGCAAGCGAAAAGGTGATTCCACCATGTACAATTCCAAACCCATTGAGCATTTCATTTCTAATAGTCATTTTTATTTTGCTGTAACCTTCTTTAATATTTAAAACTTCAATTCCCAGCCATTTGCTGAAAGGATCTTTTTCCATTAAATGAGTTACTACCTCTTTTGCAACCTGGGTTTTATCCATATTTTAAAAATTAATTAAATGATCTACAAGGTACTATTAATTTGAGACACAGTCGCGCAGTGGTTGGCGTACGGCATTATTTGAACACGTACGGCATTATTTGAACAAATGAAAAGTGATAAAGCTCATGATATATGCAAGTCCGGTCATATAAACGAGCATAATGATTGGCCATTTCCATGTGTGTGTTTCGCGTTTTACAACGGCCAAAGTACTCATGCATTGCATGGCGAGCGCATAAAAAACAAGAAGGGATAGGCCGGCACCGAGTGTATAAACTTTTTGACCATTTGGCCAGGTGGCAGCATTCATTTTTTGACGTAGTGTTTCACTGTTTTCATCCGTATTGTCGCCAACGCTATATAAAGTTGCCATGGTTCCAACAAATACTTCGCGTGCAGCAAACGAAGTTATAAGTGCGATTCCTATTTTCCAATCGTAACCCAGTGGATGAATCAATGGTTCAATGGTTTTCCCCAGCATGCCGGCATAGGAATTTTCAAGATGTTCGGTAGCTTCCAGTTTATGGTATTCGTTAGCTTGTGAGGGATTTTGTTCTGTGAGGGCAGCATATTTTGTAGTTACATTTTTCATTTTTTGTGATGGTCCATAAGTACTCAAAATCCAAAGCAATAAACTGATTACCATAATTACTTTTCCAGCTTGTACTACAAATATTTTGGCTCTTTCAACCATCGTAGTAAAAATATTTTTCCATCGCGGCCCCCGATAAGCAGGAAGCTCAAGGATGAAAAAACTTTTTTCTGTGCTTTTGATAAACCATTTCATCACATAGGCAGCCAGCAACGCCATAAAGGTTCCCAGAAAATACATCAACATCATCACCATTCCTTGCAGGCTTACAAAACCGAAATACATTTTATGAGGAATTACCAAAGCAATCAATACCGTATAAACCGGCAGGCGGGCGCTACAACTCATGAGTGGCGTACACATAATGGTGAGCAACCTTTCTTTTTTATTTTCTATACTTCTTGCACTCATGATAGCGGGTACTGCGCACGCCAGGCCGCTAACCATAGGCATTACGCTTTTTCCGTTGAGTCCTGCCTTGCGCATAATTTTATCAGTAAGAAAACTAATACGCGCCATGTAACCAGTATCTTCCAGTAAAGTGATCAACCCAAATAGTATCATGATTTGTGGAACGAAAACAATAATTCCACTTAAGCCTGCGATGATTCCATTGATAAAAAGATCGGTAAGCCAGCCCGAGGGAAGCATTCTGCCAAGCCAGGTTCCCGCTTCTGCAAATGTCCATTCGATCCCATTCATTGGAAATTGCGCAATTACAAAAACACTTTGGAACAATAAAAACAGAACGGCCATTAATATCAGGTAGCCCCAGGTACGATGCAATAAAATATCATCCAGTTTTTGGGTAAATAAGGCTTTTTGTAATGGATCCGTTTCCACTACAGTTTGCTTCATGATTGTTTTTATCTTTCCATAACGTTGTAAAATTTCTTCGGCCTGGGTTTTTGTAGAATTGAACTTTGTTTCGGTTTCTATATTTTCTATTGCAATCTGATGTTCGTCCGAAAGAGTAAAACTTTCATGATTGATAAGATAATGTACTGCCCTGTAATTGCCGGCCTCCGGGAAAATATGCTGTACTTTTTTAATGGCTTCGGATGCCATTGGCTCCATATTGATAAATTCTCTCTCCGGAATCAGATGAATACTTTCTACAGTTTGGATAATTGCTCTTTTTAACTGAATAATTCCCTTATTCTTTCTTGGATTTACAGGTACTACCAGAACTCCCAACTCTCTTTCCAGCCCGGCTACATCCACCTGGATATTATTTTTCTTTGCAATGTCCATCATGGTTAGTGCTATTACCACGGGCCTTTTTAGATCAATGATCTGGGAGCAAAAAAGAAGATTTCTTTTTAAATTGCTTGCATCGGCTACTAATACAATAATATCAGCTTTTATTTTGGGGTCCTGATCCAATAAAACTTTATAAGCAACCCATTCATCATGCCTTTTGGGATACAGGCTGTAGGTACCGGGAAGATCTATAATTTTGGCAGAAAGACTATCGGAGATCCTGGCGATCCCGGTTTTTTTATCCACCGTAACGCCTGGGAAATTACCTACCTTTTGATTTAAGCCGGTGAGTGAGTTAAATAGGGAACTCTTTCCACTGTTGGGATTCCCTACTAAAGCAATATGCAACTGATGGCTCAAATTATTATGAAATAATCGTCAAAAGTAGTGGTAACGGCTTATAATATTTTTACGAAATAGGGAAAGAGATAATTGGCACGATTATTTTATGATATTATTTACTGCTATTTGCATTAATATATTCATCTTAAATTTGTGCGTTCAATCAATTTTCAGCTTATGAAAAACATTTTACTTTTTCTTCTTTTAATCTCAAATGGCGCAATTGGGCAGCGCCTTAAGAAATCGGACAAAGCAATTATTGAGAATTTAAGAACAGAGATCACTTATCTGGCCAGCGATAAATTAGAAGGCAGAAGAACCGGTACCCCCGGGGAAAAGTTGGCTTATGACTATTTATCATCTCAATTTGAAACGACGGGCTTAATTCCTAAAGGGGATGGTAATACTTATTTACAGGCTTTTGAAATAAATGAGGGCAAGCAAATATTACCGGTCACTCACTTAATTATTAATGGAAATTCTCTTGTTTCAGAAAAAGATTTTTTTCCTTTTATATTCAGTAGTAATGGAAGCATTAAAGCAGATGCCTCGCCGGCATTCCAGGAAAAGGGAATGCCCTGGTTTTTGGATATTAAAGATAAACTGGAAGCGAATAAAAATAATCCCCATTTTGACCTGGAAGATGCGATAAGAAAAAGAGTAATTGACTTTGAGAAAAAGGGGGCGTCTGCATGTATTGTTTTTAATTCCGGAAACATAGACGATGAATTAAATTTTGATGGAAAATCAAAAATAGCTGCCTTAA
This sequence comes from Hanamia sp., assembly GCA_036509335.1. Taxonomy (GTDB): domain Bacteria; phylum Bacteroidota; class Bacteroidia; order Chitinophagales; family Chitinophagaceae; genus Ginsengibacter. Next base: position 15,799 of record DATCFT010000032.1, read on the forward strand.
AAATCCCGGTAATTTTTATTACAAAAGATGCGGCAAAAAAATATTTGTCCGATCAGTCTGCCAATTTGAATATTGATATGCAAACTGCATTGGGGGATAAAAAAAGAAGCGGGCATAATGTGATCGGGTATATAGATAACGGCGCTGCACATACGATAATTATTGGCGCTCATTTTGATCACTTGGGTTATGGCGAAGATCATAATACTTTATGGACAGGTAAGCCGGAAGTATTTAACGGAGCTGATGATAATGCCAGCGGAACTGCGTTGGTATTGGAATTGGCTAAGATTATGAAAAACTCAAAACTCAAAAACAATAATTATCTGTTTATTTGTTTTTCAGGAGAAGAACTGGGACTGTATGGTTCAAAATATTTTACTGAAAATCCTACTATACCGCTTGACCAGGTAGATTATATGATCAATTGCGATATGGTAGGGCGTTTAAATGATTCCACACACGCTATTACAATAGGTGGTTATGGAACCTCTCCGGCCTGGGGAAAGTTATTACCTGAAAAAACCAAATCTCTCAATGTAAAATTTGATTCAAGCGGGATTGGTCCCAGTGATCATACCTCTTTTTATCTCAAAAATATTCCGGTTTTATTTTTCTTTACCGGCATTCATGCTGATTATCATAAACCAACCGATGATGTGGACAAAATAAATTTTGAAGGTGAATTCCGGGTGATCCAATACATCGAAAATGTATTAAAAGAAACCAATAATACTACCAAACTTGCTTTTTCAAAAACGAGTGATCCACAAATGCAAACCGCTCATTTTGCGGTAAGCCTGGGCTTCATGCCTGATTATACTTATTCCGGAACCGGCGTAAGGGCGGATGGAATTATTGATGGGAAAATAGCGCAAAGAATTGGAATGATGGCCGGCGATGTTATTATTAAACTGGGCGATTTTACAATAACCGACATTAATAATTATATGACGGCTTTGAGTAAATTTAAAAAAGGAGATACTGCCAAATTAACCGTGATGCGGGGAAAAGAAGAAAAGAATTTTGATGTGGTTTTTTAAAAAAATGGAAAATGAAATTGCGAATTGATAATGAAGCAATGCTGGGCGATTTTTTTGAAAATACAAGACTGTTGGGAATTGTAGCATCTATAGAACAATATCGTTTTTGCTGGCATTTAAATCAAATCCTCAACTTCGATTTCAGGATAAATAATAGTATTGAAATACGGCTTAACAAAAAAATTAGAAGTTATTTTTTTACAATTTATCAGTATGGAGAGCATTCGGGAACCATAAATCATTACCTTTATAACAATGAAGATGATGGAGAATATTTACTTCCTGAGTTGAAACACTTTAATTATTTATGGCTGATGAAAGATGATATTATGAAAGATTCCGAGGTAAATGTTTTGATAAATTCAATAAGAACGATACCTTCTGTACAATTGGTTGTGGAATTGACAAATGAAAAAATAAAAAATAAACAACATCTGGTTTTTTAAAAAGTATAACGGTCTCGTGTGGCCATTCTAATAGTACCTCAGAAGATTTCCAATTCAATAAAAAATTTTAAAAATCAATATTATGTGGGAAGAAAAAAACAATAAGCTTCATAAAAAATTCGAATTCAAAGATTTTTCTGAAGCCTTTGCCTTTATGGCACGGGTAGCATTGGCAGCCGAAAAAATGGATCATCATCCTAAGTGGACGAATGAATATAACAAAGTGGAAATGTGGCTTTCAACGCATGACGCAGGAGATGTGGTTACTGAAAAAGATAAAAAGCTGGCGAAGATTATTGATGGGTTGTAGGGTTGCCACGCCTGCCCGAAAGGCCTTGTTCAGGCGGGAATTGCACTAATTTCCACGAATGAGTGCAAAAAATCCTTTGGAAAGTATAGCAATCAAAATGTAGAAAATAATTCGTGAAAATTGGTGTAATTAGTGGCTATACTCTTTTCATCAATGCGTTACCACTTTCAATCCAACGATAGAACAGATCAGCGTAGTTATAAAAAACAACCTCCAGAAATCTGTAGGTTCTTTAAATAATAATATGCCAACAATAACGGTTCCAACAGCGCCAACTCCAGTCCATACTGCATAAGCGGTTCCTATGGGCAATGTTTGTGTGGCGCGGTATAATAAATACATACTTATTGATAAGCAAATAAAAAAACCGACGATCCACCAGGCCGCCGTTGTGCCGGAAGTTTCTTTTGCTTTGCCAAGACAAGTTGCAAAACCAACTTCAAAAAATCCCGCGATGATTAATAATATCCAATTCATTGAAAATTTGTTTTAGAAATGAAATCTCACTTATTTGTTCGTTTACTGAAGGAGCAATATATGAATTTATAGAAATCCCTTTTACGGAAGACTGTTTTAAAGACCCCTGGGATTAATAACTTTCAATCCATCAATATTAATAAAGTCAGATAGGTTACGGCTTAGGAGGGTGAAATCATATACGAGAGCTGTAGCGGCGATAATAGCATCAGGCAGGTTTGATACGGGTTACTTTTCGAATCTCTGCTGTTTTTATTTTTATAAGTTGTTCCAATTCTATTACAAAAGCATCATTAATGAAATCGCGAAGTACTTTCAAATCTTCCTCCTTATCGGTTTTCCAACAAAGCAATTCAATTTCTGTGATTGCAGATATTACAGGCTGTTCATCCTTCAATAAGTTATCAATGAACATTTCAGCATTGGGAGGGAACTGTTGTTGTAAATAATATATTGCAGTATTCGTATCCCACAAATGTTTTATTCCCATTCGTTGCGTAATTCGTTTATTTGATTATCAATAACATTTAGAGGTTGCTTTGCCATCGCACCTTTGTATTTAGTAACCCAATTTGTTTCAGTTGAAGTTGTTCGTTTTTCTTTACGTACACGAATAAGTTGCAGGAGTTCTAAATCCTGTAAAAGCTTTACAGCTTTGTTATTAAGAATATCTATGGTTAGTGTTTACATTTTTTCATTTTTTTAAATAATACAATTGCAGCTAAAAACATGAAAAACAAATTTAAGTGAATAAATATTCAGAAACAATTTCGCAATTCTTGTTTACCACTATAGATTCCAGGGGAAGATGGTATTATTAATCATTCTGCGTTTGGCCACGCTTCTCTAAATTATAAAACTGGTATCTCACTTATTTGTTCGTTTACTGTAAGGCCTGATTGAAGTTGAGAAAAAATATCAGAGAAAAATTCTTCTATACTTTAACCTCAATTATTTTTTCTATTTTGGAAATAAAAGTACCAATTGGATTTGAAAATTTTTCTAATCCGTTTTGTTTCAATATTTCCTGTACTTCCGAAACAGAACCTGGATTTACAGCAATTAATAATCCACCGTTTGTTTGAGGATCAGGTAATATTGAAAAGGCTTCCATTACGTTTACTCCTTTTTCAAAGCTGATCTTTTTGCTATAGCTATTCCAGTTCCGATATGTGGCATCCGGTATTATGCGCTGAGAAAGATATTCCCGGGCACCTTCGATTATGCATAACCGTGAGTAATAGAGTTCGGCAGATAAATTACTCCCTTCTGCCATTTCAATTAAATGCCCGGCAACGCCAAACCCGGTAACATCGGTCATTGCAGTAACGCCTTTTATTTCTCCTAAATCTTCTCCGATAATATTTAATGAAGTAAGCTGTTCGGTTAAAATTTTTGAATGTTCTTCTTTTAATACATTTCTTTTTTGTGCGGTAGATAATATTCCCACACCTATAGGTTTGGTTATAAAAATAACATCACCTTCCCGGGCAGTATTATTTTTTTTAAGATTATTGATCGCAACGATCCCATTTACTGATAAGCCAAAAAATGGTTCAGCAGAATCAATACTATGGCCGCCTGCCAGGGATATTCCTGCCTTTGAACAAATATTTCTCGCACCTTCCAAAACTTTTTTTGCAAGAGATGCCGGTAATTTTTCAACGGGCCATCCAAGCAAAGCAATGGCCAGTATTGGTTTTCCTCCCATTGCATAAATATCGCTGATAGCATTTGCCGAGGCAATTTGACCAAAATCGTACGCGTCATCCACGATGGGTATAAAGAAATCAGTAGTAGAGATTAAGGCATTTCCATCTTCCAGATCAAATACGGCAGCATCATCTTTGCTGTTGTTGCCCACCAGTAATTTATTATCGGGAAAGGTAAACTGTGATTGTAAAATTTCTTCTAAAACCTGTGGAGATATTTTGCATCCGCATCCCGCACCACGAGAATATTGTGTGAGTTTTATCTTTTCGTTTTTATCAGTATTTTCCAATTACTTTTTCTTTTTTCGTACCAGTATTATTTCAGCATTTCTTTTCAGGTCGCCGCTAAACATGATCTCATAATCTCTTTCGCCATCTCGTACGACTAGCAGGCCTGTATTTGGAGGAATGCTACCCAAATTTTCAGCATACATAATCACATGAATAGAATCTCCCATTTCAGGAGTAAGATAAATGGTTTTATTAACTGCTTTTGCCAATAAACCTACACGGGGCATAATCACTTTTCCATTCAATAAAATACTGACTGTGTCGCCATCAATGATTCCATTGTCAAAGAGAGAAAAAACAAGGCTGTCATGTGCTATTTCAACAGTACGTATATTAGTTATTATTCGCTTTGCAAGATCTGCCGCTGGCGGGGATGGAGGCAGAATTACCGGTTCTTTTTTAATTACCGGCGCCTGTTTTTGTTCCAGTTCTTTTTGTTCCTTTCTCTTTTCTTCTCTTATTTCGCGGGCATTTTCCTTTTTAGTAGGGGTTACTTCCTTATTTGTATTTGTTGAAGGCTCCGGCGAAGGTTTAATTGTTTTTTCAGGCACATTTGGTTTACTATTTATTGCCACCATATTATTTGACGCTACAGAGGGAGGTAAAAAGGAAAGTTTATCAGAAAGTCCCAGCTGAATAAGTTTGGTAACGATTAATGTTTCTTCTGGTTTTATTTTCTTTTTCTTTTCAAGAAAAATAGTCCCTGTTAGTGGCTTATATATTTTGGTAGGATTGGTTCTCCATATTCCGCTTAGTACATCGGAGCTATCGTTTTCAGAAAGAGTCAAAAAAGAGAATTGCTTTACTCCTTTGGCTGGCGGCTCCGGGTAATTATTATAAATAAGCTTATCATCTGCAATATAATAATGCCCTTCCTTTTCTTTTATTTTTACTGTTTTTACACCGATATTTTTTACACTGTCAATCATGAAAATAGTATGGGAATAACCAGTTGGTTTTCCATCAAAATCACTAATAGCCAATTCATATTGAATATTTTCCTTAGTAGTATCATTATACATATATCCCACCCACACGCCTGAAATATCCTGCGCAAAAACCTTTAAAGGGAAAAGAAAAATGATAAGAAGATATTTCATATAAAATTTAAATGGATATTTCCCTCAAAGTTATTACTGAATCACTAATTTATCTGCATTACCAATCTCAACGGTTTTACAATTTACTTTATTTAATAATAAGGGAAAGTTTTTTCGTTCCTGGAGGCTTTGGGCATATTGCTTATCGTAATATTTCAATAAAATAGCAAAACCTTCTTTTAAATTATTTTGTGATATATATTGAATGGCATTTTTGGCATCAAGTCCTCCCAGTCTTTTTTGGATTTTTAAAATGCATTCTATCAATTCGTTTTTATCAAATACTCCATAAGTATCGGCGATATGATTCAACCTTTCTTCAAAGGGAATATCTAAAAAAAATAATGGGCTTTCCCGCATCAGTCCCCAGAATATTTTGGGAATTCCCACTTTGCCGATATGTACGCTTTCATCTTCGAGCCAAATTTCAGCATTATTATTTTCCATACCATCTTTCCCGTTAAAATTATTTTTTTTTATTTTCCATAATTCTATGCTGAGCATATTTTCAAACATTTCGTGTGATGGCTGAGGTTTTTCGCCTAATGCACCGAATGCAGAACCTTTGTGGTTTGCCAGTCCTTCAAGATTGATCACTGATTTCCCCCTTCTTTGTAATTCTTTTAATACACCGGTTTTACCGGAACCTGTATACCCGCCTACAATTTTTAAAGAATATTTCTTATCAAACTGCGACAGTGCCCATCGGCGAAATGCCTTGTATCCGCCACTTAGTAAATAAATTTTATAACCATATAAATTCATTAGCCATGCAACTGCTTCACTCCGCATCCCACCACGCCAGCAGTGGATCAGAAGACCCCGATCTCCTAAAGAAGAAGAAGATGTATTCTTGAGTTTCCGTTTTGTAATAATATTTTCAATTTCTCCGGGAATTATTTTCATTCTTTCAGAAAAATAATTCAATCCAAGATTTACCGCGGTATACCTGTTCTCTTTCAAATAAGCAGTTCCGATTATGGCTCTTTGTTCATCGTTAAAAATAGAAACCGAATATGCCTGCGGAATATGTGCATGATTAAATTCGCCAGGACTTCTCACATCCAGAATGGGAAGATCTGTCGAAAGATTTAAAAAACTTTCAATATTAATTTTTTCAACAGGCATTTTCAGCAAATTATATCAAATTGAAATTACATTTTGTTCCAATAAAAAAACCACTGTGTTTTTACAGTGGCGGGAGAAATATTCTAAATTTATATTTTATCCATTCATTGAGGTAAGGAACTCTGCATTATCCTTGGTCCCCTTCATATTTTTCATCAGCAGGGTGATTGCTTCTTCCGGATTCATATCTGCCATGTGATTGCGTAATACCCACATTCTTTGCAGTACGTCCTTATCAAGCAGCAGATCATCACGGCGGGTAGATGAGGATACAATATCAATTGCCGGGAAAATCCTGCGGTTAGATAATCTTCTGTCGAGCTGAAGTTCCATATTGCCGGTTCCTTTAAATTCTTCAAAAATCACTTCATCCATTTTACTTCCGGTATCTACTAATGCAGTTGCAATAATTGTAAGAGAACCTCCATTTTCAATTTTCCTGGCTGCGCCAAAAAACTGTTTTGGTTTTTGCATTGCATTGGCTTCCACACCTCCTGATAATACTTTTCCGCTTGCTGGAGAAACCGTATTATGCGCACGTGCCAGACGGGTAATACTATCTAATAAAATCACCACATCATGCCCGCATTCTACCAGGCGTTTTGCTTTCTGCAAAGCCATCGTACTCACTTTCACGTGTTTTTCTGCAGGCTCATCAAAGGTAGAAGCGATCACCTCCGCCTTTACACTGCGCTCCATATCAGTAACTTCTTCAGGCCTTTCATCTACAAGCACAATCATTAAATAACATTCCGGATGATTGGCAGCAATTGCGTTGGCAATTTCTTTCAGCAACATGGTTTTACCAGTCTTAGGCTGAGAAACAATCAATCCGCGTTGGCCTTTACCTATTGGGGTAAATAAATCAATGATCCTTGTAGAAAAATTATTAGGAGTTAAAAACAAATTCAGCTTTTCGAAAGGGAATAGAGGAGTAAGGTAATCGAATGGAACACGGTCGCGTACTTCATCAGGTCCTTTTCCATTAATAGTTTCCACTTTTAATAAAGCAAAATATTTTTCACCCTCTTTTGGCGGGCGCACAGAGCCATAAACTGTATCGCCGGTTTTTAATCCAAACAATTTTATTTGTGACGGAGAAACATATACATCATCCGGTGAGGAGAGATAATTATAATCGCTGCTTCTTAAAAAGCCATATCCATCAGGCATCATTTCCAAAACTCCTTCGGCCAGAATGATACCATCAAATTCAATATTAAATGCCGGTTCCTTTTTTTGAGGAAATCCTTTTTGATGCTGCTGATGACCGTTACTTGACGGAGTCAAAGTCAATTCTGCTTCCTCTTCTTCGTCTTCATCCTTTAATAATTCCAACAAAGCCGGTGCAATTGTTTTAGGATCTGCTAGGTGTTCATGTCCATCATCAATATCCTCGTATTCGTCAATATTGATGTCAGTATCTGTAATTTTTTCTTTGGGCTTATGCACCACTTTTTTCTTATCCATTACCTTTTTGGGCCTGGATTCTTTTTCTTCTTTAGGTTCCTCTAAGTCAATTTTTTCTTTTTCAACATCTGCTTTTTCAACACTGTCCTTTTTGGAAACAGGTTTTACTATACGCTTACGTTTTGGCTTTGGGGAAGTACCTTCATTTTTTTCTGTTGGTTCTGTTGGTTCTGTTGATTCTGTTGTTGTCATGGATGCCTGGTTATCGAGAATTTTATAAATTAATTCCTGTTTTTCTAAATTTTCAGCGTTAGTTATATTCTGTTGCTCTGCAATATCGAGCAACTCCGGAACGAGCATGTCGTTCAGTTGTAAGATGTCGTACATAAAGAGACGTATAGGTTAATAGTCAAAAACACTAATTGAAGTTGTAAAATCTAAATTTTGATATTTAATATGGAATGGATTCTTTTAATACTGAGCTTGTTGTAGCAAAAGAGAAAACTAGTCAGTTTTAATTTCATGCAATATTACATTAAAATTATAAAATAATAAATTTTTTTCTTTTTTTATTACATATCCGTTACAGAATTCCATTTTTTTTCTTTATTAAAATAACTGTAAAACAAGGATAAGGCCAAAAACTTTATCCCCATACTTTATATTTGCTTTTATAAAAAATAGAAAATGTTTAATAAACGCGCACGAATTAAAGAAGTTTTAAAGGATGAATTAATTAACCACGAGTTAACAGTAATGGGCTGGGTACGTACCTTTCGGAATAATCAGTTTATAGCTTTAAATGATGGTAGCGCTAATACAAATCTGCAAATTGTGCTCGAATTGGGAAAGTTTGACGATTCGCTTTTGAAAAGAATTACAACGGGTGCAGCCTTAAAAATTTCGGGAACACTGGTATCTTCATTAGGCAAAGGGCAAAAAGTGGAATTAAAAGCACAAACAGTAGAAGTTCTGGGAGACAGTGATGCGGAAAAATTTCCCCTTCAGCCTAAAAAACACAGTCTTGAATTTTTAAGGGAAATTGCACACCTGCGTTTTCGTACCAATACTTTTGCAGCTATTTTCAGGATCAGGCATTCTCTTGCTTTTGCCATCCATGAGTTTTTTAATAAAAAAGGATTTGTCTATTTGCACTCGCCTATTATAACTGCTTCTGATGCTGAGGGCGCAGGAGAAACTTTTCATGTAACAGCTTTTGACCTTGAAAAACCTCCAAAAAATGAAGACGGATCTATTAATTATAAAGAAGATTTTTTTGGGAAAGCTACCAATCTTACAGTAAGCGGGCAATTGGAAGCAGAACTGGCAGCTATGGCATTAGGGGATGTATATACTTTTGGGCCTACGTTCAGAGCAGAAAATTCTAATACCGCACGTCATCTTGCTGAGTTTTGGATGATAGAGCCGGAAATGGCTTTTTCAGATTTGGAAGACGATATGAATCTTGCAGAAGAATTTATCAAATACATTATTAAATATGCACTTGATAATAACCGTGAAGATTTGGATTTTTTGGCTGCGCGACTTGTGGAAGAAGAAAAACAAAAGCCACAAAATGAAAGAAGCGAAATGGGATTGATTGAAAAACTGGAATTTGTGATCAACAATGATTTTGAAAGATTGACTTATACAGAAGCGATAGAAATTTTAAAAGATTCCACTCCTAATAAAAAGAAGAAATTTCAGTATTTGGTAGATAAATGGGGCATTGATTTGCAAAGCGAGCATGAACGTTATTTGGTAGAAAAGCATTTTAAAAAACCTGTAATTCTTATCAATTATCCCAAAGAAATTAAAGCATTTTATATGCGCCAAAATGATGATGGAAAAACAGTGGCCGCGATGGATATTCTTGCCCCGGGTATTGGTGAAATTGTAGGAGGTTCTCAGCGCGAAGAAAGATTAGAAGTATTAGAAAAAAGAATGCAGGAAATGAATATTCCGGTAGAAGAAATGAATTGGTATCTTGATACAAGAAGATTCGGAAGTGCGCCTCACGCGGGTTTCGGGCTTGGCTTTGAGCGCATGATCCAGTTTGTAACCGGAATGACTAATATAAGAGACGTTATTCCTTTTCCGAGGTTTCCAAAGAATGCAGAATTTTAGGTTTTTTAGAAAACAGGAATGACGAATATTTGTTCATTTGTTGTGGGAATGGCAATTGCTAATTTATTAAATTGCTATTGGAATTACTAAAACAGGAATCGGAGATATTTGTTCGTTTACTGCGATGTTTTAAAAAATATTTTTTAGCGTTTGCAACGTTTATCCAATAAAAGTTGTCATCAAATAAAAAACTATGCGAATATCTTCAGTTTTAATCATTTTATTAACAGCATTCACAATTTTCTCTTGTAAAAAAAGTCCTTTTGAAGACCCGGCATTAGTTGGAAAATGGAAAATGATTGAAGTAAGAGACAACACAAACGATACTGTATTTACTAAACCAGCTTCTGTTAATGAAAATGTTGAAATAGTATTTAGTTATTCATCATCAGGAAAAGGAGAAATGATAGGCAATGCCACAATCGCTCCGGTGAGAGGTAGTTTTACTGTGGGAGAACAGAGAACGATTTCGATTCCTTTGGTTTATTATGACATTGATAAAGTTGGATTTGATATATTCTGGGGTTCGTCTGAGTGGGATAGCGAGTTTTTGAACAACATCACAATTTCGAAGAGCTATTTTTTTGATTCCAGCGGGAATCTTAATATAAATACAACCAATAATACAACGATTGTCTTTACGAAAGAATAGTCTAAATAGCAGATTTCAAAATAAGTTCAAAAAGGAAATAGAATTCCTGAAAAAATAAAATCAAAATCATTAATAAACCTTTGTTTACTGTAAAATTACTTCCTGCTACTTCATACCTACATCTGTTTTTTTTGTAGTTTTAATTTTTCTCAAATTGATGTATGTACACAAAAACCCAGATACAGGATTTACAAAATCTAACCAACACTCTTCTTAAAAACGGAGGAAGTATTGCGCAATTAAGAGAAGTACTTCATTTTCACGAATACCGTTATTATATCTTAAACGATCCATTGATCTCTGATACGGAATATGACAGGTTTTTTAAAAAATTAGAAAAACTCGAAAATGAAGATCTTTCCCTCGTTACTCCCGATTCGCCAACGCAAAGAGTGGGAAATAGTCTTAATACAGATTTTGTAACAGTTCCGCATTTAGTTTCCATGCTTAGCCTCGAGAACAGCTACAATCCTGATGACCTGATAGCATGGGATAACCGTTTAAAAACACTCGTGGATCGCCAAAAAGTATCATTTAGCGTAGAGCCCAAATACGATGGCGCCAGCATTTCATTAATTTATGAAAATGATCTTTTGGTTCGCGGCGCCACGCGCGGCGATGGTTCAGCAGGAGATGATATTACTACCAATATCAGGCAAATTGGTTCTATCCCTTTGTCGGCAAAATTTTCGGAATATGGAATTAAAAAAATTGAAATCCGGGGAGAAGTATTATTAAATAAAGAAAATTTTAAAAAATACAACGAATCACTTTCCGAAGAAGGACTTGCTCCACTCGCCAATCCAAGAAATGCTGCAGCCGGATCATTAAGAATGAAGGATCCTTCTGCAGTAAGAAAGCGTAAACTCGAAGCGATTTTGTATCATGTAAGCTTTATTGAATTAAATAAAAAAGGATTGGAAAAATATCCTGAATTGTTGAATACGCATTCCGGTATTTTGCAAATGCTGTCTGATTGCGGCTTTCGGACACCTGTTAATGAGAAAAAAGTATTTAATGATATTCAGGATGTAGTCAATTTTTGTCTGGGATTTGAAACCAAAAGAGATGAGCTTCCTTATGAAATAGACGGAATGGTAGTGAAAGTGAATGAAATAGAAATACAGCAGCAGGTCGGCAGCACTACGCACCATCCAAGATGGGCTATTGCCTATAAATTCAAAGCGCGACAAGCTACTTCCAAATTATTGAATGTTGAATTCCAGGTGGGGCGCACAGGTTCTATCACACCGGTTGCAAAAATTACTCCTGTACCTATTGGCGGCGTTACCGTTACTTCTGTTTCACTTTTTAATGAAGGGATTATTGAAGAAAAGGATTTGCGGTTAGGCGACACCGTTATAGTGGAAAGAGCCGGCGATGTGATTCCATATATTGTAAAGCCATTAACCGAATTAAGAACCGGGAAAGAAAAGAAAATCGTTTTTCCAACAAGATGTCCTGTATGTGACGATCCCTTAATAAAACCTGAAGGAGAAGCCGTTTGGCGTTGTGTAAATATTAATTGCGAAGCACAGGTGGTAGAGCGCATTATTCATTTTGTGAGCAAGGATGCCATGGACATGAAAACCTTTGGCGAAGCCAATGTGAGAAAGTTCTATGCAGAAAAAATAATCAGTACCATTCCTTCTATTTATTCTATTGATTACCATAAAATTGCTTCGCTCGAAGGTTTCAAACAAAAATCTATAGACAATCTTAAATCGGCAATTGAAAACTCAAAAACTCAAAATTTGAACCGCTTGATTTATGGATTAGGGATAAGATATGTAGGAGAAACCACGGCAAAAACTCTGGCAAAAAGTGTGGATACGATTTTCGATCTTAAAAAATTCTCCCTGGAAAATCTGATGCAGCTAAAAGATATTGGGGACAAAGTGGCGGAAAGTGTTTTCAGTTTTTTCCATAATGGAGATAATATAAAAATGCTTGAAGAGCTTGCTGATAAGGGAATCAACATCAACGGTGACAAAACAATCCCGGCTTCCGGGAAACTCTCAGGCCTTACTTTCCTTTTTACGGGAACGCTGCCTACCTTAAAAAGGAGCGCCGCCGAAAAAATGGCGGAAGATAACGGCGGGAAGCTACTTTCGTCGGTGAGCAGCAACCTGAATTACCTGGTAACGGGAGACGCCGCCGGAAGCAAATTAGATAAGGCAAAAAAAATAAAATCAATTAAAATTATAAATGAAGAAGATTTTTTGAATATGATACAAAGTTAGTTTTGTAACTTCATCTCTAAATTTTTAGCTATGATCAAAAAAAATAACGGCGAAATCTGGAAACCAATTAAATTCACAGGGTCGCATCTTATGCGGAACAAGTATGCCTTATCCTCTCACGGGCGCGCTGCCAGCTACAAGAGTGATATTCTTGCAGATGGTAAATTACTTGATGGTTCCTTTACTTCAGGGTATAAAACTTTAAATCTTCACATTGATGGAAATAACAGCACTCTTTATTTTCATCGGGAAATAGCTAAGCTTTTCAATAAGAAAAAATCTCCCAAACATAAATATGTAATTCACATAAATCACATCAAAGAGGATAATAATATAAAAAATTTAAAATGGTCCACCCAAAATGAGGTGAACACACATCAACAGAAAAGCCCTAAAAAATTGGCCTATAAAAAAGTTCAGACAGCTAAAACCAAGGGGTTGAAACTGAATGCCACACAGGTAAAGGTTATTAAAACGATTCTTGCCAATCCAAAAAGGAAGCTCACCCACCAGCAAATCGCTGATAAATATCATGTAAGCCTGATGACCATTCACAGAATAAAAAGCGGGGAGAATTGGGGGAAGATTTAGTTTATAGTTTCATAGTTTCAGTCGGGATATCTCTTCCGTGGCCTGTTCGATTGTGTTAATAATAAATTCGTATTTCACAGTTTGTAGTGTCTTCAAAATTTTTTGTAATAAAAAATAAAATCTCTCTTTAATCTTGATTTCTTTTTCTACTATAGCCTTTTTAAAAGAGCTTAAAAAAAATAACAACAAACCCTGGTTTGATACGAACCGTGAAAAGTATCTTACTGCAAAATATAATTTTGAAGAATTTGTTTCTTTGCTGTTGCAAAAAATGGTTTTGTTTGATAGCGATATGGAAGAGCTTGAAGCAAAAAATTGCACTTTCAGAATTAACCGCGATATCCGCTTTTCAAAAAATAAAACTCCTTATAAAATCAATCTCAGCGCATCTTTCAATCGCGGCGGAAAAAAATCAATTTACGGAGGTTATTATTTTCATTTGCAACCGGGGGGAAATAGTTTTGTGGGCGGCGGTCTTTGGATGCCGGAACCTGCGGATCTGAAAAAGCTGCGCCAGGAAATTGATTATTGCTTTCCGGAATTCAAAAAAATCCTTGCGGCGCCAGCATTTAAAAAACATTATGGCGAACTCGAAAAAGATGAAAAGCAAATGCTGGTAAATGTTCCCAAAGGCTATGAAAAAGATAACCCCGCGGCAGATTTTTTGAGAAGGAAAAGTTTTGTTGCTACCAAAAACATTTCTGATTCTGATATCCTCTCTTCCAATTTAACCAATGAAGTAGCTCAATCCTTCAAAGCACTAATGCCTTTGGTAAAATTTATTAACAGGCCTTTGGAATAAGTAAGTGAGCGGATAACAATAACAAAGAAATAATTTAATTTTTTATTTTGCTATTAAATGATCTCAACTTAATTGAGTGATATAAAAGAAAACTCCGGCTTCTGAATTACTGCCGGGGCTTTCAACAGAGACATCCTTTAACTTACACATTTATTTTCTTCAAAACTTTGGGGATTACCACGTCAAAATTCATTTCATTATTATCACGTCTTACTTTTATTTTATAATCACTTTTATTGGCAGATTGATTTATTTGTGACATCACATCATTCACCCCGTTCACTTTTTCGCCATTTATCTCTGTTATGATATCATCTTTCTTAATTCCTGCTTTATCAGCAGCAGAGCCTTGCTCCACGTCCAGTACTTTAACGCCATTGCCATTTTCGGTGTCTTCAATTTTCATACCCATCTTAGGGCGATTGGTGAAATGATTAAAATAAAAAGATCGCGGCATTTGGGGCATTCTGAAATTATAATTACGCCTTAGTCCAGACCTGTTCATAGAATTCCTCAGACTGTCAGTATTAAAATTAAATACTGAAGTGTTCATCGTTTTTCCTAATTCCAATTGTGAAGATTTCTTCTTGCCATCCCTTAAATAACTCAATGTTACTTTATCACCGGGCTTATATGCCTGAACTGCATTTCGCAGATCATCCGGAGAACTTATCTCTTTATCGCCCAGTTTTGTAATAATATCATCTTCTTTTAATCCGGCTTTTTGAGCACTGCTTCCATCAACTACATTTTTAATAACCGCTCCTTTTTCAACTTTGGCAGTAAGAACACCAAGAAATGCTTTATCCGATTCGGAATTTAGCATAAAATGCTGCCCGGGTGTAAAAAAAATATTGCCTTCACCACCCATAAAATTTCTCTTCGTAATGGTAACATTCCCATTAAAATCCGAAAGCGGCTTTCCATTTACAGTAATGTTATTGCTATCAATTTCGATAGTCATCTTAGAAGGAGCTTCATTATTTTCTCTTATAATAATCTCTTCTCTTTTTTGAATCTGAGGTTGTTCGTTTTGTGCAAAACCATTGTTGCTGAACAATCCGCAGCAAGCTGTAATCACTGCTGATAAAAAAATTGTTTTCATTTTAATATGATTTTGAAATAAAAAATTTGTATTTTCAAAGTAAAACGTGGCAACGGGAATACAAACTTTTTTTGAAATAAATAGTTTAATGTTAACATAAAATGCGCTAACATTTGCTTCCTGCTAAAATATGATAGCCTGGGATCAATCAGATAATTTAGCCAATTTTGTTTACAGGCTCGTATTCTGTATCCATGACCATATCATGAAACCGGATTTCAAAAAGATCACAAAATACTTTATACGTTCTCGGTGGCCATTTCTTTTCATCAAAAGTTATATCTTCCAGTTCATTGATCATAATTCTTTCAAAGTTTTTCTTTAGCCATTGAGAAACTTCTTTATGAGAATCATTTTCTTCAATAAGGTAAATAGTACTATCTTCTAATTCAAACAAACCTGTAAATGAATCATTATTCCGATTAAGCCATTCCACAAAAGCAGGCTTGTATTTCAGGGAGATGGCACTCCTGTTTACAAGTCCTGGTTCAACTTGTACATCATCTGTTTCGTCTATGCCTTCATCGCTCATTAAATCTAACACAGCTTTATTGGTAACCACCACATTCATTTCACCATTTTTACCTTCCTTCAATTCATATTTTTCGATAAAGTTGTTATATTCAGCATACCTCTGTTGCTTCGCTTTCATGATTTTTTTTACAATCTCAATTTCTTTTTTGGAATAGCCTGATTCACTAATGACCGTGTTAAGCAATTGTTTAAATCCGGGTACACCTAATGATTCTGAAAGAGCCATATTTCAGGCCACAATTCCAAGTTGAACTTTATCTTCCAACTCAAAGACGTCGGGTTCAGGTTCCATATAAGGCCTTATTAAATCAATAAGCATGGCGGAATAAGACACCTCTATCTCTTCCAAAGGATTTAAAAACAGATTTTTAGATTCCTGATTTTTATTTTCGGTTACTTTATTTTTTTCAGAAAAATTTCCTTTGATAATTTTCATTGAGTTTATTATTTTTTTCAGGTAAAGATCATTTTTTTGGCATTTATTTCTGCATTTATATTTTCAATTTATGAAACATTCTCATTGACCAAATCAGGCATACATTAATTTCCCTCTTGGTTTAGGTATGTCTCTTCCAATAAGATTTGCAGTTTCAATCCATTCAGAAATAATTATTTCTAAGTTTTGCAAAGCTTCAGCATAAGTTTTTCCGTCTGATTTGCAACCAGAAAGCTCGGGCACTTCGGCTATAAAACAATTGTCATCATTACTCCAGTAAATTACTATTTCGTATTTAGTTTTCATTGACTAATGTTTTTACTTTCTCAATCACTTCTTTCAATCTTGAAATGTCCTGTCCGCCAGCAGAAGCCAGCATTTTTTGTCCACCGCCGCCGCCTTTTATAAGAGGAGCCACAACTTCTTTAATTATTTTAACAGCATCTAATTTTTTTGAAGAAATTAAACTCTCATCAATCGCTACCACCACATTTGCTTTGCCTTCAATATCGGCGCATAAAATAATTACAAAATTGTTCAAATTCTCTTTTACCAGTAAAGCCAGTTTTTTTAAAGAATCAGCATTAGAAACGGACACTATTTCTCCAATAAAATTTATGCCATTTATTAAAGTAACTTTCTTAATTATTTGTTCGTTTACTGTAGCAAGTATCTGTGACTCCAAATGATCAACCTGTTTATTTAATCTTTCCTTTTCTGTCAAAAGCGATTCCAGGGATTTCTGAACGTCTTTCGGATTTTTTAATTTTTCCTTTACTGATTCTAATTCTTTTAATTCATTATTGATAAAGTCTTCCGCAGCTTTTCCACTCACCGCTTCGATTCTTCGCAAACCGGCGCCAACAGCAGTTTCGTTGGTAATTTTAAAAAATCCCAACTCGCCTATATTTCCTACATGAGTGCCGCCGCATAATTCAATTGAATAATCCGAATCCATAATCACCACACGCACCACATCGCCATATTTTTCTCCAAAAAGCGCCATCGCACCGGTTTTCAATGCTTCTTCCTTTGGCATTTGCTTTATCACCACGGGAACATTTTCTCTTATTTTTTGATTAACTATTTTCTCTACTTTTTCAATTTCTTCTTTATTCATTTTACTAAAATGAGAAAAATCGAAACGCAAATATTCATCATTCACCAAACTTCCTTTCTGTTGTACGTGTGTTCCTAAAACTTTTCTTAATGCAGCATGCATAAGATGCGTAGCGCTGTGATGAACGGCTGTTTTCTTTCTTTTTTCAAAGTCAATTTTGGCAATGACTTTTGCTCCAATATTCGCAGGAAGTTTTTCAGTAAAATGCAATATCAGTTCACTTTCTTTTTTAGTATTGATAACAGGGATTTTTTCTTCACCAAAAATTAAAACTCCTGTATCTCCCACCTGGCCGCCGCTTTCAGCATAGAATGGAGTAGCATCCAAAACAAATTGAAAGATTTCTTTCCCTTTGGTTTTTGTTTTCCGGTATTTTAAAACTTTACTTTCTGTTTCTAATAAATCATAACCAACAAACTTTGAAGAACTATTTTCATTTACTACAATCCAATCTTCAGTATCAACCACAGATGCTGCACGGCTACGGTTTTTCTGTTGTTGCATTTCTTTTTCAAAACCAATTTCATCGACACTAAAATTATTTTCTTGTGCGATTAGTCGAATTAAATCTATTGGGAAACCATAAGTATCATATAATATGAAGGCTAAGTCACCTGATATACATTTTTCTTTAAGAAAATGACCTTTGGTGTATTCCCCTAAAGTTCTTTCTAAAATTGGCTTATTTGTAATTCCTGATTCTTTAGTTTCATGGTATACTTGAAATAAAGTATTGAGCATTTTTAAGCCATTATCCAATGTTCTTAAAAAATTATTTTCTTCCTCGTGAATCACTTTCGTTACAAAATCTTTTTGCTTATCTAATTCAGGAAATACATTTTTAAATTGCTCTGCGATTACCGGAACTAATTTATAAAGCAAAGGCGCTTTTACATTGAGGTAGGAAAAATAATATCGTACAGCTCTTCTTAAAATTCTTCTTATAACATAACCTGCACCTGTGTTTGAAGGTAATTGTCCATCTGAAATCGGGAAAGCGATTGCACGAATATGATCAGCAATTACACGAAAAGCAACCGCTTCTTTTGAATCGGAATAATCATATTTTTTTTCTGATATCCTTTCAATTTCAGCAATCGTTACTGTGAAAATATCTGTATCATAATTGCTTTTTTTATTTTGCAAAACCCTTACTAATCTTTCAAAGCCCATTCCCGTATCTACATGTTTTGCAGGAAGCAATTCCAGCGATCCGTCTTTTTTTCTGTTGTATTGAATAAATACCACATTCCATATTTCTATTACTTGCGGATTATCATTATTTACCAAATCTTTTCCGGGGATCAATTTTTTTTCTTCTTCACTTCTGCAGTCCACATGAATTTCAGTACATGGTCCGCAAGGCCCGGTATCACCCATTTCCCAGAAATTATCTTTTTTATTTCCAAAAATAATCCGGTCTTCATTGATATGCTTTTTCCAAAAATTCAATGATTCTTCATCACGTGGCAATCCTTCTTTTTCATCACCTTCAAAAACGGTAACATATAAATCTTCAACAGGGATTTTATAAATTTTAGTAAGCAATTCCCAGCTCCAAGCAATCGCTTCTTCTTTAAAATATGGTTTCGGGTTTCCTGTCGCACTTCCAAAGCTCCAGTTACCCAGCATTTCAAACATCGTGTGATGATATGTATCCACGCCTACTTCTTCCAGGTCATTATGTTTGCCACTTACGCGAAGGCATTTTTGTGTATCAGCCACGCGCGAATACGATGCAGGTTTATTTCCCAAAAAATATTCTTTGAACTGGTTCATGCCTGCATTGGTAAAAAGAAGAGTAGGATCGTTTTTAATTACTATTGGTGCAGAAGGAACAATATGATGATCTTTTGATTTAAAAAAATCAAGAAATTGTTGCCTTATTTCCGCGCTTTGCATCATAGATTTATATGAATTTTATGAATGATTTAGAGTATTAAGAAGTTATCTTTGTTTGCTAAAAATATTTTAATGCCGCAAAGGTATTTGGTTTGAGTGCATTTACAAACATGCCGGATTTTTTTACAGATATTTAAAAATAATTTCTTTTTTCATGCTAAAACACCAATTCATCATATATGGCACTTTCACAAATAAAATTTGATTTCGGTGAAGATTCAACAAATAAAAATGAATCCAAAGAAACAGCAAAGCCACGCCCGGCTGCGCGCGAGGCTAATTTAGCGGCCATTCGGGCGGAAATAAAACCTAAATCCACAAGGGGAAGAAAAAGCCTGAAGCAGTATGACGCAGATCCTGTTTTACTTGCCGTCCCTGAAGATGAAATTCTTTTTCAAAAACAATATTATTCTATAGGTGATGTGGCATTGATGTTTAAAGAAAATACTTCTTTGATAAGATATTGGGAAAATGAATTTTCGATTTTAAAACCGAAAAAAAATAAAAAGGGTGATCGTTTTTTCCGACCTGAAGATGTAAAAAATCTGAAGATGATTTATCATTTGTTGCGCGAAAGGAAATACACAATTGAAGGCGCCAAAGAGTTTTTAAAAAATAATAAAGCTGCCGGTGAAAAGCATGAAATGATAGAATCTCTGGAAAAAATAAAATCCTTTTTATTAGAATTAAAAAATAATCTGTGAAGGAGGAAAGCAAAAGAAGAAAGATAAACCTCTTGTAAATCTAATAGCTACAATTTTTATGAACAAAATAATGGTTTCCCTGCTTTTCTTTTTTATTTCTTATGCTAGTGTGGCACAAAAGACTTATCAAATACTTACTGATTCCGCTGATAATAATTCCAAAATGCTACGTGGAATAATTACCAAAGAAGATATTGATAATGATACTGCTTTTAAATGGTATGCAGAAAGCCTGGGCATCTATCCTAAGCCGGATAGCTCTGCTGTAGCAGCTTTCAGAAATAATAAAGACAAAATATATTTTATAATATTTGGTGGTACCTGGTGCGAAGACACGCATTTTATCTTACCCAAATTCTTTAAAATACAGGAAGCAAGCGGTTTCCCTGAAAACAGGATTTTACTTTTTGCTGTTGACAGGCATAAACATGCTATAGGCAACATTGCACAGGCAATGAATATAACCGCTACTCCAACAATCATTGTGATGAAAGATGGGAAAGAGATTGGTCGTCTGAAAGAATATGGAAAGACAGGATATTGGGATAAAGAACTTGCGGCAATTATTAATGAGAAGAAGTAATTTG
Source organism: Hanamia sp. (assembly GCA_036509335.1). GTDB lineage: Bacteria > Bacteroidota > Bacteroidia > Chitinophagales > Chitinophagaceae > Ginsengibacter. The sequence continues at coordinate 36,519 of DATCFT010000032.1, forward strand.
AGTTGTTGTGAATATCCTGTTTTATTATTTTACAGGTATAATTTTTTATCAGTAAATAAGCAAGTATTTTTCTCTTCACTATCACTGAAATTCAATGAAGTAGCATTACACAATTAATTATAAATCTTCCGTTTGGTTTGATATAATGCTGATGCTTCTTGCAGGTGTAGCAGGCAGTATAGATGTAATGAGCTATTACAGGCTGGGCCATGTGTTCACGGCAAACATGACAGGAAACACTATTTTACTCGGGCTTTCCATCGGCCAGGGTGAACTTTCTTCTTCATTACATTCGTTGGCTGCTTTAGCGGGATTTTTGATTGGAGCATTTGCGGGTGCTTTTATTGTAGAAAACACAAAAAAAGGCTGGTCGTACTATATAACACTTAGCCTTACCATTGAAAGCATTTTCATTGCTATACTTGCAGTCATCTGGTTTCAGCAAAGCAAAGCTCTTGATAATAATTCACTCTACATTGCGATCTTATTATCAGCCATTGCTATGGGTATGCAAAGTTCCACCATTCGCCATTTGAATATACCCGGAGTGGTTACTACTTTTATTACCGGCACTATTACCAGTATAGGAATGAGCGCTATTAAGGGTTTGCGCCTGGGATTTAAAAAACGGGACAAAAATCGGAATAACGAAATACCTATACCAAAAAATCTGGAGCAAAGGATTGAATTGCAAATAATGGTGTTTTCTGTTTATATATTTTCGGCAATTTTTACAGGATGGATAGAATATCATGGTTCAAAATTTTTACCTTTATTACCTTTGTTACTTATTCTGTGTGTGCTTGCAATAGCCGTAAAACGTCCAAAAAATCCTCACTTAATTGAATAGTTTTCCAATATCTATATTATATGGAATGAACATTGATAGTAATTGATAAATTTATGCTTTTGTAAAAAAAATTTCAATTTTTAGTTTCAAATGAAAGTAATTTTAGTTTTTGTATCTACATTGGACGGGAAGGTTACTAAATGGGGCGCTCCTCATGTGAGAGATTGGTCATCTTTACAGGATCAGCAATATTATAAGCAAATTTGGAAAGATGCTGAAGTGATAGTGATGGGCAGTAATACTTTTATTGCAGAAAAATTTTCTGCTTCACCGCATCATCTTCTTTTGATAATGACACGGCAGGTTTCAAAATACAATCAATGCAAAGTCAGCGGCCAGATTGAATTTACCGATAGCAAGCCAAAAGATATTGTGCATGAATTTCAACAAAAAGATATTGAAATAATGACCGTTGTAGGTGGCGCTCGCATTGCTACTTCTTTTTTAAAAGAACAATTGATAGATGAATTGTGGTTAACGATAGAGCCAAAAATATTTGGAACCGGTGGCAATCTTGTTATTGAGGAAAAACTCGATATTGATCTTCGGTTGATCAATTGCGAAAAAGTAAATGAGCAGGGAACATTAATTACAAAATATGCTGTGATAAAAAAATAGAAGACCAATTTCACTCAATGAAAAAAATATCTGAAAATAAAACAATCTGGACTATCGGCCATTCCACACGTACGCTTGAAGAATTAGTTGAAATGCTACATTCTTATAATATTGAAATAGTAGCAGATATCAGAAGCTATCCCGGATCGCGGCGTTACCCACAGTTTAATAAAGAAGCGCTTGAAATTTCTTTACCTGAAAAAAATATACAATACATTCATTTAAAAAAGTTAGGCGGAAGAAGAAAAGTAAATCCCGATTCAAAAAATACCGCATGGCGTCATATTGCTTTCAGAGGTTATGCAGATTATATGGAAACGGAAGATTTTAACGAAGGAATCAAAGAGTTGCAAAAAATTGCTTTAGAAAAACGTACCGCTTATATGTGCTCAGAAGCTGTATGGTGGCGCTGTCACCGGTCTATGGTTTCTGATTATCTGAAAGTGCATGGCTGGAAAGTAATGCATATTATGGGCGTGGGGAAAGAACAAGAACATCCATATACAGCACCAGCAAAAATTTTGGACGGAGAATTAAGTTATAGTTCAGGAGAGAATTTAAAAAGTGGGATATAGGAATACCAGTAAACAAATCTGCCTTGTCAGCAGATAAATAAATAATGTAGATTCTTATTCAATTTCTAAAATATTTTCTTCTGTATTTTCAAAGGCTGGCCATATATCAAAACTTTTGCGATGGTAGGGGCATAATCCATGAATCTCAATAGCACCTCGGTGTTCGCGGGTTCCATATCCTTTATTTTTATTCCAATAATACATTTGAAATTTTTCATGAAGTGATTCCATATATTCATCGCGGTAAGTTTTAGCCAGCACGCTTGCTGCGGCAATAGAGGCATAAATACCATCCCCTTTTATGATGCATTGATGAGGAAGTTTTTTATAAGAATTGAAACGATTTCCGTCAACCAATAAAAGTTCCGGTACACTTTTAAGTTTATTTAATGCAAGATGCATTGCCTTAAAAGATGCCTGTAAAATATTAATCCGATCAATTTCTAGGTTGCTGACACTTGCCACCGAAAAAGAGATACATTCGTTTTCAATTATTGGTCTTAGCAGATTTCTTTCTTCCCTGGTGAGTTCTTTGGAATCATTTAATAAAGGATGATAAAAATCTTTTGGAAGAATTACTGCGGCGGCATAAACCGGCCCTGCATAACAACCGCGGCCTACCTCATCCACACCGGCTTCAATGAATTTATTATGAAAAAAAGGAAGCAACAATTAAAAAAAATATTTTTTCAAATGTAGCCCAACTTTTGCATGTAATGGATAGAATTTTCAACACAACAGTTTATATTGAACCGAAATAGGAATGTATGCCTTCATGGAATTATCTTTGTTCAATGTGAATTCTGAATATCCCAGGTTTAAAATGAAAAATGAAAAAATACAATGGCTGAAATCGTATTAAAAAAATCCAATAAAAATGTAGCCAAATGGCTTTACCTCGGGGTTTTCATGTTGGTAATCCAGATCATGTTGGGCGGTATTACAAGGCTTACCGAATCGGGGCTGAGCATTACTGAGTGGAATCCTATCACCGGTGCGTTGCCGCCCTTGAATTTAGCTCAATGGCAATCCGAGTTTGCCAAATATAAAGGCACCGATCAGTTCAGGTACATCCATGCGGATTTTACTCTAAGCGATTTTAAATTTATTTTTTTCTGGGAATGGTTGCATCGTACATGTGCAAGGCTGATGGGAGTTGTTTTTTTGGTTGGATTCTTTTATTTCTTAATAAAAAAACAATTTAATAAAGACATGATCATTCCTTTTATTATTTTGTTTTTGCTGGGAATGGTTCAGGGCGCTATTGGATGGATAATGGTGGAAAGCGGCCTGGTTCCCCAAAGAATGTTTGTAGATCACATTAAATTAGCCACACATTTCATGACTGCCTTGGTGTTGCTGTGTTATACTTTGTGGTTTGCATTAAGTATTTCCGTTCCTTCGAGAATGAAAATAGTAAACAAGCCGTTACGGAAAATAACGTGGGCAATTATAGTGGTGCTCTTTTTTCAATTGATATATGGTGCTTTTATGGCTGGCCTTCATGCTGCAGTAGCTGCTCCTACCTGGCCAACAATCAATGGCCAGTGGATTCCTGATACATTGTATCGTCTGTCTCCGGGCTGGAAAAATTTTATTGATAACAAAATTATGGTGCAATTTATTCATCGCGGGTTAGCTTATACTATTTTAGTTTTGGTAATTATATGGTGGGTAAAAGCAAAAAAAATAGTAGGAAGCGCATTATTTTCAAGGGCAAAATTCATCCCCCTATTCCTCGTTCTATTGCAGGTAGCGCTTGGGATTACCACAGTAGTTCTTTCGCCATACCGCAATAACCTGGTATGGTTTGGCGTTGCCCATCAGACAGTAGCCATATTATTTTTGATGTCAATTATTTTTATGCTGTATATCCTGCGTCCACCCGTTGTACAGAATAGATATTTATAACATTTACCTATTGCAATAATTTTTGTAATGAAGAAATTTGTTCATAATTTTTATTATTCATTTCCTATACAATTAGTATTGCTTCATTTCAGGAAATCCCAGGTTTTGCTGATTGTATGGCTCATACTTTTTCTTACGGTTTCTGGCAATTTCATGGAATTTTTTGGAGCCAATGCATTGTTTTTGGCCCCAGAATATTTGGGAAATGTAAATGCAGGTGGCGCAGCTATTACGGGGGTATGTATCGGTGTATTTATTATGAGCTGGAATATTACTACGTTCATTTTGCATAGTACCCGCTTTCGTTTCCTGGCTACGAGTTCAAAACCCTTCTTTAAATATTGTATTAATAATGCTTTAATACCAATTTCATTTTTAATTATCTACTTTATTGAGGCGTTACATTTTGATGTGACTAAAGAATTAATTCCATTGCCACGCTTTTTAATGATTACAGGAGGTTTCCTGGGTGGTCTTTTTCTTTTAATCCTGATTTCTTTTGTTTATTTTTTTTCTGCCGACAGGCGAATTGTAAGAACATTTGAGCCTGGCGTTTTGGATTTTGATGAAAATAAAATCCCGGAATCCACTGATGAGAAAGTACTAACGGATACTTTTGGATTGCCGGTAACTAATTATCTGAGCAGTCGTTTCAAAATAAAAAAAGTACGGCCCGTAGGCCATTACAGCCAAAATTTTCTGGATGTCATTTTTAAAAGACATCATTTTTCTGCAATGCTTACTATTCTTTTGGCATTCCTTTTTATGATATTTATTGCTTTTTTCCTGGACAATAAATTTTTTCAAATACCTGCTGCTGCAAGTATTCTCATTTTTTTTGCCATATTAATTGCCGTCATTGGCGCACTTTCTTATTTTTTGAGAAGCTGGAGCCTTTTGTTTATGATTTTGCTGTATGCTGTACTGAATGTACTTTACAAATATGATATCATAGATCCAAGGAATAAAGCTTACGGGCTTAATTATGCAAATCCTGACAGACCTGAATATTCTCTTAAAAGTCTGGAAGCACTAAATACAGAAGCGAAAACAGACGCTGATAAAAAAAATATGGTTTCCATTCTCAACAACTGGAAAGAAAAACAGCATGAAGAAAAACCCCTGATGGTACTTTTTGATTTCAGTGGCGGAGGCGTAAGGAGCGCCGATTTTTCTATGAATGTTTTACAGGAATTAGATAGTATTACCAATGGTGCTATCATGAATAAAACGATGATGATGACAGGCGCTTCCGGCGGAATGCTTGCTGCGGCGTATTTTCGTGAACTGTACAGGCTAAAAGCAGATGGGGCTAATATTGATCTTAGAAACAAAGAATATCTTAATAATATTTCTGAAGACCTGCTGAACCCTGTGTTTTCCTCTTTGATTGCACGCGATCTTATTTCCCCTTCTCAAAAATTTACGTTTGGTGGTTACCGTTATGTGAAAGATCGTGGTTATGCTTTTGAGCAGAAATTGGATCATAATACACGACACGTTTTGGATAAGCCGATTGGGTTTTACAGCGAATCTGAAAAGAATGCTCAGATTCCGTTGATGATATTAAGTTCTACTGTTACAAGAGATTTTAAGAAGATGCTGGTATGTTCGCAGCCGATAAGTTTTATGATGCAATCTGAATTTAAAGACAGCACTTCAGATATGTCGGGCCCCGATGCCATTGATTTTGCCGCTTTGTTTAAAAATATGAATCCCCTTAATTTAAGGATGCTCACTGCATTGAGGATGAATGCCACTTATCCGTATGTATTACCGAGTGTATGGCTTCCCTCCAGGCCCATTATAGATGTAATGGATGCCGGGTTGCGTGATAATACGGGCCAGGAAAATACCCTTCGCTTTTTGCATGTGTTTAAAGACTGGATCAATCAAAATACAAGAGGGATATTGATCATACAGGTACGCTCAAGGAAAAAAGGTAGCTGGGATGATGCTTATAAAACAGGAGGTATCTCCGATATTATTACTGACCCATTTACCATGATGCAAACCAACTGGTTCAGGCTTCAGGATTATTTTGAAGACGATGAGATTTCATATATACAAAATGAATTTGGTGGAAGGCTTCATCGCGTGTCACTGATGTATATCCCAAAAACTCCGGAAGAAGGAGTGCCCATGAATTTTCATTTAACCGCCAGTGAAAAGAAAGAAGTGAAAGCTTCATTGAGCAGAGAAAATAATGTGGAAGCTTTTAAGCAGATCAAAAATATTTTAGAATCGAACTCTGAACAGCAGGGCAACAAATAATGCGATTTTGTATCAGGATAAGGGTTGTATAAGTTTGTATGCAGAAGGAATTATTTCTATTAAAAAATATTTTGAAGTTTCTGCAGGGTCACCATCAATATGCAAAGGAGCTAATTGAAAGTTTTCAATTTTTATTTTTTTGGTTTGAAAATAAAGGATGCTGTTTTTATGAAAATTTTCTTCTTCAGTATTTTTTATTTTCCCCGAAAATATTTGCTTTATAAAAGCTAATACGGCTTTTGCTTTAGCTGTTTTTTTCAGTACGACAATATCCAGAAGGCCATCACAAATACTGGCTTTGGGAGCAATTTTAAAATTATTTCCAAACTGGTTGCTATTGGCAATACAAATTAAAAATGCATCTACCTTAATAAAGTTACCATTCTGTTCAAGCGTAAATGGATAGGTTTTGGCAGAAAAGAAATTTTTAAATGCCAGCTTAGTATATGAATGAAGTCCTCGTTTTTTTAGTTGAGCAAAATCGGAAGCCACCTTTGCATCAAAGCCTAAACCACACAAATGAGTGCTTAACCTGTTGTTGATAAAAAATGCATCTGTATAATTTGCGTTGCCGGCTAAAATAATATCCATTGATTTGTCAACAGAATTAGGAATTCCGGCGGTACGCGCTAATCCATTTCCCGACCCAAGTGGAATAATACCAATATTTACCTCAATATTTAAAATGGAAGATACTATGGGCGATATGCTTCCATCACCCCCGCAAATGGCAATGTCAGTTATATTTTCATTTTTAATTTTATCATGCAAAAAATCATAATCTCCATCTTTTGAGGTAAATAGAATCTCAAAAAAAATGCTTTTTTCTTCACATTTTTTAATGATTTCTTTTTCCAAAAACAATTTGTTTTGAGTACCTGAAATGGGATTGATAAAAAATAAAATTTTACGACTCATAAAATTTCTATGATTACGTTTTTACTCTTTTTTAAAATTTAAAATTATAAAACAAAATCGTATGTTTTAAAATCATTTATTAATGTAATAAAATGCGAATTAAAAGATCAGTTTAACGCATTCCAAAGCATATCTTTTAATTCTACAAGTCCTTTTCCTGTTAGTGATGAAATAAAAATATGAGGAATATTTTCTGGCAATTCTTTTTCAATGGCTTCTTTCAGTTCGCTATCCAGCATATCACTTTTGCTAATGGCGATCAGGAATTTTTTATCGAGCAATTCCGGATTATATTCTTTCAATTCTTTCTGCAGAATTTTAAATTCTTCATTATGGTCTTTACTATCTGCAGGGATTACGAAAAGCAAAACCGGATTACGCTCTATATGTCTTAAAAACCTGTGGCCAAGCCCTTTCCCCTCGGCTGCCCCCTCTATAATTCCGGGGAGATCTGCGACACAAAAGCTTTTATTGTCGCGATAGGATACAATTCCAAGCTGGGGCGTTAATGTAGTAAATGCATAATCAGCAATCTTGGGTTTAGCTGCTGTGATTACTGAAAGCAACGTTGATTTTCCGGCATTGGGAAAGCCTACCAGTCCCACATCAGCAAGAACTTTTAATTCTAAAGTAACAAAACTTTCTTCTCCTGGTTCGCCTGGCTGTGCGTGTTCCGGTGCCTGGTTGGTAGGAGTAGCAAAGTGAGAATTTCCCTGTCCGCCACGGCCACCACTTAGTAAAATCTTTTCCTCGCCGTCTTCCAGTATTTCTACTTTTTTCCCATTTTCTTCAATGGTAGCAATGGTCCCTAGCGGCACTTCAATAATTACATCTTTCCCATCATGACCCGTGCAGTTATTCTTGCTTCCGTTTTCACCCTTGTCCGCATGAATATGTTTGTAATAGCGCAAATGCAACAGCGTCCAAAGATTTTTATTGCCACGCAAAATGATGTGCCCCCCACGTCCTCCGTCGCCACCATCAGGACCGCCAAAGGCGGTAAGTTTATTTCTTAAAAAATGCCTGATACCCGCTCCCCCGTGGCCGCTACTGCAAAATATTTTTATTAAGTCAATAAAGTTTGATCTTTCCATTCGTGTAAATGTCGTAAAGTTTTTTTTGGGAAATTATATTTTGGGAAATACTGTTAAAAAAATAATTAAAAAATCTATAAACTTTATCCTGAAAAAGTTTCTGGATAAATAGCTGATTTTTCGATAAAACAATGAATGTAAAAGCAGTTAGGACAAAGATGAATAAAGGTAAATTATAATTAAATTTGTATTTGGAAAAACAATTCAGGGTACATTTTGAAATGCCGGGAACTAAAAATCTTTTAAATTGAATTCAAATGGGAATTGAAATAGAAAGAAAATTTTTGGTTAATAAGGAAAGGTGGAAATCGGTTTCAAAACCACCAGGCCAGCATTATAAACAGGGCTATATTTTGCTCGAACCGGATAAAACTATTAGAATACGTCTTGCGGAGATGCACGGTTTTATTACAATAAAAGGAAGAACCATCGGGGCATCGAGACCCGAATATGAATACGAAATACCTGTAAACGATGCAAGAGATTTGTTAGATAATTTTTGCATTGGCACACTTACAAAAACGAGGTATAAAATAAAATACAAAAATAAACTGTGGGAGATTGATGAATTCTCAGGAAATAATGATGGACTATTTATTGCAGAAATTGAATTGAAAAGCGAAAGTGAACTTTTTGATATCCCCGAATGGGTAGAGCGGGAGGTAACCGGTGATGCAAAATATTATAACGCTAATTTAATAATGAACCCTTACCAAAACTGAAGGTCTTGAAAAATGGGAGTCCTGTAAACCGGCATTACAGAATTAAAAAGACTGCCGAAAAAAACTTCCGACAGTCTTTACTTAAAGAACCTGTTAACTAAACTTCTACAGTTTGCTTCACACTTTTTCTCAATTCTTTAGCTGCATCCACCATCGCCTGCAAAGCAGCTTTAGTTTCCGGCCACGCTCTTGTTTTCAATCCGCAATCAGGGTTTATCCATAATTGTTTAGTGGGAATCACTTTCATCGCTTTTTGAATTAATCCGGTCATTTCTTCCTTTGACGGAACGCGCGGAGAATGAATATCATATACGCCGGGGCCAATGTCATTCGGATATTTGAATGCTGCAAAAACATCCAGCAATTCCATTTGCGAACGTGAAGTTTCAATAGTGATGACATCAGCATCCATCTTCGCTATGTCTTCAATAATATCGTTAAATTCAGAGTAGCACATGTGTGTATGAATCTGCGTCTCATCTTTTACTCCTGATGAAGAAACCTTAAATGCTTTCACCGCCCAGTCTAAATATTCACGCCAGTTTTCTTTGCGCAATGGCAAACCTTCACGAATAGCGGGTTCATCAATTTGTATCACTTTTATTTGGGCCTTTTCTAAATCTATAACCTCATCATGTATCGCAAAGGCAATCTGCATACAGGTTTCGGATCGAGGCTGGTCGTTACGTACAAAACTCCATTGCAAAATAGTAACCGGTCCCGTCAGCATTCCTTTTACTAATTTATTGGTGAGTGATTGTGCATATTGTGTGTAATAAACCGTCATTGGTTTTTTTCTTTCCACATCACCAACAATCACCGGAGGCTTCACGCAACGGCTGCCATAACTCTGCACCCAACCGTTTTTTGTAAATACAAATCCTTCTAATTGTTCACCGAAATATTCCACCATATCATTACGCTCAAATTCGCCATGAACCAAAACATCAATGCCCAATTCTTCCTGCCATTTTATGGATTCTTCAATTTCTTTTTTTATCAACGTATCATATTCTTCATTGGTTAATTCTCCTTTTTTCAATTTGGCGCGCCAGCTTCTTACTTCTTTTGTTTGCGGAAATGAGCCGATTGTTGTTGTAGGAAATAAAGGAAGATGCAATGCATTCTGTTGCAATTTTTTTCTTTGAGAAAAACCAGAAATACGTTTTATATCCTTTTCAGTAACCCGTTTTATTCTATCTTTTATGGATTGTTTATGAATTAGAGAAGATGTTTTCCTAAGCTCTATAGCTTGTTTATTTTCTTCTAATTTTTTAAAAACATCTGTAGAAGGATTTCCTGCTGAAAGTGCTGCTAATACTACTACTTCATCAATTTTTTGTTTGGCAAAAGCTATCCAGTTTTTGATTTCCGAAGGAAGGTTTTTTTCATCCGTTTCCAGATCCAAATCACAAGGCACATGCAGCAAAGAGCAGGATGGCGCTATCATAATTCTATCTTCACCAATCGCTTTTTTTGCTTTATCAATTAATGAAAGCGAATTAGCAAAATCATTCTTCCATATATTCCTTCCTTCTACCACGCCGAGCGAAAGATTGAGTTTTGATTTTGAAATATTTGTTGCCAGGATATCATCTAATTGATTGGGGCAACGAACTAAATCCAAATGCAAAGTCTGTATGGGAAGATGTAAAACTGTTTGCAAATTATCGCCGTAACATTCAAAATAAGTGGTGAGGATAAAATGCAAATGCGGGAATGCTTTTTTGATATCGTTATATACTTTTACAAAAACAATTCTTTCCTCATCGGTAAGATTTAATGATAGACATGGCTCATCAAACTGAATGTAATGCGCATTGGCATCATCCAGGTTTTTCAATACTTCCAGGTAAACAGGCAGTAAATTTTTAATTAGTTCCAAACGATGAAACCCTTCTTCTTTTTCTTTTCCTAAAAGTAAAAAGGATACCGGTCCCAATAAAACCGGCTTTGCATTAAAGCCTTCTCTTTTTGCTTCCAGAAATTCATGAATTATTTTTTGTGAAAAGAAACAAAATTTCTGATTGGCTTTAAATTCAGGAACGATAAAATGATAATTGGTATCAAACCATTTTGTCATTTCCATCGCAGTAATATCATAATCTCCTTTTTGATAACCTCGGGCCATTGCGAAAAGCAAATCAATATCGGGTAATTGTTTTTTCTGCATTAATTCATGATACCTCTCCGGAACCGCGCCCACCATAAGGCATGTATCTAACACGTGGTCGTAATAAGAAAAATCATTGCAGGGAATAATATTGATTCCGGCATCTTTTTGTAATTGCCAGTTTTGACGACGAATAGTTTTCGCGGTATGTTCCAGTTCATTAGCTGAAATTTTATTAGCCCAATATTGTTCGTTGGCTTTTTTTAATTCACGATGATTGCCAATTCTTGGGTAGCCTAAATTATGCGTTATCATAAAAATTATTTTTTTCAGAAGTTGATGTCAAAAGTATTCTAAAGACTAATATTCTTATAAATAAAAGTTTATTTAGAATTATTTTCTATAAATATAATTATAATAGAATTATTTTCTATTATAACTCACATATATTACTTTTGAAAGAAAAATAAACTTTTCATCATGTTAGATGCTATTGATACTGATATTCTAAAAATGCTGCAAGAAAATGCACACATTACCAACCGCGAAATTTCGTTGCAACTGCATCTCACCACTACGCCCGTGCATGAGCGCATCAAGCGATTGGAAAAAGATGGATACATCAAAAAGTATGTAGCCATTCTTGATAAAGAAAAATTAGATAAAGGGTTAACTGTTTTTTGCAATGTCTCTTTAAAGCAGCACACCAATGAGAACGGGAAAAAATTTGTTGCAGAAATTCAATCTCTGCCCGAAGTGGTAGAATGTTATAACATTGCCGGCGATTATGATTTTTTATTAAAAATCCTGGTGAAAGATATGCCTGCCTATCAAAAGTTTGTTTTGGGTGGATTGGGTTCTTTAAAAAGTATAGGCAGTGTGAAAAGTATTTTTGTGATGGGAGAAATTAAGCATAGTACTTCGGTACCGATTTGATAGATTTCATCTGCTTATAAAACGTTTGTTCTGTTTTTAATTCCACAGGAATTTTTGTATGCCGTCAGGCAAGTTTGTGCTTTGTGGCTTTGTGTGTAAACTGTATTTTCTTTTGCTTCGCAAAAGATTTTTTTCACACAAAGTCACGAAGGGCACAAAGGATTTTTTTCTACGAAAAAAATAAAAGCAGAATCTGATTTATTTGTTCGTTTACTGCATGAAAAAGGAAAATTGAATTAGAGAAAACACTTTAAAGAATCACTTCCCATTTATTTTTCCACCCACACAGAAACACTTCCTGCAGGTGCTAAGAAATTTCCCCATCCATTATTATTAATTTCTACTTCAACAGGATTTTTCTCCAACATGTCAATGAATTTTTTTCCGGCATAGCGTTTTCCTATTTCCATATTTTTATTTTCTTGTCGCCATTGGTTAATACAACCGCGCAGCCACCGTGGTTTTCATCGCCTTCTCTTGTCCAGCCAATACAATTGGGATGGTCGAAATAATCGCGCTGTAATCCGTAGGCATAATTATTTCTTGCCCATAAAAACTTTTCTAATTCATCCACTTTTGCCAGCCATATTTCGTATTCTTTTCCGTCCTTACCATGATCTTTGTAATGTGCACCATATAGATCAGGATAAAAAACGCAAGGATATCCTTCTGTGCGGAGAAGTATTATAGAATAGGCAATGGCCTTGAACCACGCTTCTACCGGCGCTTCCAGAGCCTGCAATGGTTGTGTATCATGATTATCAACTACAGTTACTGCTTTATCAGGCATTGCTTTTACTAAAGTATCATCAAGTATCCTTCGCATATCATATTTATTTACCAGGGTAGAAGCATTGTGAAAATTCTTGTGGAGCGAAGAATCAAATAAACTCATGGTTCCCTGGGTCACTTCAATATATTTCAATAATAAATTCAATTGCCCCGGCGCCCAATATTCTCCTACAGCAAAAATTTCTTTCCCCGCATCTTCTCTTAATTGTTTTAGCCATTCCGGATAAAACGTAGGAGTGATATGCTTCACAGCATCTAATCTTACACCTTCAAAATTTCTTTGGTACTAATACCATTTAGCCCAGGAGATGAGTTCTTTCCGTACAGCCTCGTTTCTAAAGTCAATATCATTATAAATCAAATAATCATAATTTCCTTTTTCATCGCCAATCACTTTTTCCCACGAATCAGCATAACCGTTCAAAATCCTGAATATGCCATTTTCGCTAAGATCATAAGCATAATCAACTCCAGAGAAACACATATAATCCCAGATAAAAGAGGAATATTTTTTTTGTCTTCCGGCGAAAGTAAATTTGGTGAAAGCCTCTATTTCGAAAGGCGCCGAAATTACTTTATTCCGATTGTCAGGATCTACTTTTACCACTTTCACTTTTTCTATTTCATCACCACCTGCTTTATGATTGAGAACTATATCCACTATTACATTCATACCCGCTGCATGTACAGCATCTATTGCCTCTAAGTATTCCTCCCTGGTTCCATATTTTGTTCGTACAGATCCTTTTTGGTCAAATTCGCCAAGGTCATATAAATCATAAATGTCGTATCCCTGGCTGTAACCGCCTACAGAACCTTTGCATGCCGGAGGAAACCATATAGAAGAAAATCCCATTTCTTTAAGACGGCCAGCTTCATCTTTTAATTGTTTCCATAGGTTTCCATCATTGGGTAAGTACCAATGAAAATATTGAAGCATAGTTCCCGGCTTCATAAATTGACTTTCTCATTTTACTTCAAATGGCGTACCGGAGAAATGAAATGAAAGAGAAAATAAAAAGCAATTATTGGTTATAAAATGAAAATCGTGAGCAAAAGTTTGTTTGCTATTTCGTTTTCATTCAGTCTTCTCCACATTTTCATTAATTGTTTTTTGAAAATTCTTAAGGAGATTTTTTACGCTTTGAAGAGTTTTGTCATCACTGATTCTATTATCTGTATTGATTTTTGTGGACGCAAAAGAAATGATAAGGTGAAGTGTATCAATATTTTTTGCCTCAATTACGCGCAGTGTCTCAAGCAACGATTCGTGCCCTTTTTTCCCATCTGTGGAAGCTGTAATCAACATCGTTGGCTTATGATAAAATTCATTTGTGCCAACTGTCCAGTCAATAGCATTTTTTAGAGTGCCCGGAACCCCATGCGCATATTCAGGCGTACAAATAATTATTCCATCTGCTTCATTCAACAGCTGCCTGAAATGAATTACTTCCTTGTCAACATGTTCATTATCATTGTCGGGGTTAAAATGTGGCAACGAAGAAATGTCATTATAAAACTGTAATTCAAAAATATCTTTTGAGATTTCGGCAATTGCTTTTATCAGGCGATGATTGGTAGAATTCTGCCGCGTGCTACCAGATATAGCCAATATTTTTCGGATGCTGTACATAATTTATTTTTAGTTAAACCGGGAAATTACCCCACAAAAACCGGCTCAAAATCTTTTGCATTATATTTTTCGGGAAACTCATTTTTCAACAAAAAAGTTGCAACAATTTTTCCCAATGCATCAGAGCACATAGCCGAATATCCGTTTCCACCAGCGACAAAATACAATCCCTTATTGGCTTCGCCGATATAGGGCTTGCCATGTGTAGTAAAAGCGACGATACATTTTTTCAGAGTGCATTCTTCCATAGAAAGTGTGGGAATTATTTTCATTAGAGCGTCTTTCATAGTTTTTAAATCGCCGCAGTTGCTTTCACTTTTAAACCAATCCTGGATATCATCTAAGCTATCGAAAAAAATATCTCCGGGAAGATTAGCGCCCATTTTTACATAATAATTTCCATCAGGATATTGTAGCGGGCGAACCAAATAAATATTCTGAATTTCCGGTTCCATTATTTCATATAAAAGTGATGGAAACTTTACCAGGCGGCGTGCTTCGGCAGCGCTGACTCTTGCCCGGATATTAGTTTCACTTTTCAATTTTAAAGCCAGCTTTCTTTTTAAAAGATTGAAAAAATTTATAAAAGCGCCTGCAGTAAGCAATACTTTTTTTGAATAATAAAATTTCCCATTAATGGTAGAAATTTTTATTTCATTATTTATATAACTGATGTCAGTCACAGTATCGTTTAAAATTTCACCACCGTTATTCTCAAACACTTTTAATTGCGCTTTTATCAAAAGCAGCGGATTAATATACCCTGAAGGAGAAGGCTCAAATATTCCATTAGATGTGGTGGGAAAATCATAAGCAGGAAAAGAGGAGTGTATCTCTTTACTATCAGAAAACGATTGATAATTTTGATTAAATTTTTTTGCCAATGTTGGTACATTATCCAGGTAAGCATCTCTTCCATAAGGATTCACATAAAGGCAACCCACATTGGAATGAAACTGAATACCAGTTGTGTTTTCAAGCGAATCATATTCGTTCGCCGATTGCTGATTGAGCAACGTCCATGTTTCGTCTTTTCCGATAATTCTTTGTACCCTCGATTGGTCATAATGGCTCGAAAAAACAATTCCTTCTTTCTCAGATCTTTCTTCATCTGGTCCTATCAGCAATACATTTTGTTTCGATTGGCTCAAATATTTTGCAGCAGCAGAACCGATCATGCCTCTCCCTATAACAATGCTGTCGTAAATCATAGTCAATAATTTAATCTTTTTATTTTTCTTTCCGCTTCACTGTCTTTTATTAATTCATCAAGTCTTTTCATTTTTGTAATTTCCTGTTTCGCATTCATTACCAAATGGATTGCAGTTTTTTGATACGAAGGCGCCATGGATTGAAAATAGTTCCAGGCTTTTTTATTAGACTTAAATTTTTTCAAAAATTCTTCAGACAAATTTTCTGCTTCTTTTTCATAAGAATAAATTCTTGATTTATTTTCCTTTCTTTTAGAAAAAGCGGCAATTCCTGGTGGATGCATTAAACCTTTTTTAGCAAGTTCTTCTACTTTTTTAATGTTAATTGCAGACCAAATGCTTGTTGATTTCCTAGGCGTAAAACGAATACAATAACTTTCTGAATCGATGGATTTTCTAACTCCGTCAATCCAGCCAAAACAGATGGCTTCATCGACCGATTCGGGCCAGGTAATACTTTTCTTTCCACTGGTTACTTTATAAAATCCAACTAACAATTCTTTTGCCTTCTCATGATTTTTTTCGAACCATTTTCTGAAATCTTTTGAGTTAGAAAAAAAAGTTGGTTGCATTGAATCCGTTGGCATATTGAAAAGTTTTTACAAAAATAAATTCTAAATGCCATTATAGTAAACGAATAAATAATTCGAATTTCTATTTTTTGTCCTCGTTTAACGAATTGGTTTGACTTTTGAAGTAATAGTAAGAAAAATACTAAATGCCCGAAGGTCCGTCCATTATTATTATAAAAGAAGAGGTTCAATCTTTTATTGGAAAGAAGATATTACAGGTAGAAGGAAATAGTAAGCTTGATATTCAGCGTTTATCAGGACAAAAAATAATTGATTTTAAAAGTTGGGGAAAGCATTTTTTAATTTGTTTCAAGGACTTTACCGTTCGCATTCATTTCATGTTATTTGGCAGTTATCGTATCAACGAACAAAAAGAAAGCGCGCCGAGATTGAGATTAATTTTTGAAAAAGGCGAGATAAATTTCTACGCATGTTCTGTAAAATTTATCGAAGAAACCCTGGATGAAATTTACGACTGGACATCAGATGTGATGAGTGATTTATGGAATGCGAAAGCTGCCAAACAAAAATTAAAAGAAATTCCCGATGCAATGATTTGTGATGCATTGCTCAATCAAAATATTTTTACAGGTGTGGGAAACATCATCAAAAATGAAGTGCTTTTCAGAACAAGGGTTCACCCCGAAAGCAGGGTGGGAGAGATTCCTGCGAAAAAAATTAATGAATTAATAAAAGAGGCGCGCAATTATAGTTTTGAATTCCTGGAATGGAAAAAGCAATATGTTTTAAGAAAGCATTGGCTGGCACATACAAAAACGATTTGTCCCCGTTGCAATATTCCATTCATTAAAAAACATTGTGGAAAAACAAACCGGCGAAGTTTTTATTGTAACAATTGCCAGGTATTGTATTTAAAAGAAAATTAAAAAATGGATTTTTTTTCTTTTGCTTCACAAAAAAATTTTTTAGCCACGAATTGCACCCTGCCTGACTGCGTCATGCAGACAGGGAATTTCCACGAATTATTTTCTTCCAGCAGACAAATAAATAACAAGAATTTCTGATTTTATTCTAACGAAATTTTTAATGCGCATAAGCACAAAAAGTCCGGAACATTCATTCGCTAATTGGCTAATTAACTAATCTGCTAATTAATAACTTCCCGCCGCGAAAGTATCTCCCTGGTTGAGGTCTCCGGTGTCATAGCCTTTTTTGAACCAATACATTCTTTGTGCAGAAGTGCCGTGAGTAAATGAATCTGGCGTTACAGTTCCCTGGTATTCTTTCTGTAAACGGTCATCGCCAATTGCATTGGCTGCTGTCAGCGCTTCCTGGATATCATTGGGGTCAATCACATTTTTCATTTTCTGGTCGTAATGCGCCCACACGCCTGCATAAAAATCTGCCTGTAGTTCCAAACGGACAGAATATTTATTGTATTCCGTTTCGCTTACCTGTTGCTGAATCTGCTGCATTTTTTTAGTAACGCCCAACAAATCCTGCACGTGATGCCCCACTTCGTGAGCAACTACATACGCCATTGCAAAATCGCCGGTGGCGCCAAACTGGTCCTTTAACTGCTGTGCAAAAGAAAGGTCAATATATACATCCTGGTCGGCAGGGCAATAAAACGGACCGCTTGCTGCACTTGCATTTCCGCATCCGGAAGTGGTGGAACCCCTGAAAAGAACCAAAGTCGGGTCTGTATAGGTTTTGCCCATATCGCTAAATATTTTCCCCCAAACATCTTCTGTGTCTTTAAGTACCACTTTTACAAAATCGGCTTCTTTATCATCGGCCGCTTTTTGTTCTGTAGTCATCTCTGTTTGCTGCTGTTGGGGTTGCTGTACCAATTGGCTCAGGTCATTGATATCACCATCGCCCAATAAAAATTTGACGAGAATAAAAATCACACCAATTACCCCACCACCGATTGCCAATCCGCCACCCGATACCCCACGGCGGTCGTCCACATTATCGCTTTCTGCTCTACCCTGCCATTGCATAATAATAGATTTTATTAATTAATTCTTTATACCTGTTGTTGAAACAAATATATTTTATTTTCTCTTTAGAATTTTAGGAACAAACCTACCAGCGTGCAAGCAAATATTACAGATTTCTAATTTTGCCCTCACATTGTTTTGTAAGTTCCTACAATGATTAGTTTGTTCTCAACGCTGATTTTTTATTCTTCACTTTGTTCTTAAAAGTCTCAATGGCATTTTTTGTAAAATCACTTAAAATCAAGCGTCCGCTGATAGCTGCCCTTTCTTTTAAAAGTGTGTCCCAATTTTCTGTTCCGCTCCAAAATGTTTTTTTCATTTCTGCCATTGCAGTGGGGTTCATATGTGCCAGTGAATTTGCAAGACGGTCAATAGATTCATCCATATCATCAACGGATTGGTGTACTTCGGCAAACAAGGCTTTTTGTTTGGCCCAATCAGCATTTCTCCAGAGAGTGGTGTCAATTGCAAGCTGGCTGAAAGCAGATATTCCAATTTTTCTTATAATGGCAGGGCCAACAACGAAAGGCGCCATTCCAACAGCAAGCTCGCTCAATTTTACTTCCGATTCTTTTACTGCGATGGCATAATCCACTGCGGCAGCAAGCCCTACGCCACCCCCCACACATTTACCATGGATGCGACCGATTATTAGTTTGGTACATTTTCTCATGGCATTAATAACATTAGCAAAGCCCAGGAAAAATTCCGTTCCTTCTTTTTCATTTTTAACTTCTATCAGTTCATCGAAACTTGCACCGGCACAAAAAGCGCCATTTCCAGCGCTCTTCAATACTACTACTTTCGAGTCGTGTGTGCCTACGTAATGTATTTCCTGTGCTAATGCATCTAATAATTTTAACGGCAGTGAATTGCTTTGCGGATGAAAAAATTCGATTGTGGTAATTCCGTGTTCTGTGTGAGAGGTTACATACCCCTCTTTGGTGTTAGTCATCATAAAAAAATTATTGTAACAATGAAAAGTTTATATGTTGATAAAAAATACTTCCTTTAGAAATTTCCAGCTCTTTTATATTAAATACTCCATCCTGAATCTGCTCTTTAATACAATTACTTATTTGCAATATTAATTCAGGGAAGTCATTTTTTATAATAGAAAATACAATTAAACTGTCAATATTTACATATTCATGAACAACTCTGTTCCTAATCCTTTTATTATCTGCCACTTAATTTTCGGGAACTTTTTTTTGGTTTCTTTACTAATCTTATTGGCTTGTTCACCAATCTGAATCATTAATAAAAGTGACGCGTTATAATCTTTTTGATTATTTGTAAAAAAGAAATCTTCAGCTTTTTTATATTCTTTTGAGTACAATAATATTTTACCAATTGACTCTAATACTCTTAAGAGATAAAGCAAATCCTTATTAGCATTTCGCATACTTTAAATCTTGTTGGGCTCTATATAAAATAATAGGTTCAGCATATTTACTCAGAACAATATCTACCGGAACATTAATATTTTGTTTTAATATTTTTTGAAAAGAAATGAGGGATTCCGAATTCACATCATCTTCAATCAATAAATCAATGTCATTAAATTTTTCATTTCTTGCAAAAGAACCAAATACTCCAATTCTATTGACCCCAAGCAAAGCAAATAAATCCGCTTTCTTAAAATAATTTTCCAAATCTTTTAGATTTTTAATTTCCATTTTATAAAGTTAGTATTTCTTTCTCACCATTGTTAATATGGTAGCCACACCAATTACCGGATTTTCTGTTTCATCTAATATTTCAACATACCATTTTACGATTCCTTTTGGAATATCAATCCCTTTTACATTAGCGGTTTCAGGAGTAATTTCTTTTAGTTCTTGTCCAATTTTTTCTTTGCATGTAAAGCGGATAAAGATTTCCGTGCCGGGATAGACCGGTTTGGTAAAACGCAATTCGTCAATTCCGTAATTCAATAAAACAGGATTTTTTTCATAACTATCAACGAACAAACCCGCAGCGGCGCTCATAATAAAATATCCGTGCGCCACCTGTTGTTCAAACATAGTATCTGTAAAATCGGTTGTTTTAATATGCGCATAAAAATGGTCACCGCTTAAATCGGCAAATTTATCAATATCCTCAGAAGTAATTTTTCTTTTTTCAGTGAGTAACTGGTCGCCGATTTTTAGTTCTTCAAAATATTTTTTAAACGGATGAACCGTATCAGTTTTTCCCTGTCCGCCAGGTTGATAAACATTCGTAATTGCAGTTAGCATTGTCGGTGAACCTTGCACTGCTACTCGTTGCATATAATGCCTAATGCCGCGCAAACCACCCATTTCTTCGCCACCGCCTGCACGCCCCGGACCGCCATGAGTAAGCATCGGCAATGGCGAACCGTGACCGGTACTTTCCTTTGCACAATCCCTGTTGAGTACCAAAATTCTTCCGTGATAAGTGCCTGCACCCAAAACAAAATTCTTTGAAAATTGTTCGTTTGCCGTAACCACCGAGCTGCACAAACTTCCTTTTCCTAATTTGGCAAGCGCAATCGCTTCTTCTATATTTTTGTAAGGCATGATGGTGCTTACGGGGCCAAAAGCTTCTATATTATGCACTTCATCGCTTTGAAAAGGTTGTTCGTTTTTTAAAAGAAGTGGACTCATAAAAGCGCCTTTTTTATCATCGGCATCAATTAATTCAACGCTGTCAAGGCTTCCATAAAGAATTTGTGAAGAAGCCAATAATTTTTGAACCTGTTCCAATACTTCTTTTTTTTGTGATTGACCTGCGAGTGAACCCATGCGCACTTTTTCATTTTCAGGATTACCTATGGTTGTCTGTGCCAACGATTTACTTATCGCTTTCCACACATCTTCCATTTTATTTTCAGGAACAAATATCCTGCGGATGGCAGTACATTTTTGCCCGCATTTAGAAGTCATTTCTTTTCTTACTTCTTTTATAAAAATATCCCATTCCGGCATTTCAGGCGTAACATCATCGCCGAGAACGATGCAATTCAATGAATCCGCTTCGAGATTGAAAGGCACATTTTCGCGAAGAATATTCGGATTGGATTTCAGCATTAATCCTGTAGTTGCAGACCCCGTAAACGTAATCACATCCTGTGATGTAACATGGTCAAGAATGTCTCCGGCGCTTCCGCAAATCAGTTGCAACGCGCCTTCGGGCAAAATTTTTGAAGCAATGATTTCTCTTACAACCGCTTCGGTTAAATAAGAAGTGATAGATGCAGGTTTCACCACCGCGGCTACGCCAGCAAGCAAGTTTACAGCTATTTTTTCCAGCATTCCCCACACCGGGAAATTAAATGCATTGATATGAATTACTACTCCTTCTTTGGGCAATAAAATATGTTGCGCAGCAAAAGTTCCTCCTTTGCTTAAACCGATATTTTCTCCATCCAAAGTAAATATTTCATCAGGCAATTTTCTTCTTAAAGAGGCATTTGAAAATAAATTTCCGATGCCGCCTTCGATGTCAACCCAACTATCCGCACGGGTTGCGCCAGTTTTATAGCTAAGCGTGTAAAATTTTTCTTTATGTTCTAAAAGATGATGCGCCAATGCTTTCAACATTCTTCCTCTTTCCTGGAAAGTCATTTTTCGTAAAGCAGGGCTTCCCGTTTTTCTTCCATAATCAAGGATGGAAGCGAAGTCTAAACCTTTGGTAGTGGCATTTGCTATTATTTCTCCGTTTACTGCATTGTACAATTGTTGCCCTTCGCCATCGCCTTCAATCCACTTGCCTGTAATGTAGTTTCCGAGTTTCATTTTTATTTTACTTTAAAAATCTAAAAAAGTTTTGTAGAGAAAATTTCAAATGATTCAAATTCTTTAAACCGTTTTTGCATTAATTATCTTCAATTTTAATTCCTCACTATAATCATCTTCATAAATAAGTGAGCTTATAATTTCGAATAATAGTTCTTTATCTATTAAATTATCAGCAACATCTACAGCAAGATTTTCCATTTCCTTTATAAACCTGTTTATTGCAAAATCACAATTATTTACTTCAAGAAAATAGGCCGATAAAGCAATAGATGACCTCTTGTTACCATCCTGGAAACTATGATTTTTATTAATTGAAAAAAATAAATGCGTAAGTTTATTTTCAAGACATGGATAATAAATGTCATTTTGAATATGCTCCAAAGAACTTTCTAAAATTCCCAGATTAAGGATACCATTTATTCCTCCCGATCTTTTGATGATTTCATCATGAACCTGAATAGCATGTTCAATATTAAAATAAATAAATCCCATATTATCTGTCTTTTAAGCGCTTAAAAACATCAATATTTTCTTCAACTCTATCAATTAACTCTTTGCTTTTACTCCCTAAAAATCTTTCATAATCCTCTGGATTTACACATTTAATATATTCTTGCAGTCTTTGATGAACGATATTTCTAAACCCATAATCCCTGCTGGCCATTTTACTTCTGGCATCTTCAATTAAAGGTATGTATAGTGGATGTTCAGAAAAATCTTTAATAAGAATATCCAATTCCTCCGGTTGCAACTTTCTTCTTAATTCTTCATACCTTTTTTTCATTTCATAAGATATTCCGGACTCGAAAGAAGCAATTAATTTCAGCACTTCCGCATACATAGTATCTCTTGGATTTTCTCTTTCTTCTAATTGCAATATTTGTTTATAGTTCGATGCGTTTTCTTTAAATATTGCTTTATAAATAGCATCTGTATATAATGCATATTTATAAATGCCCATTTCCAAATATTGATTAAGGGCAGAAGTAAATTCTTTTCGGTAATACGGTTCTTTTAATATTGCATAAAAAAAATCTTCATCTCTTTGATTTATATACTTTGTAGAGCCGCCTATTTTTTGATTAAGAGTATCAATTACAATATCAAGAATAGCTTTTCTAAGTGCTTTTGCTTTATCATTTTCGGCTAACAACATTCCTAAATTTATGAATGCCCTAAAATTAAAAATCCCTAATTGCGGTGCCTTAGCGCCTTCTTGCAGCATCCACCCAAATTGATTTTTAAAATCCTTTAACCCTTTGCCTTTAAGATTTATATACCCGTTATGTTTAAGCTCTTGCTCGTGTTGGACAAGGTATCTATCAATTGTAGAGATGTCTATTAGATAAAAATCAGCAACTTTTTGGCGAGTAAATACATATTCACCATTAAACAACATGCCGGATATTCCTAAATATTTTTGTATGTTTTCAACGGCATTCAAATTGTTCAGAACATTTTGCCTGTCAATCGCAGACATAGTTAAATCATTCATATTTCCAAATTTTGTGGACAAGATGTGAATTGTTTACCTCATGCATGAGGTAAACAATTCAAAAGTAACTGACTATCAATAGTTTAGAGAACTTAAAAAAATTTAACGAAAACTATATTGTGTGGAAAAAAAATTAATTAGTATCTCTTCGGAAACAAAGTTACAAATCTTAAAGCAATCCAAATTGCTTCAAATGGTGCAGCGCATGTTTATGCAGCAATTGGATATTCATATTATAATCAAGCTGCCCGAAGAAAGCATTTCCCGTTTGTAACCCTGGGTTTTTTTCAAAAGCTTCGAAAAAGTAATTCAGTTCTTTTTGTAACTTATTGATGGCAGATTGTAAATCCGGTTGTCGGTACGGGATTCCTTCTTTGGGAATGAGCGGGTTGTTGATGTTTTGTTTGAAAGGTTCCTCGCTCATCAAAAAATCCCTCGACTTTTGTAATCTTTCCCCTTCATTCAATATGGGCAGTATTAGTTTTCCACTGGCATTTTTTACTGCATCAGCAAAATGTTCTACCATTTGTTGCGCATTCATTACACCCCATTTAGCCTTATCATCTGCATTTAATTTTCCCAGTAAAGGAATAAAATCATTCTTAAGAAATTCTTCTTTTGTCTTAATCATTATAAAAAATGAGTTGAAAATAATCAGCAGTTATCTAGTTTCATAAGACGGTCCATTTCTTTGGAAAGTCTGTTGAAAATTTCTTCAACGCTGCCCTCGCCTTTTACCATAATCACTTTATGAGCTTGTTGATAATGATTAGCAACTGCAGCAGTTTTTTTGTGATATTCGATAATGCGAGCTCTTATTACCTGCTCGTTATTGTCATCAGAACGACCACTGGTTTCCCCCCTTTTTATCAGCCTTTTTATTAACTCATTTTCGCTTACATCCAGCGCCAGCATAACATCTATGCAGGTATTTTTTTTCTTTAATAATTTATCTAATTCTTCCGCTTGTACATCAGTACGCGGAAATCCGTCAAATAAAAAACCTGCTACATCAGGATTATGGTCAAGCGCCTCATTGATCATCCCTATCACTACTTCATCAGGCACTAAATTGCCTTTATCCATGAATTTCTTTGCCTCTAATCCTAAACGGCTTTTTTGTGAGATTTCACTTCTTAATAAATCACCCGTTGAAAGGTGTTTCAAATGATATTTTGTTATCAGTTTTTCTGATTGCGTACCCTTTCCGCTGCCCGGTGGGCCAAATAATATAAGATTGAACATTGGCGTTTAAAGTCCTTGTGAACATCAAATATAATGGATGGAATTTAAAAATCCAGAGCTAATCGAAAAAACCTTTTAATTTTTTTGACAGTTTATGCAATTATCATTTCGTAATTTTACGAAGTTATGTTCATTACCTTTTCAAACTAAAGTAAAATACTATGAACACTGATAAAAAAAATGCGGTTATTTCAAAGGAGGATAAAGATCCTTTGGAAAGAACGAATGAAGAGTGGAAAAAAATTTTACCCCAGGATGTATATCGTATTGCCCGCGAAAAGGGTACTGAAAGACCGGGATCCGGGAAATTTTACCAACATGATGAAGTAGGCACTTATTATTGTGCGGTATGCGGTAATCCTCTTTTCAGGAGTAATGGGAAGTTCAATAGTAGCTGCGGCTGGCCCAGTTTTTTTGAACCTATCAGCAAAGAAAGCATTATATATCTTCCTGACAATTCTTTTGGGATGAAACGTACAGAAGTAGATTGCGGTAAATGTCATTCCCATCTCGGTCATGTATTTGAAGATGGACCTCCTCCAACCGGGTTGAGATATTGTATTAACTCTGTCGTACTCGGTTTTGATAAAGAAGAGAAAAGTTAGAAGTAAAACTATTTCTTAAGACTATTCTCTCGAAAATGATATCTGGCAGGCATTTATCCTTTGCCGGTAAATGCACGGCGCAGTAAAGCAACAATAAATGTAAATATAGCGGATCCTATTATTGCCCAGATGATAGGAAAAGGTTTGCCTTCCACGTTCACCGTAAAAAAATGAGGTAATCCCATTTTAGCAGCAAACCACAAACCGATATAGGCGCCAATAAATCCTACAACAATAGAAACCAGGCATCCTCCAAGATCATATCCTGCAAGCGATTGGCCAATTCCGCCACAAATAGCGGCGATTAATAACAGGACAAGGAATCCGATAAGTGTCATAGTTGAAAATTTTATTGAAATTAGCATTTTTTTATATTACCTGATGTATTTTAAATAAAATATATGGAATTCTAATTTTCAGGCTTCATCTTTGCTTGCAATAAAAAAAGAGTATAAAGCATGATGAATTTAAAACTGGTTGAAAGAAAATTGATTTCAAAAAAAATAGATGGATTTTTTATTGATCTTTATTCTGCTTTTCAATTCATTGTCCGGTTTTTCAAAGAATTATTTACCCCTCCTTACGAATTTAAAGAAATTATCAAACAATGCTATGAGGTAGGTTACAAATCTCTTTTTTTAATTACCCTTACCGGTTTTATCACAGGTCTTGTTTTTACGAAACAATCACGCCCTTCCTTATCCGAATTCGGTGCTACTTCCTGGTTGCCAAGCCTTGTAGCCATAGCTATTATACGGGCATTAGCACCATTGGTTACCGCATTAATATGCGCAGGAAAAGTAGGCTCAAATATTGCTGCCGAATTAGGTTCAATGAAGGTGACGGAACAAATAGATGCAATGGAAGTCTCATCAACCAATCCTTTCAAATTCTTAGTGGTTAGCAGGGTTTTGGCTACTACGCTGATGATACCCATGCTCATGTGCTTTACAGGGTTTGTAGGGATGATGGGGGCTTTTCTTAATGTGCATCAAAATGAAGCGACCAGTTTTATCACTTTTTTTCAGCAGGCATTCGAAAAAATTTCGTTCCTGGATATTTTTGCTTCGCTGTTTAAGAGTATTGTATATGGATTTACAATTGGTATTGTAGGGTGTTACAAAGGCTTTCATGCCAAAAACGGAACGGAAGGCGTAGGCAAAGCGGCCAATTCATCGGTAGTGCTTTCAATGTTTTTAATTTTTATAGAGGAGATTCTTATTGTTCAAATAACTAATAGTTTAAGATAATAAATGCAAAATGAAAATCCGGATAATGATCTAAATGAAGTAGTCATTTCTATAAAAGATTTGTATAAATCATTTGGCGACAATCATGTATTGGAAGGCGTAAACCTGAAGGTACATAATAAGGAGAATGTAGTAGTTTTAGGCAGATCAGGATCCGGCAAATCGGTACTTATAAAAATTATTTGTGGCTTATTAAAACCGGATAGAGGCACTGTAAATGTGTTGGGGAAAGAAGTAGATTTATTAAATGATAAGGAATTACAGAAGTTCAGACTACAGATTGGTTTTTCTTTTCAGAGCAGTGCTTTATATGATAGTATGACGATAAAGGAGAATCTCGCTTTTCCATTGGTAAGGCATTCCAAAAATTTATCAAGAAAAGAAGCCAAATTTCAGATTGAATCTGTTTTAGATGACGTAGGCTTGTTGCAAACTTTGAATCAAATGCCATCTGAATTGTCGGGCGGCCAGAGAAAGAGGGTAGGTATTGCACGCACACTGATTTTGCGGCCACAGATTATGTTGTATGATGAGCCTACTTCCGGTCTTGATCCTATTACGAGTATTGAAATTAATAATCTTATCAACCATGTAAAGCATAAATTTAATACAACTTCAATTATTATCACTCATGATCTTACCTGCGCAAAAACAACAGGAGACAAAGTGGCAATGTTATACGATGGAAAATTTATAAAGCAGGGCACATTTGATGAAGTTTTCAGCAGTGATGATGAGGTAATACAAAACTTTTATAAATACAATTTTATTCATTAATTATGAGATCAACAGGAAGCAGAAGAGCAATAATCGTGGGAATATTCATTTTCCTCGGGCTCGCTATTTTTATTATCACTGTGCTCACGCTTGGGTCGCAAAAGAAGTCATTTGGTGATTTTGTTAGTATAAAATCTTTCTTTGAAAATGTAAATGGATTACAGAAAGGAAATAATATTTGGTTTTCGGGGGTGAAAGTGGGTACCATTCAAAAGGTAAACCTGATAGGCAATCGCAAAGTAGAAGTGGATATGAATATTGAGGAAAAATCGGCACGTTATATTCATAAAGATTCAAGGGCGAAATTAAGTACCGATGGATTGATAGGTAATAAAATCATTGAAATATACGGAGGCAATTCCCAAACCCCACAAATAGAAAATGGTGATATACTTGCCAATGATACCATATTAAGCACCGATGCGATGATGAAGACTCTTTCAAAAAATAATGATAATCTTCTTGCCGTTACCAGTAATTTTAAAATAATCAGTGGCAGAATAGCGGAGGGTAAAGGATCTATCGGCAAACTACTTACTTCAGATGAATTATCAGATAATTTAAACAATACCATTCTTACTATAAAAAAGGCATCGGACAATCTTGAAAAACTTTCCGCAAATGTTACTTCTTATACAGCAAAGTTGAATGGCAAAGGTACTTTAGCAAATGATTTGGTAACCGACACAGTTATCTTCAGCAAGCTGCGTTCCACAGTTTCTCAATTGCAGGAAGTAGCCGGTAAATCCAAAGAGGTAATTAGCAATTTACAGGAAGCAGGAAATACTTTAAATAACGGATTGAAAAATAAAAATGCTCCTGCCGGTATGTTGCTGGGTGATGAAAAAACTGCTGCCGGATTAAAAATTACTTTACAAAATCTGCAATCGGCCAGTAAAAAATTAGATGAAGACCTGGAAGCGGCACAACATAATTTTTTACTTCGCGGTTATTTTAAAAAGAAAGCAAAAAAAGATAAAGAAAACACAAGAGTGGTGGTGGATACTGTTTTAACTAACCAATGATTTTGGTTTTTGATAAAATAAATTCAGGATTGTCCATGATGATCAAAAAGTTAATCCTTTTCGTTTCCCCCATTTTTATTTTATTTTTGAAGAAATATTATTTATGAAAATAACAAAAATATTTTCTTATTTATTTTTTGCATTGATTGCTTTGAGCTTTCTGCAATGTAAAGCACAGCAACTTGAGAACTGGACAAAGGAACAATTGATAGAACCTGCTGCTTTGGCACAAACTATTGAAAGTAACAAAGACATTCCTGCTATTTATTGCGTTGGGCCCGGCGTTGTTATTCCGCATTCTATTAATATTGGAATGACAAAGGATGCAAATAATCTTCAGAAATTTAAAGATGTCATTAATAAATTACCCCGCGATACCAATATAGTAGTGTATTGCGGATGTTGCCCTTTTGATCATTGTCCTGATGTACGCCCGGCAATAGCAGCATTAAAAGAAATGAAATTCACCAATTATCATTTGCTCAATTTGCCCCACAATATTAAAACAGATTGGATAGCAAAGGGATACCCACAGGTGAACGGTGAGCAGTGAGTAGTGAATGATGAGTAGTGAAAATAGTGAGTTACGAATCGTAAGGAATAATAAAAGCAATTCAACAATTTAGCAATTGAAAAATTGAAAAATATAATCATGTCTCGATCATTAAAAATATCTGCGCTCTTTTTTTTAGCAATATTTTTTTATTCTTTTTGCAAAGCACAGAGTGATGATATGCCTGATTCGCGGAGGAAAACAGAATCCTTTGCCAGGTTTCATTACCCGGATATGCGTGCAGACCTGGCCACTTTTACTTTAGCCGGTATCAGCGAAAGTGTAGGTGCCCTTCCTTTAAAAAAAATTACTTATTCTTCTTTGAAAGAAAACTCAATAGCTTTTGATGAAGATGGAATAAAAGCAAAAGTGGAAACAGATCCTTTTGATCCTAAAAAACATAAGCTCATTTTTGATGATAAATATTTAGTAAGAATTGACCGAAGACCATACTACGGTGGTTATCCTAATGTACCAACAACTTATATAAGTGAAGTTTCCATGATCATAGATAATGATACCGTTTTAATACCCCCGATTGCCTATTCCGATCTTTTTAATTTAAATTTCACCTATTCTGATAAAGGCGTAGAACGTACTACTGATGCGATTTACATTTCTAAAGACGGACATAATGTGTATCTGTATCTTTTTAGCAGAGACAATGCCGGAAGTTATGAAGTAACCTGGATCATCCAGGATAAAAAATATTTACGTCGTGTTTTGGATTATGACTTAATGTAAAGACCTGAACTTTTATCTTAAAGGATCAATACAACAGTTCCTCCAATAATCAGTAAAGCGCCTACAATCGTTTTTAAATTCATTGGTTCTCCGAGAAAAATAAATGAAAGTATCAAAGCAAATGCAACGCTCATTTTATCTACGGGCGCCACCTGTGATACTCTTCCCAATTGCAACGCCTTGAAATAGAAAATCCATGAAAACCCTGTAGCTATGCCAGATAAACATAAAAACAAAATGTTTTGTTTGGTAAGAGTGCTCATTGTAGAAGTTCCTCCTCTGAAAAAAGCGATTCCCCAGGCAAGAATTAAAATTACAACCGTTCGTATAGCTGTTGCCAGATCTGTGTCAACTCCTTTGATCCCTATCTTGGCAAAGATCGCTGTGAGCGCAGCAAAAAAAGCGGCAAGCAATGCATACATCCACCACATAATTTTCTGTTTTTATTGTAAATGATCTTTTTAGAAAACTAAATATAAAGCAATTATAAAAAAGAGGATGGAGTTATTATTGCAAATGCTTATTGGTACTAAATAATAAAATAAGAATCCGAATTCTTTACTAATGAGATTTTTGTAATTGCAATATTATTATTCGGGCATTCTAATCTCCGAACTTTTGGAAAGTTTAAAACTTTCCAAAAGTTACTTTTGGCTGAACTTCTGAATGCAGAAGCTAAAGGGAAAAATGTAGTAGTAAGTGTTATTGTGCCAAGTATCATTGATACGCCGCAGAACAGGGAATCCATGCCTGATGAGGATTACAGCGCCTGGATGTTGCCATCTCAAATTGCTGATGTTATTTATTTTTATTCAGGTGAAGAAGGAAGTGCTATAAGAGAACCGGTGATAAAAGTTTATGGAAGGAGTTAGATTTCAGGTATCGTTCAGGGCTTGGCAGGGAATTATATATTCTTCCGCCCGAATGTCAGCCCAATAGAATTACCAAAGATGAAATTATGAACAAAAAGTTGAACAAAGAAATTTCAGCCCGGACTCCCAATGATAGTATCACAAAAGTTGATGATGCACGTCAGCCCTATTGCCAAGCCTAAATGTTGTAGGTAGCCCTTCACCCGCAAATCGTAAATTAATGAATTAACTAATAGGTATTAAATATCATTGAGATATCAGGCAATTTGACGTTGTTTAGCCAGAATTATTACTTTTATTTCTTCTTTTGGTCCCGTTGTTTGTGTATTTATTAAAGTATTCATCTATATCAATTTCTTTCGATAGAAGAAATCTAAAGAAATTAATTCCCCTGTATTTACACGTTTGGTAGATGGATAAAAGAATTAAATATTCTTCAATACTTTTTTCTGTAAACAATCCATTTGCCTGCTTTCGGTATACCGCAAAATGTTTGAATGAATGCTCTGCATTATTATTATTCCACGGAACATTATCGCAAGATAAAAATGTGAATAGATTTTTTTTTGATTTTGTAAATCGTTCAAATAAAGCTCTCCCATTTTTTGATTTATATTCAATGAGATTAATTTCCTTATAGAAAGATTCCACGTCTTTTAAATGCTTATTGAGATTCCTTTTTTTTAATCCATATTTATCTATGGTCGAAACAATTTTTCTTAGCAAACTACCAAATTTATTTGCAATTACTTTCACTTCATCATTTTGCTGTTCCTTAAAGAGGAGGTCGTTTACATCACGTAAAAGATGAACTAAACATTTCTGTTGCCTGCATTTTAAAAATTCATACCCTTTATAAAAATCAGAAATAAACACACCTTTGAAATTCTCTGTAATTTTTTCAAGGAAACCGCAAGTCCTATCAGATCTAAATTTGAAAACGACTGTTTCTAAATTTGTAAGTACCCAAATGTAACCATTCGATGTTCTTAGACGTAGGCGAGTTTCATCGGCATGAAGAATATGCCATTGACCTATGCTATCAATAAGTTTTTGATAGGTGACCTTATAGTATTCTGCAGCTATTTCTTTAAAATCATGCAAACTACGACTACCAATTCCTCCAATTGAGATTTGAAATAAATCTTCAAGAGTTTTCCCAATTTTTTCAAAACTGGTATTATTTGCAATATGCTGATAGATTATCCAAATGACTAAATTAAATCCATATCTTTTCCCTATTACTTTATATGCGCTTGGATTAAACCTTTTGTTGCAATCTTTACAATGAATTTGATGAGCAACGTATTTAATTACCCATTTCCGAAGCCCGTTCTTGGATTTTTTAATATCTATAATTACTCTTTCAGTTTGTGTTTTTGAGATTGTGGTTTTCAGTGACCCACAGAAAATACAAGGCTCCAGATCTTTTAAAATTATTATTTGATTAGGTTTATTCGTAAAACGTTTTCTGGGTTTTCCAGGACTAAAAAGTTTCCGTTTATTAGTTCTAATAAATACTTTATCTCTTTGATAATCAAAATATGCTCTTTTATTTATGAAACTGAAATCTTCTAGAATATAATTACTATTTCCAAAGTTAGTACCACCATATCTTTGTCTAATTTCTTCTGTAAAATCTGTAGAAATATTTACATTTTTATATATTTGTTTATGATTGTCGGCGGAAATTGAATAAATGAAATCTACGACAAGTTTTAATGCAAAACAGTCTTCAAGATTATATGTTATTAATTTATTTTTCCATTCTATATTTTGTTCATGTTCCCAGCATTGTCTCCAGACAATAGCATCAAGACCAGAAGCGTTTTTGGATGTCCAGTTGAACCCTATATAGTTGGAAATTGATTTTAAATCATTACTAAATGTTGGGAAATATAATTTAAACAAAAAAAATGGCAGAGCATCTATGCTATTAGAAACAAATTTTTGTAAAGAAATCTTTTCTTCACTTGTGTCCATATAATTGGATATATCTTTTAAAAATTCAACATCATAGGTTCCATAATGAAATAAAATGAAATCAACTTTGCAAAATGATTCTAGGTCATTAACAAACCTTTTATATACTTCTTTTGATTCCTCCCTAAAAGAAATCCAGTATGATTTTTTTATTAAATTGCCTTCTTTCTCAATGAGAACGCCAATAAGATAATAAAATTTAATGTCCTCTCCGTAACCTTCGACATCTAAATAAATTTTAGTAGAAACATTTTCCAGTTCAATGGTGCTATTGTAAATATATACAGTTCCTTTTCTTATTGCTAAGGCTTTGAGAGCAATAAAATGCCTTTGAATTTTATTTTTTTGTCTTTTTGGTTTTCTTCTGGGCTTAAAAGTATAAGACAATTGGTTGACAGTAAATATCCCTTTTAAATTTAGTTGCTGAATATCTTTTTCCTTAATTGTTGTTATTAAACTTAAATGGTCTAATTCGATTGCTTTTTGTTTACATATTTTGTTATATTCACATATTTTGCAATGCTTGTTCAGAAGAAAATACTGTTCATTATTTTCAAATACCTTTCTTATTTCATTTAATAAGGGAATTATTTTGGGTGCGAACCTTTTTAAGGATATTTTTTTAATGGTAATTGGTTTGTTATAAATTATCTCTCCATAATCTGTGGTAGTTGAAAATAGAATTTGAAGCACATGAGAATAATAAGCAAGGAGAATTTTGTGTTTATCTTTAATTTTATGTTCCCCGACAATTAGTATCGGAGAAAATTTCACTTCGTTATTATCAGTACTTTTTTTTATAATGGCTGTAATTTCATGCTCATCTATTTTTAAATATGTATTAAAAAAATACTCACATGCTTTTGATTTTACAATTTCTATATGATTAGATTCATTGTCAAAAACTAGTATTGATTTCTTATTGTTAATTAGTAACTTTTGGAATTTGCATATGTAGTCTGAAATATCATTATCATACTTTTCTTGTAATAAATGTCTTTCTCCAATTTGAAGTGATAGTTTTAAATAACTTTTGTAGCGACAATTTAAATAAGATTCAATAATATTTTCAGTGATTGTCATTTTATGATGGAGCTATAAAAATGCTATGTTATTGTTGTAAACAAATTGGCCTATACCTAATGTAATAATAGTTCAATATAAATTGATATGGTCTATATAGACATTTGGAATAGCGTGATGTGTTCGATAGGGTTAACTACAAAAACCATTTTTCTGTAGTAATAAAGTACTCATGCACCGCTGATCATCAACGTTGACGGTTTTGAATGGCTCCAAAAATTTAAGACTAAACTCTTTCATACATTCTGCAAGTAAGGAACGGGTTAATAGAAACCGCATGGAACCATTCGGAATTTGATAATTACCGTTGGAAATCAATTTCACTTTATCTTCAATACCTATATCTGAAGTCATTCGTATGAATAAAGTACCGGAAGGTGAAAGTACTCTGAGCATCTCTGACAGCATTTGCCTGAAATGATTAACATCAACAGCGAAATGCAATACTGCACTACAGATAACATGATCAAAATAGTTTTCTTCAAAAGGCAATTTCTCCAAACCGGCTACTTGCAAACGTAGCGGCGGCAATGAATCATTCACTTCTTTTAAATGAATAATAGCCGCCTCACTGCTGTCCACCCCATATATTTCGAAATCGTTTTGTAAAAACCATTTCATATTTCTTCCGCCTCCACAACCCGCATCCAATATTTTTTGATGCGGCTGATAACGGCCTTTCATGATTTGATCGAGAAGATAAATATCCGTTTGACCAACTAATTCGGAAAGTAAATTATAATTTTTAATAAGAGCTATTTTTAATTCTCAAGTATTTGACGGATCATTTGATTGGTAAATCCCCATTCATTATCATACTATGCCATTATTTTGCAGAGATCACCATCTACCACACGCGTCATTTCCATATCAATAGTGGAAGCAAAAGTACTTTGAATAATATCGGTAGAAACCAATGGTTCATTGGAAACTCTGATCACTTTTTTATACCGATCTGTAGCAGCCTCTTCTTTTAAAATGTTATTAATTTCTTCCGCAGAAGTTTTTCGTTCTGCAATGAAAGTAATATCAGAAATAGAGCCTACTACTACAGGTGTACGAATGGCGATCCCATCGAATTTACCTTCATATTGAGGTAATGTTTTGATCGTAGCAATGGCGGCGTCTGTTGATGCCGGAACAAGATTTATAGCAGCAGCCCTTCCCATTCTGTGTTTTTTCTTTGAAGGGCCATCTACTAAAGATTGCGATGCCGTATAGGCATGCACTGTATTTAAAATTGCTTTTTTAATTCCTATTCTCCTGCCAATAATTTCTATTACCGGGCTTATATTATTTGTAGTGCAGCTTGCGCAGGAGAAGATAGCTACTTTTCCATCCTGTGTATTGACTCCATGAACAATAGTAGGTGTATCTATACTTTTCGTTGGCCCGGAAATTACCACCTGTTTTGCTCCCGCATGAATGTGTTTTTCTGCATCTTCACGATTAGTGAATAATCCCGTGCTTTCAATTACCGTATCAACTTCAAGGTCTTTCCATGGCAGATCGGAGGGGGTTTTTATTGAAAGATAACTAATCCTTTTATCGCCAACCTTTAGGTAACTACCATCAACTACCACTTCTTTATTATAAATACCATAAACACTATCATATTTTAAAAGATAGGCTGCATTTTCAATCGTTAATAAATCATTTATGGCTACCACTTCAAGTTCGGGAGTATCCATAATCACTTTTAAAGATGCACGTCCTATTCGTCCAAAACCATTAATGGCAATCTTTTTCATTTATAAAAAATAAATATTAAAAAATAATCCTGTTCCAAAAGCAGCTAATAAAAGAAAGAACAGTAAAACAACTTTTAGAAAAGAATCCTGTTTAAGCCAATTGCTTTTTCTTCTTTTCATCAATAGCGTTCAACAATGTGCCGTAAGCTTTATTAAATTTTTGTACTCCCTCTTCTTCTAATTGTTGTGTAAGTTCATCAATATTTATCCCATTATCTTTCAACTGTTGCAATTCCTGTGTTGCTTTCATAAGATTATTTTCCAAATGATCTGCGGCTTTACCATGATCGCGGAAAGCATCAATAGTTTCCATTGGAAGTGTATTAACAGTATCGGGGCCTATTAAGGCTTCTACATATTTTACATCGCTGAATGAAGGATCTTTGGAACTGGTACTTGCCCATAAAACTTTTTGTTTTTTGGCACCTTTATTTTCAAGATTTCTGAAACGATCACCGAAGAAAACTTCTTTATACATTTCATAAGCTTTTTTTGCTGACGCAATAGCTATTTCACCTACCAGGTTATCTAATTTTTTTTCTTTTAAAATCGGGTCAAGCAGCACGTCTATGCGGCTAAGAAAGAAACTGGCTACAGATGCAATGTGGTCAATAGGTTGGTTGTTTTTTAAACGGTCTTCCAATCCGGAGATATATGCTTCTGTTACTTCTTTGTAACGTGGCAGACCAAATAATAAGGTTATATTGATATTAATTCCTTCACTGATACATTGGCGTATCGCCGCTAATCCTTCTTTAGTTCCTGGTATTTTTATCATCACATTTTTGCGGCCTACTGTTTTCCATAATTCCCTTGCCTGTTTTATACTTCCTTCAGTATCATTAGCAAGATGAGGTGACACTTCAAGGCTTACAAAACCATCAGTGCCATTTGCTTCATCATAAACCGGTTTTAATATATCTGTTGCGCGTTGAATATCGCTTGCTGCAAATCCAAAAAATATTTCTTCATTATTTTTCCCTTCAGACGCCAATTTTCTGACATCGTCATCATAATCAGAACTGGAAGAAACTGCTTTCTCAAAAATGGAAGGATTTGAAGTGATTCCACACAAACTATCTTCATCAATCAGTTTTTGAAGTTCACCACTATCCATTAATTTTCTGTCAAAAGAATCCAGCCAGATGCTCTGGCCTAAATCGTGTATTTGTTGTAAGTTGTTCATTATTTATTTTTTATTTTAATGTTTTAAAAGCCTCAAAAGTTATGCCGCGAAAGGTACATATAAATAAAAAATTTCTTTAAAAGAGTTTACTCACGATCATTTAATTTATTCTCCTTTTAACTCCAGGTGCACTATCTCCGGTGGCTTTCCCCAATGCGGAGGTACATCACCTACAACCAGTAGTGGCACAGAAGAAGTAACTCCTCCCAGGTAATCTACCTTATTTTGAAACACCACTTTTTTTATTTTATAAAATCTTATTGCATAAGAACACATAATGCAAGGCTCGTGAGTGGTAAACATGATACATCCTGACAAATCAGGTGAGTTTAATTTTTTTACGGCAATCCTGATGGCCTCTATTTCTGCATGGCAGGTAATGTCATTTTTACTTTTGCCCGCTTCTTCTGCTTCGCTTATTATTTCATCATCTTTTATAATAATAGCACCGACGGGTGGATTGCCTTTTTTAGCGGCGGCTTCACCTAATATTTCGCAAAGGTGCATGTAGTAATTATCGGGGTTCATCAACTTTTTTGTGATTTTCTAATGACTCAAATAATTTAGAGTGCTTCCAAAATATTCTTTTATAAACTTCGCTGTTGTTTTACAGGTACAATTGGTGCAATTCAATATTTAGTATTTTATCCGTCATTTATCCGTCAAACCTCAGTTTATAAGTGGTTCCTTTTTTTCACACTCTTTAACAAAACATTTATTACAATAAGATTTTCCAAATCCCTTAATGCATTCCTATCAGATATATTATTCATTCCCTGATATTCTTTATTGCATATTTTTCCTTTCTCTTTCACAAAAAATACAGGTTTTACTTGCCGGTCGCTAAGCCCCATATTGAGCATCAGCGGTTATCCAACTTATCATTGCCGTTCGATTTATATTTTGACTCATAAAAATAAGGATTCGACAAACACAATGCCAACAAAAATGGAAATCTCAATTATTTGTTCATTTACTTTATCGTCCGGTTTACCAAACAATATAACCACCTTTACGTTATGGATACTATTTCCAATGAACAAATAAATATCTTTCAAACTCTTTTCAAAGGGAGAGAGGATGTGTTTGCAATTCGTTGGGAAAAACCTGCCGGTCCGTCAGGCGGGGATGGCAAAAGTGGTTATATGCCGGCGTACGATTTTAGCTGGGATGAGTTTGCAAAACATAAAGCCCAAGGTGGCACATTAAAAGATTTCTCAAATAAAAAATATTCAAGATTAACGCAGCAAAGAATTACCAATCACCTGGATGGAAAAGAAGTTATCGGGCTTTATCCTTTGTTGCAGGATAATTCTTCCTGGTTTGTTGTTGCAGATTTTGATGAAAACCTTTCAAGTAAAAAAAGCTGGATTGAGGAATGTAAGTTGTTTATTGAAGGCTGCAATCACTACCAACTTCCCGCTTATCTTGAACGCTCCCGAAGCGGCAAGGGCGGCCATGTCTGGATATTTTTCCAATCAAATTACCCGGCTTATAAAAGCAGAAAAATAGCCCTCCATATTTTAGAAATTACAGGTATCATTTCACCTTTTGATAAAAATTATAATTACGACAGGCTTTTCCCAAACCAGGATAATCATTCCGGCAAAGGCCTGGGAAATTTGATTGCATTGCCTTTTCAAAAAAAAGCATTGGAAAAAAATAACTCTTGTTTTATTGACCCGGATAGTCAATTACCTTTCGGAGACCAATGGAATTTTTTAGAAACCATACAAAGAATTCCAATTGAACGATTAGATAATATCTTCAATTCCATCGCAAGCCCAGTCCCTGATACCAAAATAATTTCAGGTACATCTTTATCAAATGAAAATGAAATCCGGATTATATTAAATAATCAAATTACAATTTCAAAAAAACAATTAACCTCCGAACTGGTAAGCTTTTTAAGAGATAACCTCAACTTTGCTAACTCAGATTATATCATCAAAAAGAAACTGGGTAAAAACACTTTTGGTACGGAATCCTATTTCAGAATGCTGGAAGAAAAAGATGATTCTGTTTTATTGCCGAAAGGTTTTGCCCGCACACTACTTCGTTTTTGCAAAGAGAAAAAAATAAAATACCTGCTTGTTGATGACCGCAAAAAACTGACTGAAATTAATTTTTCTTTTAAAGGGACTTTGTATGACTATCGTATCCTCTCCACTAACCCCTTCATTACTTATTCAATAATGCGGTATAATTTTGCGGTAGCAGTTCCTCTATCGCATTTATCTTATGGTCGTTGATATTTTCAAACACGTATGTAAGCCATTGGATAGGATTTACAT
>DATCFT010000033.1:0-48666 GCA_036509335.1 Hanamia sp.
TCGCACCGTTAGGCTACTTTCTTTGCAGGCTTCAATATGAGATTGCATCAACTGCGCCTGCGTTATATTTTTGTGTTCCATAACGGCAAAGGTGCATCGCTATTTTTAGTAAGACAACAAGGGGTTAGTGGAGAGGATACTATCGTTGAGTTCTTTAACCTATCTCCTAAACCTACAATTCACCAAAGACACGAATTGGCGAAATGGTTTTGGAAGACATCATTTACCCAACACTATGGTATTGCGAATACCGGACTTATAACAAAAGACCTTGCCCAAATAAGAGAATTTGCGGCAAATAGAATTAATAAACCTAATGTTGAGCGAAAAATTAATTTCAAAGGTTTTCTAACAGATAATTTTATACTTAATAAAGCTTCTAGTTTAACCTTTGCATTGTTGCTTGCGACAAATAAACCAAAGAGTTTTTTAGACGGTACAACTGTAGATACATTCAAAGCATTATCGGTAATTAATAAATTAGAATATCATCATATTTTCCCAAAGGGTTTTTTAAATAGTATGGGAGTTTCAAAAACTGAGGCAAATTACCATTCAAATATCTCTATGCAAAATCTCTCGAACAATCGTGAAATTTCTGACAAAAAGCCGTCTGATTATTTTAAAATAATTGAAGAAAATCTCAAAGAAAAACTATCATTAGTCCTTGAAAGTAATTTCATTTATGACAAAGCCTTTGAAGCTGGGAAAAATGATGACTATACACTCTTTTTACAAGAACGAGGTATGGTATTACAAGAAAAGATATTAACGTTAGTCGATGAAGAGGTATTGTAGGAAATCTACTGCATGTTGCAGAGGAATATAAATATTCAAATGCGATGTTTTATGAAAAGGTTTAAATGATTGGATTATCTAAATCATTATGCAGAATAAAAAAAGAAAGATGAGCACATTCAGTGCAGCTATCACTTCCGAACCAAGCGTAACACCAACTTCGACTCTCCGGATTAGGAAACACACAAACAAGGGTAAAAAATCAGTGGTTCAGAGAATTAATGAATGGACAAATAGAAGTGTAACGAATGAATAACAATTTAACAAATACAGAACCTAATTATTTCATTTTTGGTAATAAACCGAAAGGTGAATACGAAGATTCTATCTGGGATACAAGTACAATCCTTGAGACTAAAGAGTATTATTTTACAACAAGTGATAACCTAACTTATAAGCCCCAAAAAGGAGATGTAGTCATTTTTAAAGAATTCAATACCAAAGTCTATTGGGGGCAGGCTATTATAGATAGCAATAAAGAAGAGATTGATAAAGATGGTGAAAAAGTTATCCGCTTCAAACTTAAAAGTGTAAAGATTTGGCTCTACAAAATAAGCACTGACTCGGTTTATAATTTACTTTCAAACAAAGACATTAGAGCCAGAATAGTAAGCATTACAAATGCTGATTACAATTTAATAATTGAAACAATGGAAAATAATAGCCCACTTACAGAGGAGCACCAAACTCAAATAAAAGCGCTTTGGGAAAAATTTAAAGCAGAAACCAAGGAAGAAGATAAGAATTATAATACCAAAGAGATTGAGAGCCTTATTGCTCAATGGAACCAATACAAGGGAAAGATAACTACCGACATCTTAAGTTTAGATGATTACACCAATACATTGGGGAGTGCCACGGCTACGATGCCAGGTGGTTACTTGTGTAATTTCTTAGAACGAACTACCAAAACGGTTCTAGGTTCATCCAAGCCGGGTACGGCTTTTAATTTCGAAGTAAAATTGAATAATGACAATACAACGTATTATATCTTAAAGCAGAATAAGTCTAATGCTACACGAGGGGAA
Organism: Hanamia sp.; assembly: GCA_036509335.1. Classification (GTDB taxonomy): domain Bacteria; phylum Bacteroidota; class Bacteroidia; order Chitinophagales; family Chitinophagaceae; genus Ginsengibacter. Next base: position 1,827 of record DATCFT010000033.1, read on the forward strand.
GCAGAAAACTATTTTAATGACAATATCAAAGGTTTATTAAAAACAATTGTTGAAGAAAAAGATGTGTTGGCCAAAATCCAAATGGTGGAAGATGCAAATTACAGTGCCAAACAGATTTTAATGAAAATGTCAGTATTAGACAACTTAGCCGATTTTCTATACATATACTCTACGCAATGGTTAGAAGAACTATATCGTGATTTTATTGATGGCGATGCGGAGGGCATATTTACAAAGAATCACCAGGTTTGTTTAGTTGCAAAGGAGCTATTGGAAGTAAACGAACAAGATAAAAACGAACTCATCTTGCTTTCTCGTTTTTTATGGAATTATGTAAATGCGAAAACCATTGCAGATGCTGATAACCCAAATGTAATTATGTATGGCCCTCCGGGTACAGGTAAAACCTATTCGGTGGTCAATAGTCTCGATTTTGTTTGTCAGGGCGATAGTTCTCGTTACGAAAAATTACAATTTCACCCATCGTTTACTTACGAAGATTTTATTGAGGGTATAAAACCGAAAGGCGTTTCAAAAGACGGAAACATTCGCTTTGAACTGGTAAACGGAGTTTTTAAAAACTTTTGCATCAAAGCCAAAAGCAATCCGGGAAAAGCATTTTATTTTGTGGTAGATGAAATTAACCGGGCTAATCTTTCTTCTGTATTTGGTGAAACCTTATCGCTGTTAGAAAAAGATTATCGTCATGATGGTAAAAGCAATAAAAATCTGATAAAAACACAATATTCTTCGTTGATAGAAGATTTAATCCGGGAAGATGATAAATACAAATCGCTGGCATATACCATTGACAGTGGAGAAGTGAAATTTGGAGTGCCTGAAAATGTATTTTTTATTGGCATGATGAACGATGTGGACAAAAGCATAGACGCATTTGATTTGGCACTCCGCAGACGGTTCAAGTGGATAAGAAAAGACTGTGATTATGACGTAGTAGAAGATGAAACTAAATTCAAAGGGAAAGAAGAATTTAACAATATCGGTAATTACAAAAGAGCTTGCGAACGCTTGAATAATTATATCTCCAATGATTTGGGCTTGGGTAAATCGTATGAGTTTGGCCATTCCTTTTTTATGAAAATGGGCCATATAGCCAAACGCAAAGAAATAACGCAAAATAATATAGAAGTACTTTTCAATCTTTTCCTGCGCCCAACACTAAAAGAATACCTGAGAGCTGTATTTGCCGAAGGCGAATTAGACAACAAGTTGAATGAGGCATTGAGACGATTTAAAGAAACATTGAAATAAGATGAGAATAAGCATACCTGTGAATCATAATTTTTACGAAGAAGCCCCCATCCTTGAATCAGCTTTGGGTGAAGCTTTTGCCGTTAAAAAGACAGGTTTAAAACAGTTGCAGCAGTTGTTCTCATCGGTTTATGAACTGAAACTCGGAGCGGAACAGCTTAAACAGATTAAAATATTCAACTTCAAACGCAGACGTTTTTTTGAACTGGACGAAGAACGTTTAATTCTGAAATTGTATTCAAAAGAGAAACTCGAGCAGGAAAAAGAATACATAGTACAAACAGGATTATATGCCGGTGTTTTGTTTTACAAAGGCTGTAAAATCAACATCACTACAAAATATGGAGATGCTTTTTTGAAGCGAATGCTCAATTTTGTAAATGATATTTATGTAGATAATGAACAGGTAAAAGCCAAAAAGGACGAAACAGAAAATCAGTTCCTGTTTATCATCGCTTATCTTTTTATTCAATCACTTGAAAAGGCGGCAGTATTGAGTTTGCCACAACAATACAAAAAACATCAGGAGAGAAGCCACAAAGTAAGAGGTAGCATCGATTTTAACGACTTTTTAAAACGAGATATTCCTTTCCAAGGGAAACTTACAAGCACTTTCAAAGAGCGAATGTATGTGCAGGAAATTGTGGATGTGCTTTACCTTGCATTGAGAAAACTTGAAAGAATATTTGGGAAAGAAATACACAGTCGATTACTTGGATTAAACCAGTTGTTGAAACAACATTATTCCGGGCAATTTGCAAGCTATGCAACTATTCAGAAGGCAAAATCTCATCAATCTATCAACAATCCAATGTACAGAGGATTCAAGCGGGTTTTGCAGTATGCCGAAATCATCTTATTGGATAAAGACCTAATGCCTGAGAATAAAAAACAACAATTAGATACCACAGGTTACTTGTTTGACATTGCAGAATTATATGAATTGTACCTTGAAAAATTGCTTAGCAGAAGTTTTCCGGATTGGACAGTGAGTGGCCAGGAAGAAATACCAATTTATCAACAGCAATTCTATAAACGCCCTATGTTTCCAGACTTAGTAATGAAGCAAAGGCAAAGTGGAAAGGTGGTTGTTTTTGATGCTAAATTCAAAAAGATGGAAATGCAGAATAGGGATGTGGACAGAGCGGATTTACATCAAATACATTCCTATTCTGGGTATTACAAAAATGATTTAATCGCAAGTGGTTTGATTTATCCATTGTCAAAGGAAATCAATACAACAAAAGCACATTCAGAATCAATTTATGGAAATGATGATAATAAAATAAACTTTATTGTTGATGGGATTTACGTTTCTGAAAATCAATCAATGAAAGAAATGATAAAAAAAGAGGAAGCATTTGTAAGTAGAATTACTTCTTTAATTAATACAAATTAAAAATGACTTTGGAATACTCAGAAGATAACCTCATAGAACAAACAGCCGTTGATTTATTTTTCCATTAATTAAGTCGGGATACACTATTAGTTTACAACAAAGAAGGCTTTGTTGAACGACCGAAATAAAAAATACAAATCAGCATTATAAGTTCGTTTACTGCTTTTGGGACGTTAATTTATGATAGCTTTTTTGCCACAAGCCTTATCTCTATCAATTGCCCCTGTAGAGCCACGCGATTTCTGACCTTGTTGGTCTTCCGAAAAAGAAAGTGACTTTGTTGGTGTTCCCGCAAAAAAGCGGGACAGGTGGACAAGGATAAGCGCGGCTGCTTCACCAACAAAATGAATAGAACGAAACCCTATCTTTGAGCATTAAATATGGAATCCACAATAACAGACCATCCGCAATTTTTTACGGCTATAGAATGAGTACATTAAGTTCAGCCGTTGGTGAGCCCTGCTACCCTAAGTATGTTTAATTTATAAAACCACTCCTGTGTAAAACCAACCTTACTAAAAATTTAAGACTTTCAATTACTATATTTTTGTGGACATCATCGCTTAGCAAATGATTCCCCGTCCGAACGGTGTTCAGCAGGATGGGTACTGATAAATAGTAGCTGTAAAAAACTACGAACTATGAATAGGAAAGTTTTGCTTCATCATGCTAATCTATGAAATTAAAATAAAGGTTCAAAAGCATTTGACTAAATCCAATTTCAAAATGGGACATCATCCTCCAGTAAACCCATATTAATCAATTTAATTCTAACACCATTTATACCACGGCTCAACTGTTTGGCGATATCTTTAATGGAAATGCCTTTACCAAAAAGTTCTGCCGCTTCATCTTCTTCATCATCCGTCCAGCGTTTGCCATGATTGGTAGATTTTGAATAACTATCTTTTTTATTTTCATTGTAAAAAGGTGTTGCATACAAATCCCAATCATCGGCACGATTGTTTTTATAATATTTTTTATTTGAATTGAAAACAGGCTGCTCTTGCGTAGCCATCTCTATACTCTTTAGCGGATTTATTTCCGGTGGAATTTTTAATTTGCTTTTGGCTCTTGTAGCAGCAACGTATAAAATATTTATTTCTTCGGCTAATCTGTTTTTGTCACGTTCATTTATTTTATCGCCGCCATATTGCGCAATATATTTCTTCAGTTTTTCTTCATTTACAAAATCATTCAGCAGCGTTACTTCATCATACTCCATGCCTTTGCAGCGATGCACTGTGCTGAATATCATATCTGCATCTTCTTTAGCCGCCGTATGATTGTTTTTTAATTCATTAATGAGAGATGGTAATTTGTTTCCAAATTCTTTTACCACTTCTACAATCATGCCCAGACTGTTGTCTTCCGTTTTTTCAATATAGTCTTCCAGTTCCTTCATGGTTTTCATGGCGGCAATTAATTTATCTTTTATTTTTTGCGGCTTGCTATTGTAAAGGTTGAGCACATCATACAAAGAAGCGCCCTCATCGGCAAATGTGTAGCTGTTGATATTACCTTCAAAATGTAAAGTCTTTATATTGCCGTGTTGCCATTGAGCGATTGCATTCAGCAACAAACTTAAATTGGTACGGCCTAAAGTAGCCTTCGTTTTGATAAGTTCAGAAGGCTGCCCAACGCCAATAATTTTTACGGCAGCTAATTGCTGCAAATGTTTTTTCCATCCAAGTATTTTGTTAGCAATCAACGCCACTTCATCATCAAAGCGAAAACTGTTGCTGAGATTATACACCTGAAAATCCACTTTTTGCAAACTATTAATTGCATAGCGCCATCCATATATTTGTTGATGCGCATCGCCAACAATTATTTTAATGGCTTTTTGTTTTAAGAAAACATCCAGCATAGCAGCGCTGGCATCCTGTCCTTCATCAAATAAAATATAATCGTAAGGCAATACCGGATTACTGAGTTGAAATTTTTTTAGATAAAAATCGTGTGTTACGCTTATTTCCGCTTTATCCATTTTAGCCAAAGCCTCACGGGTAAAATGTTCAATTTTATTATAGAAATTAAGAACAAAAGTTTTCGCTTTCGCATCGGTGATTTCATCAGCATAATTAAGTTCCTGCACTTTAGTGACATTACTATTGCAGAAATAACTAATGAACTTATTGACATGCGAAGCGATAATAAAATCGGTATGAAGGTCGCCGGTTTTTATGTTTAAAATATCACACCATTCATAACTTTTATAGCCCTGTTCCACGTGGTAATTACTGTGTTTAATGATATGATCAAACGCAAGGGAATGTGCTGTTTCTACTTTTACATGTCCAACACCCGCAGCAGCAAACTTTTGAATGGCCTCTGTTTTAACCGTTTTATTAAAGGCGAGGTATAATATTTTATTACCGGCAGCCCGGGTTTTTGCATACTCAATGAGCGTAGTAGTTTTACCACTACCTGCCACAGCGTTTATCACCAAATCGTGATTGGTGGCTATAACGGCTTCTTGTTCTGCGGTGAGCTGCATGATGCAAATGTAAAAGTTTATTTACATGATAGGTATGGTTTGTTGATAATCTTAAACTGCCAAACACACATTCCGAATACGTTCTATTTGGTATCTTTGCTTTTTCTGTTATTCATTAATTAATCATTAATTTTATATACAGAAATCAAATAAGAACAACGCAAAATGAAAGCTATTAATATTATTGCATACACGGAGGATGCTTCTCAAATAGAAGCTATAAAAGCTGTTATTAAAGCATTTAAAATAAAATACACTATTACCAAAGCAGAGGAAACGAATTCGTCATACAAACCCGAATTTATAGCCATGATAAAGCAAGGCGAAAAAGATTTGAAAAACGGGAAAGGGATTTCCATGACTATAGAAGATCTGGAAAAAGTATGCAAATAATATACACTCCAAAGGCAAAAGAACATTTAGATTTCTGGATTAAATCCGGTAATAAAGCTATTCTCAAAAGAATATTGCAACTGACTAATGCCATTATTGAAAATCCTTTTGAAGGTATAGGCAAGCCCGAAGCGCTAAAACATCAATTAACCGGATACTGGTCACGCAGGATTATCCAGGAACGTAGATTCGTCTATTCGGTTGTCAATGACACACTCATTGTGCAATCATTAAAAGGACATTACAAATAAATTTCACATCACAACGCTTTTTACCTGTGAATGTCCCAATGGATAATCTATCATAAAAGTTTATTCTTTGTTAATAGATTTACCCCACAATTAATAAATCATATAATAAATTTGACCCTCAACTAAAAATATGGCAACAGCAACAAAAAAGAAACGTACAAAAGCAAAGAAAAGACAGTACAGGCCTACACAATTGTCGAATACCCGCAAACCACCAGATATGACGGTAGCGCAATGGCAAACCGGGCTGCGCAAACAAATAGCAGAGAAAACTGATTTTAAGTTCTCCAATATTGGTGATGGTCTTGTTTACAGTGACTACAAGGTTTACAATGCCACTACAAAAAATAATTACAAGGTAGCGCTCCGCAGTGTTGATAATAGTTTGAATTATTGTTCATGCTATGATTTTAAAACCAACCAGCTTGGCACCTGCAAACACATTGAGGCAGTTTTAATTTTTATCCGTAAAAGACCCGCTTTACGCAAAGCATTAAACCATCCCTATTCTACATCCTATAGTTCTATGTACGTGGAGTACCGCGGCGAAAGAAAAATTATGTTTAGAGCAGGCACTGAAAATGAAGCGGAATACAAAAAATTGTGGAAGCCTTACGTTGACAGCGCCGGTAGCCTGAATGAAAAAGGTTTTGAAGAAATTGATACAATCCTGCAAAAGGGTTTTCAAATTAATCCGTCATTTCGTTGTTATGATGATGCCTTGTCTCACGTTATTCAATGGCGTGAAAAAAAAGAACGGAACAATTTTTTAAGCCCTTATTTTAAACAAAAGAAACTCCCTGAAATTAAGAGCCTTAAAGTAAAACCATTTCCTTATCAAACAGAAGGTATCTTATTTTGTGCCGCCGCCGGTAGAAGCATCCTGGCCGATGATATGGGACTGGGAAAAACCATACAGGCTATTGGAGTAGCACAGCTTTTACACGAACACAGGCAGGTACAAAAAGTATTGATAATATGCCCCACTTCATTAAAATATCAATGGGAAAGTGAAATAGAAAAATTTACCACTGCCGCTACCACTGTTATAGAAGGCAATTATCTTAACAGGCAAAAATTGTATAAAAAAGAAGATAGCGTCTACAAAATTGCCAGTTACAATATGGCCGTGAATGACCTGGACCTGATTAATGAATACCAACCCGATCTGATTATTCTTGATGAAGCACAGCGAATTAAAAACTGGCAAACTAAAATATCACGATCTATCAAAAAACTACAAAGCAAATATGCGCTGATTCTTACAGGTACACCACTTGAAAATAAACTTCCGGAACTATATTCATTGGTACAATTTATAGACCCTTTGTTACTCGGCTCTCTTTATAATTTTACTTCGACTTATGAGCAAACAGATGAAACCGGCAAAGTGATCGGCTACAAAGACCTGCATGATATAAAAGAAAGACTGAAACCAATATTGCTGCGCCGTACCAAAAAGGAAGTGCTGAAACAATTGCCCACACGAACCGATAAAAATCTTTTTGTAAATATTACCGAAGAGCAGAGAAAAATTCATGATGATTATTATGAAATTGTAGTGAAACTGGTAGCCAGGTGGAGAAAAATGGGATTCTTAAGTGAAGAAGACAGGCAACGGCTGATGATTTCACTCAACATGATGCGAATGGTGTGCAACAGCACCTACATCATAGACCAGGAAACAAATCATCAGACAAAACTCGATGAATTGTTTAATATTTTGGATGAAGCGATTACTACTGGCGATGAAAAGATTGTAATCTTTAGCCAATGGGAAAGATTTACCAGGTTGATAGCTTCTGAATTGGACAATCAAAAAATAGGCTATGCTAATTTGAACGGATCCATTCCAAGCCACAAAAGAAAGGATTTATATGACCGTTTTAATAATGACGAAAACTGCCGGATTTTTCTTTCTACGGATGCCGGAGGTGTTGGGCTAAACCTGCAGGCTGGTTCTTTATTATTCAACATGGATTTGCCGTGGAATCCGGCGGTATTGGAACAGCGCATTGGCCGCATTTACAGGCAAGGGCAAAAACGAAATGTAAGCATCATCAATTTTGTAGCGCAGAATACCATTGAGCATGGCATGCTGAGTAAGTTGAAATTTAAACGGGCGCTGGCAGAAGGAATATTGGATAATGGCGAATCAAATATTTTTATGGGCGACAGCAAGTTCAATGTCTTTATGAAAGACATCGAAGGATTATTTACTGATGAAACCGTTACCACATCGCACGTTGATAGTGATCGCGAAGAGGCAACCTCTGCGGAAAAACCTGTTGAGCCCAAAGAAAAAGAAACTACTGAAACATACGAAGACGATGATGTAAAACAAACTATTCCCGAAAAAGCAACTGAGCAACCTGAATTATTTAGCGCTAAACCGGAACAGCAATTGATACAGACTGCGTCCTCATTCTTTACCCAATTGGGCAATGTATTATCAGATGCAAAAGCAACTGAAAACCTGTTGCAATCCATTACCAAAAAAGATGATGCTACCGGGCAAACCTATTTGCATATACCTGTGGAAAATGAAAATGTAGTTAAAAATGCTTTTACTGTGTTGGCGGGGTTGTTTAAAGGAATGTCGGGGAAGTGATGTTGTGCGGTTTATAGGATTCTTTTTAATTTATTTTTGTAATAAATATCGCTTTAGTTTTTAAAAATCAGCATTCATTAATACAAGATAACAGTGAAGCATAAACGTTAAATGAAATTCACAGTAAATAAAGAAATATCAAAGATTTATGTTTTAAAAATACTTTATTCAAAGGATAGTAAAACCAAAAGTTACGAATAACCCAAAAAAATATCAGGTATCCATTTGGTTTAAAATTTTGACTAATTGCTTTTTTGTAACAAATCCCCTATTCTATTCTTAAGGTTTTTGAGTGGATACATTTAATCTTCATTTCTAATCGTTAGTGTTTCGTTAGTGTTTGAAACTTTATGACTTATCACCAAATTTCCTTTAAAATCGCTTTTGATTTTTTTAACAGATTTACCATTAACTATAAGTGAATAATCAACATTCGGTTTTAATTGATGAACTTCATAAATAAGCGGTTTCGAAGAAAGTTCAGGAACTGTTTGCACCCAATCCATATTTTTATCATCCCAATTCTTTATGTCTATAGAAAGCGGTTTGTCTGATGTAATTTCTATGGAAGCATTTGGATTCTTCCCATCAAAATAATACAGTTTATTTTTTGTGGCAAAGTAACCAAAATCTTTTACGCATATTATTTTGAACATTTTATCAGATACTGAATAATGGCTGCTGTCAAGGCCAATAGTTAGCTTTTCATTTCTGAATCTGTAATTTAACTCAGTGCCATAAAGCTTCGGCGTAATATGTGGGTTAAGGTAAAAACGATTGTACAATGGATTGATTCCGTATATCGCCTGGTACAATCCAACAATGGCCAAACTATTTCCCGATAAAATATCATCACCTAAACCATCTTGCTTAATTCTTCCATAACGCTGAAAAGCAAGGCCATCTTTACTGTATTGATTCAACACATTCTTAACATATTTAAGAGCAAGCCCTGGTTTATACTCAGCATAAGCTTTCACAGCAACCGATCCCCAGGATAAAAAAATATCTCCATTTTCATAACTAGGAAAAGGAAATTGCCAATCATTACCTTCACCGGGCGCATAAGAAGTCATGCACAATGGCCAGAAGAAAAGGTTCTCCTTTTCCATCTGCGATTCAATGGTATCTAATATCATCTTTCGCCTTGCGTCATCATCACAAATACCATAAGCAATGGCCATAAAGTTTACCGGTGTTACCATATTGCGGCCATGAACTGATTTGTCATTATCAATCCAGTGAACATAACATTTATTTTCTTCGTCCCAAAAACCACCGTCTTTAGTTGATTTATTAAAACTGGTTTTGAGTTTAGCGGCAAAGTTTTCGTAATAATCAGCTTTCGTATTATTATTTAGTTGGCGTTCAATGTCGGCCCATTTCACCAAAGCATGATAAAGCTTTGCATTGACAAAAGCATTTTCATAAGACGCCCAGATGATATCAATCCAATCACTACTCCTTTTCTGAAGATGGCTATTCGTCATCATTTCAACAAGCCCGTTTCCATTGCTGTCTCTTTTAAGAATCCAATCCAGCGCTTTTTCACAAGAAGGCTGAAGGCTTTTAACCCATATTTTATCGCCGGTCAAATCATAAAGTTCTGAAATATTAGAAACTAAATCCGGGTTGGAATCCATCAGGATTCCCCATTGCGCTTCATAAAAACCATCAGCATTCCCCTGACCTGGCATCATATCCTCATTTGTATAAGCCCATCTTGCATAAACTCTTCCATCAGGTTTTATTGCATGAGTGCAATAAAAGGCAAGACAACTTTTATATCCATTTAGGTAAGCAGGGTCATCAATACCCAATCCCATTTGAGCAATATATTGTTCATGAAGACAAATCGGTCCATAAGGTGTGTGCCAGCTATTTCCACCAAAATGAAGAGAATCAATAACGCCGATTCGTGCAATTGTATTAAGAACATCACTCACCTGCGACCCGTTAATTCCTTTAAATTTTCCACGGCCATATTCTTTATTAAAATCGAAATAACTCAGGGTTATTGACTGATTATGTCTACCACTTGCAAGCGTAAAAGAATCCCACACATCCGTCTTGTTTCTGATAAATCTTCTTCTGTGTGTGCCGCTATCATAACGCGGTAACATTTCTTTTTTTGAAACAGTAATAGAATAGGCTAATTTATCATCCATACTCCGTGAATATTTCATAGCCACTTTATCTCCAGGAGCATTAACTGAAATATTTAATCCATTGCCTGTCTTGCTATTCCAAAAACTTGAAGAAGAAGTATGGACTCCATAAGTGCATAATTTTTCATTAAAAAGATAAAACCACGCAAGGCCACCATAGCCCTGGTAAGCGCCTTCCCATGTATGGATATTATCAAAATTAAAAACCGGAATAGCTTCTTCTTCTATTTGCAGCGGTCTGGAAACGCTTCTTTCAATGTTCCATTTGATGGATTGATTTGTCACCGTAAATATCCAGTTTTCACGAATCGTAAAATCATTGTTGCCATAAGTAATTCCATTGATATTAAAAGTATTATCAGACCTTGATAAAACAGGCGTTCCTTTTAAATGCAAAGAAGAATAAACAATCCCGCCCACATTCACAGAGGTGAAAATTCCATCAGCGCTACTTATCACCTTTTGGCCATTGACGGTCATTGAAGTAATGGATGCTTTGTTACTATAATCTAAAATCAAAGAAATTTTTGGATTACTAATTCGCACAATTTTATCAGCATTTATTTCAGAAACGTTCTTATTTATTGGTTTACTGTTAGAAGCCACGCAGCAATCAGACAAAAGAACAAAGAAGGTAAAAATTAAAATGAAGTTTCTCTTTTTTAAAAACATTAGATAGAATTTTTTGACAATTACAGATAATAACAACGATATAATTATTTGACAGAAATCATAAAAGTATAACAGTAAAAGGACTAATAACGGAGATTCCTATTTCCTCTTTAAGCCTTTGTGACTCCTATGTTTGCAAACTCTGTGCAGCTCTGTGATTCTCGGCTCCTCTCTCTGTGTAAAAAAATATTTCACAGAGTTAAAAAGAGAAGGCACAGAGAACCACAGAGAAAAAAATTCTGCCTTCGGCTTGTTTAGATTATTGCCATTACGACTTGAAGACGCTAAGGTTTTTTTCCGAAAAAACATACAGCATCAAAGTGAGTTCTTTTCTGAATTAACTCATTTCATTTGTATTCTCGCAAAATCCAAAACCAACTTATTTCTAACCGGAGTTATTCTAAAAACAACGCTATCAGAAGGTTTAGAGAAAAAACCTTTTTTCGCAGAAATGAAATACTTCATCCCCTCAAATTCACAATCAATCCGGTTAGGACTAATTTCTTTAAAAGGTAATTTTATATCCTTAGCAGTTGATAAATCCAGGAACCAGTTGATAGATGTTTTACCGACCATAGCCATCTCAATTTGTCGTTCATCAATATGCATTTGCAAAGTATCATTCGCACTTTTCAACGGCCACGAAATATCCAGTCGCCCCGATACGGTGCTTTTAATAATAGGATTATCGCCGTTTAATAATATTTCTTTCCCATCTACTATAGTTTTGAATCCTAAACCTGCAATCTTCTCCCGTGAACTCCATACATGTCCATCTACAAAAGGGAGTGTAAAAAAAGAACATTGATTGGAAGTTGATTTCTTAGTCAAAAATTCAGAAGCAAAATCTTCATCAAATAAGTGAATATCCCTAAAGCGCAAAGAGCCATTTTCCCATAACAAATTCAAACGATAAAACCGGCTATCGAACCATACCGTTTTACTGTTGCTTCCATCGATATCCTCATTTACAGTAACGGAAGTAGCAGGCGTAATTTTAAAATGTTCACGGAACCATTTACCAGACGCAGCAAGTGTTTCAACCTTTATTTTCTTTTCATCTCTTAACCTTGCAATTAATGGCAGTTGAATTTCAAATCCTTTAGACATTGCATCCCAGGTAAAAGAATTTTCCTGCCCGGCCTGAACATAAGCGTACTGCATACTTTCACCTTCAACAAATTGTTTAAAATACCAGTGAACCCACGCGGAATCTCCTCCACCAAATTTATAAACAGGTTCAAGAGTGATAACACCTTGCCGGTGCGTACCAATACCTTCATCATATTGTCTAACAGGATCGCTTCCCAGCATGCGAAAAATGGGAACAGGTATCTGATTTTTTTCGTTTTGAGCCGGCATGTATGCATTTTTCAAACTCGGATAATAAGCCTGGTTCCAGTAACCACCCCAAAGAGTATATCCATCTGTGCCATACTGATCTTTACAATTAGCTGAAGCAACGATCTTATATTTTTTAGAAAGATAATTTAAGGTATGTGCATCAATGAACCATGATGCAACTGATTTAGGATAGTAACCAAATATTTTTTTAAAATCTCTCATAAATACATCAACAAGTTTATCCCTCTCCTCAGGCGTATAACCAGTAGCGAAATCCACATCAGCACGGGGATCCCATGGAGAATCCCCCCGCCATTTCAGACCCGCATTTTCCACTAAGGGTTGAGGAATCTCCCACCAGGCACCTATTTCAAATTTATCCCTGGGTAATCCTTTCAGAAGCTTCTGATAACGGGGATCAAGTAAAGCATCATATTGCAATAAGAAAGTGCCCGGTAGTTTATATTTTTTCATCATCTCCACTTGCTTCACCACCGTCTGATAAAGAACATCCTCAGTAATCTTAGAATCTCTGGGTTCAAGTAATCGAATAAAATTGATAATGTTTACAATTTCGGGGTGATCGCTATTTTTTTCTAATTGCTTGGGTAAATTATCCGTACTGACAAAGGAATATAGCAAACATGCACCAGCTAAGATAAACACCATAAATCCAAATAATTTTCTATTCATTGTACTTTTTTCGTTTAAAAATCCATTGAACACTTAGAAAAACAAGATAGGTTATTTTGAATAATCCGCTTGTTTTACCATCCGCGATTCTGTTGCCAAATGTGTCCGTTTGTTATATAGATGATTGCTTCCTTTGTAGGCAAAGGTTGTTAATAATCTTTACCGGAATTAAAGTCTCTGTTAGTTTCCGAAATTAAAAATTTGTTTGCGTACTCTCTTATCAGGGAGCTTTTTTAAAGCCCTCCCATTTAATTACCCAGGAGCCATCTTTTGGCCACCCGGGCTCAGGTATGTTCTTATCGCCATCCCACCCTGCAGTCATCATCGCCACGGCATATAACAAGCCGCCATTCGATGGGATAAATGGATAAGGGTTGCCACCGCCAACAAAGCCATGCTCATCAAATGCAAATCTTGGTGATGCATTTAAAAGCATATCAACCGCCTGTCCCGGGTGTCCCAGCCTGGCTGCACACATCGCGACCATCGGAAAATCCCATCCCCAGCAGGTATTATACCTCCAGACCGACTGAACTTTTTGATAGGTTTTTTCCATAATTATTTGATTTACCCCATCACCAGGTAACATGCCATAAACGCCGGTCATAGCAGGATGTTCATAGTTATATTTTGTCCACATACTATCAATATTCTCCCATTGCTGATACAAACTGTCCTTCACTGGTAACGGTGCCAGTTTTTTCAATACATTATCCCACTTAGGGTTAGGCGCCAGTTTAAGTCTTTTGCGCCATTGCTGAGCAGTTTGCAAACCAAATCTCCAATAAGATAACTCAAATGCAGGATTCTGTGTAGTTAGTGGATCATTGTTTTCCGGAACCGTTTTTATTGGCGGGCCCAAAATATATTCATTCCGGCTGCTATCCAGAAAAGCATAAGAAGCTAAAAAATTTGCCGTTTGTTCAACGATCTGATCCCATTTTTTTAGCGTTTGTAAAGTTGGGTGGGCACGGTAATCCAGTTCAGCAAAAAATATAGGATGCGGTTGCTGCCAGATTAGAAAGGCATGGGTAACATCGGGCCATTCCCGGCCATCAGGACCGGTACATTTTGGCCATCTTGCTCCTATATATCCTTGTAACTTTGCTCTTTTTATTGATTGGACTAAATTATCGGAATAAACGTGAAGGCTTTTGTTTAGCAGCGGCCAGCGATCCCATAATGCGTAATGTGCGGCGTGCCACCAATACATCTCGTAATGGAACCTGCCATACCAGCTGTTATTTACTAATCCCGTTTCCTGTGGAGGATAATTACCAGCAGCATTTATTGCCATTACATATTGAGACAAGAGTATTCGCCGTTCTAACTCGAACCATCGGGGATCTTTACTTTGAGAAAGATCCAGAGCTGCTCCGCTTTTCCAAAAAGATGTCCAGTGTGCAACGCTTCTTGCCCTAATTTCAGTAAAGGAAGGTAAACGGTAATTGATTTTTGAAGGTGAAAATGCAAAAACATACTCAACGGACGTCTCCTTCGATCCAGAATAAAAATCATAGAGATGCTCTTTTTGTTTTTTAATTTTGCCGCTTCCCGACCACTTAAAGGCTACCTGATAAATGGTACTATTTAGTTGCCTGTCAAATACAACCGAATTAGTATTTATCGTTCTCAAATTCGTTTGATGTAACGAGGGACTGTTATAGTCTGAGCCGTTGCTAAAGTATTTTAAACTTGGATATGGAAATTCGATAAAAATACCTATCTGGCCCTTTTTGATTAAATCAGATTCAATTTTAAAACTGATAATGTCCTTGTCCGGATCACATACTGTTATAACTTTTATTTTTTGTCCCTCAACCGTGAAATTACTTTCTGCTACGCCTGTCCATAGGTCTAAATTTTGAACAGGGTTTTGCAGATCACTTATTTTCGCAATGCTGCCGTCCTCCTTTTTCAACAAAAGCCCTATTCTTCCCAGGTTAAACCGATGAGGATTACTTGCCAGCCATTGCGTTAATGCAGCTTGCTTTGGATTAGGAAGATCATAGCTAACCATCCTGCCATGGGTATCAACAAGCGTTTGTTTAAAGGAATCCGCGGTAAAACCTTTTGGTGGTTCAGTACTATGCCATCCCCAGTACGACATTGTTGTAAACTGATCATTAAACGTCTGCATTTCCGTGATATCGAAACCATAGGCAAACTCTCCATTTCCTACTTGTGTAGGGCCGGCGGATTGAGGATCTTTCAGTATCAGGTTGTGGCGGGTAACTACTGCTTTTCGATCAATTGTTCCGTAGGGTACTTGCTGAGCGTATATAGCCAGACTGCAAAAGGCCAGCAGAAAAACACAGCTAAGAAAAACGCGATTCGTCAAATGGATATGTACATTCATACAGAAATAAAATTTAATAGTACTCACTAATAAATATGCTAAAACATTCAATTTTTTCAGCAATACCTGATTCCAATAAAGATCCATTACACCTGTGCAACAAAAGAATAACTACCGGAACCAATATTCCACAATATAAATGTTGTATTGTACTGTGACATATTGGTCATTGAAAAGAAAGCAAGAATCCGAATTATTTGTTTGTTTACTGTTCAACGGAGTTCCTTGAAGCGTTCTTTCTTTAGAAAATAAAATTCATTCTTCAACAATCGTTCAGGCAGCAGAATTAAGCGTGCACATAGGAAAATAAGAATCCTCAATATTTGCTGGTTTACTGTTCGGCTCTTACCTACTTTTCATTCCCTATTGTATTTCTCCAATAAATATTCTTTCAATTTTTCAAAATCCGCATTCATCAATATGCTATGCTTTTCTTTATGTAAAATATCTTTTACACTTTCGGGTATAGGAACTTTTTGTTGGATTACCGGTTCTACGACATCATAAAATTTTACCGGATGCGCCGTTTCCAATATATATCCTTTTTGGTCAGGATATTTTTTCTGATAGTCTTGTAATGCAGTATAGGCAACAGCTCCATGCGGATCCAATAAATAATTTTCCTTTTCATAAACTTCTTTAATCGTTTGCTTTGTTTGTTCATCTGAAATGCTGTAACTGCTTAATGTATTTTTTAAATCCGCAAATTGATGATGAAACAATTCAAGTATTCTTATAAAATTACTTGGATCGCCTACGTCCATTGCGTTTGAGATAGTAGCTATTGCTTTTTCAGGATGATAATTTTGTGTTTGCAAAAATTCAGGAACCACTTTGTTCGCATTGCATGCAGCAATAAAATGCTTTACCGGCAATCCTGAAATATGCGCCAACAGGCCTGCACAGATGTTTCCAAAATTTCCACTCGGCACACTTATCACCGGCGGATTTTTTTTATCATTCCATTGTTTCCATGCGAAAAAATAATAAAATTGCTGGGGCAGCCATCGCGCTACGTTTATCGAATTAGCAGAAGTAAGAAATAATTTTTTATTCAGATAATCATCTAAAAACGCCTGCTTCACCATTTGCTGGCAATCATCAAAAGTCCCCCTTATTTCGAGAGCATGAATATTATTTCCTAAAGTAACTAATTGTTTTTCCTGCACATTGCTCACCTTCCCGGAAGGATATAGAATAACTACTTCTACTCCAACTACGTTATAAAAACCATTGGCAACGGCTCCCCCGGTATCGCCCGAAGTAGCTACCAACACAGTAATTTTTCTATTATTATTTTTCATAAAATATCCAAGACACCGGCTCATAAACCTGGCGCCTACATCTTTAAAAGCAAGTGTAGGCCCATGAAATAATTCTAAAGAAGAAATAGCTTCATTCACTTTTATTAAAGGAATTTCAAAATTGATTGTTTCAACCACAATCTTTTTCAATTCATTTTCAGGAATTACATCTCCAATGTATGGCTGTATGATTTTAAATGCAATTTCTTCTTCAGTATAATTATTGATTTCCGTAAAAAAATTGTTGTCATATTTTGAAATACTTTCAGGAAAATACAAACCTTTATCCGGCGCTAATCCGCGGATGGTTGCTTCTTTAAAATCAACAACAGGAGCGCTTTTGTTTAAACTATAATATTTCATACTGTTTTTTTTGCCACGCCTGCCCGACTGCGTCATTCAGGCGGGAATTATACGAATGTTCACGAATTAAATACAAATGCTTTTCAGAGCGTGTCTCTCTCCTTTAGGAGAGGGGTTGGGGTGAGGCAATTTTTACACCTTCAGGATTAATCCCTGTCACATAAGTTTTATAATCAACTCCTATTTTTTCGTAAATCCCTTTCATTATTTCTTCTACTCTTTTTGCAGTTGATTCTTCTTTGCTCATCATAAAAACAGAAGGCCCCGAACCGGCAATGCCACCTCCCAAAGCTCCGGCTTCTTTACATTTCAGTTTCATTTCATCAAAACCCGGAATAAGAATACTACGCACAGGCTCTACAATTACATCTTCCAGCGAACGGCTGATTAATCCAAAATCATTCTTCATAAAACCTGTTATCAATCCGCCAATATTTCCCCATTGTTTTATCGCGTCTTTTAATTGTACTTCTTTCCTCAATATCTGCCGTGAATCAGATGTGCGCACTTCTATTTGCGGATGCACTATTGTGATAAATAAATCGGGAGCATTTAATGGAATTATATCCAAAGGAAAAATAGAACGAATCAAAGTAACACCTCCATAAATACAAGGCGTTACATTATCAGCATGTTTTACTCCGCCCGCAACTTTTTCGCCATTCATTGCAAAGCGTACCAAATCTTCTTTTGAAAAAATATTTCCTAATAAATAATTAGCTGCAACGACTGCGCCCGCAGAGCTTGCAGCGCTGGAACCAAGGCCGCTACCGGGTTTTATGTTTTTATGAACAGAAAGATTAAACCCTATTGGTTTTTTATATTCATCCATCAATGCCTGCAAAGATGCACCCGCAACGTTTTTTTCTGGAGCTTCGGGCAAGTTGTATTCATCTGTATGCCTTATATAAATTCCCGGTTCATCACACAATGATAATGTCATTTCATCAAAAGGATCTTTCAATGCCAGTCCCAAAATATCAAAGCCACAAACAATATTAGCAATGGTAGCAGGAGCAATAACTTTTATTTCTTTCATTTCTTTTTTTTTAAATTCTTACTGCACGAATTATATCGGCAAATACTCCAGATGCAGTTACCTCTGCACCCGCACCTGCACCTTTTACTACCAGAGGCTGTCCTGTATAACGGTTTGTATAAAATAAAACCACATTGTCTTTACCATAAAGATGATAAAAATCATGCGTTGAATCTATCTGTTGCAAACCTACTTTTGCTTTTCCGTTTTCATAAGAAGCAACGAATTTCAATTTATTTCCCGCTTTATGAGCCTGTTCAAAAATAGCTTTAAAGTGCGCTTCTTCTTTCTCCATGCAAGCGTAAAAATCATCAACAGAGCCTTTCATACATTGAGGCGGCATAAATGCATTATTAACAATATCTTCCATCTCAAATTTTTCACCGCATTCGCGCGCCAGGATCATTATTTTCCTAACAACATCTACTCCACCAAGATCCAATCTCGGGTCGGGTTCTGTATAACCTTCCTCCTGCGCCTGCTTTACCACTTTTGCAAAGCTTTTTGTACCATTATAATTATTGAAAACAAAATTTAATGTACCACTCAATACCGCTTCTATTTTATTGATTTTATCGCCGCTCAATAACAAATCATTCAAAGTACCAATAACTGGCAATCCGGCGCCCACATTGGTTTCAAATAAAAAATGAACATTAAATTCGCGCGCAAAATTCTTCAATTTCTCATAATAATCAAATGAGGAAGAAGCAGCAATCTTATTGCATGCAACAATAGAAACACTTTTTTGCAATATAGCTGCATAGTTACTTGCAACATCTTCATTCGCTGTTACATCCACAAAAACCGAATTGCGCAAATTCTTTGTTTGAATCATATTTACAAATTCAGAAAGATTCATTTCCTCCCCGTTTTGCAGAAGTTCTTTCCAGTTTTTCAGATCAATCCCTTTTTCATTGAACAGCATTTTTTTGCTATTGGCAATACCTACAACCCTCATGGTTAGACGCAGATTTTTTTGAAGATAATGTTGTTGTTGCAATAATTGAGATAACAAGCGTGAGCCTACATTTCCCACGCCGGCCACAAATAAATTCACCTGCTTATAAGTAGTTTCAAAAAATTCTTCGTGCAATACATTCACTGCTTTTTTTACATCGTTTGCAGATATTACTGCCGAAATATTTCTTTCAGATGATCCCTGCGAAATGGCTCTTACATTCACACCATTTTTTCCTAAAGCGCTGAACATTTTTCCACTGATACCAGGATGGCTTTTCATTTTATCGCCTACTAAAGCTATTATCGCTAAATCTTTTTCAACTATTAAAGGCTCTACTTTCAATCTTTCAATTTCATCAGCGAAAGCCTCATCCACAGCACGTTTAGCAGTCGCAGAAAATGCTTCTTCAATACCAACACAAATCGAATGTTCTGAAGAACTTTGCGTAATAAGAATTACATTTATTTGTTCGTTTGCTAAGGTTTCAAATAATCTTTTTGAAAACCCGGGGATACCAGCCATGCCACTTCCTTCCAGGCTTAATAAAGCAATTTTATTGATACTTGAAATACCACGCACAGTGCTATCACTTTTTATAGAAGTATTTTCGATTAAAGTTCCGTGGTCTTGTGGTGCAAAAGTACTCTTCACCCAAACAGGAATATTTTTCCGCATCACCGGCTGTATGGTGGGCGGATAAACAACTTTAGCGCCAAAATGAGATAGCTCCATTGCTTCGCGGTATAGTATATGAGGGATTATTTTCGCGTTAGAAACGAGCCGTGGGTCTGCTGTCATCATTCCACTTACATCGGTCCATATTTCAAGGGCGCTCGCGCTTAAAGCAGCAGCAATGATGGAAGCTGTATAATCGGAACCACCCCTCCCTAACGTAGTAGTGATACCGCTTTTGTCGGAGGCTATAAACCCCGGCACAATAAAAAATGATTCATTTGAAGCAGAAAAATAAGCTTCTATTTGCTGGTTGGTTAATTCAAAATCCACTACAGCATTTTCATAATGGGAATTGGTGGTTATAATCTTTCTCGCATCTATCCATCTATTTTCAAAGCCAACAGATTGAAACTTTGCTGAAATAATTTTAGAGGATAATAATTCTCCATAACTCATTATCCTGTCTCTTGTCCGTGAAGTTAGTTCCTGCAATAAAAATACCCCATTACAAATGTCTTCTATCTCATTGCAATGTTGTTTTACCATACTGAGCACCCTGCTTTGCGTTGCCACAGGTATCAGTTGTTTTACTATTTCCAAATGACGGTTTTCAATTTTTCGCAATTCCTCTTTATACAGGATGTCTCCTTTGGAAGTCAATGTTACCCCGCTTAGCAGCGCATCAGTGGTCCCGCCTAAGGCAGAAACCACCACTACTAATTTGTCTTTTTCCAAGCGGTCCTTAAGGATAGAAACTATTTTATTTATATTTTCAGCATTAGCTACAGACGAGCCGCCAAATTTTAATACACGCATATTTTATTGATTAGTAAAATGAAATTTTAAATTTTACCCGGAGGTAGAGTAAGCTAAAAAGCCCAGTGGATAATATGGAAATATACAACCCTTAGCGGGTTGTAATGATAGAAGTAATAGTAATGGAAATTACTGCAAATGATAAGGAAATATTATGGGAGACTCTTTGCTTCATTTTTTTTAAGGGGTTGAAGGTAATATAGAAAAATTAAAAGTTATAAAAAAAGTAAAAAGAATTTGTTTATCACAAAAAATGAGTATAAATTTGTACTTAATATTTAAAAATATTATACCATGGCAAAAAAGAAAAATCAAACTACACCTAAACCATATCCCACAGAAGAAGAAGATAACAATGCAAGTATGGTTGGTGAACCAGCAATAAAATATCCATACAGCAATTTCCGATTCGAAGTTATTCTTGCAAATGCTTCTCAAAAGCCCGAAAGCCAATTAACTGCATTTGAAAAAATGCATATCGTGCATGATGGAGTAAGTAAAAAAGATTTAGAACTTTTGAAAAGCAAAGCAGATTTGGATTATACCATGCTTGCTAAAGCTTTGTCGGTTACGCGTGCCACATTAATAAACAAAAAAAGAGGCGAGAAATTCAATTCTGGTTTGAGTGAAAAAATATTAGGAATGGCCGATCTGTATTCTTATGGATTTGAGGTATTTGAAAATGAAAATCGTTTCAATCAATGGATGGCTAAGCCTAATAAAGCACTGGGCGGTCAGGTTCCTTATGATTTAATTGACAACCAATTTGGCCGCGAAGAAGTAAAAAATCTTATCGGAAGAATTGACTATGGCATTTATTCCTAATCACTTTATAGATATTAATGTTAGTTTACAGAGTTGGGAAAACCAAACACGCAAATGACTTATCCGGCGAAGGCGCCAAAATATATGGCGGCCGGTGGAATCATAAATCTATTGCATGTCTTTACACTTCTGAAAGCAGAGCGTTATCGCTGTTGGAATATACGGTAAATATAAATATTGAAGATATCCCACGTGCATTGAGTATTACTACTATTGATATTCTTTCTGATGAAATATATTCAATTACTGAAGCATCACTTCCCGGAAATTGGAAAGAAACGCCAGCTCCACTTTCTACAAAAGAATTTGGGACTCATTTATTAAGTAAATCTAAAAAATCAATCATTAAAATTCCTTCATCAGTGATTACAGAGGAGTACAATTTTATTTTAAACACGGCCCGAATAAAGAGCAAGGATTTTAAAATTGTAGAAATAAAGGATCTGATTTATGATGTAAGAATAAAATTAGTTTGAAAATAAGAATTTTGTTTAATTATTTGTTTACTGCAAAAAATAAAAAAAAATTATTGAGTTAAATTAGCAAAGTGGTATTTCATTTTTTTATAGAAATATTATTTAAGAGATTTCAAAATATTCAACGCTTCTTTTGTAAGCTCTTCAATTTTAGAATAATTTTTTTGTTCCAACAATTGGGTGCTAATAAGTTTACTTCCCATTCCTACTGCGCATACACCTGCTTTAAGCCAGCCTGCAATATTTTCTTTATCCAGATCCACTCCACCAGTGGGCATAAATAAAAGATCAGGAAACAGAGCTTTTATGGCGCTCATAAATGCGGGACCTAAAATATTTCCCGGAAAAAGCTTAATCATTTTTGCTCCTAAAGTCTCAGCACGAATTATTTCTGTGGGAGTCATACAACCCGGCACCCAAAGCATATTATTTTTATCAGCGACTTTTGCAACGTCTTCTACAAGCCCGGGGCAAATAATAAAATCGGCGCCTGCATCAATAAAAGTTTGTGCCATTTCACCATTCTTAATGGTACCAATGCCGAGATACATTCCTTTCAGTTCCGAATCACAAACTTCACGCATCTTTTTAAAATTTTGTAACGCTTCTTCACCTCGGTTAGTGTATTCTACTGTCCTTATTCCTGCGCGATACAATGCGTGTAATACCTGCAGGCTTACTTCTGTGTCCTTGTAAAAATAGAGAGGTAAAATTCCCTGCTCCGGAATTAATTTTAATAAATTACTTTTTGTACTCATGGCAAATATTTTTTAAATAGAAAATAGTATTGTTTTAAATAGACAATGTTATTGGATTTAATTTTATCAGGCAATATTATTTTACGCAATCGTTATCATATTTTTAAAAACTTTTGGAAAGCGAAGTTTGAGAATTGAAAAATATAATAAAAACTTTCCAAAAGGTTTACGCAATCGTTATCGTATTTTTTTTAATAATTGTTGATGAAATTTTTGTTCCTTATCTAAATAAGAAAGAGATTTGAAAGATAACTTTCATAAAATTAAATTCATTTTAATTAAATCATAAAAAGATCATGACAAAAAAAGTAGTTACCCTTGGAGAAGTAATGCTTCGTTTATCTACACCGGATTTTAAAAGATTTGTACAGGCAGATAGTTTTGATGCAACCTATGGTGGTGGCGAAGCTAATGTAGCTGTAGCTCTTTGTAATTATGGACTACAGGGGGTTTTCGTAACTAAAATTCCGGATAATGCAATTGGGCAGTCAGCCATTAATCATTTGCGCCGTTTTGGTGTAAATACCGAATTTATAGCGAAGGGTGGAAAAAGATTAGGAATTTATTTTTTAGAAACCGGGGCTTCCATGCGCGCATCACAGGTTATTTACGATCGCGCTGATGCTTCTATTTCAGAAGCAGATATTTCTGACTTTGATTTTGATAAAATATTTGATGGCGCTTCATGGTTTCATACTACCGGCATCACTCCAGCATTGAGCGATAAGGCGGCAGCTCTTACTGAAGCTGCCTTAAAAGCTGCAAGAGCAAAGGGAATCACAACAAGTATTGATCTTAATTACAGAAAAAAATTGTGGAGTAAAGAAAAAGCTAAAGAAGTAATGACAAGGCTTTGCCAATATGTAGATGTATGTATTGGCAACGAAGAGGACGCCGAAACTACTTTAGGTTTTAAAAGTAAGGGAACCGATGTCACCAAAGGAGAATTAAACCTTGATGGTTATAAAGATGTGTTTCAGCAATTGAAAGAAAAGTTTGGGTTTAAATATATTGCATCCACTTTACGAGAAAGTTACAGCGCATCTGATAATGGATGGAGCGCTTTGGTGTATGATGGCAACAAATTTTATCATACCAAAGAATACCAGGTGCGTATAGTAGATCGTGTAGGCAGTGGCGATTCTTTTGCAAGCGGATTTATTTATGGTCTTGTTTCAGAAATGGAATTACAAGATGCAGCAGAATTTGGTGTAGCGGCATCTGCATTGAAACATACCATACCCGGCGACCTTAATCATGCAACACTTAGTGAAGTAAAAGGATTAATGAAAGGAGATGCGTCAGGAAGGGTGCAGAGGTGAATGGTGAATGGTGAATTTAGAGATCTCACAATAACAATTCAACAATTTAACCTCAACAATAAACAAATAAATATTCAATATTCAATACTTAATACAGATTATTTTAAATAAATAGAATCCATATTTTCTCCGCAATGAAGCATTGCTGATTTATATTGAGGATCTTTTTTACCAAGATAAGGATTGTTAACTTCAGATGTGTTGCTCAACCAGTTTGCCGGCTTGTCTTCTCCAAATGCCATAGGACAATTTTGCCAGAAGATTTTATTGCCTTCATATCCTATTGTTTTTAAAAGAGGATATAAATTTTCAGAAACCATACTGAAATCATGACGCATTTCAGTAAGATCATTTTCTTCGGTAATTGGTTTTGCGTTAGCTATAATATCACTTATATTTTGCTGCGCGGAAATGTAGCTTAAGGAATCCCCTTTTTTCAGATCATCTAAATTCATGCTATCAACGGCAGAAATAAATTTTCCGGCCTGTTGTTTTACATTCGCCGTGTCTGCCTCTACAAAAGCATCTTTCATATTGAAATAAGCGTTCATCATATTGGCAACATTTTTATTAAATCCTTCTGAATGTTTTTTTACGGCAATTGGCTCAGGCACAGGTTTCGCTACTTTTTTATCTTTTTTAAAAAACAAATACCATGCGCCAAATAAAATGATCACTAAAAAAATAATTGCCAAAAAACGTTTCATAAATCTTTTATTTTAATTATTTTATAATCCAAAAAGATAATTATTTTAAGATAATTTTTCCAGGCCCAGTTTGATCCTCTTAAAACCTTCTTCTATATTTTCCATACTATTGGCAAATGATATTCTTATATATCCCGGCTGGCCAAAAGCATCGCCGGAAACAGTGGAAATGTGAGCGCTATTAAGAAGATACATGCAAAGTTCGCTTGAATTATGTATCACCTCTTCGCCATGTTTTTTTCCAAAATAATACCTTACGTCAGGAAAAATATAAAATGCGCCCTGCGGTTCTATACATTTTAAATGAGGAAGTTCTTTCAATAATTCAGCTACCCTTTCTTTGCGGCGTTTAAATTCTTTTACCATTTCGTAAGTAGCTGTTAACGGAGATTCCAGCGCAGTGATAGCCGCGCGTTGGGTTATTGAATTAGTTCCACTTGTAAATTGTCCCTGTATCTTTTCACATGCCTTTGCTATATCAGGATGGGCAGCTATATAACCCAATCTCCAGCCCGTCATTGCAAATCCTTTGCTTAATCCGTTTATAATAATTACTCTTTCTTTTATAGAATCAAATTGTGCAATACTTTCATATATCCCTGTTTCATGTGAATAATTAATGTATTCATAAATTTCATCACTGATAATAAAAACATGGGGATTTTTTGCAAATACTTTAGCAAGAGCTTCCAGTTCATTTTTGGTATAAGTAGCTCCGGTAGGATTGCAAGGAGTAGAAAAAATAAAGAGTTTTGTTTTATCTGTAATCGCATTTTCCAATTGTGATGGAGTTATTTTGAATCCTGTTTCGGGAGTTGAATGCACAAAAACAACCCGTGCTCTTGCAAATCTTGCGATCTCTGAATAAGAAACCCAATAAGGAGTGGGAATGATTATTTCATCATCATCATCAAGAATACTCAACATAGTGTTGGCAATACATTGCTTGGCGCCGGTACTTACTACTATTTGCTGGGGCGTGTATTCAAGACCGTTATCTCTTTGCAATTTCTTACAAATAGCTTCTTTCAGATCGGCATATCCTGACACCGGAGTATAATGGCTCCAGTTGTCATCAATTGCTTTTTTTGCTGCATCTTTAATATGTTCGGGAGTATTAAAATCCGGTTCGCCTAAGCTGAGGTCAATTACGTTAATTCCTTTAGCTCTTAATTCACGGCCCAGCTTAGCCATCTTGAGGGTTTCAGGTTCGTTAAATCTGTTTAAAATTGAAGAAAGTTGCATGTAAATTATTTTTAAATCTGCGCAAAAGTACGTTATTGGAGGAAAAAGATTGGAAGAGAGGAAATTGAAAAATAAAGATTGGAGGAGAGGAAATTGAAGTAATTGTCTGTTTACTGTAACTCTGGAAATTAAATAAAAAAACTGTTGCCTGATTTTAGCTTTTTTATAATGCAAAAAATCGAACATAAAATCCTAAAAAATTTTCACTTCAAACCATTATCTTTGCGAACTTCTAAAAATTAAATCAAGATATGAAACTGAAAGGTTTGGTGTGGTTCTTTGCCATAATGCTTATACTCATCTCCGTTTATCAACTTTCGTTTACCTGGGTGGTTAATGGTCACGAGAATGAAATGAAGGCTAAAGCAATTCAATTCGTTAACCGGAGTCATCCCGGCATCTCAGGTGATGCAAAAGATGAGCTTGTTCAAAAAACATTTGCCCATTATCTGGATAGTACCAGGGATGACAAAATTTATCCCGTATTAGGAACCACCTACCAAAAAAGTAAAGAAAACGAACTAAGTCTTGGCCTTGATCTTCAGGGTGGTATGGCCGTTACTTTAAATGTAAGCCTTGATGGTTTATTAAAATCTCTAAGTAATAATCCGAAGGATCCCCGCTTATTAAAAGCGCTTGAAACTGCCAATGCTGAAAAAGTAACCAGCAATCTTGATTACATTACTTTATTTGGCCAGGTTTTTAAACAGCAGAATCCCGGAGTAAATCTTGCAGAAATATTCGCCGGTGCCGGGAAAACAATAAATTTTAAGGATAATGATCAAACCGTTTTGAATGATCTTACAGCTACATCCAAAACAGCTATCAATCAAACCTACAAAGTACTTCTAAAACGTATAGACCAATTTGGGGTGGCCTCTCCTTCTATCAATCTTGATGCTAATAAAGGAATCATCAATATTGAATTAGCAGGCGTTCAAAATCCTGAAAGAGTAAGAAATTTATTGCAGGCTTCTGCACATCTTCAATTCTGGGAAGTTTACAATATAGGAGATATTGGAAAAAATGTTGATGATGCGGACAAAGCGCTGGCTGATTATTTAAGTGGTATTCATGCAGATTCTTTAAAAAATTCATCAGCTGATTCTGCAAAATTATTGGCTAATGAGCATCCCCTGACAAGTGTGATACACTTTATAGGGCCACAACAAGGGCAAGATGGGAAAACAAGTTATTATCCTGCAATTGCAAATGTAGAGGCAAAAGATACTTCATTGGCAAACCAATATCTCAATATGGATATTGTGAGGAATAATTTTCCACCCAACATTAAATTTTTATATGGACTTGAGGAAAAGAATGATAAAACAGGTCAAAGATATTTTGAATTATATGCAATAAAAACGATTCCCGGAACTGACAAAGCAAAATTGGAAGGAGAAGGAGTTGAAGATTCAAGAGCGGATTACGATGAACATGGGCGGCCTGCCATCAAAATGACCATGACTCCCACCGGTAGCCGTATTTGGGGCAAACTTACTACTGATAATGTAGGAAAGCCAATTGCCATTGTTTTGGATAATATAGTGTATAGTGCGCCAAATGTAAATGGCCCTATTGAAGGTGGAAATTCAGAAATAAGTGGAAATTTTACAGTGCAAGAGGCACAGGATCTGGCAAGCATTTTAAGAATTGGTAAAATAGACGCACCTGCAAAAATAGTTCAGGAGCAAATTGTAGGACCTACGCTCGGTCAGGCTGCTATACATGGCGGTATGCTGGCCTTCATTATTTCGTTTCTTATCATTTTCATTTTAATGTTGGTTTACTATAACACCGCGGGATGGATAGCCAATATCGCTTTAATATTAAATCTGTTATTTACTATAGGAATTTTAAGTGCCTTAGGCGCTACATTAACAGCAGCAGGTATCGCAGGTCTTGTCTTAACAATTGGTATGGCAGTGGATACCAACGTAATTATTTTTGAAAGGATAAAAGAAGAACTTGCACGTGGAAAAAGCCATCACCAGGCGGTACACGATGGTTACATAAGATCTTATGCACCTGTTATAGACGCACACGTTACTGTATTTTTAACTGCCGCTATTCTATTTTATTTTGGTCTGGGGCCGGTGCTTGGCTTTGCAACTACTCAAATGTTAGGTATTACACTTTCGCTTTTTTGTGGAATTTTAATATCAAGGCTGGTTACTGATTTATGGATGTCAAAAAAAGATAGGCATTTTATTTACTTTACCAAATTCTCTAAAAAGATATTTCAACACGCCAGTTATAAATTTATTGAATATAGAAAAGTAGCCTATGGGATTTCAGTGGTCGTACTGATTTTTGGAGTTGGCTCATTTTTCAATGGTTTTGAAAAAGGTGTTGAATTCAAAGGAGGAAGAAGTTATACCGTTCAGTTTAGCCATAACGTAAATATTGATTCTATTAGAAATCCATTGCATCTTGCTTTTGATGGTGATTTCCCTGTAATAAAAACAGTGAACGATAATGAGCACATCAACATTACTACCTCTTATCTTAAAGGTGTAAACAATGCTGACAGTGCTGTAGAGGTCAGGTTATACCAGGGTTTAAAATCTCAATTACCTCCAGCACTTTCTGAAAGTGATTTTGCGAAAAATTATATTCAAAGTTCGCAATTAGTACAACCTGTTATTTCCAAGGATCTTGAAAATGGAGCTATCAAAGCGGTAATCTTTGCTATTATTGCCATTATCATTTATATTTTCCTCCGTTTTCGCGATTGGCGGTATTCAGTGGGTACCATCATTTCATTGCTGCATGATGTTTTTGTGGCGTTAATAGTTTTTTCTTTCTTTAAAAATATAGTGCCTTTTCCTCTGGAAATTGACCAGCATTTTATTGCAGCTATTCTTACGGTCGTCGGGTTCTCGATGAATGATACTGTAATTGTGTTTGATAGAATCAGGGAAGATAGCCATAATATGAAAGGTGCGGATAAAGGTACTATTATCAATAAGGCCATCAATGATACTTTGAGCAGAACAATAATGACCTCAGTAACAGTATTCATTACTTTGCTTGCTTTGTTTATATTTGGCGGCGAGGTAACCCGCGGATTTTCTTTTTGTATGTTGGTAGGTGTTATCACAGGAACCTATTCTTCTATTTTTGTGGCAGCGCCTGTTCTAATTGAATTTGCAAAAGACAAACCATTAGGTACAGCACGCATCCAATCTGACAAAAAGAAATTGCCAAAAGCTAAGTTGGTACATTCAAAATAAGTTTGAAAATTATATTATTGAAAAGCCGGCGATCTTGAATTGCCGGTTTTTTTTATGTTCAGAAGAAGATAAATTTATGAAAGAGGAATCTTGGCTATTTGTTAGTTTGCTGTAATGGATCTTTTTTTACACTATAGGTTCATTAAAAGTTTCGCCACTCCTTCCACTTCTTTCACCGTATTAAAAGCATGTAACACAATCCGTAATCGCTCCTGCCCTTTCGGAACGGTTGGATAAAGGATTGCGCGGATGTCAAAATTATTTTCCTGTAAAGTTTTCGCAGCCTTTTTCACTTCTTCATTTCCGGGAATAATTACAATTTGAATGGGCGTATCGCTAAGTAATGTTTTATATTTTAAATTGGAATTTTTAAAAATGCTGATCAATTTATGAATATGATTTCTTTCTTTTTCCATTTCAGGAAATGTTTTGTAAGAAATAGCAATTGCTTCTACCGCAGCCGGTGGCAACGAAGTACTGTAAATAAACTCTCGTGAGAAATTGATCAAATATTTTTTTAGTTTTTGGGATCCTAAAATAATGGCTCCATGTACACCGCAGGCTTTTCCAAAAGTATGGATACGTGCAAAACATTTTTTTTGCAGTTTTAATTTCTGCACAAGCCCTTCTCCTCTTTCTCCCACTACTCCAGTAGCATGCGCTTCATCAACAATTAATGCAGCATTATATTTTTCACAGAGGGTTATTATTTTGTCGAGCGGAGCAAGATCTCCATCCATAGAATAAACACTTTCAGTAACTACAAATGTTTGATGCTGATGATCTGCAGAAGATAATTTTTTTTCAAGATCTGCTAAATCATTATGCAAAAAAGAAAATGAAGTAGCAAGGGATAAACGAATTCCATCACGCAAAGAAGCATGACTAAGCTGGTCATAAATAATGGTATCATTTTTTTGTGGAACCGAGCTCAGCAATCCTGTATTGGCATCGTACCCTGAATTAAAAATGAGTCCTGTCTCAGCATCATGAAATTCTGTAATTTGCTTTTCTGTTTCTTCTATTAATGTATAATTTCCTGAAAGAAGCCGTGAACCTGTGCTTCCGTGAGACAGATTGGAGGGAATTGATTTTTCAATGATTTTATTTTTTACAATACCGAGATAATCATTGCTGCAAAAATCTATTTTATTTTTATTTACAATTAAAGAACGTAATGCATTGGCATCTGCTCTTCCCTGCAATTTTTTGTCGAGAAAATTATCATTCATGAAAACAAAATTAGCCAATTAGGTGATGTGATAATGTGCCGATGCGCTAATTAGTCAATTAGCTAATTGGCACATCAGCTAATTAAATTATTTTTGAAAAATGGAAACTTTATCACAAGACACAAAAAATATCCTTGGATTACAATTAGTAACTGATCCGCGATGGGTTGACCTTGCTGCTATTTCTCTGGGAGAAATTTTAACCGATCATGCGTGGTGCGAACAAAAAGCCGCAACGAGTTGCATCACACTTATTACAAAATACAATGACAAAGAAAAACTGGTAAATGACCTCGCGCCAATAGTCACTGAAGAATGGGGCCATTTCAGACAAGTATTAACGGAGATGAACAAACGCAATTTGCCATTAGGCCCGCAGCGCAAGGATGTGTACGTAAATAAATTGCTGGAATTTCAGAAAAAAGGCGGAAGCCCGGAAGAGAGATTTTTAGATCACCTTTTAACGATGGCATTGATAGAAGCAAGAAGCTGCGAGCGTTTCAAGAGATTAAGTGAAGGATTGGAAGATAATTATATGAAACAATTTTACAGGAAATTTATGGAAAGCGAAGCCGGTCATTATACCTTATTTATCAACCTCGCAGATACTTATTTACAAAAAGAAAAAGTCAGAAAAAGATGGAAAGAATGGATTACTTATGAAACAGGTCTGATGCAAAGCATGGAATTTCGCGGTGATAGAATTCATTAGGCAATTAAGAATTAGTTAAAAAATTAAAAATTAAGAATTAAGAATAGAATATACCATTTCCTAATATTTTCTTTACAAAAAATGAAATGAAAAATCTGCAATATTTGTCCGTATGCTGATATCTTCAATCTGTTAAATTGTGAGAAACTAAATTATTTTATAGCATCTATATTTTTTTTAAACTCTTCGGGATCAAGCTCATCTATCCGTTTGGTAGTTTCATAATTAAATAAAGGAGGCATCAAATGTTCTGCAGATTTAATCATTCCTTGCTTATCTACAAATAATGTAAGTGGATACAATTCTGTCATCTTATCACAATAATCTTTAGCATCAGAAATGGACATAAAATTGAATTGATGTTGTTTTAAAAAACTCAAAACTGTACTCTTTGTTTCAAAAGTCATAGATAAAAATACAACGTCTGAATTATTGTATTTTTCTTTTAGCTCATTTAATGTCGTCATTTCCGTTATACAGGGAAGACAAGAAGCAAACCAAAAATTAATTACAATTGGTTTTCCTTTTAAATCTTTAAGACTTACAGTATTGCCTTTTATATCTTTTAAATTAAAATCAGGAAGTTGTTGCCCGGATAGTCTGTTATTATTCTTGTCCGAAGGAGCATAATCGCCTGCAAAATTGATTTTATAAAATAAAGTATCTCCTTTTTGTTCAACACCTGCAATTTTCGGAATGAGTTTAAAACTTTTCGTAGTTCTTAAAAGAAGGAAAGAATCCAATTGATGTTTGGTCCATTGAGGTCCTTTACCGATTTTGAAATAAATGAATATGGGCGATTTATCATTTTGATTCTGTGCATTTGATTCTTTGCAAATAAAAAAAGTAAAAACTAACAAAAAAAATAAAGGTTTCATAATCTAAATATAATTCAAACTATATAAATGCTAACTCTGCATGCATTCCATTAGCACCCCGGAATATTCAATTATCATTTGATTGGATGACAGGAAAGATGAAAGTTATTCGTTCGCAGGTTTGTATCCAATTCTTAAGCTTCAACATTTTTTTGCAAAACGGTGACATAAACTCCGTATTCCTGGATTTAAATGTGTAAGAATTGTTTTAATTGTGTCATAAATTTCTGATTATCAGAACTTAATGCTGGTGAATTTATTTACTGATTACCTTTGCGTAAGGATAAAAATCTGGCATGATATTTATACTTTAAAATAAATCCATTAAAAAAATCACACTATGATTGGCGATGAAAAACTTATAGAAGCCTTAAATGATCTCATATTAATAAACAATGACCGGATTGAAGAATATGAAAAGG
Source organism: Hanamia sp. (assembly GCA_036509335.1). Lineage (GTDB taxonomy): Bacteria > Bacteroidota > Bacteroidia > Chitinophagales > Chitinophagaceae > Ginsengibacter. The sequence goes on from DATCFT010000033.1 coordinate 34,463, forward strand.
CTATCAAAACTATTCAGGCACCGGAATACTTGTCCCTTTTTCAAAGAATGATTGCGCAAAGTATTCAGTTCAAAAATGAATTAATCAATGAAATAAAAAATAAAACAAATAAAACTGATTGGAAGGGTTCTATTAAGTCAGGTAAAATTTATAAATTTTGGAAAGATATAAAGTCCTCTGTTTCAAAAACTCACAGTTTATTCATTTCAGAATTTTGTGAATATTTGGAAGATGCTGTTATAAAAGCTTACAAAGAAGCGCTTTCTCCCGATGTATATGTGCCTTCCGATATTACTCATTTAATGATAATGCAAAAAGCAAAACTAAAAGAATCTTATGAGCTTTTACATGGTAAGAATGAGATGCATTTAGTAAATTCTTAGAATTTATAAGTATTGCTTTTTACTTAATCTTTTGAAATATCCTGCTCCACCTGATTCCATTAGTACCGTAACTAAACCAGATCAACGAAGCTTTACCAACTACATGATCTTCGGGAACAAAGCCCCAGTAGCGGCTGTCAAGAGAATTATGACGGTTATCACCCATCATCCAGTAATAATTCATTTTGAAAGTATAAGTGGTTGCTGGCTTATCATTGATAAAATATTGCCCATCTTTTTGTTCCAGTTTGTTGCCTTCATAAGTAACAATACAACGCTGATATCGTCTCATATTTTCAGGATTCAATGGAATAGTCGCGTCTTTTCTAGGTATCCAGATGGGGCCATAATCATCTACAGTCCAGCCGTTATTTGCTTCATAAGGAAATAAGTAGATACCCTTATCATAATCGTTCAAAGGGGCCGGTTGAATATCTTTTACAGCCGGGAACATCTTGAGTTGCAACTTTTCATCATCGCTCATTCCTATAATATAAGAATTAGAATTTATCATTTGTACCTGGTTCCTGTCAACGTCCTCAGGATTATCTTGTATTCCCACATTATTCAGTTGATCAGGGTCAAGAGGGCCTGAAGTAGTTACGAGATAATTAAATTCGTGATGCTCCGGCAACGGCTGTACCACTCCGTTAATATAAACAACTCTGTTTTTTATTTGAAGGGTATCGCCCGCAATAGCTACGCATCTTTTTATAAAAAATTCTCTTTTATCTACAGGGCGTGTAATGATGAGATCGCCATATTGATCCTGCACTCTTTTTCTTGCTTCCGCCTCAGACACATGATCTGTCATCATTCTTTGCTGTATTTCCTGGTAATAAGTTATCTGGGATCCATGTTGGGCATCATCAATAAGAGTATCATTTACAGGAAAATTAAAAACCACAACATCTTCTCTTTTCACGGGTTCCGGAAACCAGCGTGTATATGGAATCTCAATCCACGTTACATAAGATTTCATATTGGTTCCTATGATCGTGTGCGACATAAAAGGTAATGCCAGCGGTGTTTCTGGGATACGCGGGCCATACGCAAATTTATTTACGAATAAAAAATCATTTACCAATAATGTTTTCTCCATTGAAGGTGTGGGAATCGTGTAGGCTTCAAAAACAAAAGTGCGGATCAATGTAGCCGCTACTATTGCAAATACTGCTGCGTCTATCCATTCCCGTATGGCGCCTTTTTTATAATTTTTCACCACTGCAACGCCGGCATATCTTTCCTGGTAAGAAAAGCCGAGATAAGGAAAATAAATAAATGGGAAAAAGACAGTGAGAAAATGATGTCCCAGTCCAAAACGGCCAAAATGCTCAACGAATTTTATATTTATCCAGATGGTTATAAACTGGCCGGCGATAGGAATGAGTTGAAGAAAAAACCATATCTTTTTAAGTTCCATCTTTTCTACCATGCACCAGGTGTTATACAATGGAATTAATCCTTTCCAGGGAGCAATTCCTGCTTTTTTAAACATACCGTATAACCCTATAAGAACTGCAATAGATAAGATAATAAATAAAAGTAAAACTCCGCTCATGAGTTAATTTTTTTAATGGAAACAAAAGTACCGTATAAAAGTTCTTAATGAAAAACTGTATAAAAATAGTTACCATTAGTTTAACATAACTGCTGCATTTTTTAGCAAATGCTTTAAGGGATAAGACTCTACGTAAGAAACCAGGAATGAAAACTTGAATATTCCTGCCCGAATGACGGTCAGGCGGGTGTTTATTTACTGCGCGTTGACCATTCACTATTCACAACTCACCTTTCAAAATTTCATTTATCTCTTCTGAATTATTCATTGGAATTAAATGTCCACCACCAAGAATGACATAATCAGGCTTATGAATATATCTTATAGGAAAAATATGGTCTTTGGTTCCATGAATATGAACAAGCTTTGTAGGGATCTTGTTATTCTTCCAATTCACTACCTGGTCCATAGCCCAGTTACTGTATTGAAGATTTAGATTCTTGCGGTATTCTTTTAATAATTTTTTTTCTTCTTTGGTTTCTACACCCAGGTTATAATTTTCCAATGGCTCCAGTATTGAATATGGTTTCATTGGAATCAATTTATTCAGATGCAATTTCCCAGTCATCTTCATAAACAAGGGTAATTCGCGAAACGTACTGATACTCGAAATTAAAATAACTTTTTCTACAGGAATAATTTTTGCAATCTCAATACTCATCATACCGCCAAAAGATAATCCTACCAAAATGGGATTAGGATACATAATGTCTTCACTCATTCTTTTGGCATAAGAAAAAATAGTTTCATTTTTTTCCGGAATCTTCCAGGGAATAAAATGTAACTCATTTTCACCAAAATTGAGTTTTGCAAAAACCCTTTCATCTGCTCCGAAACCGCTTATACAATAAATGTGTTTCATAACTAAAAATGAATACGGTTAATAATATGAGTAAAGATCATTTTATTTTTTTGGCAATACATAATTCTCAACATCTTCGGCAGTAATAGTTTTATTGGAAAGGATAATTAATCTTTCCACCACATTTCGAAGTTCACGTACATTACCTGTCCATTTATACTTTTGTAAAAGATCAACTGCTTTTTTTTCAATTGCTTTTTTAGGTTGACCATAATCTGTCGCAATGTCTTCTATAAAACGATCCACAAGCAAAGGAATATCGGAACTACGTTCGTTTAAAGTAGGCACATGCAAAATAATTACTCCAAGCCTGTGATACAAGTCAAGCCTGAAATTTTTATATTCTACTTCTTTCAAAAGATCTTTATTGGTAGCAGCTATCACCCTTACATCTACATTAATATCCCGGTCGGCACCTACCCTCGTTATTTTTCCTTCCTGCAAAGCACGTAATACTTTGGCCTGTGCGTTCAGGCTCATATCGCCTATTTCATCAAGGAATAAAGTGCCGCCACTTGCCTGTTCAAATTTACCGATACGTTGCTTTACAGCAGAAGTGAAGCTTCCTTTTTCATGACCGAATAATTCGCTTTCAATTAATTCACCTGGTATGGCTGCACAATTTACTTCTACCATAGCGCCCGAGGAACGGGCGCTTTTTTCGTGTATCCATCTGGCCACTAATTCCTTTCCGGCTCCGTTTTCTCCAGTGATTAAAACGCGTGCCTCAGTAGGAGCAATTTTATCTATGGTATCCTTTATTTTTTTTATAGGCGCAGATTCACCAATAATTTCCTGAACCTTGCCCACCTTTCGCTTCAGGACTTTTGTTTCAGCGACCAATGTCGTTTTGTCCATTGCATTTCGCAATGTGATTAGCATTCGGTTAAGATCAGGTGGTTTGGAAATATAATCATAAGCCCCTTTTTTTACTGCTTCCACAGCGGTTTCAATATTGCCATGTCCGCTGATAATAATTATGGGAGTCTCATAATTGATTTCTTTTGCCTTTTCAAGAAATTCAATACCGTCTAATTTTGGCATTTTAATATCACAAAGAACAAGATCGTAATTCTTTTCTCTGAATTTTTTAAGACCTTCTTCTCCATCAGCAGCTTCATCAATTTTATAACCTTCAAAACCCAAAATTTCTGTTAAGGTTTTTCTGATCGCTTTTTCATCATCAATTATTAGAATGGAAGGCATGTTGAATTATTTTATTATTGAATTGTTAAATGGTCAAATGGTTCGATTATTGTATTTCCAGGGAATAATTTTTAAAGTTATTTACTATTCTACTATTTTCATATTTTTTACTGCTTAAATCAAAATTCACATTATTTATTGGTTTACTGTAAAGGTTAACTGGATTATTAGCGTATTATTACATTTACCAATTATAATATTTTTTATTCCTAAAATCAGAATTCACATTATTTGTTTCTTTACTGTCAACATTAACTAATTATCACATTTTCAAATTGGCTCATCAGATAATTATCACATCAGCTAATTAAACCATCTGCATTAAATATGCTTTTATAAAGCCATCTAATTCCCCATCCATTACGGGACCTATATTGCCCACTTCATAGTCTGTGCGATGATCTTTGATCATTTTATAGGGATGGAAAACATAACTGCGTATCTGGCTTCCCCACTCTATTTTTTTCTTGGAAGAATTGTTGATGTCTAATTTTTCCTGGCGTTTACGCATCTCTTCTTCATACAAACGACTTTTCAGCATAGCCATGGCCTTTTCACGATTTTCTCCCTGGGTCCGCGCCTGCTGGCATTCTACAATTATTCCCGATGGTTTGTGTGTCAGTCTCACAGCGGTTTCTACCTTATTTACATTTTGTCCGCCACTACCACCACTCCTGAAAAAAGCCCATTCTACATCAGCCGGACTTATTTTAATTTCAATAGAATCATCAATCAAAGGATATACATACACACTTGCAAAACTTGTGTGCCTGCGTGCATTACTGTCGAATGGAGAAATACGCACAAGCCGGTGAACACCACTTTCTGCTTTTAAAAATCCAAAAGCAAAAGGACCATCAAATTGCAATGTAGCGCTCTTTATCCCTGCACCATCTCCAGCCTGGTAATCAAGTTCAGTCACACTCCAGCCTTGCTTTTCGCCATACATCCTGTACATCCGCAAAAGCATTTCGGCCCAGTCCTGGCTTTCTGTGCCACCGGCGCCACTATTGATTTGGAGGATTGCGGGCATTTCGTCCTCCGGTTTGTTTAAGGTACTTTTAAACTCTGCCTCTTCAGTAGCTTTCAAAGCGCTGTCATAAGCCTCTTTTACTTCTTCTTCGTTGGCTTCTCCTTCTTTCCAAAAATCAAAAAGTACAGAAAAATCTTCCACTTTTGTTTTCACGTTGGTGTAAAGATTCAACCAATATTCATCTAATTTTATGGATTTCAAAATAGTAGTAGCTCTTTTGCTGTCGTCCCAAAAACCGGGAGAAAGAGATATTTGCTTATCGTTATTTATTTTTTGTTCGCGGTTTTCCACGTCAAAGAAACCTCCTCAAAACCATCAAACGGTCTCTCAAATCTTTAAGTAATTCAATTGTCATAACTACAAATATAATAATGATACCGTTAACGAATATTTATCTTTAGAAAAAATATATCCACGGGTCCCCTATCCAAATGTATTATTTTTACAAAAAATATTTCTTGACTTTTTGAAACAATATTTGAATTTTTTGAAACATTTTTTGCTCAAAAAAAATTACCTTTAAAAAATCGTTGTGAATTATGAAAAAATACTTTATTCTGATAATAATAAGTTGTTGCTTTCATCCTGCAATAGCGCACTCCATTTGTCATAGCAATCCTAATTTCTCTATGAATAAAACGACAAATGAGAACCCTTTAAAAAAAATAATAAAGAAGATTGCTAAAGCCAATGTATATGATGCCAGTCCGTTTATGAGTAATAATAAAGTAGTTTCTGAACAGGAATCTCTTTATAAAGATTTACTCAATACCGCTTCTCCGGAAGAATTAATTGACCTTGCGACCAATAACAAAAATGCAGTGGTAAGATTATATGCATTCCGGGCTTTAATGGAAAAGCAAAAAAAGGCCCCGACAAATGTATATGATCAGTTTATGAATGATAATACCCCAATCAAAGTTATAAATGGAAAATCGTCTCAAATGAAACCATTAAACGCTATTTCGAATGGGTTTTTGTATTAAATTTTTAAAATAAAAAAATGGATATTATAAATCTTTTTGAAAATGATCTTACTAAATTAGCAACAGAAATTTCCTTATTTAAGGATGAAAAATTCTTATGGGAAACAAAAGAAGGAATCACTAATTCTGCGGGTAACCTGGCGTTGCATATAACAGGAAACCTGAACCATTTTATTGGGAAAACCCTGGGAAATACAAGTTATATACGTAACCGCGATGGGGAATTTTCATTAAAAAATATTCCAGGAAATCAAATCATTTCAGGCATCAATGAGGTGAAAGAAATCATTAAAAATACTTTACTAAAATTATCTCCTGCAGATTTACAAAAAGATTTTCCAATAAAAATAAGGGAAGAAGTTTTTTCCACACAAAAAATGCTTGTTTATTTACTCGCTCACTTAAATTATCATCTTGGGCAGATAAACTATTTACGAAGAATGCTGTAGGAAGAACGACGACCGATTATTGACAACCGACGACTAAATCCAATCCTATCCTTCATTTCAGCAAAGCAACAAATAATCAAGGATCCTGTTTTAAACTAATTAACCAATTAACGAATTAACCCAAAAGAAAACCTTGCTCTTTACAAAAATAAAATTAACGGGATATAAAAATTATCAAACACAGACTTTTGATTTTACAGAAAGGATCATTGGTATTTGCGGCCTCAATGGAAAGGGAAAAACCAACCTGCTTGATGCCATTAATTATCTTTGTTTCACCAAAAGTTATTTTACAAAAAACGATATTTTAAATATTCATTTTGGAGAAGAAGGATTCCGGTTGGAAGGAGATTTGGATAATGAAACGGGAAAAAATAAATCACAAAAAATCGTTTGCATTTACCGCGCTTCACAAAAAAAAGAATTTTATTTAGATGACATTGCCTACGAAAAATTCTCTCATCATATTGGTAAATTCCCTTGCGTAATAATTGCTCCGGATGATATCGAAATGATAACGGGAGGAAGCGAAGAAAGAAGAAAATTCATGGATACGCTTATCAGCCAGGTGGATGCAGAATATTTGCAACAACTTATTATTTACAATAAAGTATTGGCGCAGAGAAATAGTTTTTTAAAAAATGAAGCATTAAAAAGCCGGTTTGATTTTGCACTTTTGGAAACATTCGATCAGCAATTAATTCCTCCCGGAAATTATATTCATCGCACCAGGCTGGAATTTTCTCAGAAATTATTTCCATTGATTCAAGAATTTTATAAAAATATTTCAGGAAATAACGAAGTAGTTTCCCTGGAATACAACAGTTTTCAGAATGAAAATAATTTTGCAGAATTATTAATTGCCACGCGGCAAAAAGACAGGCTGACACAGAGAACCAATGTTGGTATTCATAAAGACGATCTTATTTTTTTGCTGCATGAAAATGTCTTTAAAACCATTGCTTCACAGGGGCAAAGGAAAAGTTTGTTATTTGCCTGCAAACTGGCAGAGTTTGAAATTTTAAAAAAGGTGAAAGGTGCAGCTCCGTTTTTATTATTAGATGATGTATTTGAAAAGTTAGATGAAAAAAGAATAAAAAATTTATTGAAATATGTATGTAAAGAAAATATAAGCCAGATATTCATTACAGATACCCATGCAGACCGTTTACATGCTGCCCTTTCACAGTTTGGTAATGCAGTCCAGTTGATAGAATTAGTGTAGGAGTTAACGAATTTAGAGTTTAGAGTAAAACAATTTAGCAATTTTACAATTTAACAATTAAACTATTTAGCCAGCTTAAAAATATACCTTTACAAAATGGAAGTTTCAATCGGTGATGCATTAAAGGAGTTCTTAAAAAAAAGCAAGCTCAAGAGCGGCGTCCAGGCTTTACAAGTAAAGGAAGCCTGGGAAAAAATAATGGGAAAAACGATAGCAAATTATACGGACAAAATTGAAATTATCAATTCTACTTTATTCATTTATACAAATGTGGCTCCTTTGAAAAATGAATTAATTTATCAGAAAGCAAAGATCATAGAAAGAGTAAATGAAGCGCTGGGTGAGAAGGTGATAAAAGAGGTGGTGATAAAGTGATTCAATTATTTTGTTGCTTTAATTTTAGCTTGTTAGCCGATAATTTTTTTTGAATTTGAAAACTACCCCATCTTCACCCTCGGATCAATAATTCCATAAAGGATATCTGCAAAAATATTCATCAGCACAAAAATTGTAGCGGCAAAAAGTACCGATCCCATCACAACAGGATAATCTAATTTCTCCAAAGCATCTACGGTTACTTTTCCGATTCCTTTCCATCCAAAAATATATTCCACAAAAAAAGCGCCCGCCAATAATTCAGCAAACCATCCTGTAATAGCTGTCAATACCGGGTTTATAGCATTTCTTAATGCATGATTTAAAACCACTTTTCTTTTACTCAATCCTTTTGCATACGCCGTTCTGATAAAATCCTGGTTCAGGGTATCGAGCATCGAACTCCGCGTTAATTGAGTGATAATAGACAATGGCCTGATGCCAAGTGTGAGTGCCGGTAAAATTAAGTTCTTCAACGTCAAATATCGCTTGCCTGTAACCTGGTCAATATTAAACCAGCTTCCCGTAAGTGATAAACCGGTATAGTCGTGCAAAACCAGGCCAAATATATAAGCAATCACGATGGCCATAAAGAAAGAAGGCGCTGAAATACCAATCACACTTGCAAATACCGAAGAGGTATCCATCCAGGTATTTTGTTTTACGGCGGCAAGAATGCCCAAAAATATTCCAACAATAATGGCAAAAAACATGGCTGCACATGCAAGCATAATAGTTCCGGGCAATGCTTCCATCAAAACTTCCGTTACCTGTTTCTTGGTTTGATAACTTCTCCGGAGATACGGAATTTTTATTCCTATCTTTTCATGTCCACCAACAAAAAAACCACGTAATCCTTTTTCATTTATTTCTTCTTTGGTATCTATGCTGATGGGCGAAATGTCATTTACATAAAAAATAAACTGCTTCCATTTTGGTTGATCGAGGTACAATTCTTTACGAATATTTTCCATCGTCTTTTGATCGCCGGTTTGACCCAAAACCATCCTTGCAGGATCGCCAAATGCCTGGAAAATAAAAAATACTACCACTACCACCCCGGCCAACACAAGCACACCATAAGCTAATTTTTTTATAAGAAGTTGGAACATAAATCAAAATTTCAAGTTTGCAGGATTTCTATGACAACTAAATATTGTCAGAATATAAATTTCTTCATCTAATTCCTTAAAATAAATTAGATAATCGCGAACTATTTTAATTCTGACGTTTTGCTGTTTTGTTCTTTTTGCAATTTTTGGATAATTGGCTATAATAATCACAGCTTCTTCAAGTAGTTTATTTAATTTAATACTATAATTATTTGATTTATTCCTTTGGTTCCAATATCTGAAAATACTTTTACGATCCTCTTGCGCTTTTTCAGACCAAATTATTTTTTTAGCCATCCTGCAATGTCTTTTTTCGCTTCTTCATCTGTTAGAAATTGACCATTTTTAATTTGGGCTTCGGCTTCCAATATTGCCGCTTTTTCTTCTTCATTTAATTCATGTATTTTAAAATCAGAAGTTTCTAAATCAATAAGCTGATTAACGTCATTAAGTAAATCTTCATCGTCAATTTTTTTGATTTTCTCAATTACTTTTTTTCTAAGTTCAACTGTTGACATGATATTTCATTGTTTTTTACAATTTATAATCTTTTTGTCAAAATACAATACTAATAAACAATTTACCGGAAACAAATATCTTTTTGAAAAAATAATACTTATCAAACTATTCTTTTTTTATTTTTTCAAAACCCCCATAAAATCTGCCCATCCCCATTTGTCTTTAATTATTGACCCTTGCATCAAATATATTTCAGGATCAGTGCGGACTGCAGTTTTAAACGCAGTAGCATCGAGGCTGAAAACAGGAATACCAAAATTATTCCGGTTATTAAAAAAAGTATTAGCCTGGATGTTTTCAGGAGTGACAATATAAATTAACCGGTTATTTTTCTTTGCATAATCATATATATTAGTAAAATTATCAAGCCAGCTATCTGTATTCGAAAAACTTTTTACAAAGAACAAATAGTAGTTAGCATCTAAACTTAGCACGGCATCAGTAGTATCATTTCCGGAAAAGGTTGTGAGATAAAAATCTTTTATCGGAGGTTCATTATTTTTTCCTTTTTGCACTATAAAATCTTCGCGGCTTACGAATTTCCAGGTAGAATCAGGAAGATCGGCAATTGTAAAATTCTGTTTCTTTCCATCTTTTTCATACACAAATTTATAATCCATTTTATCAGGGACCGCATCAGCAGGCATTTTTCTCAAGTTTAATATATTTCCTCCTTTTTTAAAAGGAAGGCAATCAACAGTAGGCAGGTGGCGCATTACATGCCATTGGTAAAATAATACCAACCCGCAGGAAATAATTAAAAGTAAAATATTGATACCAGGAGTAAATACCGGAACTATATATTTTCGGCCAAAAAACAGGACAAGCACCAGTGCTAATAAAACCAGGTCTTTTATAAAAGATTCCATGGAAGATAATGGAATACAATCACCAAAACAACCACAGGTAGCTATTTTGCCCGACAGTGCTGCATAGCCGGTTAAAAATCCAAAGAAGATGATCAAAATTAAAAGTAGCGTCGTGAAAAAATTTTTCCATATACCCAGTAGTATTCCCACTCCCACCATGATCTCCAGCGTAATCATTATTATTGAAAACGGAAGAGCATAATTACTGAGCCAATGCATGAAATTTGCAAGCGAAGCATTGGCGGACCACACTTCAAAAAACTCCTGCATTTTATAGGAAAGCCCATGCGGGTCATTTGCTTTTACAAGTCCTGAAAATATAAAAAGAACTCCTACAATAATGCGTGAAATTTTTACTAAAATTTTCATTGTACTAATTTTAAAAAATAATTCAATTTAATCTAAGAGGCTGTCTAAAAATGAAATTTCGTTTACCAAATTGCTGTTGGTGGGACACCAACCGCGGCGGTCCGCCGTGGCCGGTGTCCCACCGGCCACTTTTTGCGATCATAAGAAATCTATAAAATCATTTTTAGACAGTTTCTAAGTGTATCAAAGCAAAAGCTGCATAATTTAAAATATCATAAAAATTAGCATCAACACCTTCGCTCATCAAAGTTTTTCCATTATTTTGAATGATCTGCTTTATCCGGAGGATCTTTGCCAAAATAAGATCTGCAAAACTCTCCTGGCTCATTTCACGCCACGCTTCGCCATAATCATGGTTCTTGTTTTGCATAAGATCCTTTGCTTGTCGAACTTTTTCATCATACAATTTCAGTAATTCATTCAAATTTAATTCCTCTTCCCAGTCGTTATCCGGATCACCTTCATTAAGATCCAGTTGGATTAAACCTATTACTGCATAATTTAAAATTCCTTTAAATTCTCCTTCAATATCATCATCAATTTTTTGAACCCTTTTTTCCTGGATGTTTTGGATGCGTTTTGCTTTAATATAGATTTGGTCGGCGACGGAAATAGTACGATATACGCGCCATGATGTACCATAATCATTTGTTTTCTTTAAAAAAATTTCTCTGCATTTATTTACTGCATTATCGTATTGCAGATCGGTAGTAACTTCGTTAACTTGCTTCATAATTATTGCCAAATTTAAACTTAAAAACACAATGTTTTCATTGAATTGCAAAGGAAAATTACTTTTTATTAACAAGCCTTTGGTAATGGGTGTCCTGAATATCACAGAAGATTCATTTTATGCAGAAAGCAGAGTGCAGAATATAGATGCTTTAAAGAAAAAGGCATTACAAATGAACAACGAAGGAGCCGATATTTTAGACATAGGTGCACAAAGTACGCGGCCCGGGAGCAAACGTATTTCTTCCGATGAAGAATTGAGGAAATTATTACCGGCAATTGAAATGTTGATTAATAAATACCCGGAATTAATTATTTCGGTTGACACTTATCAGTCACAAGTTGCTAAAGAATGCGTAAATGCCGGCGCAGCAATCATCAATGACATCAGTGGTGGTGAAATGGATAAAGATATGATATCAATTGTAGCATCACTTAATGTTCCATATATCTGCATGCATATGAAAGGAGTTCCTGAAACCATGCAAAAGGATACCAATTATGAAGACGTAACAAAAGAAGTACTTGATTTCTTTATTCAAAAAATTTACCAATGCAAACTTGCAGGAATTAACGATGTTATTATCGATCCGGGATTGGGATTTGGTAAAAATTTTGCGCAGAATTTCTTGTTATTAAAAAACCTGGAAACTTTCAAAATGCTTGAAAGGCCAATTATGGCAGGTATTTCAAGAAAATCTACTATTTATAAAACATTGGGAATAGCAGTAGAAGATTCTTTAAACGGGACTACAGTTTTAAATACCATCGCATTACTCAACGGCGCTTCAATTCTTCGGGTGCATGATGTAAAAGAAGCAAAAGAAACAATTGCATTACTGGAAGCTTACGGTAAAGCATAAACGAAATTAGATGTTTTAATTGTTACATTGCCAGGAAGCGCTATTGATAAAACAGGAATCAATAATATTCATTTGTCTGCTGTGAATGCAGAATAAATTTTTAAGTAATTAGTCATTTTATGTCTTAGAAGCTATTTATAAATAGAAATTTTATTCGCCATTTAGGCCGCAGCATTTGGCTTTATCCACAAATATCATAAAACAAAATCCCCAATATTTATTTGTTTACTGAGATAAAGAGGATAAATATCTTCAGTATTTCCGCCGTGGCCGGTGTTCTCACCGCCCACTTTTATCAAAATAGAAAAATTCATATAATCATTTCTATACAGCTTCTTACAACTTATATTCACTTTTGAGATTTTTTGAGCAAATTTATTTGTGCCTTTTTAAAACCTGGCTCATTGGTTCAAAAATTTTACCATGAGTTTTTAATATTTCTTTCAGACGTTTTTCAATAGGCTTCCATGAGTAATTTCCAGCAGTAAGCATTACGGGTTCCAGATGATTAATATCCTGGAAAAAATCCAGGGATTTCAAAACAATAACAGTATTTCTTGTTTGATATTTTTTTTCATAAGCATCCAGCATTTGATCCAAAGAAAGGAAAGAAGACAGAAAGGCTATATCAATAAAGTCCTTCACCCGTGTACCATTCCCCGTAATCGCATTCAACTTCATAGCAGCGATGTCATCCAGGCTCGCAAGCCTGATTCCTTCCATAACTACTAAGTCCTTCACTAAAGGATAAGCATGCATAATTAAGTCAACCTGCACATTATTAATTTGTCCTTTAAGAGTATTTTTCTCCTGGTAATTTAAAAGCATTCCTTTAGTACTTTCCAGATAAGTCAGCATTTTGGATTCATCAAAAGGATTGAAAGAAAATAAATCAAGATCAATACTCTTTCTGTGCCCTATCAGCAATGCAAGAGCTGTGCCACCTACAAGAAAAAAATTGTTGAGTTTTACATCCTGCATCAACTCTTTTAAGAGTTCCATTGCATCTTTTGAGAGAGTTTTTTTTTGTAGCATTTCATTTCTGATAATGGAATATTAAAAATAAGACTCACAAATTGCATGTCTTTATTATTCAGATGGGTAATATTTTTTATAGCTTCGCGCATACCCTCTATTCCGTAGAGGTTTAACGCTGCATACCAATCATTTCGCCAGCCTCTTTCTACCACTCTTTGTACTACTACGTTTCTCATTTGATGATAGTCAAAATGAGTAAGATCGTATTCCCATAGAATAGAGGGGTTAATAGTTGTTCCCGGGTATTGTTTGTAGTTGTCAAAATAAATAATATTCATTTTTTGGGTTTCTAAAGTTATTTTAAATCTACGAAATTAACCCTATATTTTAAACATTGCTATTGTTTAATTTTTAAAGGCGCTGACTTTATCCACAAATATCATAAAACAAAATCCCCAATATTCCTGCCCGAATTACGGTCAGGCGGGTATTTGTTTACTGAGATAAAGAGGATATTGATCTTCTTAAAATTAGCATTTCAAAAATATTGTTGTCCGAGATAAGACAACAGTAATCCAAAAATAATGACAGAAGCCATATAAACACTCAAAATGCAAATTGGATTTGAAAAGGAGGGGGTGCTATTTTTTTTGTTTGTGGCGGCGGTGATATAACTTTTTTT
>DATCFT010000034.1:0-19950 GCA_036509335.1 Hanamia sp.
TCATCAGGCGAAGCCATTCCGATAAAACCTTTGGAAAAATAACTGATGTATTGTATTCTTCTTTTTTGCGAAAGCCCACCTTGAAAAGGAACACGCAATTCATCGCCGAGATAATGAAAGTATTCATCCAATTCTTTTCCGTGCATATCAATTACGATAGATGTTTTTTGCTGCTTCCATCCCTCATACATTTTCATCACCGAATTATTTTTTGCGGCATCACCGGAAAACATGGTGCTTACTTTTGAGCCTTCTTCATCTGTGATCCAAAATTCAATGTCGGTGTTTTTATCATTTGTAACGCCAATGTACAGACGGTTTGGTGCAATACCTAAATGTATCAGTTGCCTGAAAAGAATTGCAGACGTTTCTGCCAATTCATCACTTTTTTGCATAGCCATCGTTCTGGAGCGCACTCTTTCCAATGCCGCTTCAATCTTTGCCTCCTGTGCCTGTGCCTCTGCCTGTTTCAGATCGTTGAAGCGGGTATAAGACATATCGAACACTTTACCAAGCCTGTGCAGGATTTCAAACTTTTCATCGGTCACAGGTTCAGTTCCGATAATTTCCAATGCGCCGAAATTGTAAAAAGAGGCAGAATATACTACGCTCTCAGGAGCTTTCAATGCATTTTTCATCAGTGTTGGGAAGTTGCCTACCTCATTAAAAAATTGCAGTTGAAAATTTTTCTTTTCCTCAACATTCATTTCATAAACCCATTTTTTGTTTTTCTGTTTCCATGCATCTAATACTGATTTAAAATAGGGATGCCGGAAAGGTTTGATGTAATAGGGTTCGGGCGGTTTGTTCATTTCGGTGCTGGCCACCCACATTTCAGCCGTTAGTAATTCGGGATTGTTGATCCAGATAATACAACTAGTTAATGCAAATTCAAGACGGTTTAGTTCATTAAAAACGGTAGCAACCAGATCCGCCAGTTCATCTGAATTTTGCATGGCCATTGTCCTTGATCTCACTCTTTCCAAAGCCGATTCTATTTGTGCTTCCCTTACCTGCGCTTCTGCTTTTTGCAAGTCGAGAAAGCGCGTATAGGTTTGCCCAAATGCATTAGCAAATCTTCTTAATAAAGCATCCTCCTCATCACTAAAAGGTATTGTGTCGTACCTGCAAATTGAAACCCAGGTTTCTTTCAAAATGACCATTGACCAGTTATATCCAGGCTTCTCATACATTAACTGCCGGACCTCTTCAGAAGCTAAATCTTTATATATTGTTTGGGTATTAATGTAATCCTGCCACGAATCTTTCACTTCTTTTGAGAACACGTCTTTAAATAGGTCTGTTCCATCCTTCCTGTAGGTCTCAATGTTTTTTTCAACATGGTGAAAATAGGGATGATCTATTCGGGGAAAATGAACATAATTATTAAAAATATTATTAGCGTCTGCTACCACTTCAATCCATAAATCCCAATCGCCGCCGGGTAGTCCGTTGCTGAAATTAGCCACTTGCAGATTCACTCCGAGTTTTACGAGTTGCTGAACTAATAAATCAAGTACCACAAGTAAATCATCTTGTTTCTGCATTGCCATCGTCCTGGCCCGTACCCTTTCCAATGCCAATTGTATTTCAGATTCCCTTGCCTGTGCTTCTGCTTTTTGTAAGTCAAGATAACGACGATAGGTTTGGCCAAATACCCCGGCAAACCGGGTAAATATTTTTGATATTTCAGTTGAAAGTTCTTTATCGGAGAATGCGTATAAGCATCCTTCTCTGAAATAAAAATCAGTCAAAACAACTTTTGGGGGCAATGAAGCTATATCCCTCCTTGCCCTGTAATCAGGCTGATTATTTATAATGTTGAAGTAATTGATTTTGTCATCATCTTCCAGTATATATTGAAATGAATCTTTTTTTTCTTTCCATGCTTCATAGGTGCCCTGCAATAAAAGATGTTGCTTCATACTAATGTGGCCTATCACTAAATCGGCTTTCGCATCATTTGTTTTTGAAGCCGTCCATGCTTCCATAATATAGTCGCCATGCATGATGCCAATGCCACATCGGTCCAGCTCATCAAGTCCAAGTTTTATCAACTCATCAAATAAGGTAACGACTGTTTCGCCCACTTCCCGGCTGTTATGCATCGCCATGGTCTTGCTTCTCACTCTTTCCAATGCCGCTTCTATTTTTGCTTCTCTTGTTTGTGCTTCGGCTTTTTGAAGATCAAGGAAACGGGTATAGCTTTGATTGAATACATCAGCAAATCGCTTCATTACCATTTTGGCCTCTTCAGGAAAATCATTCGCACTGAATGCAAACAAACCACCCGCTTCGAATACTGCTATGTGATAATATTGTGTGGTTATTTTCTCCGCAGACAATATGAGTTGCGAATCTGGTAATCTTACTTTACCCGTACCTGATGTTTTATAATATTGGACTAAATCTTCACCTTCTAATAAGTAACTAAAATCTGAATTGGTCAGCCAGGCATTGTATACACCCTGCAATAAAGGATGCAGATCCATGGATTCAGTGCCGGAAACCTGTACGGTTTTTCCTTCATCTGTAACTGATGTTATCCAGGCATCTGCACTTCGTTTCTCTTTATTAATGATTCCAATACCACATCGGAGTAAACCCAATTCAAGTTTTTCCAGTTCATGAAATACTACTTCGGCTACTGCACTCAGATTTTCACTTTTGTACATAGCCATTGTTCTTGCACGTACCCGCTCAAGGGCAGCTTCTATTTTTGCTTCTCTTGCCTGAGCTTCTGCTTTTTGCAAATCTAGAAAACGCATGTATGCCTGTTCAAATACTTTTGAAAAGCGCCTTAACGCATCGTTATCTTTTTCAGAAAAATTTTCTCCGGAATATTTCGCTATCTGCAGCCCGGTTTTTTTTGCCAATGCGAAAGAGATTTTGAAAAATTCACTTTCCAGTAAAAACTTTTTCCTTTCATCGGGTATGCGGCTGTATTCTGTATTATCAAATGCATAATTAAACCATTCATTTTTTTGTGCGAAAGAATATTGTGCAGCATAAAAATCTTTTCCACTTTTCTTTGCATCTTCCAACTCTCTGAATATTTCATTATCAGTATAAGGAAGATGAAAGTGTGTTGAATAATCCGTATCTGATGATGCCACCCATTGCTCCCAATCTTTTGAGCTTTGCTTAAAAATAAAAATGCTGGCAACATTCATGTCAATATCTAACGATCTTAATCTCTCAAACACTTCATTTACCACTACCTGCAATTCATCACTTTTATGCATGGCGAGAGAACGGCTACGAACTTTTTCCAAAGCCGCTTCAATTCTTGCTTCTCTTGCCTGAGCTTCCGATTTCTGCAGATCAAGAAAACGGGTATAGGTTTGTTCAAAAACCTTTGCGAAGCGTTTGAAAATATCCCACATTTCCGGGCATGGCTCGTAGGTAATGAACATCAGGTAACCCTGCGAAAAAAAGGCGCAATGATTCACCTGAAATTTTGGAATCTGGCTTCCGGTATCCTCCATACCTGTAAGCATCTTTTTAACTGCCGGAAGGCTAAACATGTACTGGTATGTTTCTTCCAGTTCTTTTCCTCCCGTCTCCAACACAAGAAAATCTTCGCCTTTTTGCTTTGCTTCATAAATCTTTTGGAAGAAAATATATTCCGTATGTGGCAGAGGGTAAGGAGCCGCAATACTTCCATCAGGGTTGCACATATTAATAGTACAGGAAACGCCATCAGGTTGCCAGATATTAAAACCGCTTGACCACACATTAATTCCGAAATCACTTACCTGCTTAAATAATAATGATGCACCTTCTGCCAATTCATTACTATGCTGCATGCCCATTGTCCTGCTTCTAACTCTTTCCAATGCCGCCTCAATTCTTGCTTCCCTTGCCTGCGCTTCGGCTTTTTGCAAGTCGAGAAAACGGGTATAGGTTTGTTCAAAAACTTTTGCGAAGCGTTTAAAAATAGCAGGTGCTTCGGTGGAATGTTCATGCAGATGAAATGATAAATAACCATTATTAAAAAATGCAAAATGATAAACCATTGTTTCAGGAAATGAATAACCTGTTTCCCTCAGGTGTTTTATTACATCACCAATTCCGGGAAGTGTTGATAAATAATCGAAATGTTTTTTTAAAGCTTTGCCACCAACTTCTTTCATCAAAAGACCCTCTCCGTTTTTCATTGCTGAATAAACATTCTTATAAATTGCACTTTCTGTGTGTGGCATTTTAAACGGCGCTTGCAACCCGCCTTCTGCTGAACTCATCCACACAGTTGCGGCTTTCTCATCTTTGTTCCAAATATTAAAACCGCAGCTTCCTGTTTGAACACCCAAAGCTTTCATCTGCTGAAATAATAATATGGCAGCATCCTGCAGTTCATCACTGTTTTGCATGGCCATGGTTCTTGCACGGACTCTTTCAAGCGCTAATTGAATTTGTGATTCTCTTGCCTGCGCTTCTGCTTTTTGCAGATCGAGGAAACGGGTATAGGTTTGCTGAAATACTTTTCCTAAACGCATCAGTGTATCATTCTCTTCATTGGTAAAAGGAATGCCCTCAAAATTCTCAATGTAAAGGCTAATATTATCCAACAATACAGTTGATCCGGCAAGGCCAGGGCAACTAAAATAATATCCCTTTGCTTCGTCTGGTACAGGGAATAATTTAAAAAGATCCTGGTAAAATTTATTTTTTTCTTCAAATGAAAGAAGGGTAGGAAAGAAATTTTTTCCAGTTGCTTTTGCATCAATAAAACTATTCCAATGCGAAGAATCGAAATAAGGAATGGTTACCTGTGAGGGAACTTCGTGCTTATCGGCAAGCCAGATAAACATATCATCTCTTTCTTTATAATCTAAAATAAACCCGGTATGTTCTACATTAATATTTAAGTGAACGAATTGATCATAAACAACCTGGATCACTTCTTTGAGCTCTTCACTTTTTTGCATCGCCATAGTCCTGGCACGGACTCTTTCCAATGCCAATTCTATCTGCGCTTCTCTTGCCTGCGCTTCTGCTTTTAATAAATCATTAAAACGGGTGTAGGTGAGATCGAATACTTTTCCAAACCGTGCAAGGATATCGAGATTCGCTTCAGATAATGGTTCACCACCGACAGTCTGTAACCCGCCAAAATTGCTGAACGAGAAAGAGGCGACATATCTTTTCATTGCCCTTAATGCAGATTGTGCTTCCGCGGGCATTTTTCTGAATTCAGTTTCATTAAATAAGTATTCGTCATAATTTTTTTTCTCATCTCCTTCAATTACATAAATATATTTTGAAGCTCGTTCCTTATAGCCTTTCATCATGGCATGATGAAAGGGATAATCTTCAAACTTCATAAAGTATGATGCAGGTGGTTTGCCTGTTTCGGGATTTGCGCCCCAAACCATATTCGATAAAGTATTTTCATCAATAATATTTATGATGCACATGCTAATTTCAAAATCAAGTTTGGTGAGTTCTTTAAAAACAGTATCCACCAATTCGGATAACTCATTGGAAGTTTGCATCGCCATGGCTCTTGCCCTCACTCTTTCCAATCCTAATTCTATCTGCGATTCTCTTGCCTGAGCTTCTGCTTTTTTCAAATCGAGAAAACGAGTATAGGTTTGCTCAAACGCTTTAGCAAAACGCATAAGTATTGCATTGTCAACGTCGGAATAAGGTATGCCGGTATAATTCTGAATATAGAGCGCAATGTTGTTCAACATTACATGCGAATCTGCATAACCGGGAGCAGCATACATTTGCTGCTTCCACTCCTCGGGAAACCCTGGAAGCTGTTGGAATATGTGAGTAAATAAAGTATCCTTTTCTTCCTTGGTCAGCTTGACAGTATAAAAATCAAATCCCTTTTCCTTTGCTTCAACAAAAAGCTTAAATATCGGATGGTCAAAATAAGGTATATGAATTTGTGTCGCTAATGGATGACGCGGCGAACTGACCCAAACATTGATATCATTGCTGTCCTTGTAATCTATCATGAATCCGGCAGCTTCTGTCTCAAGACCCAAATGAACGAACTGTTCCAGAATTAATTGAATCACTTCTTTAAGCTCTTCACTTTTTTGCATGGCCATTGTTCTTGCACGCACTCTTTCAAGAGCAAGTTGAATCCTTGCTTCTCTTGCCTGTGCTTCTGCTTTTTGCAGATCGAGGAAGCGGGTATAGGTTTGTTCGAAAACTTTGGCAAAGCGGTTTAAAATATCATTTTCAGCTTCTGTAAATTTTCTTCCTTTGTGATTAATGATAAAAATGGAAGTATGTTTTGAAACAGCAACAGAACGTGTATAACTGCCCGAAGCCGAAAGGGTTTCATTTTTCTGTTCGTCACTAAGATCTGACCACGGCTTATGTTCAAATAATTTTGTGAAGTATTTCTTTTTTTCCTTTTGAGAAAATTCCTCCGTAAAAAACCCCTGGCCGTTTTTAATGCCTTGTATTAAGTTTTTTACAAAGTGCATATCAAAATCCGGTACATATACTTCTTCTGAAGTATCAGCCGTACCTCCTGAACCCCAGCAACGCAACGCTGGTTCCACATCATCATTAATCACTACAAACGAACCACCATTGATTAAAAGGTTCAGACTGAGCAGTTCTTTATGAACTGTATGAATCACTTGCTGCAACTCAGAAGTTTGATGCATTGCCATCGTACGACTTCTTACTCTTTCCAAAGCCGCCTCGATCTGTGCTTCCCTTGCCTGTGCTTCTGCTTTTTGAAGATCGAGAAAACGGGTATATGCGCCATCAAATACAACAGCAAATCTTTCTAATAATTGAATGGTTTCTTTTGGATGCGGTTCTGTTGCAGAAAATGTGATTACCCCTTTTGAAAAGAAAGCGGCCTGAATTACCCAGCGTTTTTCTTTGTATTTTAAATTGGATAATTTTTCCCTATAAATGTTATACTTTTTGAGTTGATCACCTTCAATGTCTATCACCATAGAATGCTTTTTCTTCTTCCACGCGGCATGAATTTTTTTCATCACCACCGGTTCGCTCAGGTCCACCTTTGCCGCTTCTTTCCATTGCGAACCGTGTAAGGTGGAATACAACTCCATTACATTTTCACCCTCTTTAAAAATGCCAATGGAAATTTGATCACTGGTTTTTCCTAACTCTTTAAACTGCTGAAAAAGTACGAATGAAGTTTCTGCGAGTTCATCGCTGTGTTGCATCGCCATGGTTCTGGCGCGTACTTTTTCCAAAGCCGTTTCAATTTCTAATTCACGGTTTTTAGCTGCCAATTCTTTCTCAAGGCTGGCATTTCTTTTTTTAAGTGTTTGCTCCGTTTTGCTTGTCATGTTGATTTATTGGTTTTATAAATGCCAAAACTTCACCTTCCTTTTTTCTATCCCTTTACAGTAAAATAACAAATAATGCAGAAAGTGATTTTCTTAAACAATTTTATTTTCAAAAGGTATTTTAATAATAAATGTTGTACCCTCCCCATTTTTTCTTGCCTGCGCTGCCGCTACGGCAGACAGGCTTTTCACTTTTATTTCCCCGCCATGCGCTTTCACAATATCATAGCTCAAACTCAAACCCGATCCTGTTCCATATCCGGTAGGTTTGGTAGTAAAGAATGGTTGAAAGATTTTATCAACTAACATTTAATTTTATTTAGGTTCTTAAGAGCCATAGGCTCGGTTCATTTTGTACCAACGGATTTTAATCCGTTGAAAAGAATCAAGGACGTAATCAAGAGCCTTCGACTCGGCACATGTCTAAATAAGATCCTGAAAAATATATTGTTCATCATACTCGATTTTAAACTTTTTTAAAAAATCCAAATATTCATCTTTGAATGTTTGCTTTTTATGATGTGCTTCCTGGTTCTGAATATATTTATATACTTTATCCACAGAAAATTGGCTGTATGAAAATACACCATAGCCCTCTTGCCATTCGAAACGCTCAGCGCTCAATTTATGGTCATTGATATATTTTGAGGATTTTGATTTTACTGTTTTCATTAATTCTGAAATTGAAACAACAGGCTTTAATCCTAAGAAGCAATGCACGTGATCTTCGACACCATTTACAATAATGGTTTTACAGTTGGTTTCATTGATTAGATTTCCAATTATCCCAAAGAGTGTGCTTTTCCATTCTTTGCTGATAACCGCATTTCGATATTTTACTGCGAAAACGGTTTGCAGGTATATCTGATGATAAGTATTTGCCATGTTGTTTCTTTTTTATGTTTCGAGCCTACGGCTCTTTTATTATATTTTTGCTTCTTTTCAACGGATTAAAATCTCCCGCCTAAAGCGGGATTACAATACCGAATCGAGGCTACGCCTCTGCAACCTCTTTTCATTCAGGTAATTGAATAATAAACTCACTGCCTTCTCCTTCTTTCGTTTCTACTTTTATTTCCCCGCCATGCGCCTTCACAATATCATAACTCAAACTCAATCCCAATCCCGTTCCCTCTCCTGTTGGCTTGGTGGTAAAGAAGGGTTGAAATATTTTATCAACTATTTTTTGAGAGATTCCGTTTCCGTTATCACTAACGGTTATGATTACATGATTTCCAGATTTCTTTGTTGTTACAGAAACAGTTGGTTCATACGAAATAAGATTCTGGCTTTTTTGTTGGTTTACTGTACTTCGACTGCGCTCAGTACAGGCATAGAAAGCATTGTTGTACAAATTCAACAATACCCTTCCAATATCCTGCGGAATGATATTTATTTTCCCGATTGAATTTTCAAAATCAGTTTTTATTTCTGCATTAAAATTTTTATCTTTTGCTTTAATACTTTGATAAGCTAACCTCAAATATTCATCAGCCAATGCATTTATATTGGTGGGTTCCTTTTTGCCTGTGCTGGTACGTGAATGTTCCAACATTCCTTTTACAATATCTGCTGCACGCTTTCCATGATGGTTTACTTTTTCTTCGTTACTTTTTATGTCATCAGCAATTTCCAATGCCAATTGCTGATTGCCTGTTGCCAATTCATTTTTTAATTCATCAATCAATTCAGTATTCACTTCCGAAAAATTATTCACAAAGTTTAACGGATTTTGTATCTCATGTGCAATGCCTGCGGTGAGTTCGCCAAGCGAAGCCATTTTTTCTGATTGGATGAGTTGAGATTGAGTGGATTTTAAATCCTTGAGTGTTTTTTCTAAAACTTTATTTGCTTTTTGTTTTTGTTGATTATTTAGATAAAGTATAATGGATATGAGCATGATGGCGGCAAGACCTGCCAACAATGCATAAATTCTGTTTCTGTTTCGGTTTTCTGTTTTTTCTTTTTCCAGTTCCTGTACCTTGAGTTGCTGATCAAAACCAATATTCTGGAAGAGCTTGATTTTTTCCTCATTATTCAAACTATCCTTTGTGGCCATTGCAAGGCTTTGATAAAAGTAAGCGCTGTCTATGTTTTTTTTCAATTTAAAAATGGCAGAAAGTGTGGAGTAGGCGTTTAACATTCCTTTAGGGGCATTGATTTCGCCATAAATCTCCATGCCTTTTTTGGTGTAATAAAAGCTGCTATCGGTATTGCCTGTGGTAAGAAGTAGCTTAGCTAAGAACATATATGCGTTCCCCAAAAAATAGAGGTTTTGTTGTTCCCTGTTTATTTGTATTGAGGCATCATAATATTTTTTTGCTGAATCATATTGTTTTTTTTGAAAGTAAATATTCCCGGTCAGGTACAGAATAAAGCCTTTGTAGTTATTGTACCCAGATTCATTTGAATATTGTAATGCTTCAGATTCATATATCAGTGCCGAATCTAATTGATTTAGACTAATATATGCAGAACCAATCACCATACTGACTTGTGATAAAGCGGCATTGTCATGGATACTTTCTGCAATCGTTCTCGCCTCAAAAAAATTCAATAATTCTTTTTTTGTGTCTTTTGTGAAACCAAACAATATGCCTAAACGGTCATAAATATCTCCCAATATCCGGAGGCGTGTTGTGTGTGGATTCTGATCTTCTGAGAAAGCGGATATATTCAGGATATTCTTTTCGCTTTTGGGATCTTCAGCAATTTTTTGTGCAGTTAAGATAGCCTGAAGAGAACCCGGATAATTGTCTAAATTGGTTAACGCCAATCCAATCTGTTGATATGCCTCTGCTTCCCATAATTTTGATTGTAACTGTTTAGCTAATAATAATTGCTTTTGAAAAAAATATAAAGAGCTGTCCCTTTGTTTTTCCTTATAATACAATCCAAGCTGACGGGATATGTACATGAGCATCGTGTCATTTTGTGTATGCTGCAAAACGGTTCTAAGGCTATCGGCCTTTTTCCGATTGGGTTCCTGCCAATAAGGATTTTGCTGAGCCACTGCAAAAAGCGGGGATAAAGCAGGCAGCAATAACAACAATACAATTTTTATTAATGATTTCATATAGTCATTTTAGATTTCATATAGTCACTTTTTTTTTTATTATTACTATCCATAATTGCTTTCACTTCTTTTTGTAACATCTTTTTATCGGGCAGGTATAGTTGGTATTTTGATACAAATATTTTATTAGAAATGCCGCCTATGGCATATTCTACCATTACTTCATCTTTTTCTGCGGAAAGAATAATGCCGATTGGTTCATTATCGCCTTCCACATTTTCTTCGGCTTTAAAATAATTTAGATACAGATTCATTTGGCCGACATCGCCGTGCTGTACACTTTTTGTTTTCAGGTCAATCAGCACGAAACATTTCAAAATCCGGTGATAAAAAACAAGGTCAACCGAAAAGTGTTTATTACGAATTGAAATCCTGAACTGCCGGGCGACAAAAGCAAAGCCTTTTCCAAGTTCCAATAAAAACTGTTGCAAGTTGTCAATTATTTTTTGTTCAAGGTGTTTCTCTGTCATCCTGTGGCTTTGAGGTATTTTCAAAAAATCCAGTATGTAAGGATCTCTTATCGCTTCGTTAGGATTCGAAATAATATTCCCTTTTTCTGAAAGTTGCAACACACCTTTTTTATCCTTGCTTAATGCCAGCCGTTCAAACAGGGACGAATCAATTTGCCTTTCCAGTTCACGGTAACTCCAATTTTCATGTGCTGTTTGTTTTTCATAAAACTTTCTTGTTGTATTATCCGAAATTGCAAGCAACGTAATAATATGTGTCCAACTTAATTTGGCAGGCACTGCCTGCCAATTTGAATAAGTAAGATAAAACCGGCGCATGTCCAGGATATTTCGCCTGCCAAATCCTTTTCCGAATTGCGATCGCAGATCTTTGGAAAGCCTTGTCAACAGGTCAGTTCCGTACTCAGCTCTTTCATTTCCCTGCTGCTCAAATTCAATGATGTGCCTGCCAATTTCCCAATTAGCTTTCACTAATTCGGTATTAACAGCTCTAACTGCATTTTGTCTGGCAGTTTCAATAGCAACGCCAATATCGGCAAGCAGTTTATTATAGTTTGGTTTCGTTTTTATTGATTTCATTTACTATAAAAATTAAATTATTTATTGTGGAATCGAAATTATAAACGTACTTCCGTCGCCCTCTTTACTTTCCACTTTTATCTCCCCGCCATGCGCTTTCACAATATCATAACTCAAACTCAATCCCAGTCCTGTTCCTATTCCTGTGGGTTTTGTAGTAAAGAATGGTTGAAATATTTTATCAACAATATTTTGTGGAATGCCATTTCCGTTGTCACTAACGGTAATCAATACACTATTTCCTGATTTCTTTGTAGTAACGGAAACAGTTGGCTCATACGAAATAAGATTCCTGCTTTTTTGTTCTTTTACTGCATAAAACGCATTGTTGAAAAGGTTCAGTAAAACTCTTCCTATATCCTGCGGAATAATATTTATTTTTACAATCGACGAATCAAAATCTGTTTTCATATCGGCGTTAAAAGTCTTGTCTTTTGCTCTTAATCCATGATAACTTAATCGTAAATATTCATCAGCCAAAGCATTAATATCGGTGGGTTCTTTTACACCTGTGCTGGTTCGCGAATGTTGCAACATTCCTTTTACAATATCGCCTGCACGTTTACCATGATGATTTATTTTTTCAAGGTTTTGTTTTAAATCATCCGCAATTGCATTGGCATCTTCATAATTTGCTTTTGATAATTCATCTTTCATTTCATCAATGAGTTCTGTACTTACTTCAGAAAAATTATTCACAAAATTTAAAGGGTTTTGAATTTCATGTGCAATGCCTGCGGTAAGTTCTCCAAGTGAAGCCATTTTTTCTGATTGGATTAACTGCTTCTGTGTTGTTTTCAACTCATCATAAGCTTTTTCAATTTTAAGTTTCGCCTTTTGCTTTTGAAGGTTATTCCTGTAAAAAATAATAGCCAGCAGTAATAGAACAGCAATGCCTCCCAACAATGAGATTGTCCTGATCCGGTTACGAGTTTGTATTTTTTCGTCTTCCAGTTGCTGGACCTTTCGTTGTTCGTCAAAACCGATATTCTGAAATGCAAGAAGGTTCATTTTTTCAACATTATTCAGGCTATCATTTAAAGCAGTTGCTAATTTCAAATAGGCAAACGCACTATCTGATTTATTTTGGCCGTTATATATTGAGTAAAGGATATCGTATGCTTTTGCAATTCCATCCGGCTGTTCAACTTTTTTATACGTATCAACAGCTTTTCTTGAATAGAATATGACTGAATCAGGCCTTTTTTCAGTTTTATACAGATCAGCCATATTCAGATAGGTATCCCCAAGATTTGAAAGATTATTGGCATGTTGATCTGCTTTTATTGCCCGGGCAAATGCTTCCCGTGCCTTATCAAAATCTCGTTTCTTTTGATAGATCTTACCGAGTGTATTTAAGGGGCCAGCCCCATACTTATCTCCATTATAGTGGATCAGCGCTTCTGCTTTTTTTTCATAGAAAAGTGCTGAATCCAATTGGTCAGTAATTTCATAGTAATGTGCAAGGCCACTATAAGCATATGTTAACAAACCCTTATTGTGAATTGATTCAGCAATACTCCTGGCTTGCTGAAAGCCGGAAATTTCTTCGTTAAGGTTCCCTGTATATTCATACAGGGGCCCCATATCGTTATAGATCCAACCCAGCCATTCAAGCCTTTCTGATCTGGGAGTACGGCCCTTTGGAAGATGCCATGTATTTTTTTCGCTGGCAGGATCCCCTGCTATTTTTTTCGCTTTTAAAAAAGTGGCCAGCGACTGAGGATAATTTCGCCTGGTTGACAAAATATAACCTTTCATATCTAATTCAGATACCTCATCTATTTTTAATCCAAGTTTGTCTGCCATCCGGGCGGCTTTATCATAATAGAAAAGAGCGCTGTCGGAATTTGATTCGGTAAATGCAAATGCAAGTGCATCATTTATGTCCATCCGCATCGTGTCATTGGCGGCATTTTGCAAAGCCAGGTGCAGGCTGTCAATTTTATTTTGCTGTTGCTGTGCAATGGCGAAAGCAGGTAGCAATAAAAAACAGGATATTTTAAGAAAACGATTCATTCTTTTTTTATTTAGTTGGCAATTGAATTATAAATTGTGTTCCTTCTCCTTCTTTACTTTCCACTTTTATTTCCCCTCCATGCGCTTTCACAATATCATAACTCAAACTCAACCCCAATCCTGTTCCACTTCCTGTGGGTTTTGTTGTAAAAAATGGTTGAAAGATTTTATCGACAATATTTTGAGGAATCCCGTTTCCATTGTCGCTAACGGTAATGATTACATGATTATCAGCTTTCTTTGTACTCACTGAAACGGTTGGTTCGTAAGCAGCCAGACCTGCCAGGTTTTCAAAACCTGGCAGGTCTTTGGTAAGCATTTGCTTTTCATTTAAAGCATAAAATGCATTATTAAATAAATTCAAAAGTACCCTTCCAATATCCTGCGGAATGATATTTATTTTCCCGATACTTTCATCAAAATCAGTTTTCATTTCAGCATTGAAGCCTTTGTCTTTTGCTCTTAAACCATGATAACTCAATCTTAAATATTCATCTGCAAGCTTATTAATATCTGTGGGTTCTTTTACACCGGTGCTGGTTCGTGAATGTTGCAACATTCCTTTTACAATATCGCCTGCACGTTTGCCATGATGGTTTATTTTTTCTTCATTTTCGATTACATCATTTGCAATAGCGTTTGCATCATCAATATTTCCTTTATTCATTTCATCCTTCATTTCAATAAGCAACTCTTTGTTGACGTCAGAAAAATTATTGACAAAATTCAGCGGATTTTGTATTTCATGGGCGATGCCTGCAGTGAGTTCTCCAAGGCTGGCCATTTTTTCTGATTGTATGAGTTGGGACTGTGTGGATTTTAAATCTTCAATGGATTTATGTAACTGTGCTGTGCGATGTTCCACTTTATCTTCCAGTACCAGGTTGGCCCGGCGAAGGTTACGGGAACGATAAGACGCAAACGCCCATACAGCAAGCAAAAACGCCAAAATGTATAATGTATATGCCCACCACGTTTGCCACCATGGTGGTAAAATGGTAAATGAAAAACTGTCTCCCTGCTCATTCCAAACGCCATCGCTGTTGGCTGCCTTTACATGAAAGGTGTAATGCCCCGGAGAAAGATTGGTATAGGTAGCCATTCGCTGTGTTCCGGCTGGTACCCAGTCTTTATCATAGCCAGCCAGTTTGTAAGCATATTGATTCAATTGGGAGTTTTGGTAATAGAGGGCTACATAATGAAAGCTGAGACGGTTTTCATTATACTTTAAGTTGATGCTGTCTTTCCCCCACGTGATGAGGGTGGAATCTTTTGGTTTACGCCCATTGGAAGTAACAAAATCAACCGACTCTATATGTACTATCGGTGGATGAGGATCAGGGGTAAAATTATCCGGGTTGAGGGAAATAAAACCCTCAATACTGCTAAAAAGGAAACGGCCACTCCTGGTTTTAAATGCCCATTTTATATTTTGGGAAGGAAGGCCATTGGCAGTGGTAATGTTGCGCACCTGCTTTGTTTGTGGATTGAATATGGAAATACCCCGTTCAGAGGACAACCATAAATTACCATGGACATCTTCAACGATTCCAAATGCACCATCATATAAAAGACCATTCTTTTCGGTATATTTTTTCACTACGTTAGTTTGAGGGTCTAAGCTGAAAACACCTCCTAAATAAGTCCCCGCCCAAATCTTGTTTTTATCATCTCCATAAATACTGAGGATACATTGAAAGCCCGGTAATTGATTTAGATAAGTAGTAAACGTGCCGGTTTGCCGGTTAAACCTGTTTAAACCTCCCCCACCATTGGTTCCTACCCAGAGGGTGCCATTTTTATCTTCATAGATGGAAAGCACCGATTCATTGTCCAGGGCGCCGTGATTCTGTGTAATGAAACCGTTATTTTTAATATATGGGTAACGGGTAAAATTTTGGGATTGCCTGTTGAAGCGGCAGATGCCTCCACTATTTGTGCCCACCCAAATATTGCCCAGGTGGTCCTCCAATAAACTTGTAACATAATTGTCGCTTAGCGAGGTTGAATCCTTTTTATTATTACTGAAAAACCGGGTCTTCCCGGTTTTGGGATCATAGCAATAGAGGCCTTGACGCAAAGAACTAGCGCCCTCGCACCATACCAGCCCTTCTTTATCAACCATTACAGTTGCCACATAAACATCTTTTTCCTGGTTCTTTTCTATTTTTACAAGGGTAAAAGAATCGGTTAGTGGATCCCAGTGATACAACCCGTGTTCAGATCCCAGCCAGATCGTGCTGTCTTTGGCTTCCGCAAAAGAATTGACAAACCCTCCGGGAAAATTATTAGGCTGCCCCGGGTCGTCCTTATACTGAATAAATCTTGATAATTGTTTATTGATCCATTCAATGCCAATATCTCCGACGCCAAACCAAAGCGTTCCTGAATGGTCTATAAATAAATTGCGTACCCAATCGATTACCAATCCATACGGATCTTTTTCGTGAGCCGTATATCGGGTAAATTGACGAGTTTTGGTATTAAAGAAAACTAATCCCTGGCCGGTGGATAACCATAAATTGCCATTTTTACCTTGCTGTATTTCAATCATGGAAATAAATTTCCCGGTATTGTTGTCTTTTAAGCGGTAATTAATAAAATTATTTTTCGCAGAGTCAAATAGAGAAAGACTACTATCTGTTGTTATCCACAAATGTCTAAGGGAATCTGTGATTGACCAATAAATGTTATCGCTGGCAATACTGGTAGAATCACCAGCACGATGCCTGAAAACAGTAGCGGTCTTGGTTTTGGTATCATACCGCCAAAGACCTTCTCCTTTATTCAGAGCTTTGGATTCATAAACTGTCATCCAGAGAATTCCAGGTTGGGGGACTACTGAGGAGAAGTAGAATGTATTCTGCTTTGTGGAATCAGTATTTGGCAGATAGGGGTCAAATTGGTCCGACTTTTCATTATATTGATAAATGCCATTATCAGAACCGACCCACATACCATCTTCTTTGTCTTCAAAATAACTGGTAAATTGATTAGCGTTTATATGATGTGTTCCTTTTTCATCCTTATCATATTGTAAAAATTTTTTAGTTGTTAGGTCAAAGCGTTCGAGACTATATTTCTTTTTAATAAAACTACTAGTATTAAGCCAAAGATTTCCATAATAGTCTTCAAGAATATCCAATATCTTCAACGAAGAAGAATCTGGTGCGGATAAATTTAATTTATACTGAATAAACCGGTCTTCGCCGCGATCATACAGGAACAGTACTCCATAACCTCCCGCCCAAAGCCTGCCTTCCCTGTCAAGGTAAATTATACTAATATCCTCTTTGTCAGGATCATCAAAGCCAAAATTGTACACCTTCGGGCTATACCCATCATAACGCACGAGGCCTTTTTGCGTGCCAATCCACATGAATCCTTGCTTGTCCTGCACAATAGAAGTAACCCGGCCTCCAGTCATTCCGTCTTTTACAAAGAGGTGATTGAAATGCAGTTCTCCCTGCTTGTTGCTTTGGGCCGCAGCCATCAAAGAAAGGAAGAGTAGAAAAAATACAGTAGTTGTTTTTTTCATGATTCAATAAATTTTATTAATACAGTTGGGGGATATCATTTTTTTATTTTGTTAATGGTAATTGAATAATAAACTCACTTCCTTCATTTTCTCTTGTTTCTACTTTTATCTCTCCACCATGCGCTTTTACAATATCATAACTCAAACTCAAGCCCAGTCCTGTTCCACTTCCTGTTGGTTTGGTAGTAAAAAATGGTTGGAAGATTTTATTAACTATTTTTTGCGGTATGCCGTTGCCGTTGTCGCTAACGGTAATGATTACATGATTATCTGATTTTTTTGTACTCACAGAAACGGTTGGTTCGTACGAAATAAGATTCTTATTTTTTTGTTCCTGCCCGAATGATTCGTTCAGGCGGGCGTTTACTGCCTTTTGTCTTTCGCTTGTTGCGTAAAAAGCATTGTTATATAAATTCAGTAAAACTCTTCCGATATCCTGCGGAATGATATTTATTTTACCAATGCTTTCATCAAAATCGGTTTTCATGGTTGCATTGAATTCTTTATCCTTTGCTCTTAATCCATGATAACTCAATCTTAAATATTCGTCACACAATGTATTGATATCGGTTGGTTCTTTTATACCGGTGCTGGTTCGTGAGTGTTGTAACATTCCTTTTACAATATCGCCAGCGCGTTTACCGTGGTGATTTATTTTTTCTTCGTTTTCTATTACATCATTGGCAATTGCCTTCGCATCTTCTGTATTTCCTTTATCCATTTCATCTTTCATTTCTACAAGCAATTCTTTGTTTACATCAGAAAAATTATTGACGAAGTTTAAAGGGTTTTGAATTTCATGCGCAATGCCTGCAGTGAGTTCACCAAGTGATGCCATCTTTTCGCTTTGTATTAATTGAGCTTGCGTTGATTTTAATTCATGATATGCCTTCTCAATTTCTTTTGCATGCTCCAGCTCCCTTTCTTTTGCTTTTGCTTTTTCTTTTTCCAGTATCCTTTTCCGGATCATCCTGTTGGCTATATATGTTGCGATAAGGAACATTAATGCATAAAAACAATAAGCCCACCACGATCTATACCACGGTGGCAATACTTTAAAAGTATAATCTGTTTCGGCCCACACGTTAAAAGGGTTTACTGCTTTCACTTTAAAAGTGTAAGTGCCTTCGCTGATGTTCCCAAAGCTCGCGCTGCTTCGGTTGCTTAGCGGGCTCCAGGTTTTATCATATCCTTCCAGTATGTATTGATACTTCATGCGGTTATCGAAACCTGGTTCGATGGCTGCAAAATCTATCCTGATATTATTCAAATTGTGGGGAAGAATAAGATCTTGTGGAATAGGATAAAATCGAGCTACACTTTTGAATTTCAAACCGTGAAATTCCTGCACCATTTGCTTTGATTCCTGTTCAGACAAGACTTTCCCGAAGGTAGTAACCATCTCGTTAAGAATAGAGAGGCTGTCTGCGGAATTGTTTAATTTTTTATTTTTATCCAATAAGCTCCAACAAATATTTTCATTGTTGATGGCAATGTTTTGCAATTGAACCTGGTAAGGTTTATTAACCGGTTTTATTTTGTCATAGTCGAACCGAAAGAGTTTACCATCCCCTGTGCCTCCCCAAACAACTCCTTTGTTATCTACAAACAAAGAAAAATTGAATGAAAAATCTTTTATATCATAACCGTTTGTGTGGTTGAAGTTTTCGAAGTGGACATCCTCTCCGTTATTTTTCAACAAATCATTTTCATCCAGCATAGAAAGGCCTGAGTTAGTTCCAAACCAAAGGCGGTGGTTCTTTTTGTCTTCCCGTATTGAAAAAATCGTATTGTCTCCGAGGCCCTGGGTAGTGGTATAAACAGTGAGTGAATCATTATAAATTCTGCAAAGCCCTTTACCATACGTTCCTATCCAGATATTGCCCATTTGATCTTCTCTTAATCCCGGCATTTCGGGGCTGGGCATTCCGGTTTCAAAAGAATAATTCATCACTGTTTTTTCGTTCCATTTATCCAACCCAAAACCGCTGAACCACATGTTTCCTTTTTTATCCTGGATGACTGATAAAGTTTGATTGCTGAATAATCCCTGTTTACTGGTATAGTTAGTAAAACTTTTACCATCATATTTGAAAAGGCCGCCCCATGAACTAAACCATAAATTTCCTTCCTTGTCTTCGATGCTATTCCATATTTGAGAATAGGAAGGCAAGCCCTGCGCAGAAGAAAAATTGGTAAAAGTTTTGCCATCATACTTGCTGATGGCGCCGAAACATCCAAACCAAATATTACCTTTTTTATCCTGTAGGATACTGTACACATCATTTTCGGCAAGCCCCTGTTTTGTAGTGTAATTCATAAAATTTTTCCCGTTGTATTCGCATACTCCGCCACCCTGGGTTCCGAACCAAAAATTTCCTTTGTTGTCCTGGGTAATTGCATTTACACGGATGCCTGTAAGGCCGAGTGATGCACCGTATTTGGTTAAAAAATTGGGATTGTATTTGATAATACCGCCCCGCCCTGTGCCCAGCCAGACATTTCCTGTCGGGCCTTCAGTAATAGTCGTGATATTGTTATCGGTAAGCCCGTTGGCTTTGGTATAATTAGTAAAACCAGGCTGGCCGTCATTTTCATGAAGTTCATATTTACTTAACCCGTGCGGCGTGCCAACCCAGATGGTGCCGTAAGAATCTGCAGTAATCACGTTGACTTCGTTGTTTACCAGCCCCTGCTGAGTAGTGAAATTGATAAAATTTTCTCCATTGAATTTACTTACCCCGCTATCTGTTCCAAACCACATATTGCCATCTTTATCTTTTTCTATACAATTAATATTATTATTGATTAATCCATTCGCTTTGGTATAGTTGATAAAAATTTTCCCGTTGAATTTACTTACCCCACTATCTGTTCCGAACCAAAAATTCCCCGCATTATCTTCTTTAAAGGAAAGAACGTTATTATGAACCAATCCATTTGAAGAAGACAAATGAGCAATGTTTTTTA
>DATCFT010000035.1:0-9886 GCA_036509335.1 Hanamia sp.
TTTGCATTTCGGTTTAATAGAAAACTATCAACATATAGAGGAAAGTTGTTTTATCGGCTAATGCAGCAAGCTGTAGATACTCCTCCACAACCGTTTAAAGAAATTACAAAAGGAACTTGACCGAAAGGGATAGGCAGTTAAATATATTATTATGGATATAAATATATTATTGACACTTGATTCTCAAACATAATTGAAACAACTATGCTTAATGAATATATTGTTTAGAAATTAAGATAAAATAGTATTAGAATGGGAGAAAAAATGATTAGGTAAATTCTATCTACAATTTTTTTTAATTATTATAAAAAATGTATTAAAATCAAGATTTAAAAACTAAAGCAAATCTTTATCCTAATTACAATTTCACAAAATTGAAAAATTACGAGTCAATAATAAGTTGTCATAACATAACAGTAATGGATAAACGTAAAAAGATTTTTTACTATTAAGCAAATCCGAAAGTTGCCTTACAGTAGAAAAACAATTATCCGGGATTCTTAATTTTTCCGCTAAATAACGTTTTGATTATTTTGAAAACTTTCCAAAAATCATGCAAAATCGGACTTTCCAAAAGTTTTATTTAATATCTGAATGAAAAAGAATGTTCTAACTTTTGGAAAGTTTTATAGCAGATGAACCCCGTCTGACTGTGTCCCCGTCCGACCAGGTCATCCCTGTCCGAATCGGAACAGGCGGGCGGGCGGGTTTCGTCCAAAGGACTCCTTCGGAGGGCAGGAAATAAATGAAAATTCTGTTTTATGAAAAACTTTTGGAAAGTTGGGTAGTTTTTTATCTATTTCAAAAGTCTCAAAAACTTTCCAAAAGTTATGCTACGATGTACTTTCCAAAAGTTTTAT
Organism: Hanamia sp.; assembly: GCA_036509335.1. Lineage (GTDB taxonomy): Bacteria > Bacteroidota > Bacteroidia > Chitinophagales > Chitinophagaceae > Ginsengibacter. The sequence continues at coordinate 861 of DATCFT010000035.1, forward strand.
TGAGCGCCTGAATAAAAATGATAGTTGTGATTTATCGAAAAGTTTGAATCAATAAAAGAGTTGTAACTTTTGGAAAGTTTTATAGTAGATGAACAAATAATTGGAAATTCTGTGTTATGAAAAACTTTTGGAAAGTTGTATGCTCTTTTATTTATTTCAAAAGTCTCAAAAAACTTTCCAAAAGCCATGCTACGATGTACTCTCCAAAAGTTTCTATTTAAAATCAATCACCATAGTACTATCATTATTTCTCGCAAGGATATAAGCTTCCTTTTTGCCGATATTGATTTTTTTGATGTGACGCACCTGTCCTTTTATTTCCAGTCCATTAATGCTTTCGCAGGTAAATTGCCCATTTCCTTTATTGATAAGAATCGTTCCAAAGTCAGCATCATTCCTTCCCATTTGAACATTGTTTCCATAATAATTTCCTACTAATAAAATGTCCGGCAAATTATCTCCATTGGCATCTATTACCACCGCATCTCTGTATGACGATAACTGCGCCTGCCAGGGCAAAGGCTGAACTGTAAAATTTAAATTCCCCTGGTTAATTAACACAGCGCTTTGGAAATAGTTTTCCGTTAGAATTTCTGAGTTCGCTAATTTTTCTTTTGTAAAGATGTCATCCAAAGAAGCTTTCGCAAAATCTGCCGCATATAAAAAACGCTTTTTTAAAATCGGAATTTGTTTTTCCAAATCAGCTATATTGGCAAATGGGATTTCCCGGCCATCTAAGTAATAGGTAAGTACCTGTTCTTTTTTACCATTATCATCAAAATCGTTATAGTATAATCGTACAGGTTCTTTTTGAGAAGCTTTTAGTCGAGTATTTAGCCCCAGGTTACCAGCAATTAAATCTATTTTTCCATCATTATTTACATCTACAGGCAGAATAAAATTCCACCATCCCTTTTTATCAGTCAATATCTTTTTTGTAAAAGTTCCATGATGATTGATGAAAGCAATAATTCCACCCCACTCAAGCGAAAGAATTAAATCTTTTTCCCCGTCTTTATTCAAATCAAACCAAATAGCATTGGTCACAAACCCAATATCAGACAAACCCTTAGCATATTTTTCGGTGACATCTTTAAAATGCCCTGATCCATCGTTTTGCAATAAATAAGATTTCGGTACCTGTCCATAATCACCAGGCACGGATCTTCCGCCAATAAATAAATCTATTTTTCCATCCCCATTAAAATCGCACGGTACCACACACGATGCATTCACAAACAAGTTATCAAAAGCATTATTTAATTTAGTGAAGTGGCCTTTACCATCATTCAAATAAACCCGCGGAGTTAAAAGTATATTATTCCCGAAAGATTCATCTCCGCCACTTGCAATAATTAAATCAGTATTTCCATCATTATTTACATCTGCAAAACAGGCGCCTACATCCTCATACATGCTATCATTTTCAAGAGCAGGTTGCGGTGTTTTAAAAAATTTACCATTTGATTTTTGAATAAAGATTGCACTTTTCTTACCTTTTGATGAACCGATAAAAACGTCATCCAATCCATCATGATTCAAGTCGGCGATCGCTAATCCCGGCCCTTCGGTAGAAAGCATGTGAGGCATTAAAGGCTGCACGTTAAATTCCTGGTAACTATTTTCTTCATGCTTGTATTTTAAATCCACCTTTGAGGTAATATCTTCCATTGGTCTTGTTGGGTTTTTCCAATAACCGGTTATATGCCTGTAATCAAATTCGGGAAGCCCTTTTATATAATTAAATGTAATTAAATGATTAACAGGCTGCAATTTTATTGGCTGGAAAGTGTTATCCGGCCAAACCAGGAAAGCGGAATCTATGATGGTTTTATCCAGGCCGATATGTATCGATGTTTCCATACTCGACATAAATCCCCTGACAGGATATTTTTCATAAGTACGAATACCACCATTACAATACAAAATTATTTTGGCGCCTAAGGCATTTATGTTTTTATCAGAACCCTTTAATTTTATTTCAACAAAGTCCTTATTATTTTTTGTATTGGTTTTGTCATTCGTTTTATTTTCATAAAGCAATGCAGGATCATCAATATTATTTACAACGACATCCAGATCGCCGTCATTGTCAAAATCCGCATATACAGCACCGTTAGAAAAGGTCTTTCTATCATTTCCAATTTTGTTCCCCAAATCCTGAAATTGCATATTGCCTTCATTCCTGAAAAATTTATTGTAAATTTTTGTTTGAGGGAATTTATTAATGACATCTAAATTATTTTTGTCAATGTTTCCCGATTGTAGTTCCTGCTGGATTTCATTATTTGAAACAAAATTGATATAATCAATATCGTTTAACCTTCGGGGAATACCATTTGAAATGAAAAGATCTTTCAATCCGTCATTATCAAAATCCATCCAGAGCGGCGACCACGACCAGTCAGTAGCTGCCACGCCTGCATATAAACCAATTTCACTAAACATACCATTGCGCCTGTTGAGTTGAAGATTGTTCCTTGGATATTGATAGTAATACCCTAATTTTAATTTCAAATCAGACAGATCTTCATCATCGTCTATATGAGTGCGCTTTAGTATTTCCGGATCTGACGAGAGCATATCCAAACTCATGATATCCGGGTATCCATCATTGTTGGCATCGGCAATATCCACACCCATTGTATATTTACTGGTGTGCATTATATGATCCGTAAGCTCCTCTTTGAAAGTGCCATTATGCTGATTGATGTAGAGGTAATCATTTTCTTGAAAATCGTTGCCGATGTAGATATCAGGATATCCATCCATATTAATATCAGACACAGAAATACCCAGTCCAAAATCCAAAACAGAGCTGTTGATGCCCGTTTTATTAGTAACATCAGTAAAATGGCCGTTACCATCATTTCTATAAATACGGTCGCCCGAAACAGGCACTTCCTTTTTTAATAACATGCTTCGTGCGCCAACAATCCCATTTTCAAAAATAGTATGGTTCAACAGGAACATGTCCAGATCACCATCACCATCATAATCAAAAAAAACCGCCTGAGTGCAAAAGCCCGAAAAATCAAGGCCATATTTATGTGCTTCATCTTTATAATAGGGTACTCCGTTTTTATCAATGCCCTGGCAAATCAATAATTGATTTTTACTTTGAAGAGATCCAAAATTACCTACCCTGCAGATATAAATGTCCAATAATCCATCATTATTAATATCAACAACGGAAACACCGGTTGACCATCCTCCATCCTCGGGTATCATCGCTTCTTTGGTTACGTCTTTAAAATGGAGATTGCCTTCATTCAGATATAATTTATTATCCCCCTGGTTAGAGGCAAAGAACAGGTCAATTTTCCCGTCGTTATTAAAATCGCCCGCACCAACTCCGGCGCCATTGTAATAATACATATATTTCAAAGCATTCATCTGCTGAGTTGGGGTTAAAGTATTAGAGAAATCAAGGCCGGTACTTTTACTATCTTTTACTATAAATGTTGGTGGTACAGAGGGCTTGTGCTTGCAACCGGCACAAAAAATAAAGACATAAACAAACAGGAGAAGAAGATGGTGAATTCCTTTATTTTTAATCATGATCGAACCAGGTTATTGATATTCTTTTATGAAATCTAATTTTAATTCTATCAGATAGATATATTTCTAAAAAAACTTCAGAAAGCAAATTGTGAAATGAAATAATTACAATTTGTTAGAGGTGCGAAAGTCTATCAGACTTTAAAATTAAAACTTCATAAAATATTGTTTATTTTAAAATTTAGTGAACAAAAGTAATGTTATTTCAGGCTATCTTTACCCGCATATTTTCTATATAAGTATCTTTCATAAAATGAAAAAAGGGATTGTCGTTATTTTGATAATTATTATTATCTTTTCTATTGTCTCTTTTTTCCCCATTACACAAAATTCCACAATAAACATTTCCGCTACTTTTGATAATACCGTTCTTCAAATCGTTCAGATAGAGAATTGGAAAAACTGGTATCCCGAAATAAAAGAAGCCTATAAATCAAATCCTGCAGATTATAATTTTAAAAAAGACAGCTCAAATAAAATAGATACAATCAGTATCCCAGGCAAAAAGTTTATCATTCATATTTTAACACCTATGTCATATACTATAAATGAAGTAGGTAATCACATGGAAAACAATTTTGCTTTTACTGTTTTTCCCGGCGAAGCCAAAAACAAAATGAAAATATTTTTGGTAAATAGATATCCTCTGATATTTACACTTTTCAATATCAACAAAGCCGGGGAAAAGGCGTTAAACGGTTTCAAGAATTACATGGAAACTCCGGAAGAATTTTATGGTTTTGATATAAAAATGGCTGAAATAAGGGATCCTATAATTGCGAGCTTTGTTATCAAAATAAAAGAGAAAGATATTTTTCATCAAATCCAAATTTCTCTTACGGATTTGATGAATTACCTCAATACCAACAAGCTTATAAAAACCGGCCATATTTCTATTTCATATATTCCTCTCCAGGGAGATTCCCTTCAAATAACTGTAGGTATTCCTGTAGATAAAGTTGCGGCACCTGCGGATGGCATTAGTTGTTTGTCTTTACCGGCAAAGGGAAGGGTACTGGTAGGGAATTATGAAGGTAAATTTTCGGACAGGCGAAAAATTTATAATGAGATGACAAAATACCTTACAGATCATGCTCTTTCTATCCCTGCAGAATCCTTTGAACGTTATCTGAACGATTTGATACCAACATCAGATAGTTCAGAAATAAAGATAGAATTGGATTATCCTGTTTATTAAATTTCAGATATTTTACAAGGAATAAAATTTGTCAAAAATTCTTTTACAGTAAACTAATTAATATCGGATAATTTAATGTAGAAGACTTCACAAAATAATAAGTTAGTTAACCACCTGCGAAATATAAAGTGGCTATCCACCGTTCGATTGCATCAGCAAACAAATACCCGCCTGGCCGTAATTCGGGCAGGAATAACCAGGTTTTATATTTTAAATCAATAGAAAGTTTTATCCAAATAATATACTTTAATAATTAAAATGATAAACTCATTAATCATTCATATTCCATATTTTGTGAAACCCGTCATTTTGAAAGTTTTCAAAATAAATTTTCAAAATGTATACAACATTTACAACAAATAAGTACCTTAGAAAAAAATCAAAAACTATGCTAAAAAAATTATTCTTTCTTTTAATCATTATTTCTTTTTCTCCAATCTTTTCATTTTGTCAAACACCCAACACACTTACTGCAAAAGAAAAAGCAGATGGCTGGCAGCTTTTGTTTGATGGAAAAGATTTAAAAGGATGGCATTCTTACCTGGAAAAAGAACCCGGAAAAGCATGGCAGGTTCATAATGGTATGATCATGCTCAACAAAAATTCAAAAAGTGTTTATGACGATTTTGCGGACCTGGTAACCGATGCTGAATATGAGAACTTCGATCTTAAATTGGAATGGAAAATGGTACCGTGTGCCAACAGTGGCGTTATGTTTTATGTAAATGAATCCCCCCAATATAAAAATACTTATGAAACAGGGCCCGAAATGCAAATTACTGATTTGTCCTGCCTTTATACTTCCGACCATAGTAGTATCAGTGATAGCCGGATTAATATGCACCGTGCAGGCGCGCTTTATGATCTGGCTCCTGCAGATACAGAATGGGTAAACCCGGCTCCTAAATGGAACCAATATGAAATTATTGCCAATAACGGGCATGTACAATTTTTTCAAAACGGGCATAAGGTGGTTGATACCGAATTTTGGAATAACAACTGGTGGAAAATTATCTCACGCACCAAGTTTCACCAATGGCCGGATTTTGGAACATTCAGGAAGGGCCATATTTCTTTACAGGGGACAGAGGATGGTAAATTATGGTTTCGAAATATCAAAATAAAGACATTTAGATTTGGTCCTGCCGGCTAAATAAGTTTTATTATTCACCTTTTACACTACATGATATAGTTCAACGTTGCGTTCGATAAAAATAAAAATAAAAATAAAATAGTTATGAAAAAAATAATTGGCAGGCGGAAGTTTATAAAAGATTCGGCTTTAACGGCAGCAGCATTTTCTATTGTACCCAGTCATGTATTAGGCGGTAAGAAACATGTAGCTCCAAGTGATAAATTATATATCGCGTGTGTGGGATGCGGTGGTGAAGCGCAAAATGATATTGAACACTATGCTTATGCGCCCAAAAAAAATGCTGTGATTGCATTTCTTTGCGATGTGGACGACCGCATGTCTGACCCCCGCAGGAAGGAATTTCCGGGTGCAGGATTTTATCACGATTGGAGAGAATTGTTTGACAAAGAACATAAAAATTTTGATGCCGTTTCTGTGGCTATTCCTGATCATAATCACGCAATCGTAGGCCTTAATGCCATGAAATTAAATAAGCATTTATATCTGCAAAAACCATTAACGCATGATATTTATGAAGCACGCGTGCTGACAGAAGCTGCCAAAAAATATAAAGTAGTAACCCAAATGGGAAATCAGGGAGCTTCTTTTGACGGTATGAGAACCTTAAAAGAATGGTTTGATGCGGGCTTAATCGGCGATATTACGCATGTATACAATTGGACTAACCGCCCTGTGTGGCCGCAAGGAATTCCGTGGCCAAAAGATACACCACCTGTTCCAAAAGAATTGAATTGGGACCTTTGGTTGGGCACCGCTCCACAAACTGATTACATTGATAATCTCGTTCCTTTCAATTGGCGCGGATGGTGGCGGTTTGGAACCGGGGCTTTGGGCGATATGGCCTGCCATATTATAGGGCCTTCATTTAAATTGTTGGGACTTGGTTATCCCACTGAGGTAACGTGTGATGCCAGTACGGCTTTTACCGGAGTATTCAAAGAGGCCGATGATCCTATGAGCATTCCTGCTTCCAGCAGGCTTCGTTACACATTTAAACGAGAGAATGGAGATGAATTGAAGCTTTATTGGATGGATGGAGGCATGTTACCTGAACGCCCGGATGAGTTAGACCCCGATGTAAACCTGAACGATGCATTGGCCGGTGTTCCCAAATTAGGTGATTATGAAGGCGGGACTTTGTTTATTGGGAAGAGAGGAAAAATATCATGTGGTTGGGGAGGACGCAATCCGAGATTGCTACCGCTTTCTCTAAACAATGACATAGATGTAGCCCGAAAATATCCACGTGTTGAAGGTTCGGGGAATGGTCATTGGTGGCAATGGGTGGATGCTGCTATTGCCGGTTATCATAACGATTATAAGGGAAATGCTGCACTTGCTATGCCAGGCAAGGAAAAAGCATACGTGGATTCTCCCATTGAAGATTATGCAGGACCACTTACAGAAACAGTATTGATGGGTAATCTTTTATTACGAAGCTTCGGAATTCGTGAAAAAACAAAAAGGCTCGATCCGGTTTATGGTGAAGTAGAAGACATTACAACTCCCGGCCGTTATATATCTTACAAATGGGATGGTGCTAATATGCGTATCACCAATTTTGAACCAGCCAATCAATTTGTAAAAAGAGCGTACAGGGAAGGGTGGGGAAAACTGGAATTGTAAAACCCCTATCCCCTAAAGGGGTAAAAAAATAAGAAAAGAAAATCATTTGATAGATCGGAGCAGTAGGCAAATAAATATTGGGGATTTGTGTTTTCAACAAGATGGATTAAATAACGAACAGTCACAGGCCTGGAGACCTGCGCCAGTTGAGCTGCGGATAAAATAATAGCAGTCGGTACCGAAGGTCAGACTGCGGGCTTCAATTGAACGAAACTTTTCCTCTGTGATATGGCGTATAAAATTGATTGTTGTCCGACTAAATGCGTGAAAGCCTTTGCCAGCCTTTAAAGCCTCACCCCAACCCCTCTCCCAAAGGCGAGGGACACGACCCTTGTCCACAAGCCGTTTTAGCCGATTCGAAGAATTTTATCAGGACAACAATTATATATATAGAATTATCAAAATAAAATATGAAAATTTTTATTGAAAAAGATTATGAATTGATGTCGGCAAAAGCTGCGGATGAAGTAATGGAAATTATTAACCCTCTTACAAATCCTTTTTTATGCACTGCCACGGGTGATTCACCAAAAGGCCTGTATAAAGAAATGATTGGCAGGATTGCCAAAAAAAACATAGATATTTCCGACTGGTACTTTGTTGGCCTGGATGAATGGCTGGGTATGAATGAAAATGATGAAGGAAGTTGCAGGTATCATTTGAATAATGATTTATTGGGACCATTGCGGGTGAGTGAAAAAAAAGTTTGCTTTTTTGATGGAAGCGTAAAAAATATTCAAAATGAAATTCAAAAAACTGACAATTTTATAAAAGCGCATGGCGGCATTGATATCGCAATTGTAGGGCTTGGGATGAATGGGCACGTAGGGATGAATGAACCTGGAACAAATCCCACTTTATATTCTCACATTTCAGAAATAGATCCCATCACACAAAAAACAGGGCAAAAATATTTTAAGCAGGAACGCCGGCTTACTAAGGGTATTACCTTAGGTATAGCCAATCTAATGGAAGCCGGTAAGGTAATATTATTGGTAAGTGGTAGCAAGAAAGCCGGAATTGTTCAAAAGGTTTTGGAAGAAGATATTTCAGAAATGATTCCTGCAAGCTTATTACGCAAACACAAAAATTTCAGCGTTTATTTGGACAAAGAAGCAGCAAGCAGACTTTCCAAAAGTTTTATTTAATGCCTCAATAAAAATAATAGTTGTGATTTGTAAAAAAGTTGGAATCAAAAAAAGTTGGAACTTTTGGAAAGTTTTGTCCAATACCTCATTAAAATGATAGTTGTGATCTATAAAATAGTATGAATCAAAAAACAATTATAACTTTTGGAAAGTTGGATAGTTTTTTATTTATTTCAAAGTCTTAAAAAAAGTTTCCAAAAGTCATGCGAAATTGGACTTTCCAAAAGTTTTGTTCAATGCCCGAATAAAAACGATACTTCTGATTTATGAATAAGTTTGAATAAAAAAAGTGAAGTAACTTTTGGAAAGTTTTATAGTAAATCAATAAATAATTAAA
>DATCFT010000036.1:0-15850 GCA_036509335.1 Hanamia sp.
AGTAGCTGACAATATTGTCATTGCAAAATCAAAGCAAAAAATTATTGATACTAAGAATGAAAAAATAGTTTCAGATAATATCATCCTTTCAAAAAAGAATCAAAAAAATATTAATATTAAGAATGAAAAAATAGTAGCTGATAATATTGTCATTGCAAAATCAAAGCAAAAAAGCATTGATACAAAGAATCAAAAAATAGTAGCTGAAAATATCGTCATTGCAAAATCAAAGCAAAAACGTATTGATACCAGGAGGCAAAAAATAGTGGATAATAATATTCTTTTAGCCCTAAAAAAGTGTGAAGATGAAAAGCTGAAATATGAAAATATCGGGATAAAGAAATTGCTTACAGAGGTAGAGGAGCATTTCAGTATCATGTTTAATTTATCATCCGATATATTATTTGATTCTGATCTTTTAGCTGATAAGGTGATGGTAAATGATGCTTATGAAAAGGAATTCGGCTATAAAAGAAAGAAAAATAGGATGTCTTCAAAAGATTGGGTAATCCATATTCATCCTGATGATAAAGAAGAGTTTATGAAAGAATATCACAGGGTTCTAAAATCAAAAATAATTAATTGGAAGAATGGTTATCGTTTTTTGAGAAGGGATGGTTCTGTTGCCAATGTATTGATCAGCCGTATTATCTTGCGAAACTCTGATGGCAACGCCTACCGGGTGATTGGTTCCGTGCATGATATTAGCAAACAAAAAGTGCTTGAAGAAAGCCTGGAACGGGAGATCAAATTAAAGGAAATGCAGATTACAGCAGCAGCAGAGGATGCCAAAGATACAGAAAGGTCGGATATAGGAAAAGAACTTCATGATAATGTAAACCAATTACTCGTCGCGTCAAAGCTATACTTAGAAATGGCAAAGTATGGAGGGAAAGACAGTGAAATGTATTTAAGCCGTTCTTCCGAATACACCCTTACTGCCATTGAAGAGATCAGGAAATTAGGTAAGGGTTTAACAACAAATGCCATTAAGGATTTAGGCCTTTGCGCAGCTATCGAAAATATCCGCCACGACACAATGGAAGTGAATGCTGTGAAAATAGTATTTAAAGTAGAAGATTTTATTGAAAATAGCGTGAATGATGAATTCAAACTGAATATCTACAGGATCATACAGGAGCAACTGAATAATATTCTGAAACATGCCAAAGCAACTAAAGTTGTTATAAAACTCTTGCAAAATAAAAAATTTGTTAAGCTAATTATTTCAGATAATGGAATTGGTTTTGATACCGGTAAAAAGATGAACGGAATAGGTATTGCCAATATTAAAAGCCGTGCGGCTTTTTATAATGGTACTGCTGATTTTATTTCTCAACCCGGAAGCGGATGTTTTTTGACTGTAATATTTTCTGCTTCAGACAAACTTTTGAAGAGAGCTTAAGAGCTGGTGAACAATCATCTGATTCGGACGGAAATTCTTTCAAAAAGCTTCACCCCGATGTTGAATTAAAAGCTATCGGCTCCTGCATTTTGCCCTAAAAAAAGAGCCCGAATCAAATTTTTGGTTTTGAGACCATCTCTTAAAAATGAAGCAGGCAACAACTATTTTGTATTGTCGCCGCAAAGGTGGATAGAGTTAGCCATTACCCAAATGAAATCTCTTTTGCAAAATACCCAAATGAAAAACTGAAATAAAGTTTGATGAAAAATAAATAGCTATACAGCAAAAGTACTTTTAATGCAAAAACCAAATCACACTAATCATTCAAATTAAAAGAATCAAGGTTCAGAAAATTGATCCTCAATAAATAATTGAAAGCATAATAATTGATTCATTAATTTCTTACTTGTGAGGTAACTTATTTGCTTTTTGCCTCTTAGCTGGAATGAAATGAAAACGCACACTATTGCCTTTACCAATGAATTGAAATATGAAGTAATACTAAATATGTAAGGCCTATTGTAAAGAAATATAGCCGATAAAATGGAAGAAAGCATCGCCCAAAACCTGCAACTGGTAGTGGCATTGAGGCAAAGTTTTTTGGAAAAGGAGTTTGAGGGATGGTTGCTGTAGTATGATGTAAATTTCAGTTGTTGCAAAAAATGCAACAGATGGCAGAAGAGTAATTGATGATAATGCGTTAGTGGCGCTTACATTGATGATTGCCGAATCTAACCCGGTTGATAAAAGCATGATGATAAAAGTAATAGTCAATTTAATTAACAATAAACAATGAGCAACAACACCTCATTGTACAAATAAATGGCTATGCAGCAAAAGGACTTTTAATGCAAAAACCTAATCACGTTAATCATTCAAATCAAATGAATCAATATTCAGGCAATTGATGTGGTAATGACAACTAATATTTCCAAGGATCCCGCAGCATGGAAGCCTCATGTTCGCACCAAAGAAAATACGGAAGCTGTAAAAGCAAGGTTTAAAGATCCGGACGATCCTTTGAAGATCGTGATAGTAAGAGATATGTGGCTTACCGGTTTTGATAATCCTCCACTCAATACGTTGTATGTAGATAAGATAATGAGCGGACACAACCTGATACAGGCAATCAACCGTGTAGCAACGGTGTTCAGGGATAAGCCAAGCGGTTTGATCGTGGACTATATTGGCATTGGTGATAAACTGAGAGACGCCACAAAAAAATACACATCCAGTGGTGGCAAAGGGAATATCACCATTGATACGGAAGAGGCTTTTGAGATGGCAACAGAATTTATCGCCGCCTTAAAGTTTAAACTTCCGAAAGATTTCAATTATGATAAATGGCTTTCGTTAAGTAAAGGAGACCAGTTAAAATTGGTAAGCCACGCAACCAATTATATTTTGAGTGATGAAACACGAAGTAAGGAATTTATGCTCGACGAAATGAAACTGACAAGCCTGGTGCCGGTAATAAAAAATGATTCGCGCATCGGTGATCTTTCATTGGATATTTTATTTCTTCAGCATGTAGGCGCTGCCGTTAGGAAGATAAAAAATCCCGTAACCAACATCCGGAAGAAAGAAGGGCAGATAAAAGATTTGATACACCGAAGCATTGAAAGCGAAGAAGTGGTTGATGTATTTACAATGGCAGGCATTGATAAGTTTGATATTTCCATTATTAACGATGATTTCCTGGCAACAGCAAAAGAACAAAAAAGCGGTAATGAATTAAAGCTGGAACTGATAAGGAAGATCATGAATGATGAAATAAAAATTCGCCAGTATAAGAACCTCATAAAATATAAAAAACTAAAAGAAGAAGTAGAAAAGATTATCAGCGATTATCACAATCATTTCTTTGACAGCCTGGTGGCTCTGCAAAAAATGCGTGAGGCCGCAAGAGAAATACAGGAAGAAGATGAAAGAAGAAAAGTGTTAGGCTTAACCGAAGATGAAGAAGCCTTTTATGAAATACTGGCCAGTCATAAAAATGCAGTGGGTGATTTTGACTTGATAAAAGAGATTGTAAAGGAAGTAACTGCTGCGGTAAAAAAGAACCTGCAAATAGATTGGTATAAAAAAGATGATGCCAAAGCCCAGGTAATACTTGCGGTGAAAAGAGTGTTGATGAAGAAAGGCGTAAAGCTGGAATTAAAGGAAATACTGGATGATATCATGGAGCAGGCGGAAGCGAGGTATAGGGAATGGTGGGGAGAGGTGGCGTAGGGGAAGAAAAATGGTAGCTTCAACCTTAAAAGCAATGGATAATCGTAGGAATAAATAAGTTTGCTCATCATATGTTTTCGCAATCCTATTTAACGGCGCCTGTTGTTCAATTAGTATTGATTATCAAATATTTACGTCCTATTACCCTCACTTACTTAAACATTCTTCTATGTACCCTGTCTTTCCCTTTGCTGCGGACAATTTCCATGATTTACCGAGTGGGTGATGTGGGATTGCGAAAGAAAGGGAACACCACGAAGGCTGAGCAATAGTTACATCAAATTTCCTGTCTCTTTTCACTTTTGAATCGCATGAATTGTGTTCCATTTTGTTTGCCTGAGAGATGCTAACTCAGCAACCCGATCTGAATCACCATATTTAATTTTAAATAATGAGATTAACACATCAGCGCAATCGAAATGAAAATCGTTATTGCAACTTTCAACTATATTAAATACCCACATATAAGTGTTTTCCATGTTTTTAAGTTTAATGTTATTATTAATTGAGTATGCTTACATTTTTTATCTCATACAACAGGCAAATACGTTTTATAGTCCGGATTTTTATTGTTGTTTGATGATGCAAAGATGCAAATCTTAACTACCTTATTGGACTCTTTTCGATAAGCGAATACCCTATTTCGACGACTGGTAAATTTCTGACGATGATTGGATTAGTGCAGTTAACAGCTGTTCAATACCTTGATGCCAAAAAAAGCCGGTTCAAGCCGGGACATTAAATTCTTTGGAGAAACTTGCGCGAAACCATTTAGTTTTTATAATTCAACGAAGAGAGTGGAGATACTAGCGCCAAAACTGGGGACTAACATGAGACGTTCTATGAGAAAAAAATTTACATTTGTAAGTTTCTATTATTAAAATGTCCCAAGTACCATTTTCAGTTTCAGCTCGAACAGCACAACTAATAGGGCAGCAGAATTTTTCTACTGCCGAGGGGGCAATTATTGAACTAGTAAAAAATTGCTATGATGCAGATGCCAAAAATTCAATTGTTTTGTTTGATAACACAAATAAAGATTTTGCATCTCATTCGATATTTATTATGGACAATGGTGATGGAATGACTGAAAAAATTATTCGTGAACATTGGATGATGATAGGAACTGATAATAAGGAGGATGAATTTGAAACAGTTTCGGGTCGAGTAAAAACGGGCGCAAAAGGTATAGGAAGGTTTGACTTAGATAGGTTAGGCGAAATTGCAGAAATGTATACTTTACCAAAGGAAGGAACAGAAGGCAATTATTGGAAGGTAAATTGGAATGATTTCAAACAAAAGGGAATTTCAATATCAGAAGTAAATGCAACGTTAGAAAGTCTTTCAACTCTTGATTATAAAAATAAAATCGCTAAACTCTCTGCAAACTTTTCGCAGCTTGAAACTTTTATCAAAGAAAAAAATATCGATTTTAATAATGGAACTGTAATTAAAATTTCAAACCTAAAAGAAGAATGGACGGAAGATGAAATAAATAGGCTTTTTGAAAACTTAGGAATTCTTATTCCCCCTAAAGAACAACCAATTTTTAGTATCGCATTATTTCCCAAAAATTTACCAACAGAATATGGAGAACTATCAGGTGCATTCTATGACGATTACGATTATAAATTATCAACTAATTATTTAGATGAGTTGGATTTAAATAAAATCGAGAAGGATTACATGGAAGTTTTTACGATGCCACTTATGGGAGAGTTTCCTTTTGATTATAATACGTTTAAAAATGAAAAATTTGATTATCAAATTAAATTAAACGAGTTAGTTAAGGGTCAAAGTGAAATTGATAATAACAACCTGCTTAATAAAATTGGAAAATTTGATTTTACATTTTATTATTTAAAGAATTCAAGAAGTGACGATAAAAGTGAATCAAATACACAAAAATATCCTTATAGAAATTTTAATAGTGCAAGCAGAAGAGCATGGTTAAAGAAATTTGGGGGCATAAAAATTTTTAGAGATGACTTTCGAGTGCGTCCATATGGTGAATATGGTCAAGATTGGTTAGGATTGGGTGAACGACAAGCTCAAAGTCCTCAGGGAGCAGGGCAAAGAATTGGTGCATTCAGAATAAGACCTAACCAAATTTCGGGAACAATAAATATTTCTAGGATTTCCAATATAAGTTTTCAGGATAAATCAGGTCGGGAAGGAATACAGGAAAACGATGTATTTGATTTATTCGAATCGATAATTAAAGGAATTATAAATCAATTTGAAAGGGATCGAAATATAGTAATGTATTCTTTTTCGGAACTAAATAAAAAATTAAATGCAGAGGAGGAAGCTAAAATAAAAGCTGCTGAGGAGGCAAAAAGAATTTTAGAAGAACAGCAAAAAACAGAACAGCAAAAGCAAAACAATTATGCTAATCACGTTTCTAATATAAATACTCCAACGGAAACGGAAGTTACCTTAGCTAAAGGACTACAAGCACAAGAAGAAGAAATTGAAGAAAAGGAAAATGAAATTCGGTTGCTTCGAAGTTTATCAGGCACAGGTTTGATTGTTGCATCGTTTGCGCATGAGTTACGAAGTTTGAGAACTTTACTTGTATCCAGAACTGATGATCTAAAAAATGTTTTGGAAAAATATCTTAACCTTCAAGAGATAAAAAAAATACCATCTGAAGAAAATCCTTTTTCTATGCTCAATCACATGAGAGATCAGGATGTTCAAATCAAACATTGGCTTGATTATTCATTATCAGCATTAAAAAAAGATAAACGAACAAGAACTAATATTGATATTTCAGATTATTTTAAATCTTTTAAAGAAAATTTGGATAATGCTTTAAAAAGAAGAAAAGTAAATCTATTATTAAGGAATAATCTTGATATGCCAACATTGATTAGAGGGTTTGCTATTGATTTTGATACTTTATTCAACAATCTATTAATCAATTCTCTAGATTCTTTTAAGAGACGTAAAGATAATCATATAAGAAATGTAGAAATTTCATATAAGACTGACAACAGATTACTTAAAATTTATTTTATGGATACAGGGGCTAGCATCTTGAAAGAATGATCGAAAGGGATTTTTCTATAGATACCATTTTAAAATATTCTGATGAGGTATTATTAAATATACTTAATATTAATGAACGAATGAAACTTATAAAAATATGGAAGAAGCTAATCAAGACTATACACTCCATAGATACTCCCTATCAAAGGCATGGATAAAGCATGGATAGTGCATGAATTATAAAAGAGCCTTTTTAACTGTTTTTACCCCACCCTCTTGCTGGCGTCCCGCCAAAAAAGTTTTAACTCCTAAAATTTTGCTGCTAACATTTCCCCGCATCACTGAGAGTGTTTAAATAATTAAATGGCGCTACCAACAAACGAAACTATTTCTTCTTCCCATTTTTAACTTTCTCAAACTTTTCCCTTTCCTTTTCTAAAAGCTTTTCAAGAAGCTCAACAGTCTGTTCGATGGGAAAGTTGTTTAAATTTTCTATATTATGCGCACCAATTTTAACCAATGTCGGGTTTCCTTTTTCTTCAGATTGTAATGTATAAACAAAAACAGCTTTACTTCGCTGCCTTTTTATCTTGGGGCATAGGTACAGTCTTTAATTCAGTTCGTTTTTTAGATTCTTTTGGCTCTGCAGATTTTCTCTTTTCATTACGATATTTTTCTAACTCAGAAGATAATTCTTCAATCCGATTATCCTTCTTTAGAAGTTCTCCTTTGAAATATTCTATTATTTCTTTTACGGGATGAACAATTTGACCAGCATTTTGCTCCAAAGCAATATTATTATTGAGATAAACCTTTTCGTTGAATTTCTCAATAGCTTCCACGGTAATTCCTAATGCTTTTGCAGCAGCTTCTAATTTTTTCATTGATAGTTTTTCTTTATTTTCCATTTTTGAAACATTTTGTTGTGCTATTCCTAATTCTTGAGCGAAGGTCGTTTGTTTCATACCCTTTAACAAACGAATATTCCGTAAATTTCTGCCAATATGTTTAGCCTCTTCTATCATATCAAAGCAATAATTTATACAAATATAAACGAAAGTAGTTGGTATTTTACACCCCTTTTTCGAGTATTTTACATCCCCTTTATTCTTAAAAAATAATGAAAGGATTAATTAACTTACATGCATTATGTAGCAGAAGTTCTGCTACTTGAAACAAATAATTTATTTTTGATTTTCTTCTTATAAAACAAAGAAGGATTTCACTAAAAGTCTGGCACCGAAAACCACGAATTTTCAAAGAGCCAAGATGGTAGTGATAGCCTGTCCAAATATAAAGGGCAGGCCCCTATCAGCTTATTGGCTCTTGGTCCTCGTGGTACCTCGGTGCGATAAGACGGAGCCTGTTCTTTATTTCTTAATAACGTCTCCTCTTATATCAGACTTGCTTTAAACACTAATGCAAGTATGAGAAGAATTGTTACTATAGATAAAATCATTTATTCACTTAGTATTGAGGCTATCGTATTATTTCTTTCCCATCATTATTTCGGCATAGAGGATAAATTCATTGAACTCCCTTTTGAAAAACCACATCAATTTTTACATCGGCGGTATAAATCCAACCGCATTTTTCTTCATTTAAGTCAATGGCAAATCGCCAACGAAACAGTAAGCCTCATTCATCTGCATTATGCGCAAATAAAACGTAACCCCGAGTAAGTTTACTTAATTGCGTGTAGGCGTAAATGTTATGATCATTGTATGTCATTCCTCTACACGCCACCCCGATAGCTTTTATGCGTTTCCCCATGTGAGCATAAAAGCAAACGGCGGTCTAACGCGCCATGGCCGGGCTGCCGTTGTCGGTTTTATGTAACCAAATTTCTTATTACCAAAATATGTTACATGAAATATATAATAGGGTTATTAGCCATGCTTTTGCCCATACTTTCCGGTGCCCAATCGCCGCCGGTAAAAGCGCTTACGATAGGGGATAGGGTGCCTGATATAGAGATCAATAACATTATTAATTACAAAGATTCAGCTGCAAAACTTTCTGACTTTAAAGATAAGCTGGTAATACTTGATTTTATGAACACCTATTGTTTGAGCTGCATTGAAGTATTGCCTCGGTTTGATTCTTTGCAACATCAATATGGAGATAAACTTCAGATTTTTATTGTAACCAATGAAGCTAAAGGAACAGTGGGGAAATTTCTGAAAACGAATCATGTTGCTAAGAATATCTCTGTTCCTGTAATAGTGGGCGATACTATTTTAGAACGATTATTTCCTCATCGCTTTGTATCGCACGAAGCATGGATCAATAAAGGAATTGTAAAAGCTATAACAGGTTCAGAATATGTAAAGGATGAAAACGTAAACAAAATATTTGCGGGTGTAATAGTAAATTGGAAAATAAAAAACGACAATGCCCAATATAATTACAGGTCAGGTTTATTGTCATTAAACCAGGATAAAGAGCGATATCTTAATGGCAGCCAAAAAATTTATTACTCAGCTTTTACATCACATTTAAAAGATGTATCTCCAAGATATTCAAAGAGCGTTGATAGCAACAGTAATATGGCAACAATCAGGTTTGTAAATTTTGACATTGTGAGTTTGTATTTATACACACAGACAGATATGACTAATTTCCCGGTTAGCCATATATTGTTGGAATCTAAAGGTAAGCAAAGGTTAATGTATCTGAATACGGCCGGATACCATGATGTGTGGGATGAAGATAACACCTTCTGTTACGAGATAAAATTTGGTATTAAAAGTTCAGCCGAACTAATAAAAAGAAAGATATCCAATGATCTGAATTTTTACCTGCAAACAAATGGCAGAATAGAAAACAGGAAAACCAATTGCCTTCTTCTTGTCAGAGATTCAAACTCAACCAATAGTTCACTTTCAAAAATAGCAAATACTACTAAGCTTGAACCGAGAAACAATTCAGAAGAATTTAGGTTTTTCTCGGCAAATGATATTGTTGCTTCTTTAAACAACAATGATCTTTTTTTTAGCACTCCCATCTTTAACGGAATTAAAGATTCTAAAAGCATAAAAGTAACATTGACCAAAAGCTCACTTCATGATAAAACAATTTTAGATGAAGCGTTAAAAAGACAAGGTCTTCTACTTATATCATTTACAAAAGATGTGGATATGCTTGTAATCACCGACAACAATCTTAAATAATTAATCTAAAATAACTGAAAATGAAAAAGTATTTAAAATACCTGCTTCTACATGCCATTCTTATTTTAAGTCTGCCTGTATTTGCACAAACCATTTCTGTAAAGGGCAGGGTGGCATCTATAAATGGAAAGCCTTTGGAAGGAGCGACTATAACCATAAAAGGAGATCAGCACCAAGCTACAAAGACGAATGAAAACGGAGGATTTCAATTTTCTTCTATAAGTGCAAATTCTATCATGATTGTTTCGAATATTGGCTATGTAACACAGGAATTTAATTTAGAAAACAGGTCCAGCATTACCATTAAATTGATTGAAAGCAATAAAGAATTGAACGAGGTAATTATTCAGGCCTATGGGACTACTACAAGAAAGCTGAACACAGGAAACATAGCTAAGGTTAGTTCCGAAGAAATAGAAACCCAGCCGGTTTCTAACCCATTGGCAGCCTTAGAGGGTCGTGTGGCTGGGTTAAATATAAATCAAAGCAGTGGTGTAACAGGTTCTTCATTTAGTGTAGAAATAAGAGGCAGGACATCACTTGACCAAAGCCTTTCAAAAAACGATCCTTTATTTGTGATTGACGGAGTAATTTTTGAGCCGGGAAATCAGCCTGCAAACCTGTTGATGTCTGCAGCCAATAACCTATATGGAGGCCAGGGCGGCCTGAGTCCCCTTAATAGCATAAACCCCAGCGACATCGAAAGTATAGAGGTACTGAAAGATGCAGATGCCACAGCAATCTATGGTAGCCGCGGGGCAAATGGGGTAATACTGATCACGACTAAAAAAGGGAAAAGTGGCAAATCAAAAATCACTGCCTCTGTATATTCTGGCTCAAGTAAAGTAACCAGAACAATGAGTATGCTAAACACCCAACAATACATCCAAATGCGAGAGGAGGCATTCAAAAATGATGGGCTTGTCCCAAGCAGTGATCCATTAGATGCCGGGTATGCACCTGATATTATGCTTTGGGATACAACGAGGTATACTGATTTCAAAAAATTGCTCATCGGCAATACCGCGCATACTTCTGATGCACAGATTTCTTTATCAGGTGGCAACGATCTTACACAATTTTTTATTGGAGGAGGCTACCATAAGGAAACTAATGTATTTTCAAATAGCTTAGATGACATCCGTGGTTCTACTCATTTCAGTATTACTCATAATTCAGAGAATAAAAAGTTTAATACTGTTTTTTCCGGAGGGTATTCAAATGACAAAAACAATTTGGTATCCACAGACCTGACACAGTATATCAATATGCCTCCGAATGTGCTACTACAAACTCCGGATGGGAAACTTAATTGGGAAGAAGCTGGTGTAAGCCTGGCCACTGTTAACAACCTGGTTAATCCCTTGGCTGTGTTTCTACAAACAAGGTCGTCCTCAATTGAAAATCTATATGGAAATCTTCTTATGGGATATAAGGTATTACCATCTCTTGATTTTAAATTAAATCTAAGTTATAATACTTTTAGAACTGATGAAACTGCGATCAACCCTCAAAGTGCCATTGACCCTTATACTTATTCTTATATAACGTCTTCCTCTTCTTTTGCAAATTCTTTTACTAATAACTGGAATATTGAACCTCAGTTATCTTATTTAAAAAGAATAGGCGATGGAAAGATTGATGTGTTAATAGGAAGCTCATGGCAGGAAAAAAGGTATAAAGCAACCGTTATTCAGGCTTCTGATTTTTCAAGCGATTTACTCCTTAATAATCCTGATGCAGCTGGAAGTTTACAAGCTGATATTAATCAGTCCCTTTATCGTTATGAGGCGGCATTTGGAAGAGTAAATTACAACTTTAAAGAAAAATATCTTTTGAACATTTCTTTTCGCAGAGATGGGTCAAGCAGGTTCGGACCCGATAAGCAATTTGCAGATTTTTGGGCACTAGGTTCTGCCTGGATTTTTTCTGAAGAATCATTTGTAAAGAATAATATTTCATTTTTGAGCTTCGGCAAAATAAGAGGAAGTTATGGTGTAACTGGTAATGACCAAATAGGGGACTATAAGTTTATGAAGCTTTGGGGAAGCTATAATACCTATCAAAACGTTGCTTCTTTAAATCCAACCACTCTTTACAATCCTGATTTTAAATGGGAGACAAACAAAAAGTTTGAGGCAGCTATCGAATTAGGATTTATAAAAGACAGGATCTTTTTGAGTGCCTCGTACTACCGAAACAGGAGCAGCAATCAATTGATAAATTATCCATTGCCAAGATTAACAGGAGCATTTAATGTAGTAGAAAACCTTCCGGCACTTGTCCAGAATTCCGGTTTGGAAGTGGTTCTTACAACCAAGAATTTGACAGGAAGTGGCCTCAAATGGTCAACTTCTTTAAATTTAACTATTCCACGGAATAAACTAATTTCTTTTCCTGGGCTTGAGTTATCAAGTTACAATGGATTGTACGTAATAGGGCAATCATTATCTGTAATTAACCGATATAAATATTTAGGTGTTGACCCGGAAAGCGGAATTTACACTTTTGATGACGTAAATAAAGATGGAATTCTTAATTCAAGCGATTACCAGGTATCAGGTAATACAGATCCTAAATTTTATGGAGGTATATTAAATACTTTCATTTATCACCAATTTCAATTGGACTTTTTATTTCAGTTTAAAAAACAATTAGGCCAAAACTATCTATCACAACTTTATAATATCCCTCCTGGTTTTATTGGTAATCAACCGGAGATTGTTACCAACCGTTGGCAACAACCGGGAGACCACACTGACATTCAGCAATACACAGAAAGCTATAGCAGTAATGCAATGCTTGCTTCTAATGTTTATTTAAATCAATCAAATGGCATATATAGTGATGCATCTTTTATCAGGCTTAAAAATATTTCTGTGTCTTACAGTTTGCCAAAGCTGTTTCTGAAAAAAAACAAAATGTCAGACTGTATGTTCTTCATTTCTGCTCAAAACCTTTTAACAATAACCAGGTATATAGGAATGGACCCTGAAACACAAAACTTCTATGTGCTCCCTCCTTTAAAAACTATAACAGCTGGCATTCAAATCTCACTTTAAAACCAAAAATTATGAGCTTCATTTATAAAAACAAAAGTTTAAATTATTCCATTAGGCTATTGGCAATGATCACAGTACTATCTATGAATCCTTCATGTAAAAAATTCGTAGAGGTAGCTGCTCCGGTAAGTTTAGTTGAAAATTCCAAAGTCTTTGATGACAATGATGGTGCAACATCTGCTGCACTAAGTGTATATGCAAATATGGTTCTATCCAGCTTGTATATATGTAATGGGGGTGCTACTTTGTATCCTGCACTTAGTTCTGATGAGCTATCTTATACTTCTTCAGATGCTGAGATACTTTCATTTCAGAATAATTCTATTATTGCAAATAATGGTACAGGAATTTACACACGGCTTTGGGTTCCCGGATTTAGAAATATATATTTTGCCAATGCTGTAATTGAAGGGTTATCTAACTCGGTAAATCTGAATGACTCGGTTAAAAATCAATTGGAAGGCGAAATGCTTGTTGCGAGAGCGTTTAATTATTTTTATCTTGTTAACTTGTTCGGAGACGTTCCCTTAGTAACTTCAACTAACTATCGTGTTAATAGCATAATGCCCAGGACTCCGGCAAATCAAATTTACAATCAACTTATCGGAGACTTGTTAAAAGCTGAAGGCCTTTTACGAGACGAATATCCTTCAGCAATGAAAGCAAGGCCCAATAAATGGACTGCGGCTGCTTTGCTTTCAAGAATTTATTTATATCAGAAAGATTGGGTAGATGCGGAAGCACAGGCTTCATCAGTAATCAATTCAAATGAATATTTTCTGGAATCAAATTTAGACAATGTTTTTTCACAGTCATCTAATGAAACCATTTGGCAGTTTGCAAACGATTATAGGAATACAGGAGATGGAGCTACGTTTATTCCTTCATCATCTTCTTCAAGGCCTGCTTATGCAATAACATCTTATTTACTAAATGCTTTTGACTCGGGAGATTTAAGGAAGGAGAAATGGATCAAAAATAATATTGTTGGAGGCCAAACATATTATTATCCGTATAAGTACAAGATAAGAAGTTCCACTCCTGTTTCAGAATATTATATTGCTCTCCGACTTTCAGAGCAATATTTAATCAGGGCAGAAGCGAGGGCAATGCAAAATGATATAGATGGCAGTATTTCTGATCTTAATCTTATCCGGGCAAGAGCAGGTTTGCCAAATACAACAGCTACTGATCAATCTTCGCTACTAAGTGCCATATTACATGAAAGACAAGTAGAACTTTTCTGCGAATGGGGAAATCGTTTTTTTGATTTAAAGAGAACAGGAAAAGTAAATGAAGTATTAGGAATTATAAAAGCACCTAATTGGCAACCAACTGATGCGCTTTATCCGATTCCGTTATCAGAGTTACAAAACGATCCTTCACTAATACAAAATCCTGGATATTGAGTTGCAGCTGCCTATAACATTCAAAGCCAATCGCATAAAAAAAGGAGGACACAAAATGATAGTGACCTCCTTTTAAATTTCAACGGTTTTAATTAATTCCTTTTTATGGAAACTACACCCGGAGATGAAGTAGGAAACTGTGTAAGTTGACTGTTAAAACCACGAACACAATCCGCAACTGTTCCCGGTGTGCAAGGTAAATTGTCATTTGCATATACCATATCTTCCTTATTACCGTCGTAAGCTTCTGAGCCCGCAACTATCTGTCCAGAAGAATTTACATCATACCAATAATATTCAGTATCAGCTTTAATATTATTGTGATGCTTTTTGTTGCCTTTAAAGGCGCTTGTTCCAAATGCCAGCAGCATTCCCAGCATAATGGCAACAATGCCTGTAAGATATTTTTTCATATTGAAAAATTTAAAGTGATTAAATAAAAATGCCGTGATTGTATTGTTTCCTTTTAAACAATGTTGGTTATTAAATATTGCCTACTCTGTTACAGGTTTTCAGCTTACTTCCTGCTTATTGCAATAAGGCCTATGATTCTGTTTTATGAAATATCCGTTCTTTATAAAATATCCGTTCGCTGTTTTGCTTTAAAGAGCGTATGTCGTTGAAAATAAATACCGATGATAGCAAGCACAATGAAAAAAATATTAAATGCAATATGCTGCTTCCAGCTTAGCTGCTGAATGACACCACCGCAAGAGCACGGAAGATCAGGATCAGTTAATACCATAAAAGCGACGTAAGTAGTAAACACAATCAATAAGCTCACAGCACTCATCATTCCTGCTTTTGAAGAACTTGGTATGATCAATAAAGCCGCAATTATCAGTTCCATTGCAGGGACCAGCGCAGCAATAAGAGTAGAGTGATTGCCGGTTAAAGGCGCTCTGCTTAATACAAACCTGAATTGTCCGAATGCAAGTAGCTTACTGATTGCTGCATACAAAAATAAAAGGATCAGCAATCCACAAATAATATCAGGTATCTTTTTTTTCATCACACTTCTTTTTTAATAATAAAATGATGTGTTTAGCCTGTCTGTAATTCTTTTAATGAAGCGGCAGAATTTCTATCTTTTTGTTATTACAAAGTTCAGATGGATTACCATACCAGAGAAGAACAAAAGTGTATAGTATCCTGCAATTATGTATAGTTTCCTGCAAAAATGTATGGTTTTTTGCAAAAGTTATTTTCTGAAATGCCCGGGATGATGTTTAAATCTCTTTTTGAAAGCAGCATTAAAAGTGGCCCGGTTATGATAGCCGGTGGCATACATTGCTTCATTAATCCTTTTGCCTTCTTTGGCGATAAGCTCAAAGGCTTTTGTCATTCGTGTATCTTCTAAATAATGGCGGTAAGATTGTCCTTCATATTTTTTAAACAGGTGCTGCAAAGAGGAAATGCTTAATTCAAATTTCAGGGATATTATGGTAGCGCGCAAATCACTTTTAATATTGTCGTGAATGTATTTCTTTATTAGTTCGACCCTGTTGTATTCGTGAAATAGCTCATTTGCATCATCCTGTATTTTATTTCGTATAGCCATGCCCGTACTTTTTT